>DATJNW010000157.1:0-19923 GCA_035507655.1 Bryobacteraceae bacterium | reverse complement strand
TTGCGCAAACTTCCGTCGGCCCGCGCCATCGCAAGATCCCGGAACAACGACTGGGCGCGGGTGTAGAGCGCCGAGTAGCCATCGCGACAAGCCTTCTGCGCCAGGGCACATGCCACGAAGCTCTTGCCCACGCCTGTCGGGGCAAAGCGACGCTGGTTCTCTGATTGTGAAAGAAGTGATCGGATTCGTCAAGGCCAAATCCGGAGCGGAGCGCAGGAACGATGCGTTTGGCGGGCAAAGGGGCGCAGGGAAGGGCGGCAGGCCTTGCCCCGCCTCAGCACACAGTGGCCCGGAGCGCGAGAAGCGCTCCGCTGAAAGTCATGATTAACTCTGGGGTGTAGATTTCGCCCCCGCCCCACAAACCGTGCGGCACGCCAAAGACGCGTTATTCTGTCCAACAGAGGCCGGCGGTGATCAAGCGCATCGTTTTTATTTTCGGCGGAGTGGTTTTGATTGCTTCGCTGCGCCCGGTGTACTTGATCGGTGTGAGCCTCGGTTTCTGGCAGCCTCTGGCGCGCCCCACCAGCGTTCCCAAGCGTGCGCGCTATGTTGACACATTTAAGAGTGCTGCTTGGTTCGACTGCTCGATAGACCGAACGAAGGATGTCAACGTTTGCCGAGCGTGGGACACTGATGGCAATCTGATCGCCTTTGGCAACTACCGTCTGGACGGAGAAGGCCGAGCAGCGACCGCACCTGAATTGCGCCCCTCACAAGTGCATCTTTACCCGGGTCATCCCAATCTCGCCTGGATCTACCTTTTTGGTGACCATCGAGAAATTCGTGGCAAAACCCTTGTCCCGGTCAACAACGACGGCAAGCCTCTTGAGCGCTTCGAGGTGAGAATCGGGAACGATCGCTGAAAGGAAGCCTAGGTGTTTGGCTTCCCCCGATTCTTTCGCATAGAGTCGCCGCGCATCTCGATCCGATGCGCGGAAAACGGGTCAGCCTGAACTTACCCTTTTTCGAATGCTAGAAACGGGTCAGAGCGCTCCGTCCCCTTTTTCAGAATGTCCGATCCGCCTCTTAACCCGCCTCTTAACCAAGAAGATGGCCCAAAAACGATCTGGCGCGGGGTTAGAGCAGCCGGTACAGGCGCGGTCACGTGTATCGGCGACACCGCCCCAAAGCGCCCTCGAGCGCCCGAGTTGGACGGCGAAAAGTGCACCGCAACACGATGAATACACCACTTCCGCAGCGTTCTCCATTTGTCGAAAAAGGGGTCAGAGCGGACTGGCACCTTTTTCGGTTTCTGAAAAGGGGTAAGTTCAGTCTGACCCCTTTTCGGGGATGAACGAGGACCGACGGGGCCTTCCGTTGAAAAAGAGCGCCACTCAGAAGAATGTCGCATCGGCATCCGGCCGATAGCGTCGTTGAACTCCTGCATCGACTGGCACTCGACCAACAGCAAAATGGTGTGCCTGGCCGCATCGGCCTGTCGCATCCGTTCGTAAGCTGCGTAAATCGGCGATGTATCGGTCAGTCCGGGAATGACGGGAGCGAACATCTTCCTATAGCCTCGGAGAGCGTCCATCGCGGCCGGGATGAGGTCGGGTTCGAGCTTGACGATCAGCGAGGTCTCACCCTGCCGCTGCTGTGACGCGAGTGCGTCGAGAATCGCCTGGATGGGCTTTGGGGGGGTCAATTTGTTTTCCTTTGTGTGGGGTTGGGAATCGGTTCCATTTTGCAATTTCAGATTCGTTTCTCAGGTGAAGGCGGAATACGCCTCGCACTTGCCTTTCAGAATTTAGATTTTGAAGTTTGTTCAAGCTCGGAAGGAATTACACCTTGGCGGTAACCGAGACCGTGAGACGTTCAGAACGACCGCGTCTCACGTTCGCATAATAGCCGGCGGCCGACAAGAATGTCAAGAGGCAGGTAGTGCCTGAAATCTGCGTTGATCCTGAAGCATGGAGAGCCCCCGCCATGACTGGCGGGGCTGTAACCCGTTATCGCCCCGCCAGTCATGGCGGGGGGCGCGTCCCGAATCAACCCAGATTTCAGGCACTACCAAGAGGCGTGGCTATGCAACTCCGCCGGCGTTGCCCAACACACGATCGGCTAGGGAGCGCAGGTCATCAACGATAAAATCCGGCGGGGCTTCGGCGAAAGTTTGCGGCTGAAATCCCCAGCTTACGCCGCAAGCACGAACGCCGGCGTTGCGGGCGGTGCGGATGTCTACTGCGCTGTCGCCGACCATGAAGGTTCGCGCGCGGTCGGCGCCGGATTCTTCGACCAATAAATTGATGCCGATCGGGTGCGGCTTTTTCTCTTCAAAACTGTTGCCGCCGTAGACGCGGAAAAAATGCGAGGTCAGGCCGAGTCCTTCGATCAGGCGCACGCTGAATTTTACAGGTTTATTGGTGAGCACAGCCAGCGGGATTTCGGCCGAGTGAAGACGGTCGAGCGCTTCGCGCACGCCGGGATAAAGGACCGTCGCGTCGAGCATGTGCTCGCGGTAATAAGCGAGAAAATAATCGAGGTAGCGCGCCAGATCGGATTCGCTTGCCCCGGGAAACGAACGCTTGATTAACATCGGCGCGCCGTTGCCGACGTAAGAAGAAACAATTTCATCAGCCAAAGGAGTGAGACCGGCCCACACGCGCGTGGCGTTGACCGAATCGGCCAGGTCGCGTTTGGAATCGATGAGCGTGCCGTCGAGGTCGAAGATGAGAAGGTCGCTGGTCATAAGGGGCGGGAACGGCGGTCAATCGTAAGAGACGAAATTTGAAGGCGATCTCAGGCGGCCTGCGAGGCCGCGGCAGGCCGGGGGCCTGCCCCACCAAAAATGGTTAACTCTGGATTTCCTTCAAATCCGATTTCCGTTTCTTTTTTTTCAATTGGTCATCCCACATTTTCTGAATATCGTGCATGCTTTCCCGAAAATCGTTCTTTAATTGATTCGGCGCGAGCGCGGCGCAGACGTTCGAGGCCTGGATGGCGTAGGGCAGCATTCGCGAACCGACCATCCAGTCGGGCGCGGGGCGCGGCGTGAAGGCCAGCAGCACGGCTACGAACGCGACAGCGATGAGCGCGCCGCGGACCGCGCCGAAGGCGCCGCCCATGAAACGGTCCAGCCAGGAAAGGCCGGTCCATTTGAATAATTTCGAAAGCAATTTGCCGAGCAGCGCGCCGACAAAAAGAAATGCGAAAAATACGGTGAAAAATCCCAGTAAATTCGCCAGTGTTTCGTTTTTAATGTACTGATGAAGCCAGGCCGCGGGCAGGCCGTAGAACCAGAAGCCGAACAGGATTCCACTGACCGCGGCCAGAAATCCGATGCCGACGCGCGCAAAACCGGCGACCCATCCGGTGACCAGGGAACACAAAACGATGATCGCCAGCAGAATATCGAGCAGGTTCACAGGGTTTTGCCGGTCAGCTCGCGATAGGCTTCCCGGTATTTTTCGCTGGTGCGCCGCGCCACGTCATCGGGAAGCGCGGGCGCCGGCGGCTGCTTGTTCCAGTGGATCGATTCGAGATAATCGCGCACGTACTGCTTGTCGTAGGACGGCTGCGCGCCGCCCGGCTGGTACGTCGAAAGCGGCCAGAAACGCGACGAATCCGGCGTCAGCACCTCATCGGCGAGCGTGATCTGGCCGTTCAGGATGCCGAACTCGAATTTTGTATCCGCGATAATGATTCCGCGCGTGCGCGCATAATCGGCGGCTTTTTTGTAAATCGAAAGCGTCAGATCGCGGAGCTTCGCGGCCAGCTCCGCGCCGACCAGCGACGCGGCGGTCTCGAAGGAAATGTTTTCGTCGTGACCGGTCTGCGCCTTAGTCGCGGGAGTGAAAATCGGTTCCGGCAACTGGTCGCTCTCGCGCAGGCCCTTGGGCAGCGGAATGCCGCAGATGGCGCCGGTGCGCTGGTAATCCTTCCATCCGGAGCCGGAAATGTAGCCGCGCGCGACGCATTCGAGTTCAATCATGTCGCAGCGCTTCACCCACATCGAGCGGCCTTCGAGCCCCGCGGGCACAGCGCTCGACAGAAAATGATTGGGCACCGTGTCGCGCAGAAAATCGAGCCAGAACAGCGTCATCTGGGTCAGCACGCGGCCCTTGTCGGGGATGCCGGTGGCCAGAATATAGTCGAAGGCGGAGATGCGATCGGTGGCGACGATCAACAGGCGATCGCCGTCTTCATAAATGTCGCGAACTTTCCCGCGGCCGCGTAGCTTCAGGCCGGGAACATTGGTTTCAAGCACAACGGTATTGGTCATTTGCGGTTGAGAGGCCATTCCCAATTATACTGAGGGATTACAAGGTTGTTGAAAAAGGGGACAGACTACTCTGTCCCTGGTCGAAATTGCTGCTTTGCGCTGCCGCGCACGGGGGACAGAGCGGTCTGTCCCCTTTTTCAACACTCTTCCGATGCTGTTGTCGATCCTGATCCCGGTGTATAACGAGCGCACGGTGGTGGAAAAAAGCCTGGCGCTGGTGCTCGCCGCGGAGTTGCCGGAAAACATGGAGCGGGAGCTGGTGATCGTCGACGACTGCTCGACCGACGGCACTTCGGAAATTCTCGAACGGCTGGCGGCAAGCGAGCCGCGCATCCGGTTGATCCGTCATCCGGTGAATCAAGGCAAGGGCGCGGCGGTGCGCACGGCCATCGAAAAAGCCAGCGGCGATTTCTGCCTGGTGCAGGACGCCGATCTCGAATACGATCCGTCGGAATACTGCAAGCTGCTGCGTCCGCTGCTCGACGGCCACGCCGACGCGGTGTTCGGCTCGCGCTATCTGGCCGGCGAGCAGACGCGGGTTCTGCCGTTCTGGCATTCGATGATCAACAAGTACCTGACGCTGGTCTCCAACATGTTCAGCAACCTGAACGTCACCGACATGGAGACCTGCTACAAGATTTTTCGCACCGATCTGCTCAAGAGTATTCCGGTCCGCTCGAATCGCTTCGGATTCGAGCCGGAAATCACCATGAAAACCTCCAAGCGCAAGCTGCGCGTGTACGAGGTGCCGATCAGCTATCACGGCCGCACCTACGAAGAGGGAAAAAAAATCGGCTGGAAGGACGGGCTGAAAGCGCTCGGGGTGATTCTATATTTCTGGCTGGTGGACGATTTGTATGTCACCACCTACGGCCGCGGATTGCTCAACAATTTAACCGGCACGCCGCAATATCTGAGCTGGATGACGCGCGTGCTGCGCCCGCAACTGGGCGATACCGTGCTCGAAATCGGCGCGGGGCTCGGCAATCTCACCGGGCGGCTGATGGCGCGCAAGGTGAGCTACGTGGCGGCGGAAAAGGATCCGCTGTATCTGCACGCGCTGCGCAACCGTTTTTTACGGACGCCGAACGTATCGGTGTGCCGCCTCGATCCGGAAGAGCCGCTCGATTACGCGCGCTGGACGGAGCAGTTCGATACCGCGCTGTGCGTGAACGTGCTCGAATCGACGCGCCATCCTCAGGCGGTTCTCGAATCGTTGGGGCGCTGCGTCAAGCCCGGCGGCAATTTGATCGTTCTGGTGCCGCAGGGGCCGAGGCTGTTCGGGTCGCTGGACCGCGCGCTGGGTCATCTGCACCGTTTTTCGCGCGCGGAGATCGAGCAGATGGTGGCCGCGGCCGGCTTTCGCGTCGAAGGCGAGCGGCAACTGAACAAGATCGGCGCGCTGGCGTGGTGGGTTAACGGTAAAATTTTGCGGCGGAAGAAAATCGGCAAGCCGGCGCTGAAGTTGTTCGATAAGACGGTCTGGGTGTGGCGGCGCATGGACGTACTCCTGCCGTGGCGCGGACTTTCCCTGGTCGTGATCGCGCGCAAGCCGTGAGAAACTGAAAAAAGCATGAAGAGAATCGTCGTAACCGGAGGAGCCGGGTTTATCGGCTCGGCGCTGGTGCGCCATTTGATCGAAGAAGACGCAACCGTTTCCGTCATCGACAATCTGCTCACCGGCTATGAAGAGAATCTGGCGGAGGTTCGCGACCGGATCGAATTTCATAACGCCGATATCCGCAACGCGCAGGCGATGGCGCGCCTGATCGCCGGCGCGGACGTGGTGTATCACCTGGCGGCGATTCCGTCGGTGCCGCGGTCCATCGACGATCCGGTTCCGTCGCACGAAGTGAACATCGACGGCACCTTCAATGTGCTGCGCGCGGCGGCCGAAGCGCGGGTCCGGCGCGTGGTCTACGCGGCTTCGTCTTCGGGCTATGGCGATAGCGAGACACTGCCGAAAGTGGAAACGATGCTGCCGCGTCCGCTATCGCCCTACGCCGTGCAGAAAGTGGTGGGCGAATATTACGCGTCGGTTTTTTATTCGTGTTTCGGACTGCAAACCGTGGCGCTGCGATTTTTCAACGTGTACGGCCCGCGGCAGGACCCGTCGAGCCCCTATTCCGGGGTGCTTTCGCTGTTCATGAAGCACCTGATCGCGCGAACCTCGCCGACCATTTTCGGCGACGGCGAGCAGTCGCGCGACTTCACCTTCGTCGAAGATGTCGCGGAGCTGTGCAGGAAGGCGGCCGGCGCGCCGAACGCGGCCGGGAAAATGTACAACGCGGGAAACGGGGGCCGCTTCACTTTGAATTTCATCTGGGAGCTGCTTCAGAAAATGGAGGGCGTGAAGCTGCCGGCGAAGTACGGTCCGCCGCGCGCCGGCGATGTTCGCCACTCGATGGCCGATACGACGGCTGCGGTGGCGGAACTGGGTCATGCGCCGCGCTTCACCATCGAAGAAGGGCTAAAAAGGACGCTCGATTGGTACAAGCAGGGTCAAATGGCGGCGGCGTAAGGGGCGGACGGCCGAAGCTCGGCGGGCGGGATTCACTGCCGCGTCCGCGAAGCGCGCCCGCGGCGGCGAAGCAGCGGGTGTTGTTCGTGTGCGTGGGAAATTCCTGCCGCAGCCAGATGGCGGAGGCGTTCGCGCGCGCCTACGGCTCTGACGTGATGGAGGCGCGGAGCGCGGGAATCGCGCCGGCGACGATCATCATGCCGTTGACGCGCCAGGTGCTCGGCGAAAAAAACGTACGCGTCGACGGGCAATTTCCCAAAAGCCTGGAAGTGGCTGCGCGCGAGCCGTTCGATCTGCTGGTGAACATGAGCGGGGCGAAACTGGGGCACGATTCGGCGCGGATCGTGGACTGGCCGGTACCCGACCCGGTCGGGCAGAAAGAAGAAATCTATCGCGCCGTCGCCGCGGAGATCGAACGTCTGGTGATGGGCTTGATTCTGGAATTGCGCTCGCAGGCGCGCTAGCGTCCCGAGCCATTGGTGTTCCCCGCTCCTGTGGCATAAGCCGCCAGGCTTGTGCTGTTCGGGGAAAAAAGGGTCGTTCTCGTCCGGGCACAAGCCTGGCGGCTTATGCCACTGCGCTCATCGTCAGCTCACGGGCGAGCGGCTGGCGCGCGACGGTCACCAAGCGCGTTGGTAGTGTCTGAAATCTGCGTTGACCGCTAAAAATGGGAGAGCCCCCGCCATTACTGGCGGGGCTGTAACGCGCGCTATGGCCCCGCCAGTCATGGCGGGGGGCGCGTTGCAAACACTACCAGCGCGTTGGCCACCGGCTTTACGCCGCGGAAACGCACGCTACAATGAGGATGGTGAAGACGTTCTATATCGAGACCTTCGGCTGCCAGATGAACGTCCACGATTCGGAAAAGGTCATCGGCACGCTGATCGCGCAGGGATATTCGCAGGTCTCCACGCCGGAAGAAGCGGAGCTGGTTTTCTACAACACGTGCAGCATCCGCGACAAGGCCGAGCAGAAGGTTTTTTCCCGGCTCCAGCAGTTTAAAAAAGAGCACCAGCAGAACAAACATGGACGCGGTAAAATGTTTGCCGTGCTCGGATGCGTGGCGCAGCAGGAAGGCGAAAAAATTTTCGAGAAGGCGCCGCACGTCAGTCTGGTGTGCGGATCGGCCAGCTACAACAAGCTGCCAGAATTACTGGTGCAACTGGAGACGGGAAACCGGCGCGTCACCGGGCTGAGCCTGGATACGGAAGATACCTTCGACACCCCGCTCACCCGCCGCGACAATCCGCATCGCGCCTACATCACCATTATCGAAGGCTGCGACAAATCCTGCGCCTATTGCGTGGTGCCGTTCACGCGCGGACCGGAGCGCAGCCGCACCAGCGCCTCGGTGCTCGCGGAAGCGCGCACGCTGGCGGAAGCCGGCTATACCGAAATTCAGCTTCTCGGGCAGAACGTGAACAGTTACCGCGACCCCTCGGCCGCCGGATGGGATTTCGCCACGCTGCTTGCCAACGTCGGCCGCACGCCGGGGATTCGCCGCGTCCGGTTCACGACCTCGCACCCGCGCGATTTCGTTCGTGAAATCGTCGACGCCATCGACGAAAATCCGGCGTTGTGCAATCATGTGCATCTGCCGGTGCAATCCGGATCGACGCGCGTGCTCGAAGCGATGCAACGTTTATACACGCGCGACGATTATCTGCGGCGGATCGAATGGATGAAGCGCGCGCGCCGGCCGATCGCCATCACCACCGATATCATCGTCGGTTTTCCCGGCGAAACCGAGGCCGATTTCGAAGCCACGCTCGCGCTGATCGAGGAAGTCGAGTACGACTCCATTTTCAGCTTCAAATATTCACGCCGGCCGAACACGCCCGCGCTGGCGCTGGGCGATCAGATTGCGGAGGACGAAAAAGGCCGCCGTCTGACCATCCTTCAGGAGCGTCAACGCGCCATCCAGGTGCGGCGAAATGCCACATATCTCGGCCAGATTGAGGAGTGCCTGGTGGAGGGATTCAACAAGGCCACCGGCCAATGGATTGGCCGCACGTCGCAAAATAAGACGCTGAATTTTTTGCGGCCGTCCGGCGGCGCGGACGATCATTTGCTTGGGACCTACGTGCCTGTTCGCGTGACTCGCGCCGGTCCCAATTCTCTTGCCGGAGAAAGTGTACACTAAGCTAAAACCGGGCGAAAGGAAGGATTTCAAATGGAAGTCGAAATGAAGATCCGAGGGCTTTTGATGGACCCGGTGACCAACATGCCGATCGTGGTGCTCAAGGACGTGAACGGCACCGCGATTCTGCCCATCTGGGTCGGCATTTACGAAGCGAACGCCATCGCGCTTGAAATCGAAAAGGTGGCGACGCCGCGGCCCATGACGCACGACCTGATCCGCAATTTGCTGTTCGGCCTGGAAGCCGGGGTGAAGAAGGTGGTGGTCAGCGATCTGCGCGAAGATACCTTCTACGCGGTGATCTGGCTGGAGCGCAACGGCGAGCTGATCTCGGTGGATTCCCGCCCCAGCGACGCGCTGGCCATCGCCCTGCGCCTGGATTGCCCCATCTACGTCGCCGAAACGGTGCTCAAATCCTCGAAAACGGTGGCCGCGGTCGCCGAAGCCGGCAGCAATGAAGAATTGCGCCGGGTGCTCGAAAACCTGAACGACGAGGACTTCGGCCGCTACAAGATGTAAAAGAGAAAGCGCTCCCTTGCCGCTCGGCGCAAACCGCTAACGAAGGAGCGATCCCTTGAACCGCCCACTGAAAAAGGGGACAGACTGCTCTGTCCACGGCCATGGTCGTAGGCGGCATGAATAACTTACAGGCGGGGACAGAGCGGTCTGTCCCCTTTTTCAGCACGTTAGCAGGGTGCCTGTTAGAAGATCAGGTCTCGGGCTAAGATCTTTGCGCCGGGCGCCGCAATTTGCCCAATGTCAGGCCAAGAATCCCGATCGCGAGCAGGGTCAGCGTGGACGGCTCCGGAGCGGTGGCGGCGCTCGGAATCACTGTCGGCGTTGGCGTTGGCAGTGGCGTTGAGGGTGTTGGGCTGGACGGCGTTCCCAGCGCCTCCGTGAAGCTGACGCCGGAAACACTGCTGAAGTCGATCGCGCCGACCGTCGAATTCATCGCCACAGAACCGAGCTGCACGTTCCCATACGACTGAACATCGCTTACGGAAAGATTGTTGACCAGCCCATAACCGCTGGTATATTGGCCGGACGCGGTCGTCAGCCAGTCCGACGTATTGAAGAACCAGATCCCGACATTGTTGGTAGTCGTATTCAGGAATACGGCGGCTCCGATCAAGGCGCTCAGCCCGTCCAGCTCTCCCGGGTCGGTCGAGGTCGCGAAAGACCCGAGCGTGAACGAATTGTCGGTAGGGTTCGGCGTGGTCCAATCGCCAACATCTCCCGTCTGCGGGCAGCTCGAGTAAACCATGTTCCCGATCTGGCAGACGTCGGTGGTGTCCGAAAAGAAATTAATCGAGAACGCATCGTTGCTAAACGATGTTCCATTCACCGATCCGCTCGCGGTGCCGGAAAACGTCAAAGTGATTGGCGTGGCGCCGGCTATCGCCAGGAAGAAAGTTGCCGCCAACCCTGAGGTGATAGATCTCAACTGGAAGCCTCCTGTCGGCAAGTATGCTTTCGCAACAAGGAGAGTTCTACTGGCGAGTTTCCAGGGTCAGCCCAGTGAGACACGCCTGCCGTGGTTAGGGCAGGGTCGATGAAGGAAACAGGCCGGGCGCGCCGGATTCGTAGCGTTTCTTGCCGCCTGCGGGCTACGTGCGCCGCACTTCCGCGCGCAGCGGCGCATTGCTCTAACAAGAGGAGGTGTCGATACGAGTATCGACACGGCACGCACGAGTGCGTGCGCCACGGCTGGCTATTGGGATTTCTTCTTGCCCGTGGGCCGGTGATGGACCACTTCCGGTTTCCAGCCGACGATGTGGTCCACGTCGGTCTCCATGGTCAACATGTACGGATCTTTGTTATATGCCTTCGCCTGGCCGGAAAATTGCAGCTCGCTGCCGACCTCCATCTTGCCCTTGAGCGGCTCGAGCAGTTCTAACGTAACATCTCCGGCCGGATTTTCGACGGCCATCACCAGTTCCTTTGGACCGATTGCCGGCTTCATCGAAACGATCTTGCCGGTCCACATCAAGTCCTTAGTCTGATCGTCCGGGTCTTTGCCTGGCAGACCTGCGCCGTTCGCACTGCTCCAGAACTGGTCGGGACTGGCGCCGGTCAGTTGGGTTTTGATGTTCTTCCACAGCACCATCGCCGGGTTGGCCTTCAGCGCGGCCTGCTCCGCTGCATTTTGCGCCGCGGCGATATCGGCGACGCTCAGGATTTTAAAATCGGACGGCGGCGCCGGGTTGGCTTTGGCGGTCTGGCACAATTGGTCGAGCCCGTCAGCCGAGCCGTGATAGGTGTTATAAGCGCGTGTCAAAAATCCGCTTTTCAAGCCGTTGCGCGTCGCGGCCGGAAGCGCGCCATCTCCGTCGTAGCAGGCTGCGCGGGCATAATAGAACAGCGCGACGGGCGCTTTTTCCGGATGGTCTTTTTGCTGCGCCAGAAGTGCCCCGCCCATCATTTGATCGATCACCGCGTCGTTGGGATATTTTTGCAGCAATTTGCCAAGCTGGTCTTCGGCCTGCGCGTTATCCTTGCGGTTCACCCACATCTGCGCCTCTACGTTCGGCAACGTCTTCTCCCAATAGGGCCGGACCTTCGGCCATTCCGCCGCGGAAACTGTTCCCGGACGATTCGAGTCGGCGAAGACCTTGTCGCCATCGTTCAGCATGTGATTCGCCGCGGCCATGGTCGTGTCGAAATCCTCCTGCGACGGCTTGCCGCCATTCATCGTGGGGCCAAACGTCATGATCGTCACGAGGGCCATATAGTCGTCGGGGTGCTTGGCGAGGACCTCTTTGGCCTGGTCGATCGCCTCGCGGCCCTTTTTAAGCTGCGTGTAGGTGACCAGGTACAGCAGGTCGCGCTGCGAATCGAACTGCGTCTGCGGATATTTCTGTTTCCATTCGTCCAGCTCCGTCACCCGCTTGTTGGGGTCCGGCTCCTTGATCACAGCGTTGATCATGTTGGCTTCCTGCTGGTCCTTGGCGACGGGACCTTTCGGCTTATCGCCCGCCTTATCCTGCTGTGCCATTCCCAGGGCGGCCACAACCGCAAACGCGACTGCTATTCTGATTGTTTTTTTCATTTGCGCCACACGCACCTCGCTAAACACGTTAATGTATCACGACTCGATCACTTTAGTGAAGAGCCGCGCTTCTTCCCCGATGAACCGGCGCATTTTTGCCCGTCCATCCTTCGATATGCGACCGGTCCACGGTGAACGTCACCATGAACGGATCTTTGGTATACGAATCCGCAACTCCGTCAAATCCGATTTCCGCGCCCGGCTCCATTTTACCCGGCAGCGGCGCTTCCAGCTTCACGGTCACGTCCGGCGTATTCGGATTCTCAATCGCCAGCACCAGTTCCCGGGGCCGCACCGGCGGCTTCATCGAAATCAGCCTGCCCTCAAATTTCGTAATGCCGTTGACCCCGCCGGGCAGCGCCGCGCCCTTCATATTATTTTCGAAATAGGCCGCGCCGCCGTCGCTGATCAATTCCTGACGGATGCTCTTCCACAGCGCCAGCATGGGATTGGCGCGCGCCGCCGCTTCGTCGGCCTCGATCTTTTCGCGATCGAGATCGGCCTTGCTCTTGATCGTGAATCCGTTGGGCGGCAGCGCCTGCGTGCTGGCCTGCGCCATCAGTTTATCCAGCCCGTCGGCCGACCCGTGATACTGGGTATAAACCTTGGTCAAATAATCCTGCACCTGCCGCCGGTCGTTCGCCGGCAAAGCGCCGGTTCCGCTGTAGGCGGCCGCGCGGGCGAAATCATACAGCGCCACCGCCTGCGTGTCCGGATGCTCTTTGTTCTGCGCCAGAATCGCTTCCGCCAGCCAGAAGGAAACCTGGCCCTGGCTGGGATCGAGGCGCAACGCCCTGGTCAACTCGCTCTGCGCTTTGGGATAATCCTTGCGCTCCAGCGCGATATATCCGAGCGTTTTCTGCGCAAAGGCGCGCAGCGCCGGCTTGGCTGACTCGGCCTGCGCGTCGGTCATGGCCGCCGGCCGGTTCTGTTTGGAATAAATCGCGTCGGTGTTGTCGAGAATGGTTTGCGCGGCCTGCCCGGCGATGCTCAGATCCGCATCCTGGGAGGGCGTCAGCGGCGTGCCCGCGGGAACCAGCGCATAAATGTAGCCGACGATCGCGGAAAGCGCCACCAGGTTATCCGGATTCTCTTTTAAGACGTCCTGCGCGGCCACAAACGCCTCGCCGGGTTTGTTCAGCGCACGATACGTTTCCAGATAAAGCTGCCGCCGCACGTCGGCGTAATCGCTCTCCGGATACTGCTGCTTCCAGTTATTGAGCGCCGTCAGCCACTGGTTGGGATCCTGCGTTTTGACGATCGACTCGTACAGATCATACTCCGCCCGATCCTTCCACTCCCGTTTCTTTTCTGTTTTGTCCTGCCCGAATAAAGAGGCAGCGAGCGATACGGCCATCGCCAGCGCGATTGTGCTCTTCTTGAATCGCAGCACTTCAGCTACCTCCACGAATCGGCCGGCATCCGGCGCTTGAGTTGATCAGGTTTGGTACTTTGCGGAGTATAGCCAAAGCCGTGAGCCAGCCGCAAGCGCCTTCACCCAAACCGCTCGCCACCGATCTCAGCACAGCACGAAACGTACTTCCACGGGTAAAGTATTGGACGCCGCGTCTTTTAAAAATGTTTCCGCGATGAAAGAAAACCCAACCATTTATCCGCCAGCAAAAGGTTCCATCCGGGCGGTAACGCCGGAACGCAACCCGGGAATCTGAAAAACTTGCATCTCGCTGATTTCGCGAACGCCACACCGAGCCGCCAGCCGTCAGATTGGGTGGCCTAAGCCGCCAGGCTTGCGGCTCCCGCCGATGTCGATTCGCCGGCCGCTGGCAGCACAAGCCTGGCGGCTTATGCCACTCACTTAAAAATGTTTCCGCGAGGCCAATTATCCGCCAGCAAAAGGTTCCATCCGGGCTGTAACGCCAGAACGTCAGGCTGCGGGTTGTCGATGTTGGAGTGGCCTAAGCCGCCCGGCTTGCGCTCCGCCGATGTCGATTCGCCGGCCAGTGGCAGCACAAGCCTGGCGGCTTATGCCACTCACTTCAGAGGCAGCCGCGGGCGGATCATCCAATCGTAAATCGCCGCCCCGACCAGTCCGCCGAGAATCGGCCCGACGATCGGCACCCAGAACACCGCTGCGCCGTCGGTAAGCCCATTATTCTTAAATCCCGCCGCCACCGTAAACAACCGCGGCCCGAAATCGCGAGCCGGATTAATCGCGTACCCGTGCATCCCTCCGAACGCCATCCCGATCACCACCACGATCAACCCGATCATCAGCGGAGCCATATTCGCGCCGGGCGGCGAATTGCGCTCGTCCGTGATGGCAAAAATCATCAACAGGAGCAGCCCGGTCCCGATGGTCTGATCGAGCAATCCGGCCATCGGCTGCGCCGGAAACGCCGGAAAAGTGGTGAAAACTCCCGCGGTATGCTCCAACGCCGGATCGATCACGTGAAACTGCGGCCGGTAATTCCAATAGACGATCGCGGCGGCCACGAACGCCCCCGCCGTCTGCACCAGAACGTAGGGAATCACACTGCGCCAGGGAAATTTGCGGAACGCCGCCAGCGCGATGGTCACTGCCGGATTCAAATGCGCCCCGCTGATGCGCCCGGCGATGTACACGCCCATGGTTACCGCCAGTCCCCAGGCCAGCGTGATGTTGACGTAGCCGCCTTTGTGGAACAGAACGTCCATCGCCACCACCCCGTCGCCGAATAAAATCAGCACCAGGGTTCCCAAAAACTCCGCGATCAATTCCGAGGACAGGCGTCGGGGCATCCTAAAAGAATAAAGGAGTCAGTGCGTCATCGCATACACGATGTAATTCACGCCAATGCGAATTCCCAGCGCCGAAAATTTTTCGTCATAGCGGGGATCGTCGGCCCACTCCCAGGAATCGCCGATATCGGAGTTGGGCGTCAGCGCGACCATCACCCTGCCGCGATCGTCGTAAATGCCGCGCCATTGCGCCGGACAGCCCTGGCATTTTTCGGTCACGCCGGTCGAAAGATAACGCGCGCCGGGAACCTGGTAGCGATGTTCCAGATCGAAAACAGAGTGAAAAATGGGATCGTCGTCCGGCAGGTCCACCCATTGGCGATCAGGCAGGACGCGCCGCATACTTGCCATAAAAATTTCCCAGTCGCCCGGACCCCAGAAATCGTCCGCCCAGAAAAATCCGCCGCGCAGCAGATAATCGCGGAGCTTGGCCGCCTGCGCATCGGTCAGATTCCAGCGTCCCGCCTGCACCGCGTAAAGCCACGGCCAGTTGTAGACGTCGTCGCCGTCGTCGAGGTTCACTGGCTGCTCCACCGAGCGCACGGAGATGCGCGTCAGCCGGCGCACGGCCTGGGAAAAATGCCGGTCGGCGCGCGGATAATCCTGGGTCCAGATGGAATAACCTTGAGTCCAGTCGCCGTCGCCGTAAGCGCCGAAGCCGCGGAAGCGGCCGCGCACCTGCGGATACATCAATCGAGCGAAAACCCATTCCGATTTCTGCTGCCAGTCCGGCGGAAGCGGAAAATTTTCGTACTCGACGCCGGGATACTGCCGGAACGGCCGCTGCCAGGCATAGAGCGCGCCGGCCAATATCAACACCGCCGCCGCACGCCGCATCACAACCACCAATTGTAAATGGTAGGCCCCCGCCATTACCGGCGATATCGCTCAAATCAAGCCCAGCCGGCGGCCGATGCGGAACCAGACCGACCGGTCCATCCGCTTCATCTCCTCATCAAACCGGTTGCGATAATCGCGCCATTCTTCAATCAGGCCGCGTGCCGCTTCGCGTGAAAACGCAAACTCGCCCTTGCGCGCCACCACCGGCAGCGACCATTTCTCCGAATACGCGATCCCGTACGGGAGATATTTTTCCGCATAAATCCGCGCATCCGAAAATCCCGCCTCAAGCAGCGCGCGTTTCAGCTCCGCTTCCGTGAATTCGCGCATCTCCAGCGCCTTCCCCGGGCCCGGACCATGAAACACCGGATGCTCGAACACCTGCATCTGGCCCGACCGCGTGCGATTCACCAGCACCACGCCATCCCCCACCTGCGCAAATCCGAACTCGTGAATCTCCGGATAATGTTCCAGCATGGTGGCTTCAATCGAATAAGGCACTGTCAGGATCAGCACGCCCGCCGGTTTCAACATCCGGTGCGCGCCGCGAAAAGCGTTGCCAGCCGGCGGCATCACGTGCTCGAAAATTTCGCTCGAAATCAGAAAATCGTACTGCCCCGATTCGTGCTCCGGAGCATCGGTAATATCCAGCCGCGGCTCGCGATTATAAAACGTGTTCCGGTAATCGAATTTTTCGCCGAGCCGCCGCGCGTATTCCGGCCAATCCGTCATGCCCAGCCCGCGCAGGCTCTTGATCCGGGGAAATTCCGGCAGCGTCAGCGCCGTCCCGAACAATTCGCGCGACAGCAGCAGCATCAAACTGCGCGTGCGCACATTCGATCCGCACTCCGCGCAGGTCGACGCTTCCCGAGTCAGCGCCTCCGGCGCGCAGCGATTCGCCGCGCCACAAATATTGCAGGTAAATTCGATCAATTGCTTATTATGCGGCACCTGAAAAATCCTCACAGGCTTCAGCCTGTGGTTTTTCAACCGGCGGTTTCGCCCAGCCGCTTCACGAACTCGACGTCGCCTTCGAGAAAATCATACCCAGCGAGCTTGGTCCGCTCGGCCCATTCGATCCGCTCGAATTGCAGATTCACCGGCTCGCCCGAAAAATCGGTGACGTGAAAAAATGTCAGCCGGATCAGCGGACCATTTCCGTAGCGAACCTCGCTGCGATGCAATTCTTCCCCCGCCCGAGCCTCAATCGCCAACTCCTCGCGCAGCTCGCGCACCAGCGCGTCGCGAGCCTCTTCGCCGCGCTCGACTTTTCCACCCGGAAACTCCCATTTGAGCGCGTGCCGGCCGCCTTTGCGCTGGCAGATCAGCACCCGGCCATCGCGCTCGATCACCGCCGCCACCACGTTCATCAGGGATAATTGAAGCACGAATGCACGCGGAACGTCTGCTCGATCATTTCCAGAATCCGCGCAACGCCGGCACGCTCGATCCGCCTGCGGTTAAAGTGGACGTATCGAATCCGGCCTGCGGCGATATGCTGCGCCTGTGGGCGCGCTTTGAAGATGGCCGCGTGGCTGAAGCGCGATTCCAGACCCGCGGCTGCACCGCATCGATCGCCGCATCTTCCGCGCTCACCGAATGGATGACCGGCAAAACGCGCGCGGAGCTTGCCGCGTTGAACGACGCCGTAATCGAAGATGCGCTGGGAGGCCTGGAACCCGCATCGAAACACGCCGCCGTGCTGTGCCTGGACGCGGTGAAACGACTGCTCGCCGAAACCTAACCGCGAGCGCGACGCCGAGGCTTTTCTTCGACCACCGCCGGCTCGGCCGCGGTCTCCGACGCCGCCGGCTTCTTGGCCATCGCCAGGCTGTTCTTCAGCGCTTCCAGAATATCCACGACCTTGGCCGTCTGCGGCTCCGGCGTCGCCACCACTTCCTGACCCTGCTTCTTGGCCTCGATCATTTTCAGCAGATTGTCGCGATAATCGTCGTGATATTTCGCCGGCTCGAAATCCGCCGCCAGCGCCTCGATCAGACTGGTCGCCAGCGCGAGTTCTTTTTCCTTCACCAGGCTCAGATCGGTGCGGAATTCGTCCACTTTGCGGATCTCGTGCGTGTAATACATGGTGTGCAGCAGCACGCCGTTCTGCCCGGGCCGCAGAATCACGATGTGCTCGCGATTGTGCATGGCGATTTTCGCCACGCCGACGTAGCTCGTTTTCTTGAGCGCATCGAACAATAGCGCGTACGGTTTTTCGCCGGCCTCTTCCGGAGCCATGTAATACGAAGTTTCAAAATAAATCGGATCCACCTGGTCGGCCTTGACGAATTCCAGGATCTCCATCACCTTGGCCGTCGCCGGCGCGACTTTTTTGATCTCTTCATCCTCGATGACGACGTAGTGGTCTTTTTCGTACTCGAATCCCTTGACGATTTCGCTGCGCGGGATGGGTTTATCTTCGGCCGCGCAATAGATCACCTGCTTGATGCGCGAGTTGTCGGCCTTGTGAAGCTGATTGAAGCTGATGCTCTCGCTCCGCGCGGCGCTATACAAGCGAATCGGGAACGAAACCAGCCCGAAAGTGAGATGTCCCTTCCAAACGGTGGACGCCATGAAGCCACTATACCCCAAACGTTTAGGGATGATTTTGTTGCGTTTTTGGAGGACACGCCCTCACCGCGCCGTTCGCTTCACGGGTTCATCGTCCGCGTTCGGCAAGAAAGTGTAAACGCGCGTGGATCGAATCCCGAAGGCCGTTTCGGCTCAGCCACTCACGGAACTCCCTGGCTCGTGCGGGATCGCCATGTAGCTTTTCGGCCATTGCCGCGTGTGCCTCAAGTTTTGCCTTGTTCCATTGAACAGTATCAAATCGCATTGATCGTCGTAATTCGATTAGCGACTGACGCGGCCATCGGGGTGATCCCTGGACCTCATTGTCCAGCTCCTTCATTGATTCGCGGGCGAGAAGATCTGCAACCTGAAGGCCGATGACCTCACGGTGATCGCCGAACCCTACGCGGCCGGCAAGACACTCCGGAAGCCCGTCGGGATGCTTGGCGATGAGATCAAAGATTCGCCCCGTATCGAGTTCCTTCGCCGGGTCCTTATCGAAGATTACCTTAACCCCCTCCGGTGGAATCAACACTTGCGCAACTCTGCAAATGCAGGCCAGTACACCGGTGAAGCAGATGTAGTACGGCCACAACTTGTCGTCTGGCGCGAACGGGAATATTTCCCAGTAATCCTTAATACTGACCGAGACCGCAGCGCCAATCAGTAGACTGTTAACGAAAAGGCGGACGTTGTCGGCGTACAGCCGCTTATTCTCCTCGTGCTTCCTCGCCTTGAAATCGCCTCTGTCCGAGTCGCAATCTGTCGCGTGAAACGGTCTCTCCTTGGGATTCTTTTCCAGCCACCGGGGTAGGAACACGTCCCAATCATCCTGTCCCGCCACGACCGCGCCAGCGGCGAAAACCCGACTCCTCGTTTCGTCGGCGCTGTCATCTCCGTACGCGATCAACACGATCGCGAACCTCGCGGTTCTACTCGCGGATTGTTGCCCAAAGCTGCGCTCCCCTCGCCCCCCTGGAAAGAGTATCAGATCCGCGACGTAGGACTACCGACGTGAAATCGGGAGCGCAAGTGCGATACGTTGGCTCGTAGCAGGAAGTTCTCGCGTGTCTTTAGAAAAGTACAAACAGAAGCGCCATTTCGACAAAACCCCCGAACCCGCGCCCTCCACCCAACCCGAGCCTGCGCCCGCGCTCCGCTACTGCGTTCAGCGCCACCACGCGACGCGCCTCCATTACGACCTGCGCCTGGAATCCGGCGGCGCGCTCAAATCCTGGGCCGTCCCCAAAGGTCCGACGCTCGACCCAGCGGAAAAACGGCTCGCCATGATGGTTGAGGACCACCCCATCGACTACGGCGGATTCGAAGGCGTCATCCCCAAAGGCAATTACGGCGCCGGCAGCGTCATGCTGTGGGATCGCGGGACTTATGAAATTTTGGGCGACGCGACCGCCGAGGAACAAATCGCGCGCGGCGATTTCAAATTTCTGATTCACGGCGAAAAAATCAACGGCGAATTCGTTCTGGCCAAAATCAAGCGCGGCGAAAAAGGAAACGAGTGGCTGCTGATTAAGAAAAAAGACGCCTTCGCGCAACCCGGCTGGGACCCCGAAGATCACGCGCGCAGCGTGCTCACCGGCCGCACCCAGCAGGAAATCGCGCAACAGCTTCCCGCCGTCGAAACGCATGCCGAACCCTCCGGCGATCCGATGCCGCGCCACATCGCGCCCATGCTTGCCGAAATCGGCCGCGGCACGCCCCCGGCGAGCGATGAGTGGTTCTACGAAATCAAATGGGACGGCGTGCGCGCGCTCTGCTCTATCGAAAACGGCGCGCTGCGCATGGTTTCCCGCCGCGGAATTTCCATCGACAAACAA
>DATJNW010000156.1:0-64700 GCA_035507655.1 Bryobacteraceae bacterium | reverse complement strand
AGCAGCTTGCGCGGCGTGCCGTCGGGTTTCGATTGATCGAACACCAGACGGCCGCTGTAGCTGACAATCGAACCGACCGTTTCGGCCAACTCCCGGATGGTCAGGTCTTCGCCCATGCCCACGTTCACGATGGCCTCGCTGTCGTAGTGGAGCATCAGAAACAGCGCGGCATCGGCCAGATCGTCGACGTGCAGAAACTCGCGGCGCGGCGCGCCGGTGCCCCAAATTACCACGTGTGGATCGCCGGCGATTTTCGCTTCGTGAAATTTGCGGATCAGCGCCGGTAAAACGTGCGAAGTGTCCAGGTCGAAGTTGTCGCCGGGACCATAGAGATTGGTCGGCATCAGGCTGATGGCGCGGAATCCGTACTGGGCGCGATACGCCTGCGCCATTTTGATCCCGGCGATTTTGGCGATGGCGTACCATTCGTTGGTCGGCTCCAGCGGCCCGGTTAACAAGGCGTCTTCGCGAATCGGCTGTGGCGCGAATTTCGGATAAATGCAGGACGATCCCAGGAATTGAAGCTTGGTAACGCGGTGCGCGTGCGCGGCTTCGATGACGTTGGTTTGCATGGCGAGATTATCGTAAAGAAATTCGGCCGGCCGCGTGCTGTTGGCGAGAATCCCTCCCACTTTCGCCGCGGCGAGAAAAACGTACTCGGGTTTTTCGGCGGCGAAAAAATCGTTGACGGCGCGGGCGTCGCGCAGATCAAGCTGCGCGCGATCGCGAAGCAACAGACGGCTATAACCAGCGGTGCGCAGGCGCCGGCAAATAGCCGATCCGGCCAGCCCGCGATGCCCGGCGACGAAAATTCGCGACGAAAAATCCATGGCTGTTAACGGTGCGAAGCGCCCTGCCGGATCAGATTGTGGCCGGCCGCGACCAACATTTTCTCCTGACGCGCGATTTCCAGATCGTGATCGATCATCATGTGAACCAGCTCGCGAAAACTGACGCGCGGGCGCCATCCCAGGCAGGCGCGTGCTTTGGAGGCGTCGCCGCGCAGCGCGTCGACCTCGGTGGGACGGAAATAGCGCGGGTCGGTTTCGACGTAGGCGCTCCAGTCGAGACCAAGATGAGCGGCGGCCTCATCGAGAAATTCGCGAACCGAGCGCGATTCGCCGGTGGCGATGACGAAATCGCCGGGCGAGGGCTGCTGAAGCATCAGCCACATGGCTTCGACGTAGTCTCCGGCGTAGCCCCAATCGCGGCGCGCGTCGAGGTTTCCCAGATAAAGTTTTTTCTGAAGGCCCATCTTAATGCGCGCCAGCGCGCGCGTGATTTTCCGCGTGACGAACGTCTCGCCGCGACGCGGGGATTCGTGATTGAACAGGATTCCGTTGGCGACAAACAGGCCGTACGCTTCGCGATAATTCACCGCATACCAGTGCGCGGCGCACTTACTGACGGCATAAGGGCTGCGCGGGTAAAAAGGCGTGGATTCATTTTGCGGCGGCGGTGCGGCGCCAAACATTTCCGACGAACCGGCCTGATACATGCGCACCGATTTTCCCTGCGCCCCGTAGTCGCGCACGGCTTCCAGAATGCGCAGCGTTCCCGTGGCGACCACGTCGGCGGTGTATTCGGCCTGATCGAAACTGACGCGCACGTGCGATTGCGCGGCCAGGTTGTAAATCTCCTCCGGCTGCGCCTTTTCGAGAATACGGCGGAAACCGGTGCCGTCGGCGACGTCGCCGTAGTGCAAAAACAGCTCCACTCCGGCTTCGTGCCGGTCGCGATAGATGCCCTCCAGGCGCTCCGTATTGAAGGTCGAGGCGCGGCGCACCACGCCGTGTACCTGGTAGCCCTTGGCCAGAAGCAATTCGGCGAGAAAGGAGCCGTCCTGGCCGCTGATTCCCGTGATGAGAGCTTTTTTCATAACTCAAATAAATTTGATTCGCCGCGTGGCCAGCGCGGCCATGCGCAGCAGCAGCCAGCCGTGGCTCCAGCGATGAATATTGGTTTCCCCATAAACGCGTTCCCGGTAACGCACCGGCAAATCGACGATTTTCAGATGATACTTCGCAGCGCCGAAGATCAGGTCGAAGTCGCCGAACGGGTCGATTTCGCCGAAATAGGCGCGATTTGCCGCGATCGTTTCGTATTGCGCGCGTCCTAAAACTTTGGTGCCGCACAGCGTGTCTTTGATGCTCTGGCTCAGCAGCCAGGTGAAGGTGAGGCTGAAAAATTTATTGCCGAGAAAATTCAGCGGACGCATCGCGCCGTCTTCCATCGGATAAACCAGGCGGACGCCGTTGATGAACTCGCCCTTCGCGGAGCGCCAAGCTTCGTAGAAACGCGGCAAATCCTCGGGCGGAACGCTCAGATCGGCGTCGAGGATCATCAGCACCTCGCCGGTTGCTTCGGCGAAGCCCAGCCGCACCGCATCGCCCTTGCCCTTGCCCGTCTGCCGGAAAAGTTTAACGCGAGGGTCGCCGCGGCGCGCGATTTCGCGTTCAATGGTCCCGTAGGTATCGTCCGTCGAATGGCCTTCGACGAAAATCAGCTCGGTCCGTGCGCCCATCTGCGGGACGCGATCGAAAATCGCCGGAATATTTCCCTCTTCATTGCGCGCGGGAACGATCACGCTGACCACCGGCTCGGGATCGCGCGGAAGCTGCGGCGCGGGTCGCGCGATCGCCAGATTGGTGATGCCGAACCAGCGGAACGGCCACAGGCGCACCAGATAACGGTTCAGAAATGTGTCGAGGAGCGGGATGCGCACCGGGCACATGATTTCGCAGGAGACGCGAATCGGCTCAAAATCCGCCAGCCGCAGCAGATTCGTGACATCCTCGGCGGTGAGCCAGTTCTGCGGAAGCTGCGGGCGCGCCAGTCCGATTCTTTCCGCGATTCGCCGCGGGATTTCCCACAAGCGGCTGTAGAAATTCAAGCCGACGCGCGTTCCCGGATGCGCGTGCCGCCGCAGCAATTCGAAGACGCGCTGCACGTCCCACAGGTCATTCACCAGGTCGGAAAGAAGGATGTAATCGAAGGGACCATCGAACGGGCAGGCGTCGTCCAGTTCGTGCGCGTCCTGCACGTAAAAATTCAGGTGCGGATATTTTTCACGGGCGCGCTCGATCATTTTCGGAGACATATCGACGCCGACGCCGTAGGCCGGATCGAGCGCGGCCAGAAGGTCGCCGGCGGCGCAGCCGATTTCGAGAACGCGCGAACCGGGCGGGACCAGGAAGCGGTACAGATCGATCAGCTTGCGATGATAGTAGGCGCGCGGGCCGTCCCAGCGCTCGAAGTTCGCGGCATAATCATCCCAATATTGGCGGCGGCGGTCGGCGTATTCGGCTTGTTTGGATTGGTTGGAGCCGGGGATTGCGGCGACAGCGGAGACGCGCTGTTCGAATTGCTTCATGGGGTGTGGTCGTTCACTGAAGTCATCATAGCGCGGCGGAGCCGGATTCAGTGCGCCGCGCAGGGAGCCGAAACGCCTGATCGGGAGCCTGAATTCGGTAGATAATGAGGTCAACATGATTAAGCAGTGGGAACACGCGCCGGTTTCCTATGATGCGGACTTTTACGAATGGCGTCTTCAAACGGCGGAGCTGATGCGGCAGGGGCGCTTTGACCAAGTCGATCTGCAGCACGTCGCTGAAGAGATCGAGGACATGGGAAAACGGGACGAACGCGAAGTGAGCTCGCGGCTTGTTCTAATGATGCACCTTCTAAAATGGCAGGCCCAGCCGAATCATCGCAGCAAAGGAAGAACCATCCGGGAGCAGCGGCTCCAACTCGAGTTGGTTCTGAACGACTCGCCGAGCCTGATTCGTATCGCAGGGAGTCAAATGCCGTCGCTTTACCGGAAAGCCGTCAAAGAAGCAAGCTGTGAAACCGCACTTGCAGCAGACCATTTTTCGAAAGAGTGTCCGTACCCACTGGAACAGATTCTCGATCCCGATTTTCTCCTCGCCGTGAGCGACGCGCAACACCAGTAGCGGATGATTCTTCTGGAGCCGTCGCTCGATCAGATCGTGCGCGAACTTCACGCGGCGGGCTTCCGTCCGCTGATCGTCGGAGGCGCCGTGCGCGACGCTCTTCTTGGCCTGGAAGCGAAGGACGTCGACCTCGAAGTTTACGGCATCACTTACGATCACCTGGCCGAAATTCTGGCGCGGCGCGGACGAGTCGACCTGGTGGGCCGGTCCTTCGGCGTGGTGAAGTTCAATGGCCACGATTTCAGCGTGCCGCGCCGCGACAACAAAATCGGCCGCAGCCATCGCGATTTTCTGACCACCTTCGATCCCGCGATCACGCCGCGCGAAGCCGCCAGCCGCCGCGATTTCACCATCAACGCGATCGCCTACAATCCGGTGACGCGCGAGGTGCTGGATTTTTTCAACGGCCGCGAGGATTTGCGAAATCGCATTCTGCGGGCGACGGGCCCCGCGTTTTCCGAAGACCCGCTGCGCGTGCTGCGCGGGATGCAGTTCGCCTGCCGCTTCGATCTGACCATCGATCCCGCGACCGCGGAGATGTCGCGCTCCATCGCCGATCAATACTCGACCATCGCGAAAGAACGAATCGCCGAAGAATTCATGAAGTGGGCGACCAAAGCCGCGCATCCCGGGCGCATTCTCGATTATCTCGAAGCGACCGGATGGCTGAAACATTTTCCGGAGATCGCGCGACTCAAAGGAGTGCCCCAGGACCCCGATTGGCATCCCGAAGGCGACGTCGCGATTCACACCATGCACGTGGTCGATTGCGCCACGCAGATCGCCGAGCGCGATCATTGCCGCAGCGACGATCGCGCCGTGCTGCTCTTCGCGGCGTTGACTCACGATTTCGCCAAAGCCGATACCACCGAGCTGCGGGAAAAAAACGGCCGCCTGCGCTGGACCGCGTATGGTCACGAAGCCGCGGCCGGTCCGCTGGCGCGGCGATTTCTCGAACGCATCGGGATCAAAGAAGCGATCGTCGCGCAGGTAGTTCCGCTGGTGGAGCATCATCTGGCGCATTCGAGCATCGGTCCGGAAGCGACGCCCCGCGCGGTTCGGCGCCTCGCGGTGCGCCTGGCGCCGGCGAGCATCACGCAACTCATCCGCCTGATCGAAGCCGATGCGTCGGGCCGGCCGCCGCGTCCGCCGGGATTACCCGATTCTGCCGCGCGACTCCGCGAAGTGGCCGCAGCGCAATCGGTGGAAGAAAAGCCGCAGGCTCCGCTGCTTCTCGGCCGGCACGTTCTGCCGTATTTTTCAAATCAACCGGGGAAACATATCGGCGAAGTGACGCGAGCCGCATACGAAGCTCAGGCCGACGGCGCATTTTCTAGCGAAGAAGAAGCGCTGGTCTGGCTCGAACGGTATTTAAGTAAGAAATAAACTACCAGCTTTTGCGCCACACGCGCACGATGGGATAGCGGCCCGCATCGCCCGGTTCGTATTTCGATTTTTCAAACCACCAGCGCAGACGGGCGCCCGGGTCGGCGGCGAATTGCGGATCGGATTTCAGGCGATCTTCAAATTCGCGGCGCAGCTCGGGCGAATCGGCCATCATCCGGCGGGCGATCGGTTCGGATAAATATTCGCCGACGTCCAGGCCGCGGCGTCCGCCGCCTTCGAAAACAACGTTCAAGAATCCCCATTTCACCAGCGAATCCGGCGCGGCCGGCTCGAGCATCGCTAGAATCAGACGCGCGCGTCGCTGCTTCATCGGCACCCAGAACGATCCCACGGGAATCGAGATTTTTTCGGTCACCAGTCGCGGGTTGAAATCGACCATCACGTGTCCTTCAAACGGCTGCGCCGCGAATTTGACGCCCGAAAATCGATAGGTCTCGAAATTGTCTTCGATCGCGCGCGAGGTCCGCTCCATTTCGACGCCGTGCAGCGCCAGTTCGTCCGCGATTTCCTTGAACGCCACCGGAATCAGATAGCCGAGCGGCATTTTCGCTTCCACCGTGGTATCGATCTGATCGTGAATCACGGTATCAATGTCGTCTTTTTCGGCGAGGAATCGATTCACCATCGCGCCCGTAATTTCGCTTTGGAACGGACCATTCTTGAGCGAATGATAAACCAGCGGCCTGCTCTTTTCGCTGACTTTTCCGGCGAGATAAACCGGCGCGGCATTGGGATCGCCGGCGCGCGCCATCATTTGTTGATCGGCTTCGCGAACCGCACGCCGCAGCGCTTCCGGATCGAGCAGGATCGTCTCAATCGCGTGACGCATGATGTCGTAATGTGCCCAGGCTCGCGTTTTGGCCGACTTCAAGCTGTGCGATTCGACCAATAAAGACGGCCGGTTCTGCACAGCCGAATAAAGATGCGAATAGCGCGGCGAAAAAACCTCCATGAAAAATTCGCGATGGCCGTTTACGTTTCGCAGCGCGCCATAGGGAGCCACCATGTGACCATCCGCTTCCATGCGCCGGTCTAATTCCGGAACGAATTTTTCGCGTACCCATGTCCCGGCCGGCTCGGCGAGGTCCTGATTTCGCGCCATGTCCCAGGTGACGTCATATTGAAAATCGGCCCCGTCGGTGACGTGATTATCGATGTGAAAATCGGGCATCCAGGAATTGAACACGCGCAGCCACGCGCGCATTTCCGGCGTATCGGCCTTGATGTAATCGCGATTCAGATTCAGCCGCTCGGCATTGGCGCGCAGCCCCGTCGATTTGGGACCATTCTGGCTGGGCCGGTGATACGGCGAAAAATCCTCGTGCCCGTCGACATTGAACACCGGAATGATCACGAAAATCGCATGATCGAGCCACGCGGCAAAACGTTTTGCCACCGTCATGTCGCGGACCAGCATCAGCGCCGTGTCCTTGCCTTCGATCTCGCCGGCGTGAATGCCACTCTGAATCAGAATGATCACCTTGCCGGTTCGGCGCGCCGCTTCCGGCGTAAACGCGCGGTCCTTTGAAACAATCAGCGCGATCATGTTCCGGCCTTCGGGCGTGGCGCCGATTTCGGTCACCTTGACGAAACGCGAAGCGCGCTCCAGCCGGTGCGAAATTTCCACCGCTTCGGCGTAGGGCGCGGTTTCGTTCCAATCGGTTTTTTCGCCAGTGGTGAGCAGATCGGGTGGAGAAGCTTTGGTGCTCGCAGCGAGCGACGCGGCGGCTTTGGCGGCCGGCGGCTCGAACATCGAATGCGGAACCACCGGGTCCTGCGCCAGCGCAAGCGCGGGTACGAGCAGCAGCAAACGGATCATCTGTCGATCGTAGCTTATTGAACGTCACCCAATGTTGCAGGCATCTCCAGCGCAAGGAGGGCGGGCTTTAGCCGGCGCAGGACTTCAGTCCTGCCTCTGGTTCAGGGCCTGAACCCCGCGGCCCTGAAGACCGCCCTCCACCTGCCCGGCGATCCTCAAGAGTTGCGCCTCGGCTGCGCGATTCCACGCAAATGTCGCGCAACCGGTTCAAGGCAAGCTTTTCGAATATTGGACCGCGCTTTGGAACCGCGGTTGCTCACAATCGGGAAGGCGGCCAAAATGTCAACGCTTACCATGGTCCGGACGCAATGCTGCGAAGGATATAAACAATGTGGTGAGAGATGCTCGATTTGTCCGAACCGGCCGGAGAATCGGGAAGCTGTGCTGCGTTACAAGCGCGAATCGGCGAGCGGGTTGGGATGCAACCTGCAATGCTCGCGAGAATGCATGTGCCACGACGCAGCCGCACGCGTCACTGGCGCGATGGGTGATTAGAGAAGCTCACGCAGACCGGATTCCAGCCGGTCCAGATCGCCGGCATTGTTATAAAAATGCGGCGAAACCCGCAGGAATCCATGCCGCGCGGCGACCAGGATGCGGCGCGATTTTAGCTCCCGCGCCAGGTGCGAGGGATCCACGCCGGGAAATTTCGCCGAGACAATCTGCGAGCCGGTCTCGTTGACCTCGGCGCCGAGTTTCCGCAACCCCTCTCGCGTGGATCGCGCCAGATCGAGCACTCGCGTTTCAATTTCGGCAGGGCCGATCTCCAGCATCAGGTTCACCGACGCTTCCATCGCGTACAGCAACGCGAACGGCAACCCGCCGCCTTCGTATTTTTCCGCGGTTTCCTTGAGGATCGGCTTGCCGTGATGCAGATCGTCAACCTCCCGCCACGTCCGGTGACTGCGCCAGCCGACCTCGCTCGGCGGAAGAATTTCGCGCAGCCGCGGCGCCACGTACAAAAAACCCACGCCGGTGGGCGAGCACATCCATTTATATCCATGCACCGCGAGCGCGTCGGGATCGGATTCGCGAACGTCGAAGCGCAGCGCGCCGGTGCTCTGCGTGCCGTCGACGAAAAAAATCACGTTGCGCTTGCGCAGGAATCGCGACACCTCGGCCAGCGGCGGACGAAAACCGCTGGCGTAATTCACCTCGCTAATTGCCACCAGGCGCGTACGGGCATCGATGGCCTCGAGGAACTGCCCCCAGGCGGCCTCGCGCAGTTCGACGCCATAGCGTTCCACCAGCGCGGGCAGATAGAGATAATTCGGAAACTCATCGGCGAGCGTGACCACGTTATCGCCGGCCTGCCAATCGATGCCGCCGACCACCAAGCCCAGCGAAGCGGACGCGGTGGGCACAAAGGCGATATCGTCGGCTGCGGCGTTGATCAGCCGGCCAATCGCGCCGCGCAGGCGATAGGCGTCGTCGTACCATTCGAGAAAATCCGTGCAGGCCAGTTCATCGCGATGCGTCCAGTGCCACGCGCAGGCTTCGACGGCGCGGCGCGGAATCTGGCCGAAGGTCGCGGAATTGAGGTAGGTCCAAGTTTCGAGCGCGGGAAATTCCGCGCGGATCGCGTTCCAGTCGGTCATTTCAATTGGCTTTGGAGAAAGGATACCGTTTCCGCGATGGCCACGTCTTGCGAGGTGCGCGCGCGCCGGTCGCGAATTTCGACCATCCCCTGCGCCAGTTTTTTTCCCACGGTGACGCGATAAGGAACCCCGATCAGGTCGGCGTCCTTAAATTTCACGCCGGGCCGTTCGTCGCGGTCGTCGAGTAGCGCGTCGATGCCGGCGCGGCGAAGCGAATCGTACTGCTCACGCCCAGAACATTGCTGAGCTTCATCGTTTGAAACAGGAGTGATCACCACCGTGAACGGCGCGACCGCCGGCGCAAGAGCGAGTCCGTCGGCGTCCTGCTGCTGCTCCACGGCCGTGAGGAACACGTTCTCGAGCAAAATGCGGCAGCTCGCGGCGTCCACGGGCGATTGCGCGCCGTTCACATCGGTCACAAAAATCGGTTTTCGCAAGCGTCGGAAGTGCGCGAGACGAAATCCCTTCTCGAAGGCGAGCGTCGTACCATCGACCGCCGCATCGCCCGGAGCGACGGCGCGCAGATCCAGAAACTCCGCAACAAAATCCTCGCCCGGAGTCACATTGCGCAGGTGGTAATCGTTGCGATTCGCGCCGCAAATCATATTGCGCCGGCCGCGCAGCGCGTGATCGGCGAGAATCGGCAAATTTTTTTCGCCGACCGGTCCCAGCGAACCGGCATCGGCTCCGAACCACTCGCGAATCTCGCCCGGATTGGCCGGCCGCAGCTCCGACGCATCGAGTTCGTCGCGCAGTTTCGCTTCGCTGAGCTGATGATCGCCGCGCAGCATAATCAGCACGGGTTTCTGATCGGCCACCATCACCACGCTCTTCATCTGCGAGCTTTCGGGAAGATGGGTGAACGCGGAAAGATCGGCGATGGTCTTCTGCCCAGGTGTGGGAAATTCCTCGGGCGCGAGGTCGCCCTCCGGATCAGGGAGCGCGGGCGGCTGCGGACAGCTTTCGGCCGTTTCGAAACTCGCAATGTCGCCTGCACCGCGAACGATAGGCTCGCCATTTTCGGAAAGGGCCACGATTTCGCGATGGCCCGCAAGGTACCGCAACGCGCAGCGATCGAAGACTCGCCGGAACGCATCTTGCGGGCGCGATTCCACGCCGCCGAACGACCAGCATTCAACCGTGAATTCGCGAAAAAAATACCAGATCTGCGGAAGCTGTTTGTAGCTGCGCAGCTCGCTCGCGATCGTCAGTGGTGAAGAGACGCACATTTCCTGCGCGCCGATCGCGTCCATCTCTTCGCGAATGATCGCCACCATTTTTCGCAGCACGCGGCGCCCGAGAAAAAGATAATCCTGCCGCCGCATATATCCGGCGCGAATCAGCAGGCGATGCGTGGCATTCTTCGCTTCGGCCGGCGCATCGCGCAGCGTGGGAATGAACAGCTTCGACCACAGCATGATCTATTTGAGCAGGTCCAAAAATTTCGCGCGCAGCGCTTCGGCGACCTTCGCGTCCGGCGCGATGATCAGAATGGTGTCGTCGCCGGCGATGGTACCCGTCACTTCCGGCCACTCCGCATTATCCAGCGCGACGGCGACCGCGTTCGCATGACCGGGCGGCGTGCGCAGCACCAATAAATTTTGCGCCGTGCGAACGTCCTGCACGAATTCGCGAACCAGCGGTTCCACTTCGGGCGCCGCCGCCGATTCCGGCACGCCTTCCGCATATCCTTCCGCCGTTTTCACCAATCCCAATTCTCGAATATCGCGCGAGAGCGTCACCTGGGTCGCGGGCACGCCGATCGAGCGCAGCGCGCGCGCCAGCTCATCCTGCGTGTGCAGGCGCTGCGAACGGATCAGCTTGAGGATCTGGCCCTGCCGGTAGGTTTTGTTCATCGCATTGCATTAAGGCGATTCTCCGCCTCTTTAATCGCCGCGGCCACTGCGTGCGGTCCCGTTCCGCCGGCGATCTCGCGCGTGCGGATTCCTTCCTCCGGTCGCAGATAGCGAGCCATTTCCGCAGTCAACGCCGGATCGAAGGCCGTTAATGCTTCCGGCGTCCAGTCCGCCGGTTTTTTCGCATCGCGCACGCTTTCAAGCACCAGCCGCCCGACAATTCTGTGCGCCTGATGAAATGCGACCCCGCTGCGCGCCAGCGCATCCGCCAGATCGGTCGCGACGGCCCAGCTTTCTTCAACGGCAGCCAGCGGCGGCGCGGGTTTCAAGCGCGTCGTCTCGATCACTACGCGCGCCATTTCGAGCGATCCGCGAAGCTGATCGGCGGCGTCGAACAGGCGCGGCTTGTCCTCCTGCATGTCGCGATTGTAAGTCATCGGCAGGCCCTTCATCAGCACAAACAGCGCCGAATAATCGCCGAACGCCGCGCCGCTTTTGCCGCGAATCAGCTCCAGCGAATCGGGATTTTTTTTCTGCGGCATCATGCTCGATCCGCTGGTGACGCCGTCGCCCAATTCCAGCCAGCCGTATTCTTCGCCGGAATAAAGAATCCAATCCTCCGCGAGCCGGCTCAGGTGCAGCATGGTCACCGCAGCGGCGTGCAGAAAATCGAGCGCGAAATCGCGGTCGCCCGAAACGTCCATCGAGTTGCGGGTGATCGCCTCGAACCCCAGATCGCGCGCGATGGCTTCGCGATCGAAGGGAAAGGCCGAGCCGGCCAGCGCTCCGCTGCCGATCGGTAAAACATTTACGCGTTTTCGCGTTTCGGCGAATCGTTCCTGGTCGCGCGCGAACATTTCGAAATACGCGAGCAGATAATGCGGCCACAGCACCGGCTGCGCGCGGCGCGTGTGCGTGTAGCCGGGAACGATCGCATCGGGATCGCGCCGGGCGCATTCGAGTAAAGAGGCTAAAAGATTGTGCAGCAGCGCACGCGAGGCGTCAATTTCATCGCGCAGCCACAAACGAATGTCGAGCGAAACCTGATCGTTGCGGCTGCGCCCGGTGTGAATTTTATCCGCGATCGCGCCGGCGCGTTCCTTCAATTTGCGAATGATCAGCGTGTGGACGTCTTCATCGTCGGCGCCTTCGAAAAATGACGGCGAACGGGCCTCTACACGCATTTTTTCGAACGCGTCAACGGCGGCTTCAGCCTCGGCCGCCGTCAGCACGCCAACTTTTTCGAGAGCGCGCGCATACGCCTGCGACCCGCGAATATCCGCGTCGGCCAGCCGTTTATCGAAATGTAAAGAGCCGGAAAATCGCTCGAACACTTCAGAGGGTCCGGCCTCGAACCGCCCGCCCCACAGTTTCATGGAATCCCCCAAATCGTGTAGCGCACGCACTCATGCGTGCCGCATCGACACTCGTGTCGATGCCCGGCCGCGCGTCGAGACGAGTCTCGACGCGGCACGCACGAGTGCGTGCGCCACAAAAAAGCTACGCCTTCGCTTTCGAGGCGAGCGAGGCCCGCACCTGGATCGGCAGGCCGATTAAATTGATGAAGCCGCGCGCGTCGCGCTGATCGTATTCGGCGCCCATGGTGAAGCTGGCGATATTCAGCGAATACAGCGAATAGGGCGATTTGCGGCTCACCGGCTGCATCGTACCTTTATATAGGCGCAGCGCCACTTCGCCCGTGGTCGAGCGGCTCGCTTCGGCAAAAAACGCGTCCAGCGATTCGCGCAGCGGCGTGAACCACAGGCCGTTATAAACCATCTCCGCGTAATCGAGCGCCAGTTTTTGCTTGTAATGCGCCATGTTGCGGTCGAGCGTCAGCGCTTCCAATTCGCGATGCGCGGCCATGATGAGCGTACCGCCGGGCGTTTCATAACAGCCGCGCGATTTCATTCCGACAAAGCGATTTTCCACCAGATCGATCCGTCCGATGCCGTGCTCCGCGCCGATTGCGTTTAATTTTTCGAGCAGGGCGACCGCGGAATCGGCTCTCTTTCCGTCCACCGAAACGGGTACGCCCTGCTCAAACCCGATGGTCACCGTCACTCCCTTGTCCGGCGCCTCTTTGGGACTTTTCGTCAGCATCCAGACATCGTCCGGCGCGGCGTTGGCAGGGTCTTCCAGCGCTCCGCCTTCGTGCGAGATGTGCCAGATGTTGCGGTCGCGGCTGTAAATTTTGGTGGTGGTCTGCGATATCGGCACGTGGTGTTTGGCCGCGTACTCGATCGCGTCCTCACGCGAAACGATGGACCATTCGCGCCATGGCGCGATTACCGGCAGATGCGGCGCCAGCGCTTTGTAGGTCAGCTCGAACCGGACCTGATCATTTCCCTTTCCGGTGCAGCCGTGCGCCAGCGCATCGCAGCCGGTCGCCAGCGCGACCTCGACTTGTTTTTTCGCCAGCAGCGGACGCGCGATCGAGGTTCCCAGCAGGTATTTGTGTTCGTACTCGCCGCCGGCGCGGACGATTTTCCACAGATATTCTTTAACGAACTCCTCACGCATATCGGCGACGTGAACTTCGCTAGCGCCGGTCTTTCGCGCCTTGGCCTCCAGGCCGGTCAGCTCCTCGCCGCCCTGCCCGATATCGCCGCACACCGCGACCACTTCGCATCCGTAGTTTTCCTTGAGCCACGGAATAATAATGGATGTATCCAGCCCGCCCGAATAAGCGAGCGCCACCTTCTTAGGTTTGTTCATATTCCTCGATTGTCCTATTTAGTGGCATAAGCCGCCAGGCTTGTGCCTTCAGCACGCCAAAAAATATCACGCGAACAGCGCAAGCCTGACGGCTTACGCCACTTCAGCCTAGCAGCGCGACCAGCAGCGCTTTCTGCGCGTGCAGCCGGTTCTCCGCCTGGTCGAACACCACCGAGCGCGGCGATTCCATCACTTCATCGGTCACTTCCAGGCCGCGCTTGGCGGGCAGGCAGTGCATGAACACCGCGTCGGGCCGGGCCTGCGCGAACAATTCCCGATTCACCTGATAAGGTGCGAACACGCGCGCCCGCTCCGCTGCTTCGGCTTCCTGACCCATGCTGGCCCACACATCGGTATACACCGCGTGCGCATCGGCGACCGCTTCGCCTGCGTCATCGGTGATGGTGATCCGCCCGAATTCCGAGGCCTGCCCGACTATCTGCGCATCCGGCTCATAGCCTGGCGGCGTCGCCACGGCGACGCGCACGCCCAAGCGCGACGCGGTCAGCATCAGCGAATGCGCCACATTATTTCCATCGCCGACGAAGGCCAGCTTCAGTCCTTCCAGGCGCCCGAAATGTTCCTGCAACGTGAGCACGTCGGCCAACGCCTGGCAGGGATGAAATTTATCGCTCAACGCGTTGATCACCGGCACGCAGCTCCACTCTGCCAGTCCCTCGATGGTCGATTGCGAAAATACCCGCGCGACAATTCCGTTGGTCCAGCGGTCCAGATTGCGCGCGACGTCCTTCACCGGCTCGCGATCCGCGATCGGACCTGCGCTGACGACGCAATCTCCGCCAAGCTGCTTGATTGCCAGCTCAAAGGTAAACCGAGTGCGCAGCGACGGCTTTTCGAACAGCAGCGTCAGGTATCGGCCTTTCAGCCGTTCGGCGAAACGCGACGGTGCACGCTTGATCTGGTGCGCCAATTCGAGAACCTCGATGAGAGCGTCGCTTGAAAGATCGAGATCGCTCGCCAGATGGCGGGTGGTCGGTTGAACCATGCTGGGGATCGGTATAGCCACGGATTCCTCCGGCTGAATGATTATTCAGTCAACTGAATAATAATACATCCGTGGTCCCAGGCGCAAGTGGGCGATCCGGCTTGGTATTGGAAATCGTTTTTCGACCGCCTCAATTTTGGCGATCTGAAGTCGCAAAGAATTGATTTGGGGAGTGTTGGCGAAAGTCTCCCGTTAGCCGGCCTGCGCCGAGACGGTCACAAAAACCGTCTGCCCGCCGCGATTGATCAGCAGCAGCACCGGACGCGATCCCGATTTTTCGAGCGCCGACCGCATCCCGCTCACGGACTGGATCGGCTGCCGGTTCACCTGCACGATCACGTCGCCAGTCTGGAGGCCCGCGTTTGCCGCCGGTCCCATAGGATCCACGTTGACCACGACGAGCCCCTGCGTGTTCGACGGAAGATTCAATTGCGAGGCGATGCCGGGCGTCATTGGCTCGACGCTCATGCCGAACTGATGGCCGGAGGTCGGCTGCGGCTGCGCTTCCACATTCGGCTGAGCCGGCTTCAGCTCGTCGAGTTTGGCGTGAAGCTGCATCTCTTTGCCATTGCGATTGACGGTGAGCGTAACGTCCGTGCCCGGTTGCGTGCTCGCAATCGTGTTGCGGAACGTGTTGGCATCCGCCACGGGCGTGCCGTTCAGCGCCGTAATCACGTCGCCGACCTGGATCCCGGCTTTCGCCGCCGGACCGTTCGGTTCCACCGAATTGATCAGCACGCCATTGGTGTTGGGCAATCCCAGGCTCGAAGAAAGAGACGAATTGAGCGGCTGAATGCCCACGCCCAGGTGGCCGCGCACCACCTTGCCGGTCTTGATCAGTTGATCCATCACGTTTTTCGCCATGTTCGACGGGATCGCGAAACCGATGCCGATGAATCCGCCGGTGGTCGAAAGAATCTGCGAGTTGATGCCGATCAGTTCAGCGGTGGTGTTGATCAGCGCGCCGCCGGAGTTGCCTTGGTTGATGGGCGCGTCGGTCTGGAGAAAATCTTCGAAGGATCCGTTGCTCAATCCGGTGGTGCGTCCTTTCGCGCTGATGATGCCATTGGTGACGGTTTCACCAACACCCAACGGATTGCCGATGGCCAGGCACACGTCGCCGACCTGAACTTTATCCGAATCGCCCAGTTCGAGCGTCGGCAGATTGGTGGCCTCGATTTTCAGCACCGCCAGATCGCTCAGCGCGTCGGAGCCGACCAGTTTCGCGGAAAAGGTTTGCCCATTGCTCAGATCGACGCTGATTTTCTGCGCGCCGTCGATCACATGATGATTGGTGAGAATGTAGCCGTCGGAGCGGACCAGCACGCCCGAACCGAGCGCGTGTTCAATCTGCTGCGCGCCTTGCTGCTGGCTGCCGGGATTGCCGAAAAACCAGCGGAAAAAAGGCTCATTCTGAAACGGGAACTGCTGGGGGCTGTGCACGCGAAGCGCGGCATGTACGGTGACCACGGCCGGCGCGACGCGCACCACCAGCGGCGCGTAAGATTGCGGCGCGGCGGAGGAAATGTTGGGCGGCGCACTGGCGTAGGTGACTTCGGGTTGCGACTTCTGGCAGGCGCAAACGATCAGCAGCGGAGCGATCGCGGCCAGGATCTTCGGGGTCGGCATGGCGGAACTCCTCAACCAGTGAGATGCCGTACGTGACGGAAGTGTGTCGGAAACAAAAACGGCGGCCGCGCGTCTTCTCTATGGGGGTGCTTGCGCCGCCGGGGAAGTTGCCGCAAAGTGATCTGTAGATGAAGAAAATGATGGGTGCTTTGCTGGCGATGGCGGCGCTCGCCTGGGGCCAGGATCTGCGCATCGCACCGTCGCCGCCGGCCCAGAACGCGGCGCTCGCTCTGATCATCACCTATCGCTGCCCTCCGCCGCGCCGCGCCGGATTCCGCCAGTACATGACGGAGTTCGGTCTCCCGCGTTTCGAGCGCTGGAAACAGAGCGGCGTGATTCAGAATTACCGCTTCCTGTTCAATTCCTTTGTCGATGTGGATGACTGGGACGCCATGGCGCTGCTGTCTTTCGCCGACGACGCGCAGGTCGCAAAGTGGGCGGAGGTGGAAAAGATAAATCCGGGAGGGTTGGCGCGCGACGCACTGGAAATCGCGTGGCCGTTAAACACCTATTCGGCGGTTTTGATGAACGGAGCCAGCGCCTCGCCGCAAACTTCGTCAAACAGCATATTTTTTGTGGTGCCCTACGACGGGACCGAAGCCGAGTATCGCGATTTCGCCAATTCCTGCCTGGCGCCGCAAGCCAATGCGTGGATGCGCGAAGGAGTGCTCGCCAGCTACAGCATTTTCCGCAACCGTTATCCCGGCGGCAAGCGATGGCAGGGGCTGATGGTGATCGAATATAAGGATGTGCAGGCGTTTTCGAGGCGGGATGAAGTGGACGCCAAGGTTCGCGCGCAGCTTGAAAACGATCCGGCATGGCGCGCGGCGGCGGAAAAAGCCAGATCGGTCAGCGCCCGCGAACCGGTGATCGCGTCCGCGCTGCGTTGAGCTGCGCATCCCGATGCAGCTTCGCGTTGATTCGGATACCCCCGCCATCACTGGCGGGGCTGTAACGCGCATTGGAGCCCGCCAGTGATGGCGGGGGCTCATCGCGAGCCAACGCAGATTTCACGCGCCACTTCGCACCGCACGTTAGCACATCCCTGCTATTCTTAAGTTACACGTGAATCTTTCGGTTGTTATTCCGATCCACAACGAAGAACCATCCATTCTTCCTCTTTATGACCGCCTCACCGCGGTGATGGAGCGTATTCACAAGCCGTACGAAATCATCTTCGTCGACGACGCCTCCACCGACCGCAGCTTCGACCTGCTGGCCAACCTGGTGGAGACCGATACGCGCCTGAAAGTGATTCGTCTGCGGCGGAATTTCGGACAAACGGCCGCGCTCGCCGCCGGATTCGATGAAGCGCAGGGCAACGTGATCATTTCGCTCGACGGCGATTTGCAGCACGCGCCGGAAGATATTCCCGCGCTGCTCGAAAAAATCGAAGAGGGCTACGACATCGCCAGCGGCTGGCGGAAAAACCGGCTGGATAACGCGATCACCCGCAAAATTCCTTCGCGAATCGCCAACTGGCTGATGAAAAAGGCCTCAAATGTCGACCTGCGCGATTTCGGCACCACCTTCAAAGCCTATCGCGCCGAAGTGCTCAAGGACGTCAATCTCTATGGCGAATTGCACCGCTTCATTCCGGCGCTGGCCGCTTTTTACGGCGCGCGCGTGGCCGAAGTACCGATTCGCAATCTGCCGCGATCCTCGGGCGGATCGCATTACGGGCTGGGCCGGACGTTCCGCGTGATGTTCGACATTTTCACCATCTGGTTTCTACTCAAATATTTCACGCGTCCGATGCATTTTTTCGGCAAATGGGGATTGGCGTCGACCGGAGTCGGCGGCTGTATTCTGGCCTTTCTAGCCGGCGAAAAAATGTGGACCGGGCGGGATATTATTCAGGATCACGGTCCGCTGATGGTGCTGGGCGCGCTGGCGCTGGTCACAGGAGTCGTTTTGTTCTGCACCGGTCTGCTCGGCGAAGTGCTGACGCGAACGTATTTCGAAAGCCAGGGCCGGCGGATTTACGCGGTCCGTGAAATTCGTACCCGCCGCGAGCCGCAGGTGGCCGACGGCGCGCACGGCGCACGGTGATGACCCGCCAACAAACCCCGCCAGTCATGCCGGGGGCTATGGAGGAGTCGGCAATGGCCGAAAGAGTGCGGTCCACAACGCCAATCCGGGCCGTCATCTTCGATTACGGCGGCGTCATCTGCCTTCATCCCTCCGCGGAACAGATCGCCGAAGCGGCCCGGGTGTGCGACGTTTCTTCGGAAGACTTCGTGCGCGCGTTGTGGAAGAATCGCCTGCGCTACGACGCCGGCCAGCATCCGCAAGAATACTGGCGTGAAACCGCGGCGCTGATGGACCGGGCCTTCGACGACGCGATGATCGAGGAAATGATCCGCCGCGAAATCGATTTCTGGATCCGCTGCGACGATCGGGTGCTGGCCTGGATCGATCAGTTGCGCTCGGACGGCGTGCGCACCGCGATTCTTTCGAATCTCCCGATCCCGCTTGGGCGCCGTCTGCGCGGCAACGGCTTATTAAAACATTTCGATCACGTCACGTTTTCTTGCGAGTTAGGCTGCACCAAGCCCGACCGGCGGATTTACGAACACGCGATCGCCGGTCTCGACGTTGCGCCGCAACAGGCGCTGTTTATCGACGATCGTCCGGAAAACGTGAAAGGCGCGCGCGAAACCGGGCTGCATGCCGAGCTGTACACCACCTGGGGCGAATTTACACCGATTCCGGCCCGCTATGATCTGCCGCTTCTGACCGCTGACTCCTGACTTCTGACTCCTTTTCCGCGCGCCGCCAGTATTCTTCAAACAGCGCCCGCATGGCCTCCGCCATTCCTTCGTGCTCGAACACCACCGAGGTCCACGCCGGTTTGGTGATCACCGGATCGAGCAGCGCCAGCAAGCCTTCCCGCTCGTCGAGCAGCGCCATTTTCATCGGCACCCGTTCGATCTGCCGCACCTCCACGCCCGCCGCGCGATAGGCGGCAAGAAAGGTTTCATGCGCCAGGTCCAGCGTGCCGCGTTCCACGAGAACGCGGCATTTCACGCCGCGCCGGCAGGCTTCAATCACCAGCTCCGCTTCGAGCGGATCCACGGCGTAGGGCGGGCGCGAAAATTCCAGATACTCCCGTTGCGCCGCGGCCAGCATCCGCCGGAACTGCAACGCGACCTGTCCCGGATCGTTCACAATGCGCAGATAATCGAGCGTTCCACGGCCGCCTTGACCCTCCGCATACGCCGCCATCAGATCGTCCACCAGGCCGCCGGCGGCGCGCGATTGATCGGCGAGCTCCTGCTGAAGCGTTTGCGCGCGGCGCGCCAGGTAGCTGGGAATGGCCTGGTCCGGCGGAACCGCCGAGAACAGTTTTGTTTTTTCCTGAATCATCTGGGCGAAGCCCTTTTCCACCAGGCTGTCCAGCACTTCGTAAATTTTCTGCCGCGGGACGTGCGCGCGGGCGGCCAGCTCCAGCGCCTTGAATCGCGCATGTCCCACCAGAACCAGATACGATCGCGCTTCGTAGGCGTTCAGCCCCATGGCTTGCAGGCTCTGCCAGAAACGCCGGAAATCGACCTCGGAAAGTTCCCTCATGTGTTCGCGAATGGATCGAGCATAGCAAATTGCTACAATCGCGATAGGAAGCAGTAATGAAACATCCCTCCGTTCTCCCGGAAACGCTTGGAGCGCTGCGCGGATTTAAGAATTACCAATCCACGCTGGCGCACCGGACCGTGAAAGACGAGCTTCGCCAGAACCTGATCTGCAAGCTGGAGCGCAAGGAAACGTTATTCCCGGGCATTGTCGGCTACGAGGATACCGTGGTGCCGCAGATGGTCAACGCGATTCTGTCGCGCCACAACTTTATTCTGCTGGGGCTGCGCGGGCAGGCGAAAACGAAGCTGATCCGCATGCTGGTGAGCCTGCTCGACGAGAATCTCCCCTACGTCGCGGGTTGCGAGATCCGCGATAACCCGTTCTCGCCGATCTGCCGCGCCTGCCGCGACGTGATCGAAATGAAGGGCGACGACGCGCCCATCGCGTGGCTGCCGCGGGAGCAGCGTTACGTCGAAAAACTGGCCACGCCCGACGTGACCATCGCCGATATGATCGGCGACATCGATCCCATCAAGGCCGCTCGCCAGGGCCAGAATATTTCCGACGAGTTGACGGTTCACTACGGGCTGCTGCCGCGCGCCAATCGCGGCATTTTCGCGGTCAACGAATTGCCCGATCTGGCCGGAAAAATTCAAGTCGGATTGTTCAACATCATGCAGGAAGGCGACGTGCAGATTAAAGGTTATCCGGTGCGTCTGCCGCTCGATCTGCTGCTGGTGTTCACCGCCAATCCGGAGGATTACACCGCGCGCGGAAAAATCATCACGCCGCTGAAGGACCGCATCGGCAGCGAAATTCGCACGCATTATCCGGCCACGCTGGAGCACGGCCTGGCGATCACGGAACAGGAATCGTGGACGCAGCGCCAGTCGCCGATCGAGCTGCGCGTGCCGGATTACATTCGCGAAACCGTCGAACAGCTCGCGTTCGCCGCGCGTGAAGATAAAAAGGTTGACAAGCGCAGCGGCGTCAGCCAGCGTTTGCCGATTTCGGTGCTCGAAAACGTGGCGTCGAATGCAGAGCGGCGCGCGTTGCTGGCCAGCGAATCGGTCGCGGTGCCGCGCGTTCTGGATATTTACGCCGCGCTGCCGTCGATCACCGGCAAACTTGAGCTGGAATACGAAGGCGAGCTGAAAGGCGGCGACCAGGTGGCGCGCGAGCTGATTCGCCTGGCCGTCGGCAAAGTTTTCACGCGCTATTTCGACGGAGAAAACCTGTCGCAGGTGGTTCAATGGTTCGAACTCGGCGGATCGTTGAAGCTCGAGGAAAACGTAAAATCGCACGCCATGGTGAAAGAGCTCGGCCGCATTCAGGGGCTGATGGAGAAAACCGGCGTGCTGGGACTCGGCGCGAGCGAGCCGGATGCGGTTCGCGCAGCCGCGGCCGAGTTTATTCTGGAAGGTTTGTACGCGCATCGCCGCATCAGCCGCAATGAAGAAGCCGGGTTCATGGCCGAGCCGCGCCGCCGCGAGCCTCCGCCCGAGGACAAAGGAAAGAAAAGGCAGTACCAGTGAAATCGGTTCGCTATTCGCGATATACCGGAGAAGATTTCGGCTTAAGCGCCGAGGATTTGCTGAAAGCGCTTGCCGATTTTTTCCTGGAAAGCGGCTTTCAAAATCCGTACATGCAGTTCAGCGAATTAAACCAGCACTCGCTGGAGGATTTGAAGCGGGCGATTGAACAAGCCCTGGAACGCGGGGAAATGTTCGATCCGGAGCGTGCCGAGCAGATCCGGCAGGCGCTCGAACAGATGAGCGAGGAGCAGCTCGACCAGATGCTGAATCGTCTGGTGCAGAAACTGGTGGACGAAGGATACATCAATACCGAGCCGCAGTCCGGCAGCGCGGGCAAAAATGAAGCGAAAGTCGAAGTAAAAGTTACAGATAAAAGCATCGATTTTCTTGGATTTAAGACTTTAAAGGACCTGCTCGGGTCGCTGGGCCATGCTAGTTTCGGGGCGCACGATACGCGCGACCTGGCGACCGGAGTCGAATCCTCCGGCGCTGCGAAGATCTACGAATTCGGCGACACGCTGAACCTGGATATTCCGCAGACGCTTTTTTCCGCCCTGCGCCGTGAAGGTGTGAAGCTGCCGCTGAATCTCGAATACGAAGACCTGCACGTCCATCAATCCGAGTATCAAAGCTCCTGCGCGACGGTGCTGATGCTCGATTGCAGCCACAGCATGATTCTGTACGGCGAGGATCGCTTCACGCCGGCGAAAAAAGTGGCACTGGCGCTGGCTCATTTAATTCGCACGCAATATCCGGGCGATTCGCTGCGCTGCGTGCTGTTTCACGACACCGCCGAAGAGTTGCGCATTGAAGAACTGGCGCGCGTGCAGGTGGGCCCGTATTACACCAACACGCGCGACGGCCTGATTCTGGCGCAGCGCCTTCTTTCCCAGGAAAAGAAGGACATGAAGCAGATCATCATGATCACCGACGGCAAGCCGAGTGCACTGACTCTTGACGACGGCCGCATCTACCGCAACGCCTTCGGATTAGACCCGCTGGTGATCAGCCGCACGCTTGAAGAAGTGAGCCGGTGCAAGCGGCAGGGCATTTTGATCAACACATTTATGCTCGCGAGCGATTATGGCCTGGTGAATTTCATCCAAAAAGTCACCGAATTATGCCGCGGCAAGGCATATTTCACGACGCCGTACACGCTGGGGCAGTATTTATTGATGGATTATATGAATCGGAAGACGCGGACGATTCATTAACGAATTCGGATTCTTCTCCTGTGCGCCCCGCTCCTTCTCGGCGGCTGGGGAATCGTCGGTCAATTCGACCAGAACTAGGGGACGAGGCTCAGCAAGGTATATGCAACTGCGAATAACGACGGGCGCTCGGCAAAGAGGGCTGGGCGTGTTTCGGAGTTAACGTGTCACCCACATTTCGTTAAAAAGCCAGAAGGCGAAGGTCGGGGAAGTCTCGCTTGTAGAAGTTGCCGGAGTCTAGCGTGAGTAATCGATCTGCCTGGGTTAGGGCGTGCGCCGCCACGATGAAATCGGCGAGCAACCTCTTCGGCAATCCTCCGCGGGAAGCACGACGCCTTTTCGCATATCGGGAGAAGCGGTTTGCGACTTCACGCCAAGTCCGTTCGCTAACGACAAAATCCGTCTCGATGCCTGTTTCGCCGAGAAACCGTTCGAGGAACGCGGCCGTGGCTCTCGGATGCGCGGAAATTTCGGCGTAGACGATTGGTGAGATTACAAGCGAACCCTCGTCGCGAGCGCGTAGAAGCGCTGTTCTCACGGCATCCGCACGCGGCTCGTCGGTCCAGATCGCGGAGATGATGTTGGTATCGATAGCCGTCCTCATTCGGGATCGCGGATGTCCCGCAGCCAGGCATTGATCTCCCGCCGGTTCTTAAAAACCCCTCTGAGGGCTCCCTGGTATTTCTTAAATGGGTCTGTCTTGGCCGGCGCGCGCCGAATCACCGTGCGCTGCTCCTCTGCAATGAATTCGACTTCATCGCCAGCATGGACACCCAACCGCCGCCGAATCTCTTGCGGAATGGTGATCTGCCCCTTGCTGGTAACCCGGCTTTTGTACTTCCTTACCATGAAGTAAGGATAACATTCCTTACCCAATCCGGTATTTCTCCAGCAACCTCCGCGCGATAATCAACTTCTGCAACTCATTCGTCCCCCCGCCGATTACCACCAGCGGAGCGTCCCGATAAAATCTTTCTACCGGAAAATCCTTCGAATAGCCGTTGCCGCCTAAAATCCGCATCGCTTCGAAGGAAACTTCCGCCGCTGTTTCCGTGGCGAACAGTTTCGCCATCCCCGCTTCCAGATCGCAGCGCTCGCCGCGATCCTTTTTCTCCGCGGCCGATTCGATCAGCAAGCGCGACGCTTCGATTCTTGTCGCCATTTCCGCCAATTTCGCCTGAATTAACTGATGCTGCGCGATCGGTTTGCCGAACGTTACCCGCTGCTGTGCATAGCGGATCGCTTCTTCGAACGCCGCCTGCGCCACGCCCAAGCCGCGCGCCGCGACGTTCAACCGCTCGGCTTCAAGTCCGGTCATCGCCTGTGAAAATCCTTCGCCTTCCGCGCCGCCGATCAGGTTTTCCGCGGGAACGGGGAAATTTTCGAAATGCAACTCGCAGGTTTCCACCGTTTTATATCCGAGTTTGTCGATATCCCGGCTTACCACCAGGCCCGGCGCGCCTTTTTCAATCACGAACGCGCTCATGCCGCGATGGGCCGGCTTTGCCGACGCGTCGGTCTTGGTGAGCAGCAAAAACGTGTTCCCGTAGCGCGCATTCGTGATCCACATTTTCGATCCGTTCACGCGATAAACAGAGCCGTCGCGCGTCGCCGTGGTTGAGATGTTTTGCAGGTCGGTTCCCGCGTTCGCCTCCGACAAACAAATGCCGCCGCGCCGCTCGCCGCTCGCCAAACCAGGAAGAAAACGGCTTTTCTGATCCGCGGTTCCGAATCGCACCAGCACGTCGCACAAAACGCCATGCGTGCCGATAATTCCGGCGAGTCCCAGCCAGCCGCGCGACAATTCCGTAAAAATCCGCGCGAAGGTCACGTAATCGACTTCGCTGCCGCCGAATTGTTCGGGCACATTCAGACCGAACAGGCCCATGCGCGCCATCTGATCGGAGAGCGCGTGCGGATATTCGCCGCGATGCTCCATTTCGCTCGCCACCGGAATCACTTCGCGGTCGACAAACTCGCGGACGGTGCGCAGAATCAGGCGCTGCTCTTCGGAGACGTCAGACATTCTTCGATTTTACGGCGGTGCCCCGGCGTCGTGAGTCGTCAATCGGAGGCCGAGCGCTGATTGGCGGTGAAGGTTCTATGGCGGTGCTCCAGACACTACACCCGAAAATAATCGGGACGCCATTCGCGAATGGACTGTTTGATCGTTTTGTTATCCAGATTTCCGCCCAGCGTTTTTTCGACCAAGGCCGGCAACTCCGCGTCGGAGGCGAAGCGCAGCGCGATTAACTGCGACTCGCTCAACTCCGGAATGCGCGATTTGAGCGGCTCGGATAGTAACTTTTCCAGGCGCAGGCGTTCTTCCAGGCGAATCACGCGATCCTGAACTTTCAACGCGTACAACCGGATCTTGAACAAGGCGACGATGGCCCAAATCACCACCACGACGTGCGCGGCGGTCATCCAGCCGGGATCGCGAATCAGCTCATAAATGGCGCCGATCAGCATCAGCAGCGCGACCGGAGCGAGGAACAAGTGATACAGCGGATCGAGTCTCGCGTGATTTTGCAGCGTCTGCGGTTTCTTTTCGGCCACGGGTCCTCCTTCCGCGCGAAGGCGGGAAACAATCGTAACATGATTAGACATGAAAATGTTTTCGTTTTTGCTGGTCGCGCTGATGGCTTCGGCCGCTCCGTTTCCCGCCGCCGTTGAAGGCGACTACACGATTCACAATTTCAAGTTTCACGACGGCGAAACGCTGGCCGATTTGCGGCTGCATTACTACACCGTCGGCAACCCGTCGGCGACCAACGCGGTGCTGATCATGCACGGCACCGGCGGATCGGGGCACGGTTTTCTGTCGCAACAATTCGGAGGCGAATTGTTCGGGGAGGGCCAGCCGCTGGACGCGTCGAAATTTTTCATCATTATGCCCGACGCCATCGGGCATGGCGGATCGTCCAAGCCGAGCGACAGAATGCGCGCGCATTTCCCGAAATACTGTTACCACGACATGATTCACGCCGATTACCAACTGCTGACCGAACATCTGGGCGTGAAGCACCTGCGGCTGGTGATGGGCACCAGCATGGGCGCGATGCACACCTGGCTGTGGGGCGAGATGTATCCCGATTTCATGGACTCGTTGATGCCGCTGGCGAGCGCGCCGATTCAAATCGCCGGCCGCAATCGCCTGCTGCGCGACATGATCATGGACGCGATCACGTCCGATCCGGAATATAATAACGGCAATTACGACCATCCCATTCACGGCCTGCGCGCCGCGCAATACGGGCTGACGATGATGACCTCGAGTCCGCTGCAAATGCAGAAGTTGTATCCGACGCGCGATGCGGCCGACTCGGAGTTTCAAAAATTGATGGATGCGGCCATGAAAAAAGACGCCAACGATATGCTGTATCAGTTCGCGTCTTCAAGCGACTACAATCCGGAGCCGGATCTTGAAAAAATCAAAGCACGGCTGATCGCGGTGAATTCCGCCGACGATGTGGTGAACCCGCCGGAGCTGGGCATTCTGGAGCGCTGCATCAAGCGCGTGAAGCACGGCCGCTATGTTCTCATCCCGACCAGCGATCAGACGCGCGGCCACGGCACGCACTCGGTGGCGAAGCTGTGGAAGCAGTACGTGCTGGAGCTGCTGTCGGAATAATGAAGATCCCGGCAGAGCTCTGCCGCGATTTTGCGCGGTCGTCGAAAATCGAGTGGCTGGAGACGAACGGCACCGGTGCGTTTGCCATGGGAACGGTGGCGGGCTTGAATACCAGGCGTTATCACGCGCTGTTGCTTGCCTCGTTGCGGCCGCCGGTGCAGCGATACGTTCTGCTTTCGCGGGTCGAAGAAGAAGCCGACGGGTGCGCGCTGGGTGCGTGCCAATATCCCGGCGTGGTGACGCCGCGCGGGTTTGAATTTCTTGAAGAATTCGAAAGTGAACCCTGCGCGACGTGGCGATTTCGCATCGGCGCCGCGCGCCTCGAAAAACAGGTTTACCTGATCGACGGGCGGCAAGCGGTGGTGGTGCGGTATCGCGCGGATCGTGCGATGAAGCTCCGCGTGCGCCCGTTTTTTGCTTATCGCGATTATCACTCGGTCGGACGCAGGCGCGACGATCTGTTCGGCGGCTTGCCGCGCATGGAATTTCATCACAACGGCAGATTTATTGAGCAGCCGGACTGGTATTACAACGTCGAGTACCTGGTGGAGCTGGAGCGTGGGCTCGATTTTCGCGAAGATCTGTTCACACCCGGCGTCATCGAAATGGAATTGCAGCCCGGCGAATGGTCGCCGATCGTGGCTGCGATCGAGCCGGCCGCGTACGCGGAGCCTTCCCAGCGCGATGATCCGTTCCTGGTGCGCCGCGCCGATGGTTCGCCGACGATTGTCGCGGGGTATCCGTGGTTCACCGATTGGGGCCGCGACACCATGATCAGTTTGCCCGGACTGCTGATCGCCGGCGGCAAGCGCGACAGCGCGCGGCAAATCATCGAGGGATTTTTGGCGCATCGCCATCGCGGCGTGATCCCCAACCGGTTTCCCGATTCGGGCGAAACGCCGGAATACAACACCGCGGATGCGACATTGTGGATGTTTCGCGCCGTGCGCGCGCTTTCCGATGCCGGCGGCGACGTGGAATTTTTCCGGGCGCCGGCGCGGGAAATTGTCGAATGCCTGCTGGCCGATTCGGCCGATCCCGCGGATCTTCTGCTGCGTGCCCCGCCGGGGCACACCTGGATGGACGCGCGAGTTGCCGATCGGGCGGTGACGCCTCGCGCCGGCAAGCCTGTCGAGATTAATGCGCTGTGGTATGAAGCGCTGCTCTTCGCCGGATTCGACGCCGAAGCGGATCGGGTGCGGGAAAATTTCGCCGGCAAATTCTGGAATCAGAAACGCGGTTGTCTTTATGACCTGATCGACGGCGAGGGCGCGGAGCAGATTCGTCCGAACCAGATTTTTGCGGTGCGAATGCTGGATCGGGAGCGGGCGCGATCGGTGGTGCGGGTGGTGGAACGCGAATTGCTGGCGCCGCAGGGTCTGCGGACACTGGCACGTGACGATCCGCAGTACATCGGCCGGTACGAAGGTGGTCCGGCGCAGCGCGACAGCGCGTATCACCAGGGAACGGTGTGGCCGTGGCTGATCGGCGGGTTTATCGACGCGTATCTGTTGGCGTTCGGAAAAAGTGAGGAGACCCTCACATATTGCCGGGAGCTGGTGCAGACCGTTGAAGCTTCGGGCGCGGGATGCCTTGGGTCCATCGCGGAAATTTTCGATGGCGACGAGCCTCGTTTCCCGCGCGGCTGTCCGGCACAGGCCTGGAGCGTCGCCGAAGTTGCCCGGGTGAAGGCGCTGCTCGGGCTTTAGCCGGCTACTCGATTCGATTTGCGGAGCTGAAGCTCCGCGCGGGATCAATCCCACCCTCCAACTCCAGATCTTGGATCGCCTGCGCCGCGGACTCAACAGCCGTGACGTTACTTCGCGGGCGGGGAGATGCCGCGAAAAGCCAGCCAGTCGGCCAGGCGAGCGGGCCAGCTTTCGACCGGCGCGCCCGGCCTCTTGGTCGGGCGCAGCGCGTAGCCGTGATCGCCGTAGCCGTAGATGTGCATCTCGGCCGGGATTTGATGAGCTTCCAATTCCAGATAGAACTGCACGGTGGCGACGACATGGGCGCGATCGGTGGTGGTGCACACTAGAAAGGCCGGAGGCGCGTCATCGGGAACTGGAAAGAGCCGGTTGTCCTGAATTGGGAGCAACGCCGGCTGCACGGCCGCAGCGCCATTCAAGGGCCGCGGCGGCACTGATCCGGGGCGATAGAACGGGTAAATGAGCGCAGTGAAATCCGGGCGCGAGCTGGCGCGTTCAACCGGATCGGCGGCCTGGGGATCTCCGGCGTCGAACTTCGTTTCGATCATTCCGGCCACTTCGCCGCCCGCGGAGAAGCCGATGAAGCCGATGCGATGCGGGTCCAGGTTCCATTCGCTGGCGCGGCTGCGCACCAGGCGCACCGAACGCGCCGCGTCGGCGTAAACTTCCTTGGGCAGTGTGTATCGGGAACCCGGCGCGCGCGCCAGACGGTATTTGAGCACGAACGCCGCAATGCCGCGGTCATTCAGCCAATCGGCGATCTCCCATCCTTCTTTCTCGATGACCAACTGCGTGTGGCCGCCGCCGGGCGCCACGATCATTGCCGCTCCGGTGGCCTTCTCTTTTGGCGGAAGAAAGACGTAGATCGACGGATAATGGGTCACCGTGAAATTTCCCGGCAGGTTCGCGTACTTGCGGTTGACCGACGGCTTCGAAACCTCGGGCGCCGTGATCCCTTCTGAACCTGGCGCTCCGTTAGGCCATAGGTGAATCTCCTGGCCGCGGTCGGCGGCAAGGGCCATTCCTGCAATGAGTAAGTAACCGGTGAGGATTTTATGGATCATTTTATGCACCATGGGCTTGCGCTGCCGACAGCGTGACATACCGGCCGAGCACAGCGCAAGCCTGGCGGCTTACGCCACTTGCAAAGCAGCGGCTTACTGGCGGCGGGCAGCGTCAAAACGGGGCCTGCGTTATACTAAAGGCTGATCCGCCCGTCCTCTGGCAGGAGTTTCCTATATGTTCAATTTGTTTCGCAGCCGTCAGAAAACCGTCCGCTATATTCTCGGCGGATTGCTGCTGCTGATTTGCGTTTCCATGGTGGTTACGCTGATTCCCGGTTATGGCACCTCCACGGGGTCCGGAAACGACCAAACGGTGCTGGCCGAAATCGGAGGGCAGAACCTTACGGCGCAAGAAGCGTCGCAGGCCGCGATGCGGCAGCTTGGCGGCAAAATCGACCCGAGCGTGCTCGAAACCTACATGCCGCAGTTCGTCGACGCCATGGTCCAGCAGCGGGCGCTGGTTTACGAATTCAAGAAGCTGGGCGTCACCGCGACCGATCAGGAAGTGCTGAACGACCTGGAGGGCCAGTTTCCGCAATTCTTCCAGAACGGCGTGTTCGTGGGCAAGGATCAGCTCCAGGCCGCGCTGGCGCAGAACGGGACGACGCTTCAGGACCTGATCGATTCGACCCGCAATGACGTGATTCTGGCCAAGGTGCAAAACCTGCAATATGAAGCCGCGGTGGTGACGCCGCGCGAGGTGAATGAAGGGCTTCAGAAACAGTTCGACAAAGCCAGGATCGAGTACATCGCCTTTCCACCAGCCAAGTTCCGCGACGACGTGAAACCCACCGCGGACCAGCTTCAGGCCTATTTCAACCAGCATCGCTATCAGTACATGGAGCCGGAAAAGCGCAGCTTCGAGGTGGTGGTGCTCGATCAGGACGCGGTGGAAAAATCGATCAACGTGACGGACGCGCAGCTGCACGCCGCCTACACCTCCAACATGGATAATTTCCGCACGCCGGAGCGGGTTCACGTGCGGCAGATTCTGATCAACACGCTGGATAAATCGGAGGCCGAAAAGAAGCAGCTTCTGGCCAAGGCGGAAGACGTGCTGAAGCAGCTCAAGGCCGGCGGCGATTTCGCGGCGCTGGCCAAGAAATATTCCGACGATAAGGGTTCGGCGGAAAAGGGCGGCGATCTGGGCTGGCTGCAGCGCGGGCAGGCGGTGCCACAGCTCGAACAGGTGATTTTCACCATGAAACCGGGCCAGATCAGCAACGTGATCACCACCGATTACGGCTACGACATCGCGCAGGTTCTGGAGCACGAACAGGCCCGGGTGAAGCCGTTCGAGGAAGTGAAGGCGTCCATCGCCGACGATCTGCGCAAACAGGCGGTTTCCGACAAAATGCAGACCATGGCCGACCAGTTGCACGCGGCGCTGCAAAAATCTCCGGCCTCGGCCGCCGATATCGCCAAGCAGTTCGGCGCGCAGTTCATCACGGTGAGCAATGCGACGGCCGGATCGGCGATTCCCTCGCTCGGCGTGAGCCCGGAAATCGACGGCGCGCTGAACGGCATGACCAATAACGGCGTTTCGCAGCTGCTGACGCTGCCCGCCAATCGCGTCGCGGTGGCGGTTCTGCTGCACAAGACTCCACCGGCGCAGTCGAGCTTCGAGGAGGCCCAATCGAAGGTGCGCGACGCATTCGTAATCGTACAGTCGACCGAGGTCGCCAAGAAAAAAGCAGACGAAGCCGCGGCCAAGATTCACGGCGGCGAGGATTTGGCCAAAGTAGCGAAGGCGATGAAGCTCGACCTGACCACGTCAGTGGATTTCACGCGCAACGATTCGGTGGAGGGCCTGGGTCACGCCGCGCTGGTGCCTGATGCGTTCACCAAACCGGCCGGAACCGTGGTGGGTCCGGTGGAGATCAGCGGGCGCCAGGTGATTTATAAAGTGCTGGATCAAACGCGCATCGATCCGTCCAAGGTGCCCGCCGATGAACGCGACAAGGTCCTGAGCGAGCTGAAGCAGACCAAGGCGCAGCAGGACATGATGCTGTTCATGGACGCGGTGGTGAATCAACTGAAAGCCGATGGGAAGGTGAAGGTCTACGACAACGTGATCCGGCAGTTTGCGGCCTCTTTCCATCAGAGCCAATGATTCATTCGCTGCTGGAGGTTTGGCGCAGCCTTACCGATCCCGAGCGCCTGATTCAGCTTCTTTCGACCGTGATTACCGGCTGGTGGGGTTATGCTCTGCTGGCCGGAATCGTATTTGCGGAAACCGGCCTGCTGGTGGGATTATTTTTGCCGGGCGATTCGCTTCTGTTCACGGTCGGCGTGGTCGCCGGCGCGGGCCAGCTTCAGATCGGCCCGATCATCGCGCTGCTGGCGTTCATGTCGGTGGCGGGCGATCAGAGCGGATATTTTCTCGGCCGCCATACCGGTCCGGCGATTTTCCGCCGTCCCGATTCGCTGCTGTTCAAGCAGGAATACGTGCACCGCACCCAGGCGTTTTATGAAAAACACGGCGGCAAGACGCTGATCTACGCGAAATTCGTGCCCATCGTGCGGACCTTCGCTCCGTTCATGGCGGGAGTGGGGCGAATGCGCTATGCCCGTTTTCTTTCCTTCAACCTGTGGGGCGGGCTGGGCTGGGTGACCTCGATGACGCTGGGCGGATTTTATCTGGGCGGAATCCCGGTGGTGCGGCGCAATTTTGAAAAGGTCGTGATCGGGATTGTGATCGCAAGCGTGCTGCCGATGGTGATTCATTATTTAAAGTCTCGCCGGGCGGTTCCGGCCAAAGCGGTGTGACCAGAGCCGTCAGCTCATCTCAATTTCTCGATTACCGCGCCGGTGACCTCGCTGGTCGAGCTTTTGCCGCCTAAATCGGCGGTGCGAATTTTTCCTTCCGCCAGAACCGCCGCGACCGCGCTCTCCATCGCGCGCGCCGCCTCCGCCAATCCCAGATGATCGAGCATCATCGCCGCCGATAAAATCATCGCCAGCGGATTGACGATTCCGCGTCCGGCGATATCCGGCGCCGAGCCGTGCACCGGCTCGAACATCGAGGGATGTTGGCGAGTCGGATCGAGATTGGCGCTGGCCGCGAGGCCGATGCTGCCCACCAGAATCGCGGAAAGATCACTCAAGATATCGGCGAACAGATTGGACCCAACCACCACGTCAAAGCTCGCCGGACGGCGAACGAAATTCATCGCGGCGGCGTCCACCAGCAGAGAATCAGTGGAAATGTCGGGAAATTCCGCGGCGACGCTGGAGAAGACGCGATCCCACAGCACCATCGAAAATCCCTGGGCGTTCGATTTGGTGATCGAGGTCACGCGTTTTTTCTTATTTCTCCGGCGCGCGAGCTCGAAGGCGGCGCGCACCACGCGCTCGATTCCCTGGCGCGTGAAAACGCCGGTCTGAATCGCCACTTCCTGCGGCTGATCGCGGTATAAAAATCCGCCGACCTGGGCGTATTCGCCTTCGGTGTTCTCGCGCACCACGACCATATCGATGGCGCCGGGATTGGCCAGCGGGCTGGCCACGCCGGGGTACAGAAACGCCGGCCGGATATTCGCAAATTGATCGAAGGCGCGGCGGATGGGCAGCAGCAATCCGTTCAGCGTGATGTTGTCGGCGATTTGCGGATGCCCGATGGCGCCCAGCAGAATCGCATCGAATCGCGCCAGCGTCTGGATCGCATCGGACGGCATCATGCGGCCGTTGCGAAGATAATAATCGCTGCCCCAGTCGAAATGGGTATAGTCGAGCCGCGCCACGCGATCGAGCACGCGCAGCGCCTCCGGAACCACCTCGCATCCGACGCCGTCGCCGGCGATCACCGCAATCGAAAATGAAGCCATTCATCGAGCATAATAAAAATGATGTGGTGCATTCTGCTCCTTTCCGGGCTGTTCTTCAGCGCGTTGTGCGCGCAACCGGCGCCAACGCCGTCCACGCCCGCGACCACGCAGGACGACGTCGAGTTCGTCTGCCCGATGGACAAGGACGTGCGCTCGAAAACTCCGGGGAAATGCCCGCGCTGCGGAATGACGCTGGTGGCGAACCTTCCCGATCCGCGCGAATTTCCGGTGCACATCACCACCACGCCGCGCGTGCTTGAAGCAAACCAGGATATTGAGCTGGCGTTTCGCATCGAAGATCCGCAGACCAACCGGAGCGTGCGCGAATTCGTGATCATGCACGAAAAACTTTTTCATCTGTTCCTGGTCAGCCAGGACATGCAGTTTTTCCGCCACGTTCACCCGCAGATTCAACCCGACGGAAGTTTCAAGCTGAAGGTGAATTTTCCGCACGCCGGCGAATATCGCGTATTGAGCGATTTTTATCCGCAGGGCGCGACGCCGCAGCTCATCTCCAACACGCTGTTCGTGCGCGGCGACGGATTCAAGCTGGAACCGGCGAAACTCACCGCCGATCTGGCGCCGAAGAAAACCGAGAACCTGGATATCGAGCTGGTGACCGACCCTCCGCAGCCGCTCGCCGGGTTCAAGACGCTGCTGTTTTTCAAGCTGAAACCGAACGACGGAATCGAGCCATATATCGGCGCTTGGGGCCACATGCTGGCGGCCAGCTCCGATCTGATCGATCTGATCCATACTCATCCGTTTCTGGTGACCGATCCTGAGAACGGCGCGTACAAACAGATCCAGTTCAATTTGATTTTTCCGCGCGCGGGCGTGTACCGGGTGTGGACGCAGTTCCAGCGCAAGGGCGTGGTGAACACGGTGGTGTTCAATATTCCGGTGAAGGATCTGGATTGAACATGCGACTGGGTCTAGCCATTCTCATCGGGGCGGCTTTCACGGCGATCGTCGCCTTCTGCGCCGACGCCGTCGCCGGGGATATTCTGCACGTGTTTCCGTATCTCGATCTGGCGCTCGCGTTTCCCTACGGGATCTGCGGCGGATTGATCGCCGCGCGGATCGCGCGGGACCAGGAAATTTCGGCGGGATTCGGCGTAGCGCTACTCACGGTTTTCGTCGGCCTGATTTCGTACCGGATGAATGGCGCGCCGCAAGCGGTGTGGTTCTGGTTGGCAATCACGGCGTCGCTCGCCGGTGGAGCGGTGTTCGGCAGTCATCTGCGCGCGATGAGCGTGGCGCGGGCGAAAGCGCTCGAAAAGCGCAGCCCGAAGATCCGTAAAGCGCGCCGCGCCGCGTCGTGAGCGCGCGGCTTGCGTTTGCCGCGGCTCGATTTCGGACCCGCTGACTCACACGCAACGATTGACGTGAAACAAGATGGCGTAAGCCGCCAGGCTTGCGCTGGGAAGGTCCGTTAACGTACCGCGAACGGCGCAAGCCTCGCGGCGCCCCATGGTGTTTTCGAGGGCGGCGGCTTCCGCTACTGAGGTGATACGATGGCTTTCCATGCTGCGAATTGCCGCAATTTTTCTCTGCGCCGCTTTGACGCAAGCCCAGTCCGTTGATCTCAATACTTTCGCGAAAATCCGCGCCGAAGCGACCGGGCACTCACAAGTCGACCCGGTGTTCGATTATCTGACCATCAACATCGGACCGCGCCTGACCGCATCGCCCGCGCACAAACGCGCCGCCGAATTCGCCCGCGACCGCCTGGCATCTTACGGCTTGAGCAACGCGCGGCTGGAGCCGTTTCATTTCGGCCGCGGCTGGACGCTCGAAAAGCTTACCGTTGAAATGATCGAGCCGCGTTACCTCCCGCTGATTGGCTACGCCGACGGATGGTCGGCTTCAACAGCCGGCGAGATCGATGCCGCGCCGGTGTGGATCGGCGGAAAAACGCCCGACGAGGTCGCCGCTTTGAGCGCCAGATTGAAGGGCGCGATCGTGCTGACCGCGCCGATCATGACCAACTTCGTGCGCAAGGATCGCCCGCAGCCGAGCGATCCCGATTACACGCCGATGTCGGCCGCCTACGCGACCAGCGTCGGGCGGCGCGGTGGGCGCGGCAGCGGACCAACTCCGGCGCAGCGCATTGCCGCGACCCTGCGGGAAGCGCAAGCCGGCGTGATCCTCAAACCCAGCCGTGGCGAGGACGGCACTGTTTTCGTCACTGGCCGCGACACTGGGCCTGGCTCGGTTCCAACCATCACGCTGGCGGCCGAGCATTACAACATGATCGTCCGCATGATCCAGCAGAACGTTCCGGTGAAGCTGCGCGTCAACGTGCAGACGAAATTCTACGATTCGGAAAACGGCAATGCCTTTAACGTTCTCGCCGAGCTTCCGGGAACGGACCTGCGCGACGAAGTGGTGATGATCGGAGGCCATCTCGATTCCTGGCACGCCGCGGTGGGCGCGACCGACAACGCCGACGGCGCGACCACGGTGATGGAGGCGATGCGCATTCTGAAAGCGATCGGCGCGCGTCCGCGGCGAACCATTCGCGTGGCGCTGTGGGGCGGCGAGGAGCAGGGCCTGCTCGGCTCGCGCGCCTGGGTCGCGCGGCATCTGAACGGCGCGGAAAAAGAAAAATTCGATGTGTATTTCAACATCGACAATGGGACCGGGCCGATTTACGGATGGTTTCTGCAAAGCATGGAATCGGTGCGGCCGCTGTTTGACGCGTGGCTCGAGCCGCTCAAAGATTTCGGCGCGCGGCGCAACGTGATTGAGCCGGTCGGGTCCACCGATCATTTGAGTTTTATCGACGCCGGCGTCCCGGGCTTCAATCCGATTCAGGATTACGTGAACTACGACATTCGCACGCATCACACGAATATGGACACCGTGGATCGCGTCGATACACGCGAGATTCGCCAAGCCGCGGCGGCGATGGCGTGGTACGCTTACTGCGCCGCCGTCGCCGGCGCGAGAATCCCGCGTCCGCCGGCAAAGTAAAACCGTATCCGGCCTTTTCGCCTGGGTCGCGCTGCGCCATAAGACGCAGATCACCGGTCGCGAGTCCTTATTTCACTGAAAAATATGGGGTTGCATTCGGCCAGTTGCGTGATTTCACTTCTAGCCAATGGAAGATGGTTTCGACCCGAAACAATTTGTCGCCAAGATGGACAGCGGTGCATACGACGGGCATTTACAGGACGAGATTCACAAGCTAAGTTACGAGCAACTGGAGAAAATTGTAATCCTGATCACGCGGCGGCAGCGCGACGCGATGAAGGAGCCTAAGCCACCGGCCAATCGCGACGCTGATCCCGGCCGCGCGTAGCGCACGCCTGGCGGCTTACGCCGCTTGCACGCGCTGTATCATGTTAATACTATGCCGTTGCTGGGAGCCGCCGCTGGGATTTTCGCCGCCGCCGGCTCGCTCGCTTACGCGGTGCGCGGACGATCGTCGGCGGTCTTTGCTCCCTCGGTTTACCGCGGCGACCGGAAGCGCCGCGCGCTGGCGCTGACCTTCGATGACGGTCCCAGCGAAGCGACGCCCGCGCTGCTCGAAATTCTCGCTCAACATCAGGTTCCGGCCACGTTTTTTATGTGCGGCGCCAATGTTCGCCGCCATCCCAAAGTGGCGCGCGAAGTGATTTCGGCGGGACACGAACCGGGCAATCACAGCGACTCGCATCCGCGCTTCGATTTCCGTTCGCCGGAATTTATTTACGGCGAAATCGCGCTGGCGCAGGAAACCATCGTGCAGACCACCGGCGCCGCGCCCAAATTTTTTCGCGCGCCCTACGGCGTCCGCTGGTTCGGATTGCGGCGCGCGCAGGAACGGCTCGGCCTGATGGGCGTGATGTGGACCGTGCTCGGGCGCGATTGGAAATGGCCGTCCAGCCGCGTGGCGCACTTGCTGCTTCACCGCGCCTCCAACGGCGCGATCTTCTGCCTGCACGACGGGCGCGAAACCCTGCGCGCGCCGGATATTCGAGCCACGCTCGAAGCGGTCGAATATGTAGTTCCCAAACTCAAGGAACGCGGATTCGAATTCGAAACCGTCAGCCGGATTCTATGTCCCAGGAATTAGCCGCCGAGTTATTCCAACGGGTCGCGCAGGTGATCGCCCGCACACAGCACATCCCGCCTGAATCGATTGCCGTCGACAGCACCTTCGAGCAGTTGAAAATCGATTCGCTCGACGGCATCAATATTTTATTCGCGATCGAAGGCGAATTCGATATCGACATTCCGGACGAGGACGCGCGGCAGATCCGCTCGGTGCGCGAGATGGTGGAGGGGATCGAAAAACTGCTCGCCGCGAAACAGCTCAAATGACGCGGCGCGTCGCGGTCACCGGTATCGGGGTGATTTGCGCGCTGGGGCGCGACCGCGCGGAATTTTGGGACGCGCTGGCCGCGGGACGCTGCGGGATTGCTCCGTTGACGCTGGTCGATCGCGCCGCGCTGCGCTTCGAAAATGCCGCGGAGGTGCGCGATCATCGCGCGTCGGATTATTTCGATGAAAAAGAAGCGGCGCAGCTCGACCGTTTCGCGCAGTTTGCGCTGATCGCCGCGCGGGAAGCGGTCGGCGATGCGGGAATGGTGTTCGATGATGCACTACGCGAGTCGTCGGCCGTCGTCACCGGATCGTGCGTCGGGGGAAAATCGACCGAAGACGAGGAATTTCGCGGGCTGTACGAGCAGAAGAAAACGCGCTTTCCGCCGCTGATCATTCCACGCGTGATGGCCAACGCCGGAGCGAGCCGCATTTCGCTCGAATACGGGATCACCGGGCCGGTATACACGGTTTCGACGGCGTGTTCGTCGGCCAATCACGCCATCGGCCAAGCGTTCTGGATGGTGCGAAGCGGCAGCGCGGAGGCGGCCATCGCCGGCGGAAGCGAGGCGCCGTTTTCGCTCGGGTTGTTGAAAGCGTGGGAGGCGATGCGCGTCGTTTCGCCGGACACCTGCCGGCCGTTTTCGAAAGACCGGCACGGATTGATTCTCGGCGAAGGCGCGGCGATGCTGGTGCTGGAGCCGCTCGAACGGGCGCGGTCGCGGGGCGCGAAAATTTACGGCGAAATCCGCGGATTCGGCATGTCTTCGGACGCGCATCACCTCACCCAGCCCTCCGCGGCCGGCGCGGTGCGGGCCATGCGCGCGGCGTTGTGCGACGCCCTGCTTGCGCCGGAAGCGATCGGCTACGTCAACGCACACGGAACCGGCACGCCGGCCAACGATCCCACGGAAGTGGAAGCACTGCGCGCGGTTTTCGGAGGAACGCCGCTGGTCAGCTCGACCAAATCGATGCACGGCCACGCACTGGGCGCAGCGGGCGCGATCGAAGCCGCGGCGACCTTGCTGGCGCTCAAAAACGGGCTGATTCCACCGACCGCGAATTTCACCGAACCCGACCCGGCGTGCGATTTGGACGTGGTCGCGAACGTAGCGCGAAAGCTGGAAATAGAATATGCGCTGTCCAACTCGTTCGCGTTCGGCGGATTGAACGCGGTGCTGGCGTTTTCCCGGTGAACCGCTCTATTCATACAAAAGGCCCGGATAGCGGACGATTTCTTTCCCTCCGCGCTTCCGAGCAATGGCATAAAGCTGCTCGCCGCGAAAGGCCGGCGAAAATCCGTTGCGGACGAGAAAATCGCGCACCCAGCTTTCGGTGCCGTAGCCGGGAATCACTTCGCTAAACAGGTTTTCGATCTCGAAGCCCGCCGATTCGATCACCTCCCGCAGCTCCGGCGGCGTATATTCGCGAACGTGGCCGATCTCCGTCTCGGCAAATTCGCGGCGCGGATCGGCGTACTTCGAATGAAGCTGCGGATTGCCGCTCTGTTCCAGCACGCGCGCCACCGCGGTGAAGCTGGCGACATTCGGCGTGGTCAAAATCAGCGTGCCGTTTTCTGCGAGCACGCGATGGATCTCGATCAGCATGTGCATCGGATCGTGCAGCATGTGCTCGAAGATTTCACAGGCGAGGACGGTTTCGAAGCGGCCATCTTCATACGGATAACGATCCTTTTCCGCGTCGAACAGATCGACAAAACCGTGGAAGACTTCCCGGCCCTTCACCGTAACGATTTTTTCGTCCACGCGCCCGAGCGGTCCGTAATAGGTTCCGCGAACCTCTTTATACCCGAGCACGCAGTGAAGCGCGGGCGCCATGTGCATATACGTGCCCAGCTCCAGAATCCGCTTCGAGCTTTTGGGCGGCGGGACCAATCCCAAGGTCCGGCCGATGCGGTTGATGTGCACTTCCAGATATTGCCGCGCGGCGTCGTCGGGCTGATCCATGGACCGCACAAACGCGACAATCTCCTCGAAACGATGCCGCGGAGGAATGGTTTCCCTCATCACGGGCGCGTTTTGTCTACCACCACCGTCCCGGCCTTCATCACCCAGCGGACATTATGGATCACCACGTCGATATTTTCGAGCGGATTTCCCTCCACCGCGCAGATATCGGCGAAGTAGCCGGGTTTCAAAGACCCAAGGGTGTCGGCGTGATGCAGCAATTCGGCGGCGTTCACGGTCGCGGTCTTGAGCGCCTGCTCGGGCGTCATCCCCGCTTTAACGAACCAGGCAAGCTCGCGCGTGTTTTCGCCGAACATGGTGTACACCGCGTCCGAGCCCATGGCGATGCGCACGCCGGCGCGAAACGCTTTCTTCGCCGTTTCCAAGTTGCGCGCGATGAAATCGTTCAGCGGACCGATGGCCGTCGGCGGATAGCGCAGCATCTTCGCGTTATCGACGTAATAGCGGTTGTGATCGATGGTGGGCACATAAAAGATTTTCTTGCGCACCATTTCCGCGATGGTGTCATCGTCCATGTCGATGGCGTGTTCAATCGAATCGGCCCCGGCGCGGACGGCGTCGCGCGCGCCGGTCGGACCGTAAGTGTGAATCGCGATCGTCTTGCCCATCGCGTGGGCCACGTCGACGGCCGCTTTCATCTCTTCGTAGGTGAACGTCTGGAAACCGGTCACGTCCTGGCCCGAACCAGTCGAGCCGTACATTTTGACCACGTCCGCGCCGGCGGCGATCTGCTGCCGCACCACCTTCATCACTTCGGCGACACCATCCGCCGTTTGCGGTCCGCCGCGCCCGCCGCGCGTGATTTGCAGGCCGTAACCCGACACATACATGCGCGGTCCGGCCATTAATCCCTGGTTGATCAGGTCGCGCATGGCGATATCGGTGTAATCGCTTGCGCCCAGATTACGGACCGTGGTCACGCCGGTTTCCAGCGTCTTTTTGGCATTGTCCTGCGCCAGATAAACCGTCGCCGCGCCGCGTCCGGCCTGGCTGATTCGCGCCATGTCCCACACATAGGTCATGTGGGTGTGCACGTCGATCAGGCCGGGCAGCGCGGTGTATCTGGCCATGTCGATGGCGTCGCCCCCGGCGGGTCCGACGCTTTTGATGCGATCTTTTTCGACCACGATTACCGCGTTGGTCAGCATTTTTTCGCCGTCCCAGACGTGGCCGAAGCGATACGCCTGGGCAAACATCGTCGAAGCAGCGAGCAGAGGCAGCATGGTGCGAGAGGCGAACCGCATCTCCTCAGATTAGCTGATCGTGGCGAAAATTGGCCGCAGCGCCGGATCGAGTGCGGCGTACTACTTCACGAATGGTTGCCGCGCCCGCCTCCTGATCGCCGGCGCCGGCGGCGACGGAAGCGCCTCACGCACCGGAACCGGTAGTGCGCGTGTGCCGCCGGTGCCGACGTCGATTCCCATCCATCTACGGATTCTACGAGTCTCCTGCTTCAATGTGCGATGTTTCTGTAGCGCGGCGGAGTCCGCACGAATCCTGAAAATGATCGCGTTCATTTCACTTCGACGGTGCTCGAAACCACGCCGGGAAATTTTCCGCCGACGGAGATTTGCACCTTCCCGGCATCGCGCGGAGTGACTGTGAAATACACGATCTTGCGCTCTTTCGCACGAAGCGGAATACGCTCAACGCCGGCGAGAGCGCGGTTCAGGTACATCTCCACCACTTCGTCGCCATCGCGCGCGCCGCTGTTTTGCACTTCAACGGAAACCTGCGCGGGTTGGCCGGCTTTGAGCTGCTTCGGAATTTTCAGCGCGCGATACGCGAACGTGGTGTAGCTGAGGCCGTAGCCGAAGGGAAACAGAGGCTGGCCGGTGAAGAAACGATAGGTGCGATTCTTCATCGAATAATCGGTGAACGGAGGCAGATCGTCGACGGATCGGTAGAACGTGACCGGCAGGCGGCCGGCGGGATTGTAATCGCCGAACAGAACATCGGCGACGGCATCGCCGCCTTCTTCACCGGGATACCACGCTTCGACGATCGCCGGAATGTGATCGCGCGCCCAGTTGATGGTGACTGCGCTGCCGTTCATCAACACCAGAACAGTGGGCTTGTTCAGCGCGGCGATCTTTTCGAGCAGATCTTCCTGCACCCGCGGCAATCCCAGATCGACGCGATCGCCGCCGTTAAAGCCTGCGACATGCACGGCCATTTCCTCGCCCTCCAGGCGCGGCGAAAGCCCCAGCACCATCACGACAGCGTCAGATTCCCTGGCGGCATCGACGGCTTCCTGCGCATCGGGCGGACGCGGGCCGGACCACACCAGGCGAATCGAAGCGTCGTTTACGAATTCGTGATAGTCGAGACGAATCGGATAGAGTTTGCCAGCTTCGAGTGTCACCGGCGCCCAGTTATAAACACCGTGATGGATGCTGCTGAAGTGGACGATCTGCTCGTTATCGAGGTATAACTCGAACGCGTTTTCGCCGATCGCGCCGAGCTGGTAGGTGCCGCTCACGGGCGCGCGCAGAAAGCCGGTCCACCGGACGCCAAAGTCGTCGTTCATATCGTTGCGCGGAGCGCCGTCCCACCATTCAAAATCGACTTGCCGGTCGACGCGCGTGAACAGCGGCTGCGTGCCGTCGAATTTCGAGGCGTTGAAATATTGGGCATCGAGGCCGTTTTTATGGTCAGCGGTGAACAGAGCGGCGCCGGGAATGGTGTCGAACGTCGGCAGGTTCGCAGCCAGATCGCTCCCGCGCGCGAAGCGGATCTTTGCGTTGGGGAGCTTGCGGCGAAGGCCTTCGAGAACGGTAACCGGTTCACTCGGCGTGCCGTTGTAGTTTCCGACCAGCGCATCCCAGTCGTCGGCGTTGGGGCCGATGACGGCGATCGATGGGATGGATTTTTTGAGCGGCAGCGCGTTGTGGTCGTTTTTCAGAAGAACGATCGATTTGCGCGCGGTTTCAAGCGCCAGCGCGCGATGCGCGGGACTGTCGTTTTCGCTGTAAGGAATCTGCGCGTATTTCACCATTTCCGGCGGATCGAATTCGCCCAAACGGAAGCGCGCGGTGAACAGACGCTTCACCGATCGATCGATATCGGCTTCGCTGAGAAGACCGGCGTGAACGGCGGCGACGGCGTTTGAGTATTCGGTTCCGCAACTCAGGTCGGTGCCGGCTTTAATCGCAGCGGCGACGCCTTCCTCGGCGGTCGCGACGAATTTGTGATTCTTGTAAATGTCGCCGATGGCTCCGCAATCGGAGACGACGTAGCCTTTGAAACCCCACTGGCCGCGTAGAATATCGGTGAGCAATCGCGGGTTGGCGCAGGCCGGTTTGCCGTCGAAGCTGTTATAGGAGCACATCACCGAATCGGCTCCGCCCTGCTCGATGGCCGCCTCAAATTGCGGCAGATATGTTTGAAACAGATCCTGGTCGCTGATAACGGCGTCAAATTCGTGGCGTAGCGGCTCCGGTCCGCTGTGCACGGCGTAGTGTTTTGCGGTAGCGATGGTCTTGAAATATTTCGGATCGTCGCCCTGCATTCCTTTGACGAAGGCGACGGCCAAGCGTCCGGTGAGATAGGGATCTTCGCCGTAAGTCTCCATGCCGCGGCCCCAACGCGGATCGCGAAACAGGTTGATATTGGGGCTCCAGAAGGTCAGGCCTTCGTAGATGTTGTGTTTGTTGTGGCGCAGATATTCCTGGTGCTTGGCGCGGGCTTCGGTGGAGATGACGGTGGCCACGCGGAAAATTTGATCGGGGTCGAACGTCGCGGCGAGGCCGATCGCTTGCGGGAAAACCGTGGCTCGGCCCGCGCGGGCGACGCCGTGCAGCGCTTCGTTCCACCAGTTATACGCGGGAATGCCGAGGCGCGGGATGGCGGGCGCGGCGTTCTGCATTTGGGAAACTTTTTCTTCGAGCGTCATGCGGGAGACGAGATTGTCGACACGGGTTTCAAGCGGAGCGTGGGGATCCTGGTAGGTTTGCGCGAGGAGTGCGCAGGGGACGGCGAGAAGAAGCAGGGTTCGAGTTCGCATGTCGATGCCTTCCAGCCGACCCAGGCGGCTTGGAGCCCGCCGCAGGCCGAGGGCCTGGCCCACAGACCCGCAGGAATAATATCACTGTTTTCGGCGACGGGACGCTAGTTTCTGACGATCTCAATATAGTCGAGCGCGGCGGCGTCGCCGCGGTCGGGGATGCCTTCGATTCGAATCGTATCGCCCGGACGCAGGGCGACGCCTTCGATCACTCGGCGAGTTGATGTTGAGCCGTCGAGTTTCGGCGACGGAAAATGATCGTCTCCCGTCCATTGATCGATTGATTGCGCGTTGACAAACACGCGAAAGCGAGCGGCGCCATTGTTCTGGTCAAAATAGCGGACGCGAACGGTGTACCAGCCGGCCGGGCCATCGTAATGAGTTGCCGCGGAGCACGCGTCGGCGGCGCACGCGACGGCCTTTCCTCCCGATGCCGCTTCCCATGGCTTCACCTCGGTGATGGCGTAGCCCTCGAGCTGCATCGATTCGGCTTCGATGCGTCCGGGATAATGGCCGACGCGCCCTTTCGCGTCGGGAATTCCGGATTCGCGCAGAAACCAGTTCGAAACCGCGTCGCGCCAGAACTGCGCCGCTCCGGCCTGATATTCGAGCTGCGCGAGCACGGCGTCATAACGCTCATCGTCGATTTTGTGCGCCAGCGTTTTCCACTCGCGGACATATTGGTTCACGGCTTCAGCGCCGGCGTAGTGCAGATCGTAAATCGTTTGAATCACGCTTTGGCCGTCGTGCAGAACGTACGTGTAGGGGACGTGATGCAGGAACAGCAGCAGATCGTCGGGGCAGGTTTCAAGCGATTCGAAAATGCGCGCGACTTCAGGAGGGTATTGTCCGATGAAGCCGGTGCCGGTGGCGACGGTGCGATCCATACCGACGCCGCGTTCATCCGCGCGATGCCATTGGCCCCACCCGTTGCGCTCGGATGCTTCGACGGAAACGCCAAAGTGATTGCCGACGATATCGGTGAGCGTCTGCAATCCGAGCGGGCCGGTGTAATTTTCATAGGTTCGCCAGGAGGTGAGTTGAATTTTATCGAGCGTCGAAACGGCGGCGTCGCCAAAGGTCAGCCGCGTCCATTCTTCGTTGATTTGCTGCGCGCTCAGATCCGGATTCCAGGCGAGCCGCCCGAAGGCGTAAAGATTCGCCTGCGAGAGATGATTGCCGGTCCAGTTTTCGTCGAGACCCACGTTCGCGACGCCGGCGAAGGCTCGGACCATCGATTTTACGGGCCTGCCGCCCATATCGAAATCGAGCGTGTTTTTCCACATCGGGGCCAGAAAAACCGTGTGGCGCGCCTGGCCCATGTATTCCTGGGTGATTTGCAGCTCGATCGCTTGGTTGGTCCGGTGCAGCGCGGCGAAAAGCGGCGACGCGGGTTCGCGCACCTGAAAATCGATGGGACCGTTTTTGATCTGAATTACGACGTTCGAATCGAACTGGCCGTCGAGCGATTGGAAATTATCATAGGCGGCGCGGGCGCGATCGTTTTTGAGATTGGTCCAATCGAGGTGATGGTCGTAGACGAAACCGCGATAGAACAGCCAGCCGCCGTGCGGCTTGAGCGCTCGCGCGATGACGTTGGCGGCATCGGCGTGCGTGCGATGATACGCGGACGGGCCGACGCGGCCTTCAGAATCGGCTTTGAGGATCAGGCCGCCGAGATCGGGGATGGCTCGATAGAGTTCGTCAGCTTTGGCTTTCCACCACGCGGCGACTTTCGGATCGAGCGGGTCGAAGGTATCGAGTCCGCCGATGGTTTTCGGGCTGCCGAAATCGACGGCGAGAACGGTTTGGACGCCCCAGGGTCTAAAGGCGCCGGCGATGCGGGCGCCTTCGGCGATCAATTCGGGCGTAAGAATTTGCGGATCGGCGTTGACGTTGTTGATCGAGCAGCCATTGATGCCGAGAGAAGCGAGAAGACGGCCGTAATCGGTGACGCGGCTGAGATCGGCGCGGGCGCGGCGATTTTCCCAGAAAATCGACCGGCCGCCGTAGCCGCGCTCGATGGCGCCGTTGAGATTGTCCCATTGGTTGATCCAGCGCAGCGGGACGCGAGGCTCGCGTTTTTCGTCCAGTTGCGCGATGGATTCGCCTTGAGCGATTTTTCTCAAGAAGGCGAATGCGCCGTAGAGAACACCGCGATCGTTTGCGGCCGCGATGACGATAAAGTGGCCGACGGTTTTCAATTGGTAGGCGTCGGGAGGAAGATTCGGGTCCAGGAGCCAGGCGTTCGGCGCCAGTTTCAGCGTGGTCAGGATGATTGCGTCTTCGGTCGGAACGCCGGATTCGGCGCGCAGGATGCGATTCGTCATGCCGCGAATGCCGCGGATGATTTCCGATTGGGCGCTGTTCAGGATCGGGCTGCGCCCCAGGGTCGCGACCACCGCCGGGAGATTTTGCGCGGGCGCGGGCGCGTAGCGGAGCCATGCGTCGTGGCCGGTTTCGGCTCGGGCGATGGTGGCGATCAGCAGAAGGACGATGCTTCGTCTCATGTGTTCACGCCCGAGGCGAGATAGCCTCCATCCACGGCGATCGATTGGCCGGTGATGAAACTCGCGCCATCGGAGGCGAGCAGAACTGCGGCGCCGACCAACTCTTCGGGCCTTCCGAAACGGCGCATCGGCGTCCTTGCGAGCATCTCGCTGCCGCGTGGCGTGCCAAGGATCAGTCGCCGATTCAGGTCCGTCGGAAAAACGCCGGGCGAGATCGCGTTCACCGAGATTCCATCGCCCGCCCATTCGCAGGCGAGACTGCGGGTGAGCGCCAGAAGCGCGGTTTTCGTCGCGCAGTACGCCGCGACGCCTTGAAACGCGACGAACGACGCGAGCGATGCAATGTTGATCACGCGTCCGCGTCCACTTGCTTTAAGCGGTTCGTAAAAAGACTGGCAGGCGCGCAGCGCGCCGGTGACGTTGGTATCGAAGAGACTCGACCACTGCTCTTCCGTGGTGGTCGCGACCGCCTGGCGAATGGTGGTTCCGGCGGCGTTCACCAGAATATCGGCTCGATGATGGCTAGCAAGAACGGCGTCGCGCAATGCGTCGATGCCGGCGCGGTCGCGGTTATCCGTGGGAAGGCACAGCGGGCTGTGAGTTTCTTCGCAGACCTGTTGCAGGGCTTCTTTGCGGCGGCCGGTTGGGACGACAGCGGCGCCATGCTCGGCGAGTCCGATGGCGATGGCGCGGCCGAGACCGGAGGTCGCTCCGATGACGACGGCGACGCGGCCCGAAAGATCGAAGAGACTCATGGGATTTCGACGGCGCGATCATCGTTGGGATCGGCCCACCGGTCGTTGGGAACAATCGCGAACCATCCGGGACGGCCGGGATCCTGATCGTAAGGATAACCGCCGAGGCGCTGGTAAAGTTCGTTGTACTCGCGAAGTTTTTCGCGATTCAGGCGCACGCCGAGACCGGGTTGAGTGGGCACGCCGATCGAGCCGTCTTTATAAGGAAGCAAGCCACCCCCGATAATGTCGTCGGTCAGGTGATGATAATGCGCGTCGGCGGCGAAGCTGAGATTCGGCAGAACGGCGCCCAAGTGGAGCATGGTGGCGAGCTGGATTCCCAGTTCGCCCGAGGAGTGCACGGCTATGCCGAGCTGAAAAGTTTCACACACCGCGGCAGCTTTGACGCAGGCGCGGATGCCGCCCCAGAACGTGGTGTCGAGAAGAATTACATCGACCGCGGTTGAGAGCACGTTGGCGGCGAGCTGCTCGAAATTGACGACGATGGTGTTGGTCGCCAGCGGAACACGGACCATTTCACGCGTGCGGCGCATGCCGTTCATGCCGAAAACCGGATCTTCCAGATAATCGTTGCGCAGGCCCTCGATAGCCTGGCCGAAACGGATGGCCTGCTCGGTGGACCAGACGGCGTTGGGATCGAAGCGCACGGAATCGCCGGGAAATGCGGCGGCCAGCGCGCGATACACTTCCAATTCGTAATCCGGAGGAAAAATTCCTGCTTTGAGTTTGTGCGTGGTGAATCCGAAGCGGCGCTTGAGCGCGCAGGCGTTTTGGATCACCTGGTCGATGGTGCGCACTTCGCCGTTGCCGTCGCGATTGGGGTAGCGGAAGAAACAATAAGACGCGAACGGAACGCGATCGCGTAACCGGCCGCCGAGAATTTCAGAAACGGGAACGCCCCACGCCTGCCCGAGAATGTCGAGGCAGGCAAATTCCAGCGCCGCGAGCATCTGCGTGCGGTTGTTGTAAAGCGACGCCGTCGGATTAGCGATCAGGAAGCGCAGTTCTTCAAGCCGCGCGGGATCGTGGCCCAGCAGATAAGATTTCAGCGCGCGAAACGCGGCTTCGGCCGATTCACCGCCTCCGCCCATTTCGCCCAGCCCGACGATTCCGTTGTCGGTTTCGACCTCGACGATGGTGCGAACGAACCGGCCCCAATGGCAACCGTTGGCGTGGCGCAGCGGCGCTTCGAGCGGGACGGTGACCGTAGTCGCGCGCACGTCGGAAATGCGCATGGTTGTTTCAATATACAATGACAAGCCAGCTGCTATCGGAAAAAGAGCAGGCATCACTGGTCACGCGCGGACCGGCTATTCTGGATAATCCGACGGGAGGGCGTCATGCGAACAATCATTGCAGTGTTGATGCTGGCCGGCATCGCGGCGGCGCAGCAGACGGAAACGACGGCGCTGACGCACGCGACGGTCATCGACGGCACCGGCGCGGCGCCGATGGTCAACTCGACCGTCCTTATTCGAAATGGGCGAATCATCGCGGTTTATCCGGCCGGCAGCAGGTCCACGGCTGCAGGTGCGCAAACAGAAGACTTGACGGGCAAGTGGATCATCCCCGGCTTGATCGATGCGCATGTCCACATCGCCAACGGCGGAGGCGATCTGGCGCGGTATCGCGATCTGCTCGGAAGGCTGCTGCTCGATGGCGTCACCGGATTGCGCGATATGGCGGGCGATGCGCGCATTCTCGGGTATCTGGCGCGGGAAAGCCGCCTCGATTCGCCGGGATGGCCGGACATTTATTACAGCGCGCTGATGGCCGGTCCGACGTTCTTCTTCGAAGACGCTCGGGTTCCCGGCGCCGCTCGCGGAATCGTGCTCGGCGGCGCGCCGTGGATGCGGGCCGTGGATGAAACCACCGATCTGCGAATGGCCGTCGCCGAGGCGAAGGGAACCGGCGCGACGGGCGTCAAGCTGTACGCCAATCTTTCTGCGGCGCTGGTCAAGGCGATCGCAGCCGAAGCGCATCGCCAGGGACTGCTGGTCTGGACGCACGCTACGGTGTTTCCCGCAAAACCGAGCGACGCGATCGCTGCCGGCGCGAACACGGTTTCACACACCGCGTACCTGATTTGGGAAGCGGAGCCGCACGTTCCTTCCGACTACCGCTCGCGCGCATTTGGCGATTTCACGCGTATCCGGCCGGACGATCCGAAAATTACGGGGTTGTTCGAACAGATGAAAGAGCACGGCACCATCCTCGACGCCACGCTGCGCGTGTTCGAGCAGGAGATCGAACACTCGCCTGATGCGGTGGGCAAGGGCATTCTGCCGTGGATTTACGCCGTGACGCGCGAAGCGCATCAGGCCGGCGTACTGGTGGATGCCGGAACCGACAGCCAGGGACTGGTTTCGGCGAAGCAGCCCGGCTCCGCGCCGTCGGTGCTGGAGGAAATGGGTCTGCTGGTCGAAAACTGCGGGTTCACGCCAGTCGAGGCGATTCAGGCGGCCACGCAAGTGAGCGCGATGGCGGCCGGGCAATCGGCTGAGCGGGGGACGGTTGGCGTCGGGAAGGCCGCGGACCTGGTGGTGCTGAGTGCAGATCCTGCGGCGGACATTCATAATGTCCGAAAGATCGTGGAAGTGTTCAAAGACGGGAAGGTTTTCCGGCCCGCGCAGAAGCCGTAGTGTTCGTCGCCAACACGCCTTACTGAAAAGTCGACCGGTCGCGGTTCATTCTAAATCGTTGAGTCCGCGGACGGCAAAGATGAACCGCCTACCCCGGTCATTCCTGGCGCAGTGCCGCCATTGGATCGACGCACGCGGCGCGGCGGGCGGGGATCCAGCAGGCGATCGCGGCAAGCAACAAAAATGCGGCGGCGGCGATGCCAAACGTCCACGGATCAGTGGCCTTCACGCCCACCAGCAGGCTCGCCATGATGCGCGTCAGACCAGCGGCGGCGAAAATTCCCACGGCAACGCCGGTTGCGGCGAGCTTCAAACCGTCGCCGGCCACGCGAGCGAAAATCGAGCGCGGCTCCGCGCCCAGTGCCATGCGAATGCCGATCTCGGCCGTTCTCCGCCGCACCATGCCGGCCAGCACGCCGTATAATCCGATCGCGGCGAGCATCGCGGCCACGCCCGCGAATACTGAAATCAGCAGCAAAGCGAAGCGCGTACCGGATTGCGCGCGTTCGACTATGGCGCTCATCGGCTGAATTTCGCGCGGAAGCAGCAGCGGATCGACTTCTTTCAAGGCCTCACGCACGGCGGGCACCAGACGCATGGGGTCGCCCGAGGTTCGAATCGCCCATTGGCGTGAGACGCCGACGCCATCGGCGTCCATCCGGTAAAATTGCTCGGCTCCCGGTTCCGCCAGCGAAGACTGCCGCTGATGCGCGACCACGCCGATCACTTCGAAGACACGGCCGAACAGCGTCAGGCGCTTGCCCACCGCGGTTTGCCCCGGAAACGCTTTTGCCGCGAGAACCTCGTCGATTACCACCAGCCGGCGGCCGGGCGCGTTGTCGGCTTCATTGAAAACTCGCCCCGCGATCAGCCTTGTGCCGATCGTTTCGAAATAACCGGGAAGGACCATCTGGTCGTCGGCGCGGCCGCTGGCGCTTTCGGTGGACCATCTCGGGCCTAGGAACGCAGGACCGACCCGGCTCAGCGGCAAGGAAAGCGCCGCGCTGGCGTTTTCCACGCCGGGAATCTTTCGCAGCCGATCCTGAATTGCCATCAACAGCGCCTCGCGCTCGGCTTGCGGTTGCGACCAATCCCAATCGCGCAGGATCATCATCGTCAGCACGCCACGTGCATCGAACCCCGGATCGATGCGGTGCAGCTCGATAAAACTGCGCACCATCAATCCCGACCCGATCAGCAACACAAATGACAGCGCGACCTCGGCGATCACTACGCCATTGCGAAGCCATCGTCCACTCCCGTCTGCGTCACCGCCGCGGAACACGCGGATCACATCGGGACGCGCCGCGCGTAATGCCGGCATCGTTCCGAAAATCATCGCGGAGATAAGCGCGGCCGCCGCGGCGAAAGCCAACACGCGCCAATCGATTCCGGCCGATTCGATGCGCGGCAGATTCGCCGGCGCGATCGCCAACAACTCGCGTAATCCCGCCCACGCGAACGCGATCCCCAGCACCGCTCCGGCGAGCGCTACGAGAACGGATTCAGTCAGCATCTGCCGCATCAGCCGCGACCATCCTCCACCGAGCGCGGTGCGAATCGCCAGCTCGCGTTCCCGCTGGGAGGCGCGCGCCAGCAGCAGATTGGCAAGATTCGAACAGGCGATCAGCAATAAAAACATCACCGCGCCGAACAGCGACAGAATCGCCGGCCGCACCTGCGCCACCAGCTTGCGCAGGATCGGTTCGGCGCGGAACTCTTCCCCATCGCTTGCCAGCCGATTGAGCTGCTGTTCGGCGCGCTCGAGACTGACGCCATTTTTCAATCTGCCGGCCACGCTCACCGCGAAAAACGCCGGCGAATCGGGCGGATATTCCAGGTTGTAGGCGATCCACACCTGCGGATCGCTCATTTCGCCGCCGCTTCCGCTGAAAAAGAGCCGGAACCCGGGCGCGAGCACGCCCACGATTCGCGGGCCGCGCGCGCCGTACATTCGCATCTCCTGGCCGATCACCGAGGGATTGCCTGCATAGCGGCTCCGCCAGTATTCGTAAGTCAGAATCGCCATGCTGCCCGGCGGAACACCGTAACGCGGATCGAAGCGTTGCGGCTGGCCATCGTCAGGCGTGAACTCGCGGCCGAGCAGCATCCGCGCGCCCATCATTTCCAGGAAATTCGTGGTGCAAAAACCGCGATAAATCAGTTCCGGCGAGCCATCCTCCCGCGGCACGATCGAGCGCGGGACAAACAAGGCAGCCATGTCCTCGAACGATTCGCGCGTTTCATGGCGCAAGCGCTCGAAGAGTTCGTAGCGGATCGGCTCGTTTTCGATGCGCTGCCGCCGGTTCGACGCTTCCACCAGCACCAGCCGCTGCGGATCGCGATACGGCAGCGGCTTCAAGAGCACCGCGTCGGTGACGCTGAAAATCGCCGTCGCCGCGCCGATTCCGAGCGCGATGGTCAGCACAGCCACGCCCGCAAATCCGGGGTTTCGGCGCAAACCGCGCAATCCATAGCGAACATCCTGCGACAAATCGTCCACTAGACGCATAAACCTTCTTCTATGAAAAAGGGACGGACTACTCTGTCCCCGCCTGTACGTTATTCATGCCGCGTGCGACCACGGCCGTGGACAGAACGGTTTGTCCCCTTTTTCAGCACCCTAGAATCTTCCCGCACCGGTGTCAAGCCAGGCCACGCCCAAAAACTACGGCGGCGCCAGTACCATTACTCTTTAATCGCGAAGTACCTTGCCCGGATTTGCGCGGCGTCCCAGACTATAAGCGAAATCCACACGAATCCATGGAGCGCACCGACTTCGAACAGTGGAAAGCGAAAGAGGTTGCGCGGCTGCTCGCGCTGGTTGAAACCGAGCGCCGGTATTACCAGGAAATCGTCGCTTCGCTGCCGGTAGCGCTGGTGGTGCTCGGGCCGGACCGCTCGATTGTTTCGGCAAACCGCCGATTTCGCCAGACATTCGGCGTGCGCACCGAAGATTTGCGGCGTAAGACGATCGAGCAGATCCTGCCGTCTCCGCTGCTGATCGAAAAAATTCGCGACGTGCACATGCGTGCTGAGGCGCAGCCCTCTACGATCATCGAAATCGACGACCGGCGCTACCGCATCGCCATGATTCCCATCCGCAACTGGGACGACGAGGGCGATCTCGAGACCTTGCTGATGGTCGAAGACGCGAGCGGATTCGAAGCCGCGGCGCCGCGTCCGCAGGCTCCGGCGGCGGCGCCGGGCCTGGACATTCCCGCCATCCTCTGGAAAGCCGATCCGCGGACCTTCGCGTTCCTTTCCGTCGCCGGCGCGGCGGAGGAACTGTTGGGCTATCCCGCATCGCATTGGCTGACGACGCCCCAGTTTTTCCGCGAAAGAATTCATCCCGACGATCGCGCCGCGGCGCTGAGTTTTTTCGAACAAGCCGCCGCGCGCGAAGGGGACGCCAGCACGGAATTTCGGGCCGTTTCGGCTAGCGGAGCCGTGGTGTGGTGCCGCGAAACGGTGCGCTCATTCGTCACCGCAAAAACAGGCGAGCGCGTTTTGAGCGGCGTGCTCACCGACATCAGCCGGCGCAAGCAGATGGAACGGCAGATGCTGGCCGCCGAACGCAGCGACGCGCTGCACGCCGTCGCCAGCCGCCTGGCGCACGATCTGAATAATCCGCTGATGATCATCACCGGATACGGCGAAGAAATGCTGCAATCGCTTCCGGCCAACGACCCGGCCCGCGGCGACGTGGCGCAGATCATGACCGCCACGGAACGGATCTCCGGAATCACCACCCAACTGCTCAATTACACGCGGCGCGTGGCGGAGCCGGCGCGTCCAGTGAATCTCTCGACACTGGTGGTCTCGCTCGAAGAAAAAATCTCCGCGGGCGAACGCGTGACGGTCGCAATCGAACCGTCAAGCGAACCGGTCTGGGCCATGGCCAACGCCGCGCAGCTTGAAGGTATTCTTCTGTCGCTGGCCTCGCCGGCGCGCGAGGAGGCCCAGGAACGCTCGCGCCTGACGATTTCCTGTGCGACGGAACGGGTCGCCGAGCAGATCCCCGGCGCGCCGCTCAAGCCGGGCGCCTACGCGCGTCTGACCCTTCGCGACGACGGCCGCGGCACCCAGGCGCCCCAGCGGGTGTTCGAGGCGGGGCTGCTCGGCAAAGATCCGAGCGCCAGCCGCGCCTACGCGATCGTGCGCGAATGGGGCGGCGATCTGGCGTTTCAAAGCGAGCCATTCCGCGGATCTTCATTCACGATTTATCTGCCGCCGGCCGAGCCGGAAACTCTGCCCGCGCCCGTTCCGGTCCCGGCCGCGGCGCCCCAGCCGGAGCCCGAACCCGAGCCGCGCATGCAGACCATCCTGCTGGTGGAAGACGAGCCGGGCATTCGCGCGCTGGTGCGAAAAATTCTGCGCCGCGAGCATTACGCCGTGCTCGAAGCCGGCAGCGCGGAAGAAGCGATGAACGTGGCCGCCGCGCAGGAAGGCCGCATCGATCTGCTGCTGACCGACGTGATTCTCCCCGGCATGAACGGCCGCGAGCTGGCCGAAGGAATGCGCGAATCGCTGCCGGATCTGCGGGTGCTGTACGCTTCCGGATTCACCAGCGACGAAGCGGTGCGCGCCGGCACTTTTCCGCCGGGCGCGAAGTTCCTGCAAAAGCCGTTCACGCTGAGCGCGCTGGTGGGAAAAGTACGCGAAGCGCTCGCGGGTTAAGCCCACTGCGGGGGCTTTCCACGTCGCCAAAGCCCCGCCAGTAACGCTGGGGTGAACCCCGAGCTTTCACACCACTCAATTGTTGCTCTTCGCCGAGTTTTTCGCCGAGCCGCTGGCTCGCGTCTTTAGCGCGGTCCACTTCGCCATCAACGAGGTATAGGCGACTTCCTCGTGATGCGCGGCTTCGAGCTCCGTCGCCGTCGGCGGCATCTCCGACGCCTGCATCGGCATCACCGAACCGACCATCAATCCGCTGATATTCGCCAGAGTCGGAAGCGGCGGAGGTCCCGGCGGCCCAAATCCGCGGCCACCGCCTCGGCCCTCGCGCTCCGGCTCCTCCGCCGGCGCAAGTTCCTCGAGCTGTTTGCGTAGCGCATCATTCGATGTTTTTTCGAGCAGCGCGTGAGCTTCCTGATAAGCCGCCTTGGCGGAGCGCGCATTGCGCTCCATGCGCGTGGTCAGCAGGAAAATCTGCTCGACTGCCGGCGTGATCTTCACCCGCGGATCCATTTTGATCACGATCGGCTCCGTCATCGATTTTCCGTTCACGGTCAGCCGCACCGTGTAGGTGCCCGGCGCGACCCACGGCGAATTGACTGACGAATATGTGCGGTGCGGCACCGCTCCCACCGAGCCTCCTCCGCCGCCGCGTCCGCCGCCCGTCGTTCCCGCGATCGGATCGTAGTGCATGTCCCAGCTGAAGCGATGCATGCCGGCCGAAGTTTTGAGCACATCGGGCGGCGCGGGCCAATACAGCGGCAGATTGCAATCGGGCGCCGTCGGACGCTCCTGGCAAACTTTGTTATAGGCCACCGGATCGAGCGCCGGATTCGGATTCATCACCGGATCGTTGCTCGAATAGGTGCGCACCACGTGGCCGGTCGCGTCCAGAAATTCCATCTTCACTTCGCTGGTGTCGTTCGGCAAATAATAATCGACAATCGCGCCGTCCGGAGGATTTTCCCCGGCGAGCAGTTCCGGCGGCCACGGCGTCGGATCGTTGGTGCCGAAGCGAATGCGGATTCCGGTTTCCGGCTTGAACAGATAAGCCTCTGATGCGGCCGCCGCGTCGGCTGCCTGGCGCAGCGGGGTCAGATCGTCCAGAATCCAGAAGCCGCGGCCATGCGTGCCGGCCACCAGATCCGAGCACAGACACGAGGCATCGTCCTTCACTTCGATGTCGCGCACCGAAATCGCCGGCATATTCTGGCGCAGCGAATGCCACTGGTTGCCGTCGTCGAAGGAAACCCAAACCTGCGTGTCGGTGGACGCGTACAGCAATCCTTTTTTGTGCGGATCTTCGCGAATCGCGTTCGAAACCGCGCCCGGCGCGATTCCGTTGTCGATTTCGGTCCATGTTTTTCCGCCGTCGTGGGTGCGCCAGAAGTGCGGATTCATGTCGTCCAGCCGCAAGGTGTTCGCGGCAACGTACGCAGTCCTCGTATCAAAGTGTCCGGCTTCGAGATTGAAGATGCGCGTCCACGGCTTGATCTGCGGCGGCGTCACGTTTTGCCATTTCGCGCCGCCGTCGAAAGTCACCTGAACCAGTCCGTCCCCGGTTCCGGCCCACAGCACGTTCACGTCGAGCGGCGAGGGCGCGAGGCCGGTCACCGATCCCATCGCGACCGGCTGCACGGTGGATGCGTATTTGCCCGCGTTCGCAGGAACCGCCCAGGTATCGCCACGCGTCAAATCGCCGCTGATCGCCGTCCAGCTATGCCCGCCGTTGGTCGTCTTCCACACGCCCGAAGTCGCGTAGAACAACATGCTCGGATCTTTGGGCGACCATTCGAGCGGCTGCGTGCGTACCGTTCGCGCCGGCGGAGCGCCCGCGGGAACCGGTTCGCCGCCGCGGCCGCCGCCGGGAGGTCCGACGTTCGCTTTCTGCCCGGTTTTGCGATTCCACACGCTCACTTTTCCGCCGTAAATCAAATCCGGATCTTTCGGATCGGGCGCGGCTTCACCATATTCTTCGATGCCCACCGGATGCCAGTCGTGGAACGTAATCTCGCCGTCCATGCTGCGGCTTTCGACGCACGCCGAGCCGGAATCCTGCTGGCCGCTGCACAGCCGATAGGGAAACGCGTTGTCGGCGGTGACGTGATAGACCGCCGCGGTCGGCTGCGTGTACCAGTTGCTCCACGATTCGCCGCGATTGGCGGAAACCACGCCGCCTTGATCGGCGACCAGCAAAATAATATTCGGATGAATCGGATTGATCCAGCTTTTCTGATAATCGTCGCCGCCCGGCGCGCCGCGCACGGCGGACCACGTCGCGCCGCCGTTTTCGGTTCGCCAGAACACGGTGGAACAGCTATACACCACGTTCTCATTCGACGGATCGACGCTCAGCGTGGGCAGATCGCCGCCGCCGATTCGGCCCAGCGGCCGCGGATCGGGCGGATGGCGCTGCGATCCGGTTTCGAGAATGCGCGGATCGTCGGCGGCCAGCAGCCAGTGCTCGCCGCCGTCGGTCGATTTATAAAAGCCGATGCTTCCGTTCAGCGGATTGCCGCGTCCTCCGCGGCCGGGCGCGACGGCGCCGCGCTGGCCCGCCGGATGCGCAATCATGGCGTAAATCACCTGCGTATTTCCCGGCGCGATGGCCAGGTTCGCCTCGATCACCGGAGGCAATCCGCCGCTCAACTGCGTCCAATGCGATCCGCCGTCAGTCGATTTAAAAATTCCGCCGCCGGCGCCGCCGAACGCGCCATTTTCATAAAATCCCTGCTGCTGTTGCCACAGCCCGGCGTAAACCACGTCGGGATTTTTGGGATCGATGCGCACGTCGTTGCCGCTGGTGTATTCGTCCTTGTACAAAACCTTTTCAAAGGTCGCGCCGCCGTCGGTGGAGCGGAAAATTCCGCGCTCGGCGTTCGGCCCGTAAGGATGTCCCAGCGCCGCTACAAACAATTTATTGGGATCGCGCGGATCGACGTCGATATTGGCGATCATCTGCGTATCGCGCAGGCCCAGATGCGTCCAGGTTTTGCCGGCGTCGGTCGATTTGTAGACGCCATCGCCGGTGGCCAGATCCGGCCGGATGATTCCCGCGCCGCTGCCGACGTAAATAATGTTGGGGTCCGAGGGCGCGACGGCGATCGCACCAATAGAGCCGGTCGGCTGATTATCGAACAGCGGCGTCCAGGTCGAGCCGTAATCGGTCGATCGCCACACGCCGCCGTTATCGAAGCCGATGTAGAAGACGTTGGGCTGGCTCGGCACACCGGACAAAGCGCGTGCCCGGCCCGCGCGCGGCGGCCCGATCGAGCGCCAACGCATCTCCGAATACAACTTGCTGTCGATCGTCTGGGCGGAAACCAACCCGGCCAGAAGGAATCCAATGAGAAGATGGGGTAACGTACGCGTGGTCATCAAGCGTCAATTCTCCTGAACCCCCGAGTTTATCCGATTCGGGGCAGTGAACGCGATGGCGGCAAAAAAATACTTCCGGGGAGCGGTTGCAGGGGTGCTGCTGCTAGGCGTCGCCGTCTGGACCGGCGACTGGTTGGTTTTGCGCCACAAGGTCAGCGCCGATACGAACGCATTCGGAGACGTGGAGGTGCGCTACCGCTACGCGGTTCACCTGAAAAATCGCCAGATCGAGCAGCAGAATGAGAAGCCGCAACCGGTGGAGTGCGTCAATTCGCTGTTTCCGCATTACGACGAATCGCCGTGCTGGTATTTGGAGCGCCATCCCAACCAGACTGAGGATCTGGACGGCGGTCCGTGGCATTTCTGGAGCGACGATCGTCCGTAAGCGCGTTCAGACCCGGCCCAACCGGCGAACCAGGAAAAACGGCAGCATGACGACGGCCCAAACCAGGTGCAGCGCGCCTCCGACGGCGATTCCGACCAGGCGGAACGGCAACAGAAACAGCCAGACGATGGGATAAAGAAACAGCGCGATCAGCGCCAGCGGCCAGCACAGAATGAGCAGGATCAACCAAAGCAGAAAAGCGAACATGGTGTCGTTTCCTTAGTTGGAGATACGAAATCGGCGCACGAAAGTTCCATCGCGTCTGTGAAGCTCCGGATGCGCCGGCGCCTCAAACACCGGGAAATGATGGAATGGCGCCAATCCCCGCGGCCACGCCGAATCGCGGAAAGCCGGCGAGCGCATCACCTCCAGCGCGGCGAACAGCGGCACATCGAGACATCGCGGAGGAAGTCGCCGAGGTGTACCCCGAAACGCCGCCTTCGGCTCGCCGCCGAGCCGGCGTCGCTGCTTTGGTAAGCCGGATGCTCTCGCTTAGGCATGATTCGGAAACTCAAATCCGGCGAGTATCGCCTCTACTCACGGAAAAAAGATCCAAAATCCGGCCGCCGCCGGAACTTGGGAACCTTTCGCACGCGCGAAGCTGCCGAGAAGCACGAGCGGGAAGTGCAATTCTTCAAGCGCGCAGGCTGAAAAACGTACCGGGTAAAGTAACGTGACCCACTAGCAGGGTGCGGTACTTCCAGGAGCCAACCGCGCCGCGCGAAACTGGCGCGGCACCGTTTTTCAGCAAGCACGGCCGGCTCGCGGCTATAGAGTCCAGACGCACCGCCCGCTTTGATAGAAGGAGAGCTGGCCGCCCTCGCTCACCATCAGCACCTGCCCAAACTGCGAGGCGCCGATGGCCGCCGCCGTCCGTCCGCCTTCGCCGATCTCTTCTTCCTGGTCCGATGGCGGGCGATAACGAAGAATCGCTCCGAACGCCAGCAGGTTCGAGTCGCGATCGAGCACTACGCTGCCGTCGATCTGCGCGATGCTTTCGAGCACCGCCGGCGGAAGGTCCGTAGCGCGCGTTCTGCGCAGCAAATAATGCAACTGATTTTTGGCGCTCGCCGGGGCTTTCATATCTCCTTCGAGCAGATCCGAACCGCTCACCAGTCCTTTGCCATAATCCGGATTTTCGAGCACCACAAACATTCCGCCGCGGCGGTGCTCGGCCAGATTGAGTCCGGCGGAAAACAACCGCGCCGCCAGGTCCTTGCGGCCGAGCGCGTTTTCCCAGGCTTCGAATTTCGCAACGGCGTCGGTCAGGTGCCAGCGTCCTTCGAAAAAATTGAAGAGCTGCACGCCTTCGCCGAAAATCTTGATTTCTCCGTTGGGCGTGAGCACCAGGCAGATGTGCCCGCCGCAAAGAGTCGCCTGGCTGTGCGTGCGGTAGCGTCGCGCAGTCGGCACCGGAACCTCCAGATTGCTGAACGGCTGCGCCCACTCCTGCACGTCGATCAGCTCCACCATGTAGCCCTGGGCATCTACCAGCGCGAGGGTTTTCAATCCATCGCAGATCCGATGAAAGCTGCGGATGGAAGTGAGATCACTCGAATAAGGAAGCGCGCCGGCCGGACGCGACGGCAGCGAATGACAGGCATCGGGCAACGCCCCGAACAGCAAAGCGCCGGTCGAGATGCGCTTGTCTTCGTAGGAACTGAGCGCGCTGATGCGCAGCACATCGATGGTCTCCGAGACGCGATCGGGCAGCGCCGCGGCGCTTCTGGCGCTGTCGAAGACTCGCTGCTCGAGAAATGCGGAAACGTAGCGGTCTTCGGTGAGACCGCCGAAGAACGGCGTATTGCGCGCCGCAATTTCCCGGTCGAAAAGCAGCTCATAGCGCGTCGACAGGAACCTCCCGATGCTGCGCAGCATCCGCTGTTCGTGCTCGCTGAAATGTCTCCGGCGATGCAGAAGGTAACGGATTCCCAGCCAGCCGAAACGAATCTCGCCGCCGGAAGGCGGGTCGAAAATCATTTCCGGCGCGGACGTTTCCGCGGGACCCAGAACCTCCAACTGCGCCAAGGTGAAAAAATATTGAATGCCGCGCCTCAGGAGTTGATCGTACAGGCCCTCCAGAACCGGTCTGCCCGCGGCTTCTTCGTTCAACACTTCTTGAATCATAGCGAGTTGCGGCGCGCGTCGGATTCGATTTCTGCAAAATCCACAAGCTCGAACCCCTTCGCTTTTCTTCGACCACACGTCAAGCGCGCCGAAAGATCCCACACCGCCCTTCATCGCGGATCTCTCGGCGATCGTCGGTGAATCCCAGCCAGACACCAAAGGCGGTTGGGTGTACAATCGACCCAGCACGGTATTCATAGGAGGTATCCATGAGTAACCGATACAGTCGCATTTTGCGACATAGCGGTTTTCCCCTGGTCGTCGTGCTGCTGATGTCGGTTCCGGGCCGCGGCCAGAATGAGCCGCAGCCAGGCGGCAGCGAAACCAATCCTCTCGCCGCGCTGCATTTCCGATTCGTTGGTCCGCGTGGCAATCGCCTCGACTCGGTCATCGGCGAGCCGGGCAATCCGAACGTCATCTATGTCGGCGCCGCCGATGGCGGTATCTGGAAATCGGATGATGGCGGGACGACCTGGCGGCCGATCTTTGATCACGAAGACGTCTCGCCGGTCGGCGCCCTCGCGATGGCGCCCTCCGAGCACAACCTCATCTGGGCGGGCACGGGCGAGCCCTGGCTCATCCGCCCGTATTGGGCGCTCGGCGACGGCGTCTATAAGTCCACCGACGCCGGCGGCACGTGGCAGCACATGGGGCTGGGCGCCACCGGGCACATCGCCCGCATCGTTATCGACCCGCACAATGCCGACCGCGTTTTCGTCTGCGCCGTCGGCCAGACATTCCGTCCGCAACACGAGCGCGGCATCTTCCGTACGCTCGATGGGGGCAAGACCTGGCAACAGGTCCTGTTCGTCAACGAAGACACCGGCTGTTCGGAGTTGGCGATGGATCCCCAAGACCCGAACACCCTTTTTGCGGGCATGTGGACGGATATCATTCACGGGTGGAATAACAACAGCGGGGGTCCCGGAGGTGGCGTCTACGTCAGCCGCGACGGTGGCTCCAGTTGGCATAAGCTCTCCGGCCATGGGCTCCCGGCTGCCGACCAGCCGGTTGGCAAAACCGCGGTCGCGATTGCCGCCAGCAATCCCAACCGCGTCTACGCGCTGATCCAGGAGGATCCTCCTCGTCTTTATCGCTCCGACGATGGAGGACGCGCCTGGACGCTGGTCAATCAGTCTCACATACCCGCCGAGCGCGGCCCCTACTACACTCGCTTTGCCGTCGCGCCGGATAATGAGAACCTCCTCTATTTCATGTCTGTCGCGTACGGCCTTTCCTTCGACGGCGGCAAAACGCTGCTGGTTCCAGGCCGCTCGGGCGAGAGCCAAGGCCAAGCCTCGGCTGGAGGAGACAATCATGACATCTGGATTGATCCCACCAACGCCAGCCATATCCTTGAGGTCAACGACCAAGGCGTCAGTATCAGCGTCAACCACGGCCACACGTTCCTGCACGAATACCTGCCGATCTCGCAGGCCTATCACGTTGCTGCCGATAACGACATCCCCTACCACGTTCTAGGCAACCTCCAGGACGACGGTTCCTTCCGTATTCCCAGCCGCACCCTTACCGGCGGCGGATTTGGTGGCGGCAGCCCCATCCCCCTCGCGGATATAACCGGCACCGCTGGCTGCGAGGATGGCTTCGCCATTCCCGACCCCAAGGATTCGGAGATCGTTTGGGGCGGTTGCGACGATGGCCGCGTTTATCGCATGGATTACCGCACCGGCATGTCGCGTGAGGTGACGCCATGGCCCCTTGCCGGCGTCGGCTGGACCCCTCGGGATTCGAAGTACCGCTGGAACTGGGTGGCCCCCCTCGAGATCGATCCACTCGATCACAATCGCGTTTATGCTGGCGCGCAAGTCGTCTTCATGACCACCAATGCCGGGCAGTCCTGGAAAGTCATCAGCCCTGACCTGACCACCAACGATAAAAGCCACGAAGGCAATTCGGGCGGCATAAGCGTCGGCAATGCCGGCACCTTCATTGACTCGCTTTTCGCGATCGCTGCCTCGCCCGTTAAGGAAGGCGTCATTTGGGCCGGTTCGGACGACGGTCAGGTGAACGTCACCCAAGACGGCGGCGCCAACTGGACCAATGTCACCAAGAGCATTCCCAATCTGCCGCCTTGGGGCAGAGTCGAAAAGATCGAGCCGTCGCACTATGATGCCGCCACCGCCTACGTCGCCATCAACCTCCAACTTCAAGGTGACTACGACCCCTACGTCTACAAAACCAGCGACTACGGCAAGACCTGGAATCTCATCAGCGCCTCAATTCCTAAGTCCGTCAACAGCTCCGTCAAGTGCATCACCGAGGATCCGGTACGCAAAGGCATGCTCTATCTCGGCACCGAAAATGCCCTCTATCTCAGCTGGGACGACGGCGGCCACTGGACCCGCCTGCGCAATAATCTCCCGCCGGCACCCGTCTTCTGGACCATCGTTCAGCCGAGGTTCAACGATCTCGTCCTCGCCACTTACGGCCGTGGGGTCTGGATCCTTGACGACATCACGCCGCTCCGCGCATACGACAGCAATCGGCAAAAGGAGATCTATTTCTTCCAGCCTCGCCCGGCTTACCGCTTCCGTCAAACCAACGACGAACGCGAGGTCGAGCCAAACGCCCATGTCGCCGGCGAGAACCCACCGTATGGCGCCGATCTCAATTTTTGGCTGAAATCGCCCCAGAAGGATGTGCAGATCACTGTTCTCGGTCCCGGCAACCAGACCATTCGAACCCTCCGGATCAACCAGACGCGCGCCGGGCTGAATCGCGAGTGGTGGGATCTCCGTTATGAACCTGGCACGCGAATTAAATTCCAAACTCCGCCTCCCGACGCGCCCTGGGGCGATCCCCACCGCACCTACGCTGCCTATGGCGCGGCTATGCCGCCGGCTGGCCCCGTCGTTGCTCCGGGGGCCTACACGGTGGAGCTGAAAGTCGGGAGCCAAACCTTCACTCAGCCGCTTCAGGTGCTTGCTGATCCCCATTCGCCGGGCAACGCGCAGTCGATTCACGCACAGGTCCAGTACATCCTTCAAGTGCGGGATGAAAGCAACAAGGTCGCGGACATGATTAACCACGTCGAACTCACCCGGTTGCAGCTCGACAATCTCCAAAACCTGCTCGCCGCTAAAGGCTCGCAAAACAACTCGCTCATTCAGGCGGAGAAGCAACTGGAAGACAACGCTGTCGCGGTGGAGGCCCGTTTGATCGATGTTCACAATACCGGCCGCAGTGAGGATGCGTTCCGCAATCCCTTACAGTTGTACGGCAGGCTCTGCTTCCTGATCGCGCAGATCGACGGACGCCCAGGCAGCGGCTCGACTGGCGGCGATCTGGCGCCGACCGATCAGGATCTCGCCGTCTTCAACGAATTGAAAGAGGATCTCATTCCCATCCAGAACAAGTTCAAACAACTTGTCGATTCCGATACCCCTGATTTCAACAAGCTGCTTACGCAAAACCATCTCGCCGCGGCAATCCAGCCTTAGCAGGGTGCGGGAGGCTGCTGCGACTGATGCGGTATCGTTGGTCCATGCAAAGGAAATTACTGTTGCTCACGGCCGCGGCTCCGCTGATTGCGTTCTCCGCGGGTTTCGCCTCGTCGGATTTTCTCCAGCTGCGTTCGGTGGGCGCCGTCCGGATTTCGCCGGATGGATCGCGCATCGCCTACGTGGTCACCCGGGAGGACGGCCCGCGGCGGCCCTACGGACAGGTTTGGATCATGAGCCTGGCGGATCAGAAATCGGTCCCGCTGAGCGGGGGCGATGAGCCGAGCGGGATTCCGGAGTGGTCTCCCGACGGGAAATGGATCGCCTACTCGGGACGGCTCGACGGCAAAGCGGGGCTGATCGTGGCGAGGCTGGACGGCAGCGGCAAGAAATTTCTGGCCGCGATGGAAGGAACCAATGCGCCTTTGCCCAACAGCGGAAACACCATCGCGTGGTCGCCCGATTCCCGGCAGATCGCGTACGTGTCGGCCGAACCGGGTCCGGAGCCGGATATTCACGGCGATCCGGTCGTCATCACCCGCTATCTTTACAAGCCGACCGCGAGCGAAGGCAACAGCCACTTCAATGACAACCGGCGGCTGCATATTTTTGTGGTCGACGTGGCCAGCGGGCAATCGCGCCAGCTCACCCATGGCACGCACTACGAGCACTCGATCGACTGGTCGCCCGCGGGACGCGAAATCGCGTTTATCTCCAGCCACGATCCGGATGAGGACCGTTTTTTCAACTACGACATCTTCAAGCTTTCTCCTTCGACCGGCGAAGTGACGCAGGTGACGGCGACCGAGAGCGCGGAGTATCATCCGCACTGGTCGCCGGACGGAAAGACCATCGCCTTTGAAGCGACCACGCGCGGCCTGACGGATCGCGAAACGACCATGGAGGACACGCACGTGTGGAGCATCGACGCGGATGGAAAAAACCGCAGGCAAATCGGCAATATTGACGGTCGCCAGGGCGATCCGCAATGGTCGAGCGACAGCCGCGATGTTTATTTCACCGTGCAGCAACGTGGCGAAGTGCATCTGTATCGCGCGCCGGCAGCGGGCGGCAAACCGGTGGCCGTGGTGGAAGACCGTGGATCGGTGGGATCGTGGTCGGTGGCGGGCGATAAGCTGGCGTATGCGTTTACGTCGCCCGACGATATGGCGGAGTTGTATCTCAAAACCGGTGACGGCGCGCCGCGGAAGTTGACGGATTTGAATCGAGACTTGTTCAGCGGGAAAAAAGTGGAGCCGGTCGAATCGTTCACCTTCATCAGCAACGACAACAAGTGGACCGTTCAGGCGTTTCTGACCTACCCCGCGGATTTTCGCGCCGATCGCAAATACCCGCTGATCGTGAATATCCACGGCGGTCCGCACGGACAGCAGGGTCCGGCGTTCAATTTTAAGAATCAGGTTTATGCTTCGTACGGGTGGGCGACACTGATGGTGAACTATCGCGGGTCGACGGGTTATGGCCAGGCGTTCACCGACGCGATCTTCGCGGATCAGGACGGCAACGAAGCTCAGGACGTGCTGTACGGCGTCAACGCGGCGCTGCGGCGCAACCTGTGGATCGATCCTGACCGGCTGGGAGTGGAGGGCACCAGCTACGGCGGCCAGTTGAGCGACTGGCTGATCACCCAAACCAATATCTTCAAAGCCGCCATTCCCACCGCCGGCATCAGCAATCTGATCAGCTACAATTACATGACTTATTACAACCAGTATGAAGCGATGGAGTGGGGCGCCTATCCGCACCAGGGCAACTTGATGGACGTGCTATGGGAACGCTCGGCGTTGAAGCACGTGGCCGCCGCCCACACGCCGACGATGCTGGTGCACGGCGAAAACGATCCGGACGTGCCGATCGCCGAAGCCGAGCAGTATTACATCGCGCTGCGCGACGTGGG
>DATJNW010000155.1:0-10486 GCA_035507655.1 Bryobacteraceae bacterium | reverse complement strand
TTCCGGAGTCGCGCCCACCGGCACCATCGTCGCCAATCAGAGCGGCGTCACCATTCCGTTCGGAACGCAACCCGGCGAGATCCTGCTCGGAAACGCCACTCTGGTTCCGGGGACCGGCCAGTCGACGGCGACCCTCACCATCTATCCCGGGCAGCTCGCGCCGGGATCCGACACCATCAGCGTGGTTTACGGCGGCGATTCGAACGTCAACGGATCGTCCGCGTCGGTTACGGCGACCGTCACCGTGCCGAGCGGGCATTCGGCTGTAAGCGCGGTCGCCTACAACAATTATTTCGAGTATCAGTATCCGCCGGTCTTCGCGAGCACGCTCTCCGGCGGCGGAACGGGGTGGGTATTCTCACTTCTGTTGACCGAACACGCCGGCTTCGCCACCACGCTGACGACCCTGAAAATCTCGGGCACTGTCTCCGGGACGGTGGATGATTCGTCGCTGATTGTCAGTTCCTTTGGAACCAATCTTCTCCCGGCGGATGGCAGCCTGACGGTTCTTCGATCCTTTCTGATCGAGGTTCCTTCCGCGCCCGCAACGGTGATGGTCACCATCGGCGGCCAGGACGCGAGCGGTTATCAATGGACCACCGAAATTCCAGTGCCCTTGGTCGCCGGGCCGGAGCAGGCCGTCGACGTCAGCTCCGGCGGAGGATTGGTGAACGCGGCATCGTACGAAAACGCCTATGCACCGGGAATGATCCTCGGCATTTTCGGGCGGGATTTGACGGCGCAATCGCCATGGACGGCGCAGGCGCAATCGATTCCGCTGCCGACCTCGCTGCTCGGCGCATCGGTGACCATCAACGGCGTACCCGCGCCCTACTATTACGCGTCGCTCAATTTCGCGACGGTCCAGATCCCCTACGAAATTTCGCCGGGCCTGGCGGTGCTGACCGTGACCGGCTGGACCGGAGAGACTTTCAATTACGCCTTCAACGTCGCCGCCGCGGCGCCCGGTATTTTCACCGATCCTTCAAATCCGGGCGCGGTGGTGCCGTATGAATCGGGAAGCCCCGGTCAGACGGTCGCGCTGTATATCACCGGCGAGGGTCTGGTGACCCCGGCACTGTCGACCGGAACCACCCCCGCCGCGACGACGCCTCTTGCTCAATTGCCCGCACCCGTGCTGCCGGTAACGGTGAGCGTCGGCGGTGAGAACGCCGCGGTCGCGTTTATCGGAATCGTCCCCGGACTGGTAGGCGCGACGCAAATCAACTATACGCTTCCAGCGCAGATTGGACTCGGCCGGCAGCCGGTAGTCGTGACCGTCGGCGGCATCCAGAGCCCGCCGGCCTACATCACGATCGTGAATTAGCAGGGTGCGGAAAAAGCGGACAAGTCCCCGCCTGTAAGTTATTCATGCCGCGCGCGACCAGGGCCGTGGACAGACCCGTCTGTCCCCTTTTTCAGCACCCTGTCAGGGAATAAGCGAGTGGGAAGCGGCCCGGAAGTAATTCCGCCAGCCACTTTTTCCGGCCGGGATGCATCAAAGACCAGCGGGTCCCCTTCGACTAAGATCATGGGAGATGCAGTTTCAGCCGTAATGACGGCCCGTGGAGGCAACGCATGTCCGACCTGGCAACTCCAACCCCAGTCAAAAAGCCCGACCCGGTGCGGTCCGGGCGAAATCCCACGCGCGGCCGCGCGAGGAAGGTCGCGCGATGGGCCATTTTCCTGGTGTTCCTGGCCGTGCTCGCCGTGGCCGGCTACCGCATCTGGGCTTATCTGAGCACCTACGAAACCACCGACGACGCGCAGATTGACGGCCATATCAATCCCATCAGCGCGCGCATTACCGGGCATGTCATTGCCGTGTTGACCGAAGACTCGCGTTACGTGAACGCCGGCGACGTGCTGGTGCGCATCGATCCGCAGGATTATCAGGTCGCAATCGATAAAGCGCAGGCGGACCTGGTCAGCGCCGAAGCGACGCTGGGAAGCCTGGTCACCACCGTCCCGGTGACCGACATCAATTCGTCCAGCCAGTTGGTGACGGCTCGATCGGGACGCACCGAAGCGGATGCGGCACTGGTCGGGGCCGAGCGGCAGTTGGACGCGGCCAGGGCGCGGCTCGTTTCGGCGCAGGCGCAGGTGCTCGAAGCGGAAGCCGATGAACAGAAGGCGCACGACGACGAATCGCGCTATCGGTTGCTGGTGGTCAAAGACGAAATTTCCAGGCAGGTTTATCAGACCTCGGTTTCCGCCGAAGCGGCGGCGAAAGCGACGGTGGAAGCGCGCCGCGCGGCCGTCGCCGAAGCGGGGCAGAATATCAGCGTCGCCGAAAGCGCCGTGGCGCAGGCGCGAACCAAGATCGTGCAGGCCGACGCCGCGATTCAGGCCGCGCTCACCGCGCCGCGCCAGGTGGCCATCAGCCAGGCTCGCGCGAAATCGGCGCAGGCCCAGGTGGACGAGATGCGCGCCGCGCTGGAGCAGGCCAAGCTTAATCTTGCCTACTGCACCATCGTCGCGCCCGTCAGCGGGATTGTCGGAAAGAAAACGGTGGAGGTCGGGCAGAATGTTTCCCCCGGCCAGCAGTTGCTCGATGTGGTGCCGCTCGACGACATTTGGGTCACCGCGAATTTTAAAGAGACGCAGCTCCAGCACATGAAATCGGGCCAGCGCGTCAAATTCACCGTGGACGCCTACGATCGCGAGTACCGCGGTACGGTGGAAAACCTGGGGGGCGCCAGCGGCTCCCGTTTCAGCGTTCTGCCGCCGGAAAACGCGACCGGAAACTACGTGAAAGTGGTGCAGCGGATTCCGGTGCGCATCGATCTCGATCCCGGCCAGAACGCCGATCACCGCTTGCGCCCGGGAATGTCGGTGGATCCCAAGGTGTACGTCCAGTAATTATGCCGGAGACGACGGAAGCGCCTCCCGTTGCGGCGCCGGAAAAGCCGTGGCAGCCGCGCTTCAATCCGTGGGTGATCGCCGTGGTGGTCGCCATGGCCGCCTTTATGGAGGTGCTCGACACCAGCATCGCCAACGTGGCGCTGCCGCACATCGCCGGCAACCTCGGCGCGAGCAACGATGAAAGCACCTGGGTGCTGACCTCGTACCTGGTCTCTAACGCCATCGTTTTGCCCATCACCGGATGGCTTTCCGGCCTGTTCGGAAGAAAACGGTTCTTCCTGCTGTGCATTTTCCTGTTTACCCTGAGCTCGCTCTTTTGCGGCGCCGCGCCGAGCCTGGCCACGCTGATTCTGTGCCGCGTGATTCAAGGCGCCGGCGGCGGCGGGCTCCAGCCCATGGCGCAGGCAATTCTCGCCGATACTTTCCCGCCCCAGAAACGGGGCCTCGCGTTCGCCCTGTACGGGATCACCGCGGTGCTCGCGCCGACCATCGGGCCCACGCTCGGTGGCTGGATCACCGACAACTACTCCTGGCGCTGGATTTTTTACATCAACCTGCCGGTGGGCATCGCCGCGCTGCTGCTCGCCGCGCGTATGGTGGAGGATCCGCCATTTTTCAAGCGCCTGCACGGCGTGCGCATCGATTTTATCGGCATCGGGCTGCTGGCCGTCGGCATCGGCGCGCTTCAGGTGCTGCTCGATAAAGGCCAGGAAGACGACTGGTTCGGCTCCCATTTCATCACCGCGCTGGCCGTCACCTCCGTGGTTTGCCTGCTGAGCTTGGTGATCTGGGAATTTTTTAACGATCAGCCGATCATCGACGTTCACATGTTCCGCAGCTTCAACTTCGCCACCGCGAACCTGATGATGTTCATGCTCGGCGTGGTGCTGTTCAGCAGCCTGGTGGTGATGCCGCAATTCCTGCAAACGCTGCTGGGCTACACCGCGGAAAGCGCGGGACTGGTCCTTTCCGCCAGCGGACTCGTCATCCTGTTCGAGATGCCCATCGTCGGCGTGCTCACCGGCAAGGTTCCGGTGAAATACATCATGGCGTTCGGATGGCTGGCGCTCGCCGTGGGGATGTATTATTCGACACAGCGCCTGGACCTGCTGATCAGCTTCCGCTCGGCGGCGATTCTGCGGGTGATTCAGGCCTTGGGACTGGGATTTCTGTTTGTGCCGATTACGCTCGCCGCGTACATCGGCATCTCGCCCGACAAGGCCAACAGCGTTTCCGGCCTGGTCAATTTCATGCGCAACATCGGCAGCAGCGTGGGAACGTCGATGGTCACCACGCTGCTGGCGCGCCGCGCTCAGGTTCATCAAACCATGCTGGCCTATCACACCACGCTCTCCGATCTGCCCTTTCAAAACGATTTGAGCGGATTGAGCCGGCAGCTGGTCGCATCCGGCGCAAGTCCCGCCGACGCGCAAGCAACGGCCCTGGCGCGAATTTATCAGGAGTTGCTCGCGCAGGCGCAGACGCTCGCCTATGTCGACGTTTTCATGATCCTGGCGGTCGCCGCGGCGATCATGTTCGTTTTAACCTGGATGGTCCGCCGCAACGATCCCGCCGGCGGAGGCGAAGTAGCGGTAGGCTAGAAAGAGACGCTGTTCGAGAAGCCCGCAAGCTCGAAAAAAGGTCCATGATCCGCCTGGTCACGATTGAGCGCGAATACGCCTGCGGCGCCGCCGAGGTCGCCAAGCTCGTCGCCGAGCGCAAGGGCTGGAAACTGTGGGACCAGTTGCTCACCGACGAAATCGCGCGCCTGATGGATTGCGAATCGAGCGCCGTCCAGGCTCGCGAGGAGCGCCGCGATCCGCTCTATTACCGCATGTTTAAGTCGTTCTTGCGCGGCAGCTTCGAGGGCACCCTGAACGCGCCGCGGCTCAAGCTGGTGGACGCCGAGTGCATCCGCGAAATGTCCGAACGCCTGGTGCGCCAGCTGGCGGACCTGGGCAACGCCGTGATCGTCGGCCGCGGATCGGCGTATTATTTGGGCGATCGTCGCGACGCGTTCCACGTTTTTCTTTACGCGCCTTTCGAGCACAAGGTGCGGCGCCTGGAATCGGCCGGAAAGCCGGAGAAAGAAGCGATCGAGCTGGTCGAATCGGTGGACCGCGAGCGATCCGCGTTCATCAAACAGAAGTTCAACATCGAGTGGCCGTCGCGTCCCTTTTTCGACGTCATGGTGAACACCGCGATGGGTATCGAAGCCAGCGCGGAAATTATTCTCGAGTCCGCCGCGGCCTTCGAAAAGCACTCAATCGCGTCGATGCCCAAGTCGGCCAGCTGATTCATAACGCCGGTTGGAAGAAAAAAGTCAGTTAAATCAGACAGCTAGCAGGGTGCCGAAAAAGGGGACAGACTACTCTGTCCCCGACTGTAAGTTATTCATGCCGTGTGCGACCATCGCCGTGGACAGAGCGGTCTGTCCCCTTTTTCGGCACCCTGCTAGAGGCGCCCGGCAAACCAGGCACCTAATTTCCCGCCGCGACACATTCGCGCAGACGGCAGGAGTGGTCCTGATCATGATCCTGTAGCGCCTGATGCGCGCGTTGCAGAGAGGCACGTCGGTGCTCGGTGAGACGCCAGGCGCGCTCAAACTCTTTCCCGCGCGTTTGCTTCATCCGTGCGGCTGCATCGCGATACGCCGTTTCTGCCGCTGCAATCTGTTGTTCGAGCTTGGTTCGTAGGGGGCACGCTCTAAGATCCATGTTTGCCTTTCGAGAATCCCTGGACGTGGTGCGCTTGGCACTTGCCGCCCGTTCTCCCTCGTGGCAAGCGCTCCCAATGTTGAACAAGCGACGCCGATCCTCCGAAATTACCCGGATCAGGAAATAAAAAATTACTGAGATTTATCTGCTCGGTACTGGTATTGAGTTGAGTTTGGGGGATTGCGTCGGTTCGGTGAAAATGCCATGCTGCCCTGGCTGAGCCTCACGCGGATTCGAAACACCCGGCGTAACGCAGTCAACGAAACCGCCGTCGCCCGTGCAGGCTCAGCCCGCGAGATGAACGGACGTGGCCAAACTCTGAAGACTCATCATCGCGTTCCGTCTGATCAGCCAGTCCGGGTGGCGTGGGTGGACCAGCCGGGACATCTCAAATGCATAACGGGAAGATGCATCGATGTTTCCGGAAAGAGGATTCACCTGGAACTGGGTGAACAGATCCCGCGGCTAACCCGAGTCACACTCCGGTCCGGCGAAATCAGTACGCCCGTTGCGGCGTACGTCAAATACGCCACCCGGCACGAAGCCAAATTCATTCTCGTGCTCGAACTGTTTGGGATCTAACAGGGTGCTGACGGCTTAAGCGTCCGCCGACGCGGCGCCTTGCCCATGTGAAGATCCTCCCGCGTAAAAAGAGTTCAGTGTCTCTACAGCCGCAGGTCGATCATCAACGCGATCGCCGCCAGCAGATGAAAGATGCAGTGCAGCGCGTTCGGCGTGACGCCATTGCGTCTTCACAAACACTTACAAATGGGGAGTGCAGCCCGAATCCAATTCAGACGAAGAAGCAAATAACCGATTTTTTGCAAAAAAGCTGAATGGGGGTTCGCCCTCGTACTGGAATCGGCTGATTTTAAAGGAAAATCACAAGGCGAACATGTTTCCTGTTGTTGGGATCGTAATTGTTTTCGGTTGTATCGCCGGAGGCTATCTCGTCGAAAAAGGAAACCTCCTGGTGCTGATGCAGCCGGCGGAACTCTTGATTATCGCCGGTGCGGCCTTGGGCACCATTTTCATCGGGAATCCGCCGAACGTGTTGAAGTCGATCGTCAGTGGCGTGCTTCAGGTGTTCAAGGGAAGCCGTTATAATGCCGCTATTTACCTTGATACATTGAAATTCATTAATGATTTCTTCAACACCGTTCGGAAGACGGGTTTGGCTTCGGTCGAGCAGGACCTCGATGAACCCGACAAGAGCGCTTTATTCAAACGCCATTCGAACTTCTCAAAAAACAAAGCCGCCATGCACTTCTTTTGCGACACCATGCGAACCTTGCTCACTGGCAGTATTGAAACCCACGATCTCGATCACATCATGGAAACGGACCTGGACGTCTTACATCACGAAGGCCGCACCTCCGCCAACGCCTTAACCAGCGTGGCTGACAGCCTCCCGGGTTTGGGGATCGTTGCCGCGGTTCTCGGCGTGGTCATCACCATGGGTTCACTGGGGGGACCACCCGAGGAGATCGGACACAAAGTCGCCGCGGCCCTGGTCGGCACGTTTCTCGGAATCCTGCTGTGTTACGGTCTTCTCGGTCCGATCGCCGGGCACATCAAGAAACACGCCGAGGCGGAAGGCGAGTATTTCCTGTGTCTTCGAATGGCCCTGCTGGCGAATATGAAGGGACTTCCACCCATTCTCGCCGCGGAAGCGGCGCGGCGGGCCATCCCGCATCACGTGCGCCCGACATTTCAGGAGATGGATAAGGCGTGCCGCAAGCCGGCCGACGGCGCGGCCGCGGGAGTTGCCGCATGAGCGCCGGAGCAAACAGACCGATCATCGTTGTACGGAAGAAAGCCGGAGACCATGACGACGGGCACGGTGGTGCATGGAAGGTCGCCTATGCCGATTTCGTCACGGCGATGATGGCGCTGTTCATCGTGCTTTGGTTGTTGAGCGCCAGTGAAAAAGTGCAGAAAGCCGTGGGTGGATATTTTCAGGATCCGACCGGGAAGGGACGTCAGACCGGAACCACCAATTCCGGCACGGGGGAAACCCTTACCTTGAACCGGAAGGACCTTCAAACGCTCAAGGAAAAAATCGAAGAGGTTCTCAAGCAGATTCCGGAGTTTCAGCACCTCGAGAAGCAGGTCCGGATCACCCTGACGACGGAGGGCCTGAGGATCGACCTGATCGAGACCGAGCGAGGGCTTTTCTTTGAGTCCGGTAATCCCAAGCCGACCGAAGCCGGCAACGCGCTGCTGAAAGCTTTGACTGCCGAACTCCTGACGCTTCCCAACAAGGTGGCGATCGAGGGACATACCGATTCCAAGCCATATGGAGGGTCGGAATACTCCAACTGGGAACTATCCACCGATCGGGCCAACGCGGCGCGAAGGATCCTGGTGCAAGCCGGATTCCCTGAGAATCGGATCAGCCAGGTCCGCGGATTTGCGGATCAGCGGCTGCTGAAAAAGAGTGACCCCATGGACCCGTCGAATCGCAGAGTTTCGATTATCGTTCGCAACCAGGGTCTGGATGAGCAGGAGGAAGCCGCCGCCCGAGCGCAGCCCGCTCCGGCAGGACCGGGAAAACCGGTCACTAAATAGATGCCGAAAAGCGGTCACTGCCGCAGCAATCAGCTTTGCCAGCCGCCGCCGAGAGCGTTATAGAGCTGGACCATGCTGACGAGTTCGGCATAGCGCATCTGCTCCAGCGTCAGTTGCGCGGAAAGCAGATCGCGGTCTGCATCAAGCGCGTTGAGCTGGGTATCGACGCCGCCTTCGTAGCGGCGGTAAGCCAATCGTTTGCGGTCCTCGAGCGCGATTACCAGTTTCTGCTGCTCGAGGCGGCTCTCGCGCGTTCGCTGGTGCGCGATCAGCGCGTCGGAAACCTCCTCGAAAGCCGTGCTGATCGATTTTTCGTAAGCGATCTGCGCATCCTGGCGCTGCGCCTCGGCCAGCCGCACGGAGTTCTTCAGCCGCCCGGCCGTGAAGATGGGCTGCGTCAGTTGGGGCACGAAGCTCCACGCCGCGTTCGGGCCGGAGAAAAGGTTGGCGAGCGATGAGCTCTGGCCGCCGATCAAGCCCGTCAGGCTAATCTGTGGGAAGTACGCAGCTTTGGCGACCCCGATGTTAGCGTTGGCGGCGATCAGCGCCTGCTCGGCGGCGCGGATGTCGGGGCGTCGTTCGAGCAATGCCGAGGGCAGTCCGGCGGGCACCTCCGGCACTAAAGACTCCGCGTTGAAACGGCGTTCCCGCCCGATGCTTCCCGGGTTCTTGCCGAGCAGCAGAGATATTTGATCCTCGGTCTGTTCGCTCTGCTCTTTCAACTGCGGAATGCTCACGGCAGCGCTGTCGACGAGTTGCTCGGCCTGACGCACGTCGAGCTCGGTGGCGATACCGTGGGCTTCGCGATCGAGCGTCAGTTTAAGAGATTCCTGGCGCGTTTCGAGCGTGCTCTGAGAGATCCTCAATTCGGAATCCAGTTCCAGCAACTCAAAGTAATCCGTCGCGACCTGGCTCACCACGGTGGTGATTACCGTCTTGCGGTTCCAGTCCGCACTGAGCAGATTCGCGCGCGAAGCCTCCGTCGCGCGTCGCAACTGTCCCCACAGATCGACCTGGAACGAGAGCAGGTTGAGCGCGGCTTCTCCCCAGTTGCGATTCTGATTGGAAACGAACGACGCCGGAAGGGGAAACTGTCCATCGCGCGACAAACGCGTAAATTGAAGATCTCCGGACGCGCCGGCCTGCGGGTATTGGTTGGAGCGGGTGATTCCGAGATTCGCCCGCGCCTCCTCAACCCGCGCCACGGCATCGCGCAGATCGTAGTTTTGAACCAGAGCGACCTTGATCAGGGCATCGAGCTGCGGATCGCGGAAAACCTCGAACCATTTCAGGTCCGCGAGCGAAGCGCCCTGCGCGACCGGTAACGGCTCCGGCGCACGGAAGCTTTCGGGCACGGCGATCTGCGGCCGCTTGTAATTGGGCCCCACGGTGCATCCCGCAAGCGTTACCGCCGCAATGGCAATTCCAATATAGAAAGAGGTTCTCATGTCAGTCTCCTTGAGCCGGTGAAGGTAAGGGATCTATGCCCGGTGCTGTCGTCTTGGCGCCCGACAGCTTCTCGACCACAACAAAAATAGCGGGAACCAGGAATCTGCCGAGAAACGTTTCCGCCACCATGCCTCCGATTGCTGTGGTGCCGATGATCTGGCGCGCGATGGAGCCGGCGCCGGATGCGGTCCACAGCGGAATGCAGCCGACAATGAAGGCGAGCGCCGTCATCATCAGCGGACGAAAGCGGACTCTAGCCGCCTCCAGCGCGGCGTCGACCAGAGGCGTGCCTTTTTCGTACAGCTCTTTTGCGAAGGCGACGATCAGAATCGAATTCTTCGCACCCAGGCCAATCAGCATCACTAAGGCGATTTGCAGGTAAACATCGTTTTCGAGCTGCACCATATACGCGGGCACGAATGCGGCCAGCAACACACGGCGAAGCCACAGCACTGCAACCGCGCCGAAGACCGCGACCGGGGTACTCAACAGCACGCTAAAGGGCAGTGACCAGCTCTCGTACAGCGCCGCGAGAACGAGAAACACAAAGACGAAAGAGAAGCCGAAGATGACCCACGAGGAAACTCCCTGGCGCGCCTTCTGCTCCTGATATGACATGCCCATGTAGTCGAAGCCCATTTCTGCCGGCATCGTCTGGCGAAAGACTTCTTCTAGGGCTGCCGTCGCCTGGTCGGAGCTATAGCCGGACGCTGCGCTGCCATTGATCTGAGCCGCGCGGTACTCGTTGTAGCGCATCGTGAACTCAGGCCCGGTGCGGGTCTCGAATTTCGCCAAAGCCGCCAATGACACCGCCTGGCCCTGACTGCTGCGTACGTAGAATTTTCCAAGGTTGTCCGTATTCGACCGGTAAGGAGACTCGGCCT
>DATJNW010000154.1:0-19738 GCA_035507655.1 Bryobacteraceae bacterium | reverse complement strand
CAAAGCAAGTCGCGCCTGTTATGGCGCAGCTCTTGAGCAGCACAGATACGGGCGCACAACTAGGCGCAGCCGCGTTCTTCGGCTTTTACACAATGTTCGCGGACAAGCACGGAAACATTGTGAGCGCAAATCTTGCGATTGGTCCATTTGCAACGGCAGATACTCGAGCATATACGCCAAGCGGGATTTCACCGCTGAGCGCGACGCAATATGTAGAGTTTTGGAAGACCTGGTGGTCGCAAAACAAGTCTAGCCTTGGTTTTTAGTTGTGCTCCGCAAAAATAATGCGCGTCGCTAAGCCCTCCTGCAAGCGATAATCGTGATGCGATTCGCCGAGGACCGATGTTTTCGCGGAATCCTGGGGCAGCCTGACCGGCACGCTCGCCTGGGTCCGCTTTCAGCGCTCGCAAACCGAGTACCCCCAAATCGCCCCCAGTTTTCGGCCACTTTCGAAAACCGCGCCTGTAAGCCTTTTGTTTGTAACACGAGCGCAACCAAGTTCGCTCGGCTGTTAACCGAAGGGTTGTAGGTTCGACCAAATTTCGCCAAAGGCTGGCATCTCGCGCGGGGATTCCGCACAGACTCAGCGCCGCGCCGCCATCGCCGCGTTTCTCGCCGCGATCCGCTCCAACAATCGATCCAGATCCGCTTCCTGAAACGGACGGCCCAGCAGAAAATTGCCGCCTTCTTCGAGACTCTGCGCCAGTCCCGCGTCGTAGCCGTCGGTGATCAGCACCAGCGCGCCGGCGAGCGACCGCATCCGCTCCTGCACCTCGGCAAACCTTCCCGTGGACGGGTGCACGGCCCAGAACACCACGTCGAATCGCAGCCGCTGCGCAAGGTCTGGCGCCTGTTCAAGCGGCGCGGGCACTACGCGATGTCCGCGCGCGCCGAGCAGGGCAAGGAGTTGCCGCTGCGCGACCGGGTCCGGCTCCATCAACATAATGGTGTAGCGCGCATCCGCTTTGCCGGCTGCCGATTCGATTTCCCGCGCCGCCACCGAGGTCAATGGGAGGTCCAGCTCGAAGCGCGCGATTCCGGGCTGGGTCAGAAAGCGAATCTCTCCGCCATGGGTCTGGATGATTCCCTTCGAAACCGCCAACCCCACGCCGCCGCTTTCCGCCGACCGTCCTTCGGCAAAAGGGTCGCCCGGCGCATCCTTCACCGAGTATCCGATCTCCACCAGCACGCGCCGCGCCAGCACGCTGCTTTCGACGCTGATGGTTTTGGCCGGCGCGTCGCTGGCGTAATGTTCGGCGGCGCATTGTTCGGCGTGCACCAGCAAGCTGAGCAGCACCTGCTCGATCTGGCCCTGGGCGCCGAGCACAAACGCTGGACGCGTCGAAAGACGGTTCTGCACGCGCAGTCCCAGCGACTTCCATTCCGGCTCGCGGAATTGAATCAGGCCGGCCATCAGCGCGTTGATGTCCACCGGACGCGCCCCGGCGTCGGCCGGGCGGGCGAAAGAGACCAGGCGATCGACAATCTCAGAGGCGCGGCGAGATTCGGCCGCCAGAAAAAGCAGGTCGCTTTCCGAAACCGGGTGTCCCGCCGAATCGGCCAGCGTGGTGGCGAGCTTCAGAATTCCTTCGAGCGGCGCGCGCAGGTCGCTGGCGACGCCGGAAATCAACTGACCGGTCGCGGCGAGCTTTTCGGTGCGGAAAAGCTGCTCCCGGATGGTCTGCTGTTCCTGAAGCTTCAGCGCCGCGGCCACCTGGTTGGCCAGGTGCTGCGCCGCGGCCTGCTCGTCTACGCGAAAATATCCCAGCCGGCGCGCGTTGCCGACCTCCAGCACTCCCACCACGTCGCTTTTCGAAAGCAGCGGAACGAACATCGCCGAACGCGGCAAATTCCTCAGGTTGTCGATTTTGAGAAACGGGCTGCGCCGCACGTCGGGCACGTTCAGCAAGGTTCGATTCCGGAAACAGGTCGCCGCGCCCGACGCCAGACCCTCCGGCGGAGCCTCGAGGGGAACGGCCATCGGCTCGGGCGCGGCCGCGATGGGTACCCGTTCGAGCGATTTGGCGTGGCGATTATAAAGATATAGCCGCACGCCGGTAGCTTGCGTCACCGACGGCAGAACGCTCGCCAATTTTTCGGCGATCTCCGCGGGCGAGGCCGCGGAAATGATTTCTTCACTCAAGGAATGAAACGCGCGCATCGATTCGCGCGCCGCGCCCAGCCTCCGCTCCCGAAGCGACCACAGCAGCACAATCAGGCCGATCGCGCCGCAGCCGGCCAGCATCCACATCGGCAGCGCCAGCGAAACCGGCGCCGGCATCGGTTGCACATCGCCGGCCGACCGGAGCATCAGCTGGAACCCGTCGTTATGCGGCGGCTCCAGCGAATATTCGGTCACCAGACCGGTGAGCCGTACCCGGTCGCCGGGATGCAGGCCGCGCAGCTCCGCGGGATTCGACCCAGCCGAGCGCGGCAGAAAAACCGCGATCGAACTGCCATGGTCGCTGACCGCAAAACTGCGGCCGCCCAGATTTTCTCCGGCGCCGGTAATGGTGCCGATGGTGCGGACCATCACGCCGAGATAGCGGAATCCGGCGATCTCGGAAACGCTCAGATCGGTCGGCTCCGGCGGCGTATCGTGGCGCAGCTTGTGGATCGAAGCGGGCGCCAGCAGGGGAAGCGCGGCGCGGCTCTGGATGGTGCCCAGGACTTCCACCCAATCGCCCGGCGCGAGATCGGAAAAGGTTTCGCGCTCGCCGCGCAGCAGCAGGCCACGACCGGTCTCGTCGCGCAGCGGCAGGTACCAGGTTCCGAGCGCCCAAACCGGCGCCGAAGCCACCTGCCCGCGCACCGCGACGGGGCGGCCTTCGTACACCGCGGTCAAGTCATGGCCCGACCGCGACGCCGCCTGTTCGAGTGAAATGAAACTCTGCGCCGAGGCGATCACTGTCCAGGACAAGGCTGCCAGACAGCTATGCCGGATGAAAGCGGGCGCTCTCATGGCGCTCCCCATACGTCCATTTCGATGGAATCATAACATGAGACCTTAATCTAGGGGCCACTTAAGGTGTCTTTCTTACGAACCTGTAGTAAGTTCGCTTGTGGAAAACTGGGTAAGTTACTGACGTGAGCCGGTCCATTACAGCGCGAAGATACCTGATTTCCGGGCTCGTGCAGGGCGTCGGCTTCCGCTATTTCGCCCAGCGCGCGGCGCGCCAGACGGGGGTGACCGGATGGGTCCGCAATCTCGACGACGGGCGCGTCGAAGTATATGCCAACGGCGCGCGGGAGCAGCTCGACGGCCTGGAATCGCGCTTGCGCAGCGGTCCGCCGCGCGCCGACATTCGCGGATTTGAAGTCGCCGAAGCTTCACCTACGGATGCGCAAAGCTTCTATATTCGTTAGAATTGATGGTCTCCCATGAATCATTTAAAGAATCTGATCCGGGAAGTTCCGGACTTCCCCAAGCCCGGCATTCTGTTTTACGACATCACCACGCTGTTAAAAGACGCGGACGGATTGCGCGCGCTGATCGATGAATTGGGCGCGGGCTACGCCGGAAAAGGAATCGACAAGGTGATCGGCATCGAGGCGCGCGGATTCATTTTCGCGCCGGCGGTCGCCTATGCGCTGAAGGCCGGATTTGTGCCGGTGCGCAAGCCGAAAAAACTTCCCGCGGAGACCGAGCGGGTGGAATATCAGCTCGAATACGGCACGGATGCTTTGGAGATTCATCGCGATGCAGTTGAGCGCGGCGAAAATGTTTTGATCGTCGATGATGTTCTGGCCACCGGCGGCACGGCGAGCGCGGTGACGAGGTTGGTGGAAAAGCTCGGCGGAAAAATCGCGGGATTGGGGTTCGTGATCGAGCTGGATTTTCTGAAAGGCCGCGAAAAGCTGCACGGCTATGATATCCGCGCGATGCTGCATTATTAGGTAAGCCGCGTGGAAGCCCGAACATCCGATCGCTCCATTGAAATCCCAGCACAAGTTTTGGGTCTGCTGGCCCGCAGCCGGACGGCTGGCGGCTCCCGCGCGGGGATGGCAGCCGCCACGCGCAAGCGTGCGGGCGCTCGCCCGCGGCTGATCGGAGCCGCGACCTTAGGAGGCGGTTCAATCCCGATTTCTCCGATTTTCCCGATGAAGTGGAGAGTTCAAGGACGCCTTTGCGAGCGTCCGAAGACACCACGGCCAGTTGAAGCTGACCGTGGAAATCTACCTCGGACGGAAAGGAGGGCCGATGATTACTATCGTAATCACCGTGGCTGCCGTGATCGTCTTCACGGTAACCATCACTGTCCGGTTCAAACGGCGGTGACAAAAAACAGGGGGTGGGAAACCATCCCCTGTTCCCTCCTGAACTATACATCATTTCGCGCGCGCCGCACAAGATCTGAATGCTCAAATCGGTCAAATTAAAGGCGCTTGCCAAGATTAATCTGGATCTGCGGGTGCTCCACAAGCGCCCCGATGGATTCCACGAGCTTCGCACCGTTTTTCAGACCATTTCGCTGGCCGATTCGATCCAGATCGATTATCAGCCGTCGCGGCGCACCGAACTGAAGCTCGATGGCAACGTCGAGATTCCCGGTAATCTGATTCTGCGCGCGGCCGAAGCGGTGCTCGACGCCATGAAAATTCACGCGCGGGTGCATTTCCGGCTGAACAAGCAGATCCCGATGGGCGGGGGCCTCGGCGGCGGATCGAGCGATGCGGCGGCGGTGCTGATGACGCTGCCGGCGCTCGCCCGGCGGCCCGCGCCGATCTGTCACCTAGCCGCGGAATTGGGCAGCGACGTGCCATTTTTCCTCGAAGGCGGAACAGCCGTCGCCGTCGGGCGCGGAACCGAGTTGTACCCTCTGCCGGATATCGCCGAGCAGCCGATTCTGATCGCGGCGTCCGGTCTTCACGTTTCCACGGGACCGGCGTACCAGGCCCTCGAACGCGGTTTGACATTCACTGGATCGTTATGTAGAATTAACAATTTCCAGGAGTTCGTGCGAGCGCTGGGTGAGTCACGCCGCGCGGACCTGGCGAGTGCGTCGAGCGAAAACGACTTCGAGGCGGTCGTCTTTCGGCAATATCCCAAGCTTAAAACAATTCGGGGAAAATTGTCGCAACACGGCGCCGCCCGGATGACCGGGAGCGGATCGGCTATTTTTGCCATCTACGCTTCGGAAGGCGACCGCGAGCGCGCCCGAAAAAGTTTGGACGAGGACCGGGTGTTTCGGAACTGCCGGTTATGGCCGGCAAAGCTGGTAAGCCGGCGGAGCTATCAGCGCCTGTGGCGCCGGCAATTGGCCGGATACCTGGACTCGCAAAACGATTTATGGCGGCCGCGAAGCCGATACGGGCGATGAGGTTCAATCACTTCAAAGTGTTCACGGGCAGCGCGAATCCCGCGCTTGCGGCGGAGATTTGCTATGAGCTCGGCTGCTCCATGGGCGCGGCCAACGTGAAACAGTTTTCCGACGGCGAAGTGCATATGCAAATTCAGGAAAATGTGCGTGGCGCCGACGTCTTCGTGGTGCAGCCGACCTGCACTCCGGTCGACCGGCATTTGATGGAACTGCTGCTGATGATGGACGCGTTGAAACGCGCCTCGGCGGAGCGCATCACGGCAGTGTTACCCTATTATGGGTATGCGCGGCAGGACCGTAAGGACCGGCCGCGGATGCCGATTTCGGCGCGGCTGGTGGCCAATCTGCTGGAACGCGCCGGAGCCAATCGCATTCTGGCGCTGGATTTGCACGCCGCGCAGATTCAGGGATTTTTCGACGTTCCGGTGGATCACCTGTTCGCCGCGCCGGTGATGGTGGAGTATTTTGACGAATATCGCGGCGCGGGTTTAACGGTAGTCTCGCCGGATGCGGGCGGCGTCGAGCGGGCGCGCGCGTTTGCCAAGCGCCTGGATTCGCCGCTGGCGATTATCGACAAGCGGCGCACGGAGGTGAACGTCGCCGAGGTGATGCACATCATCGGCGATGTGGATGGTCAGGATTGCCTGATCGTGGACGATTTGATCGACACCGGCGGGACGCTGGTCAAGGCTGCCGAAGCGTTGCTCAAGCAGGGCGCGAGAACGGTCCGCGCCTGCGCGACGCACGCGGTGTTGTCCGGACCGGCGGTGGAGAGGATTGAAGATTCGGAGCTCGAGGAAGTGATTGTCACCAATTCGATCCCATTGAATGACGAGGCGGACAATTGTTCGCGGATCAAGCAGCTTTCGGTGGCTCCGCTGCTGGCGAAAGCGATCCAGTCGATTCATGAGGACGGGTCGGTGAGTACGCTGTTTGTGTAGGGAACATTTATGAGACGAGACATCACCATTGAAGCGCAGCCGCGGCATGAGCGCGGCAAGAATGAAGCGCGCCGGCTGCGCGCGACCGGAGCGGCTCCGGCGGTCCTTTACGGCGCGGGCGGCGAGAGCGTCGCCGTGGCCGTCAGCCCCAAGGAGTTGACCAGAATTCTCAACTCCACCACCGGGCACAACACCATTTTTAACCTGGCTGTCAAAGGCGGCGAGACCGTCCCGGTGATGATCGTCGACTGGCAGAACGATCCGGTCAAGGAGAATCTGCTGCACATCGACCTGAAGCGCATCGATCTGACCAAGCGCCTGCGGGTCAAGGTGCCGATCCACACCACGGGCGAACCGAAAGGCGTGAAGCTGCAAGGCGGGCTGCACGAACTGATCACGCGGGAAGTCGAAATCGAGTGTTTGCCGGATGAGATCCCCGAACTGTTCACGGTGGATGTGAGCGAGTTGATGATCGGCCAGGGCATTCGCGCTTCCGAAATCAAGATGGGCGAAGGCGTGAAGCTGGTGAGCCAGGCTGACGCGGTGATTTCGCACGTGGTCGCGCTGAAGGCCGAAGAAGTAGCGGCTCCGGCGGCGGAGGGTGCGGCTCCGGCGGCTCCGGCCGAACCGGAAGTGATCAAGAAGGGCAAGAAGGAAGAGGAAGGCGCGGTGCCGGCGGCGGAGGAAGCGAAGGAGAAGAAGGGGAAGAAGTAAAGAATTCAGGAGTCAGGAGTCAGGAGTCAGAATTTCCGGGCTCAGTGGCTCTTTGAGAGATGGACTTCCTCATCGTCGGCCTGGGCAACCCCGGCGCGCAGTACGCGAATACGCCGCATAACCTGGGGTTCATGGTCATTGACCGGTTGGCCGAATCGAATGCGATTCGCGTCAGCCGGAAGGAAAATATGGCGCTGGTTGGGCTGGGCGCGATCCAACAGAAAGAGGTCGTGCTGGCCAAACCGCAGACGTTTATGAACTTGAGCGGCCCGTCCGTTAAGGGGCTGCTCGAGCGGTACGAGTTGAAACCGGACCGCTTGATTTTGGTTTACGACGAACTGGATCTCGCTTGGGGCACAATGAAGATTAAGCCCAAGGGATCGGCCGCGGGACACAAAGGCGCGCAGAGCGTGATTGGCGCGCTGGGGACGAGTCAGTTCACGCGGGTTCGTTTGGGCATTCATCCGGAACATCCGGTGAATGGAGAAGAGTTTGTTCTGCGGCCGTTTAAAAAGTCGCAGATGAAGGAAGTGGATGAGGTGGTTGCGCGTGGATGCGCCGCCGTTGAATCCATAATCGCTGAGGGCGTCGAAAAGTCCATGACGGTATTTAATCGGGTGCTGAAAAAGGGGATAGACCCCTCTGTCCCCGGCCACGATCCTGCCTCGTAGGAACGCTTGCCGGGCGGGGACAGAGCAGTCTGTCCCCTTTTTCAGCACCCTTTAAAACCGCCGCGCCCAAGGCTTAATTGAAGAGGAAGAATGAGAATCTACGAAGAGTTGTTTATCGTAAAACCGGACGCGCCGGATGAGGAGGTCGAGGCGTTTATCGAGCAGATCCGCCAGGTGATCAGTAACGGCAAGGGGACCGTCGATAAAGTCGATAACTGGGGCGTGCGGAAACTGGCGTATCGCGTTTCGAAATATAACGAAGGCCGCTACATCCTGTTCGTGTTTTCGAGTTCGCCCGAACTGGTGCACGAACTCGAGCGTCGCCTGCGCGTCGCCGATCTGGTGATCAAATTCATCACCGTGCGCATCGATGAAAAGCAGAAGAAAATCGAGAAGCGCAAAAAGCAGCGCGAAAAACGCGCGGCTCGGCGTCCACCACCGGCCGTTGCGGCGCCCGCTGCGCCAGGGCCGGCAGCGCCTGCGCCCGCCGCGGTGGAACATGCCGCGCCGGGAGTTCCGGTGACAGCGGCCGTTCATCCAGGGGACAAGGAGTAAATTATGGCGGAACAAAAAGGCGGAAGGCCGATCAGCGGCTCCATGCGCCCCACCGGCGGCGACAAAGCGATCGCCGGCAAGAAACAATATTTCCGGCGGAAGAAAGTGTGCCGCTTCTGCATGGACCGAATCGACGACATCAACTACAAAGACGTTCGCCTGTTGATGAGCTTCATCAGCGAGCGGGGTAAAATCACGCCACGGCGCATCTCCGGCGTCTGCGCGCCGCATCAGCGGCGATTGGCTGAAGCGATTAAACAGGCGAGAAACATCGCGCTGGCGCCGTTCTCGACATCCATCTAGACCATGGCGGAAACTCTGCGAAGCCAGTGTGTGTGGCGCACGCATTCTTGCGTGCCGCGTCGACGCTCCTGTCGACGCCTCGCCGCGCGAAGGCGTGTCGCGAAGAGTCGCGACACGGCACGCAGGAGTGCGTGCGCCACTCCAAAAAAAGGGAATGAACGGGTAAATTTATGGAAGTGATTCTGCGGGAAGACATTGAAAAATTAGGCTCGCGCGGCCAGGTGGTGAAGGTCGCGCCGGGCTTTGCGCGCAATTTTCTCCTGCCGCGGCGCATGGCCGTGGCCGCCACCGAAGCCAATAAGAAAATCGTCGAGCAGGAACGCCAGGCGCATCTGCGTAAAGAAGCCAAGCTGCACGCCGACGCGTCCGATCTGGCGAAGATGATGGGCACGGTGGAAGTGACCATCGCGCAAAAGGCCGGGGAGAACGATCAGCTGTTCGGATCGGTGACGGCGAACGATATCGCGGTGGCGCTCGAAAAACTGGGGTATTCGATCGACCGGAAAAAGGTGCACCTGGAGGAGCCGATCAAGACGCTCGGCGATTTCAAGGTGACGGCCCGGCTGCACAAGGATGTGTCGGTCGACGTGCCGGTGCATGTGGTGAGGGAGGAGTAAAGGAGCCGGAAGTCAGAATGGTTCTGACTCCTGGGCTCCTGACTTCTTGTTATGTCCTCTGTTGAAGAGCTGCTGCGCGATGCGGCGATGGGCCGCGTCGGCGTGGACCGCCGCCTGCTGCGAGAAATTCTTGCCCAGCCGGATGCGGCGCGCGGCGTAGTCGCTTTCGCGCAAAACCCGGGCGACGGACACCGGCTGGACGTCACGCCGCTGCTGGTCGACCTGTTCCGCCACTTTCGGCCGGAGGAGGCGCTCGATTTTTACGTCGATGTGATCCGCGGCTCGCCGGAAGAAGTATCCGACGACACCATCGAAGCGATTTTACCGTTCGGCGAAAAAGCCATCGATCCGCTGGTCGCGCTGTATCACGAATTGGGCGAAGAGCAAGGCACCGACCTCGCGTTTTTGCTGGCCGGGCTGCACGTGCGCGATCCGCGGATTCTGGCCTTGCTGCTGGAACGGCTGGAGTACGACGCGGCCGATGGCGCCTTTGCGCTGGGCATCTATGGCGACCTGGCGGCGCGGGCGGAGCTGGAAAAAATGCTCAGCGGAATTCCCGAAGAGGACGCGGAACTGCGCCGGGAGCTGAAACACGCGCTCGATCAGCTGTCCGGCGCGCCTCCGAAATATGAGCCGGAGACGTTCGATATTTTCAAGGAATATCCCGAGCGCGAGCTGCCCGCCTTCGATCTGCTGCCCGAGGCGGAGCGATTGGAGTTGCTCAAATCCGAAGACGCGGCCACACGGGCTGGCGCGGCGCACAGTTTTTTCAACACTACGCTGAACGCCAAATCGCGCGAGGCGCTGCTCGCGGTCGCGCGGCAGGATTCCGAGGCGAAGGTTCGCGCCTGTGCGTGGGAATCGCTGGCTGATACAACGGACAACGCCGCTATTCGCGACGAAATGGTTGCCATCCTGAACGACCAAACGCGGCCGATCGAAGAACGCGGCGGCGCGGCCGTGGGTTTATATGGCGTCGCCGATCAAGCCAATGTCAGACCGGGGATCGAAAAATTGTACGAAATTCCGGAGGGCCGGGTTAATGCGCTCGAAGCGATGTGGCGATCGCTGGTTCCGGGATTTGCGAAGTACTTCGCGCCGCATCTCGAAGACCGCGACCCCAAGATTGTGCGCGAAGCGCTGCGCGGCGCCGGCTATTTCGAACTGAGCGCGCAGATCGACAAGATTGCGAAATATTTCGATGCCGAGCCGCCGTTCCATCGCCTGCGGGAAGACGCTTTGTTCGCCTATGCGCTGGCCATGCCCGGGGCAACTACGCGCGGGCGCGTGCGCGGGATGCTGCGCAAGCTCGATTCGATCACGCCGTTGAACGATCTCGAAACGGAGCTGGTGGAGTTCGCGCTCGATGAACGCCTGCGGCTGCACGGGCTGGAGCCGGTGTTCGGCGTGGAGGAAGAGGAGCAAGGTGAGCAGGGTGAGCCCGAGACGCAATCGCCGCCCGCTCCCAAGAAAGTCGGCCGCAACGATCCGTGCCCGTGCGGCAGCGGCAAGAAATACAAGAAGTGTCACGGGGCGTGACGTCTGAATGAGTCAGAAGGCAGAATGAGGTATTCTGCTGGTCATGACCGGCGCGCGAGTTTTGGTCTGCGTTCTCGCGCCCGGCATCCTTTTTTCGGCGCTTCAGCCGACGTTTCGCACCGGCGCGCGGCTGGTGGAGATCAGCGTGGTCGTTGACGATCGGAACGGCGCGGTCGCAAATTTACACAAGCAAAATTTTCAAATTACCGAACGCGGAAAGCCGCGCGCGATTTCTATTTTTTCGATGACTTCGGCGCGCGGGGCCGCGGCGCCGGCGCTGCCGGCGCACACGTTTTCGAATCTCATCGGCGCGCCGCGCGGGGTGACGGTCATTTTATTCGACCGTTTGAATACCTTCACCGGCGGCGGCGCGCAGCCTTACGAAGAGCATCCGCAATGGCAGGAGCAGCTCGCGCTTTCGAACGCCCGCCAGCACGTGCTTGGTTTTCTCGAGGAGCTCGATTCGCGCGACCGCGTGGCGATCTACAGCCTGGGACGGACGCTTGACGTGCTCAGCGATTTTTCAAGCGATCGCGCGCGGCTGCGTTCGATCGTCGAAAAATATCAGCCGATCTCGCTCACGCACCGCGACGACGCCGATCCACTGCCGGTTCACGTTCCCGACCAGCCCGAGTTCAGCGCGGCGATCGACCGCGAGCGGCAGCGCGAGGCGGCGCTCGTCAATCGCACGCGTGCGCAAACGACGATGGAAGCGCTGGCGGCGATCGCCGCGCATCTGGCCGCGATTCCCGGCCGCAAAAATCTGGTGTGGCTGACGGCGGACGTCGCGATTCCCAGCGCCGCCGGGCGGTTGCTCAGCCGCGCTCAGGTGGCCATCTATCCCGTCGACGTGCGCGGCCTGCTGCCGGAGGTCGATCTGACGGTGAGCGATGACAAGGGCCAGGGATCGGTGTTCGGACGAAGGCCGGGCCAGCATCCGCAAGGGCCGACGCCGCCGGGCCAGCAGACCATGACCGAGCTGGCCGCGGAAACCGGCGGTCGCGCGTTCCTCAACACGAATGATCTGACCAGCGCGATTCGCTCGGCTGTCGAAGATGCGGTGGTGACCTACACGCTGGGATTTTATGTAGAGGAAAGCGACCTCGACGGAAAATTTCACGAGATCAAAGTGCGCGTCGACCGTCCGCATGACGAAGTTCGCGCGCCGCACGGCTATTTCGCGCTCGCGTCGGAGCCGGACCCCAGCTTCGACGCGGTGGCTTCGCCGCTGGAATCGTCAGCCGTCGGCCTGACCGCGCGCGTCGACCGTAAGGCGGATGCGCTGACCGTCACCGGTGTCATCCATCTCGCCGGACTCGAACTTCCCGCGCAGGGCGACCTGCACAGCGGCGCGGTCGAGGTGAATTTCGTTCAGCAGGATTCGGCCGGGCGCGTTCTCGACCGCGCGCAGCAGCGCTACGATCTGCATCTCGACCGCGCGCAGTACGCGAAGTATCTCAAATCCGGCGTGATTTTTCGCGGCACGATCCAGGCTCGCGCCGGCCTGGCGACGCTGCGCGTGGTGGTGAGCGCCGGGGCGCGCCTCGGCAGCCTGATCATTCCCGCGGACCAGCTTCCGGGCCGCTAAAGCTTCGCACCCCGCCTGCCGATCATCCACTGGGACTAAGTGTCCGTTAGTCCTAGGTTCGCTGGAGGATGGATCGGCTCATGAAACGCACTATCTGGTTGGTGATTGTGGCTTTGCTGGTTTCGACCGGGATCTTCGCGCAGACGATTTCGACGGTCGACGTCAGCGTGAATCCACCGGGCGCGGCGTTCATGGTCGACGGCAATACCTACATCACTCCTCAGGTTTTCCCCTGGCCGACGGGCAGCAAGCATATCATCGAGTTTCCGTTGTCCTTCGACCAGAACGGCAATCCGACCACTTATCAGACAGCGCAGAACGGCAACATCGAATACCTTTTCGGCAGCTGGACCGCCAACGACGGGACGCTGCCGCAGGGCAACTATATCAGCGTGACGGCCAATCCGGCGCTGACGTCGGTGGTGGCGAACGTCACCGTGCAGTACCTGGTCACCATCAATTTCCCGAACGGGACCAACACTCCCAATGCGCCGTGCGCCGGCGCACCGGCCAGCACCACCAACACCGGCGGCACTCCGCAAGGCCTGTTCTATATGGATGGGACCTGCTATGGCGGCAGCACCAGCTTCTTCGCCACCGCGGGATCGCACACCGTGAGCGGGTATCCCTATCCCGGGTGGGTATTTTACGCCACTATGGTCAATTCGCTGCAGGCCGCTCCCGGGGCCACCGTCGATATTGAAGATCCGACGACGATCGCGCCGGAGTTTTCGGTGGCCAAGCGGGTGAACTTCATTACCAATCCGGCGGGATTGAACATTATCGTCGATGGAACGGTGGTGCCGACACCCAACGCACTTTCGGCGTCGAGCAGCGGAACCACCTGCGCACCGGATTATACGCGTCTGCCGCCCAATGCGCCGCCGGGGTTCACTCCGCTATGCATCGGCCAATTCGATTTTCTGCCCGGTTCGACGCACCATATCGGCGCGCCGGTGTACCAGATGGATGTGACCGGGCAATACTGGGATTTCACCGCCTTCGATAACGGGTTGGGCCAGAATGCAACCTACGTCGCGCCCTACACCACCAGCTTCGCGGATACCATCACGGCGGAGTTCGCGCTGGGGACCACAAGCACCATCATGACCAATCCGCAGGGATTGAAAGTGATGATCGACGGCCGGGACAACTGGCCGGGGTACAACTTCATCTGGGCCGCGGGGTCGACGCAGACGTTGAACGCGGAATCGCCGCAGACGGATGCGAACGGACGGGTGTGGACGTTTACCGCCTGGTCCGATGGCGGCGCGCAGAGTCATACCATCACGGTTCCCTCGGGAGTGAGCAATTTCACGGTGACGGCAAGCTATGCCGAGCTGGATCAGGTGAGCGTGAACAGTTCGCCATCGGCGCTGACGTTTACGATTGACGGCGGCAACTGCGTGACACCGTGCGCGGCGAACAAGAGCGCCGGATCGACTTCGCAGATTGTGGCTCCGGCGACGGTTTCGGCCGGTCCGGGATCGCAGTTCCAGTTTGTTTCCTGGTCCGACGGAGTCACCACGCCCACGCGCACGGTGACTTTCAGCCAAAACTCGCTGTCGCTGACGGCCAATTATCAGCTTGCGTACCAGCTTACGATGGTGTCGAACCCGGCCGCCGGAGGGACCTTCACGGTGACCCCGGCATCGCCGAGCGGATATTTCCTGACCGGAACGGCGGTCACGGTCGCCGCCGCCGCCAACAACGGGTATAAGTTTTCGCACTGGGAGGGCGCCCTGTCCGGGACCCTCGCCAGCGGTTCGCTATCTATGTCCAGCCCGCAAACGGTGCAGGCCGACTTCGCCACGGTGCCGTACATTCCGCCGGCGGGCATTCAGAGCGTCACCGGCCCGACGCCGAGCGGCGCGGTCGCGGCAGGGTCGCTCATTTCGATTTACGGGCAGAACCTGGCGGCGTCGCTTCAGGTGGGTCCGACGAATCCATTGGCGCAGACCATCAACAACGTGACGGTGACCGTCAACAGCTCGCTGCTGCCGCTGGTTTTCGTTTCGCCGACGCAGATCAGCGCGCAGGTGCCGTGGGAGCTTCAGCCCGGCAGTTATACGCTGGTGGTGCACCAGGTGGGGCAGCCGGACGTGCCGGGGAATTTTACGGTGGTCCGCGATGCGCCGGGAGCGTTTACCGAGACCAATTCGCAGAATCTGCCGCTGGTTCTGGCGCTGCGCCCGGACGGCAGCGTGGTCAGTTTCAGCAATCCGGCGCAGCACGGCGAACAGATCACCATTTACGCCACCGGCCTGGGTCCTTATGCGCAGCCGCCCGTCGACGGTTTCCCGGTTACGAACAACAGCGCTTATTCTCTGCTCGATCCAATCACGGTGAATACCGATTCGGCGCAATTACAGCCGGATTGGGCCGGCGCCGCCGCCGGGATCGTGGGGGTACAGGTGGTTCAGTTGACCATCACGGATGATTTTCCGCCGTCGACCAACGTCAACATCACCATCGGCGCCAACGGGACCAATAGCGCTTCGGTCGTGCTCCCGGTGCAATAAATTGTAAAGAATCGCAAAAACTTGCGAGAAAATCAGCGCCAGAGGCGTTTTCCGAACATTCGTGATTTATCATCGATCACTTTACTATTGATCTTGCATGAATATCATGATACGCTTCTTTCCACGTACATCTTTGTTTGAGTACGAGCTAGGCGGGGTTATCCGGTGGGAGACGCTAGGAACTAGCTCTGTGTGGAAGTTGTCGCTTAAGAGCCCGGTCAAGGCGTAATCCCTGGATTTGCCTTCGTCATTGTATTGACGACTTTGGCTAGGGAGGTCTCTATGATCGAGTCCAGGCGAGGTGTCGCTTCACACTTCGTATCGTTTGTCGGATTTTTAGTACTGTTGGCCTTATTTTCAGTAAGCGCCTTCGGTCAAACCTTCGGTGAAATTACGGGACGGGTGAACGACCCCAGCGGAGCCGCTGTGCCGGGCGCCACCATGACCCTCACCAACACCGCCACCAACGCGGTGCGCACCGGGGTGACGACCGGCGCCGGCGACTATACCTTCCCGTCGATTCCGCCGGGCGCTTACACGCTGAAGGCGGAACACACCGGGTTCAAGCTGGCCACCAGCAACGTCGAGGTTCAGGTGCAGCAAACGGTGCGCCTGGATTTGACGCTCGAAGTCGGGCAGGTGAGCCAATCGGTGGAAGTGGCGGCTTCTTCGACGCTGTTGCAGGCGGAAAACGCGACGGTCGGAACCGTGATTTCGAATGCCAGCATCGAGCAGTTGCCACTGAATGGACGCGAATATTTGAACCTGGTGGCGCTGAGCTCGAACGTGAATACGTTGTCGCCCTCCGCTGGCCAAGCCGCGTCGCGGCAAGGCGGCGACCGCACCGCCCAGTCGATCGCCGTCGGCGGGAACCGCATCTTTTTCGACTACTTCACGCTGGACGGCGTGGACAATACCGACTTTGACTTCAACACCTATGTGGTGCTGCCGTCCATCGACGCCATCCAGGAATTCAAGGTGCAAACTGGCGTTTACCCGGCGGAATTCGGGCATGAGGCGTCGCAGGTCAACGTGCTCACCAAGTCCGGCGGCAATGCTTACCACGGGTCGGCATTTTTCTTCAACCGCAACGTCGATTACGACGGGCTGCCGTACCAGTTCACCACCACCCCAACCAAAGCGGCGGCGTTCAACTGGAACGATTACGGCTATGAGCTCGACGGCCCGGTGATGATTCCGAAATTGTTCAACGGCACCAACAAGCTGTTCTTCATGTCCAATTACGAAACTCTCGATCAGCGGCAGAGTTCGCAGGCGGTCTTCTCGGTGCCAACGGCGGCCATGCAGACGGGCAATTACAGCGCCTTTCCGTCGACCATTTATGAACCGGGCTCGAACGGCACGCCGTTCCCAGGCAACATCATTCCGCCGAGCATGATCAATCCGACCTCGCAAAAGTTGTTGAACTACCCGGGAGCTTATGCCCTGCCGAACACTGGGTCGCCCACCGCAACTACCAACAACTACACGCAGGCCGTCGAGGATCCGTTCCTCAGGGACATGTTCACCATTCGCATGGACTTCGTCGAATCGGCGAAATCGCAGTGGGCTGGCCGGTATAACTGGTGCAGCGAGGTGACCAAGAGCGGAAGCATTGGCATCACCGGAACGAAGGTCACCACCGGATGCGAGCAGTACATGGGCTCGAACACCCGCATCCTGTCGCCCAACCTGGTCAATGAAGCGCGCTTCGGCCACACCCGCATCTTTAACGCTATCACCACGGCGGACGCGTTCAGCGATAACGCCGTTGGTGCGCTCGGCATCCCGAATATCGCTCCCGGCCCGCCGGTGCAATGGGGCATTCCGGACGCATCGTTCTCCGGCGACGGATTTACCGGAATCGGCGACGGCAGCGACGACCCGTACCAGATCGCGGACAACACCACGCAGGCTGTGGATAACCTGTCGTGGATCCATGGCAAGCACACCTTTAAGTTCGGATTTGAATACGAGCGCGACAACTACGATACGTTAGGCAACCAGTTCCTGCGCGGCCAGTTCACCTTCGAGCCCAACGCGACGGCAAAACCAAGTGCTACCAATACCCCTACCGCGGGCACGGGCGATGCGTTCGCGGAGTTTCTGCTCGGCGATCTGTATCAATCGACCGTCGCTTTCCAGGACGCGGTGGCCAACTATCAGCGCAACATGTTTGCGATCTACGGCGACGATACCTGGAAGATCACCAACAAACTCACGCTGACGGCCGGCGTGCGCTGGGAAGTGACTCCGCCGTTCACCGATGAGCTCGGCAATTTGTTCGAGGTCCAGCAGCCGGTCATTTACGACGGAGCCAATGCGCCGACCAATATCGAGCCTTATTACCTCCGGCAGGGAAATTGTTCCAGCGCCTATGCGGGCGACCCTCCGAACTACCCCTCGATCCCCTTCACCTGGTCGGAGACACCCGCCCAATGTAACAACGGCGCGGAGAGTAATGCCCTTGATAAGACGCGTTGGAACGACATCGCGCCGCGCGTCGGTTTGGCCTATTCACCGGATTCAAAGACCGTGATTCGCGCCGCTTACGGCATATTTTACATGCAGGACGGCGCCAACTCCATGTACTTCGACATGGCGCGCAACATCGGTGTGCGCCTGACGCTGACCGAAGTCGGGCTCGGGACCACCTGGGGCCCAGGTTCGGGCTTGCTCACCGGCGAGGCATCCACTTGGGCGAACGCCGCTACTCCGACCAGCGCCGGCACGCCTACTTTCAGCCCGCCTTACGCCTACGCCAACCAACCCAATCACCTGACTTCCTACACCGAGCAGTACCTGGTGGACGTGCAGCGGCAGCTTAGCGCGGATTGGGCCGTTGAAGTCGGCTACCTGGGCTCGGAAAGCCATCACTTGTATGGCTTCCAGAATACGAATCAGGGTCCCGGGGGGATCACCACTGGCAGTTCGATCTCGCACCTGCCGTGGCCGAACGATTTCGGCGTGATTCAGATGGTCGCCGACGGGGTAAACGGTGAATACAACGCGCTGTCGGCCAAAATCACCAAGCGGTTCAGCAAAGGCCTGAGCGCGGTCAGCGGCTACACCTGGTCCAAGTCGCTCGACGATTCGAGCGGCATTCGCGTCCAGGGCTACGATACGCTGTTCCCGCAGAACAGTTATTGCATCGAGTGCGAGCGCGGCGCGTCGGCATTCAACGTTCCACAGCGCTGGGTGACCTCGGTGTTGTATAACCTCCCGGTCGGCAAGGGGCAGATGTTGAACATCACCAACGGCTTCCTGGACGCCGTGATCGGCGGCTGGCAGACTGGCGGAACGGTCACCTGGCAGAGCGGCTTGCCGCAGAGCTTGAGCATTGGCGGTACCGACAACTCGCTGACGGATGAGGCGTACGATCGGCCCAATTACATTGGCGGTTCGGCATATAATTCGCCCCAGTCCGTGGATGGCGGCTGGTTCAACCGCGCCGCATACGCCGAGGCTCCCGCCGGTTATTTCGGCGACGTCGCGCGCAATAGCGTGTACACGCCCAACATCTTCGGAACGGATATGGAGCTGCACAAGAGTTTCACGATGCCCTACAACGAGCATCACCAGCTCACGCTTCGTTTCGAAGCCTTCAACGTGTTCAATCACCCTGTGTGGGGTGCACCGAATGGCAACATTCTGGCCGGTTCGACGCTTCCGGGCGAGCCGGCGACCGCCGCGCGCTCGGGATTCGGCGTCATCAGCAGCACGCTCGGCTCGATTCCGATGCGCCAGCTCCAGCTCGGCGCAAAGTACACGTTCTAAGCGTATTCGCAAAAGGTAGGGTCAAACAGGAGAATCCGTTCGCGGGTTCTCCTGTTCTGCTTTGTCGCATAAGGCCGTCAGGCTTGCGTCGCGCGCGCCGATCGTCTGCCGTCAGAAAGACAAGCCTGACGGCTTACGTTACGGGATCAGGTAGATTCTGATAAACTCTCGCCCGAAAGGATTCTCATGAGGACCAATCGTATGAATCGGATTTTGCGCGCGGCTGGGTGGGCCGCGGCGCCACTGGCGCTGGCCGTCGGCGTCGCCACGATTACGGCGCAGACGCCGTACCAACCGAAACACATTAACCGCGCCATCGAGCTGCTCGAGGAAGGCCAGCCGATTTACTACACCGGCTCGCACTCGGGCACCGAGGGCACTTTCGAGCAGGGCAAAAAGGATGCGCAGACGTGGGCGGATTACATCAGCTACGACATGGAGCACGCTCCCTTCGACGTGAAAGGTTTGCAGGAGTACATGCGCGGACTGGCGGCCGGCGGGCCGACCAAGAGCGGCCATCGCACGCCGGCGGTGATCGTCAACGTGCCGGTGAACGGCCTGGATGGTCCGAGCGTGCGCGCCAACGCGTGGATGTTCCAGCAGGTGCTGGCGACCGGCGTCCACGGGATTCTGCTGACGCACGCCGATAGTCCCGATGCGGTTCGCGAGTTCGTTGAAGCGGTGCGCTTTCCGAATCGCGAGCAGGGCGTCGGCCAGCATGGTTTGAAGGAAGGGCACCGCGGCGTTCACGGCAACCCGACCGCGGCGCAGATCTGGGGTGTTTCCGTGGCCGAATACGAAAAGAGAGCCGACGTGTGGCCCTTGAACCCCAACGGAGAACTGCTGATCGGTTTGAAAGAAGAGGATAAAATCGCGCTGGCCAACGTCGACGAGAACGTGCAGATTCCGGGAATCGCGTTCGCCGAATGGGGTCCTGGCGACATGGCGATGTCGCTCGGCGTGCCCAGCGGACGGGGTGCGGTGAATGATCCGCGGATGCAGGCCGCGCGCGCCAAGGTTTTCGCGGCGGTCCGGGCGAACCATCTGTTTTTCCTGAATACGTGCAGCGCCACGGATGTCGTCGACATGATCAAAGAAGGCGTCCGGATCTGCGCGGCCGGTCCGCAAGCGGCGGAGGCCGGGCGGAAGTTCACCAACCGGCAGATGCCGTATTAAGCCAGTTTTCGCGG
>DATJNW010000153.1:0-15645 GCA_035507655.1 Bryobacteraceae bacterium | reverse complement strand
GTACCCGTTATGGCCGCGGCAGTTATGGCGGGGGGCGCCTTTGGCAATCGGCGGGGAGGCGTGCGAAATTGGAATTTGAGCGCTCCGTTCCCCGAAATTCTGACCGGTAATTTTGCTCCCGCGCGGTTGCGCTTCGGCTCGCCACGGTCGATTCGCGTGGTCGACTGGAACATCGAGCGCGGCGAGGATCTTCCCGGCGTCCTGAAATTTCTGTCGAGCGCCGATGCCGATCTGCTGCTGCTTCAGGAGGTGGATCTCAACGCCAAACGCACCAATCGCGTGAACGTGGCGGAAGAAATCGCCAAAACGCTGAAGATGAATTATGTTTGGGCGCGGGAATTCCAGGAACTGGTGCAGGGAACCTCCGATTCGCCGGCCTACACCGGGCAGGCGACGCTGGCGCGCTGGCGCCTGAATCGTCCGCGGATCATTCGTTTTCGCCAGCAGTCCGGGTTCTGGAAGCCGCACTGGTTTGTGCCGCACGTTTACCCGTTTCAGGTTCGATTGGGCGGAAGAATCGGACTGGTGACGGAAGCGGACGGGGCGCTGGGCAATCTGGCCGCCTACAACCTTCATTTAGAGAGCCGCAACACCGACGCGTTGCGCGATTCGCAGATCGCCGAGGTGATGAACGACACGGCGCGATACGATTCGAAGAGACCGGTGCTGGTGGCGGGCGATTTCAATCTCAACGCGACGCATGAGCGGCCCGCGGCGGAGATTCGCGATGCCGGATTCCGCAGCGTGACCGGTCCTAAGCCGGAGGCGACTACGCATCTTTTTTTCGTGCATGGACCGGCCATCGACTGGGCCTACGTGCGCGGCCGGGTGCAGGCGGCCGCAGCGAAGATTCACCCGAACGTGCGCGCGTCGGATCATTTTCCGATTACGTTTACGCTCACGTTTGGGTAGTGGCGAGGGGCGAGCGGACGCGCCGCCCTTTTTCGGCGCCCTGCTAGAATCTGCCGCCGAAGCCCATGCCCATTAATGGTCCGAGTCCGTTGGGGATCTGGCCCTGCTGCGTGGGATTGAGCACCGTCGCGTAAATCTGGCCGGCGGCGTTCGCTTCAAACGACGCGACCTGCTGTTGCAGCGGCGCGAGCGCGTTCAGTGCCGCGGTGATCTGGTCCGGATTATTGGCTTTGACCGCCGCGACGAGATTGGCGCGCAGCGGCTGGATCTGCGTTCTCAAGGTGGAGATTTGCGTATCCGCGGTGGTCAGAATTCCGAGCACCTGGCTCTGCTGGGTCGAGCTTAAGCTGAAAAACCGCGTCAGACGATTGGTCTCATTCTGGGCCATCTGCTGCGGCGTCGCGGCGCCGGACTGCGCGTTGCGATGAAAACGCGGCCCCTGCGCAAACGCCAGGCTGCACATTAAAGGAATGGTGAGTAAAAGCGACTTCATAGTTTGTTTTTTAAAAACTCCTTACGTCCTTTTTGACGGACCAAGCCAATTCGAGATTACCGGTGATGCGCTAAATGCAGACCCGCCCTTCTTCGGGATCGACGCAGATTACGGGCAGTGCGTGAAATTTGCGAAGGATGGGGAACCCCCGCCATGACTGGCGGGGCTGCAGGTGCGGCGGGGGCGCATCGCGAATCAACGCGGACCTCACGCACTACCAGATTACGCGCGCTGGCCTCGGTTGCTAATCTGAACATATGCGCACTTGTCTGTTCTTTTTCGCGGTGCTTCTGGCCGCGTGCTCCTCGAAACCGGAGGGTCAGGCTTTTCTCGACAAGGCCGCCGCCGAGCCGGGCGCGATCCGCACTCCAAGCGGTCTGGTTTATAAGGACCTGCGTCCCGGCAACGGACCCTCGCCGCGTCCGACCGATGTGGTGACCGTCAATTACCGCGGCACGCTGACCGACGGCACCGAGTTCGACAGCTCCTACAAGCGCAATCAGCCGGCGCAGTTTCCGTTGAGCCAGGTGATCCCGTGCTGGACGGAGGGTCTGCAAAGAATGAAGGTCGGCGGCAAGGCGCAACTGGTGTGCCCGTCGAACATCGCTTACGGCGACGCGGGAAGTCCGCCGGTGATTCCTGGTGGAGCGACGCTGGTGTTCGAAGTGGAACTGCTCCGGATCGGGCAATAGGCCAGGGCCTGCCTCACGAAAACCCGCAAGGCCGTTTCCCCGGAAATATCCTGATCTAAACCGAGACGACTCCCGCCGATAAGAAATCGTGGCGGCCATTTTCACGGCCGCGGGAGTTTCTGTGTTGAAAACCATTTCCGCTTTAGCACTGGTGGTGTGTTCGGTCGGCTGCGCGCAATCGACCAGCGGCGTGACGGTCAGTCCGGCGACGCTCAATTTCACTTATCAGATCGGCGCGGCGTCGCTGCCGGCGGCGCAGACGCTCACGGTCACGCCCACGCCGAAAACGCTGGACTTCACCGTGGCGATTTCCGGGTCGCCGTATAATGCCGCGTGGCTGCTGGTCTCGGAAACCAGCGGCGTGGGAGCCGCATCGCTCAAAGTCGAGGTGAACCCCACCGGACTCGCCGCGGGAAACTACGCGGGGACTATTACGGTGACGGCGGTCAACGGGAACGAGGACTATACCGGCTCGGCGACGGTGAATCTGGCGGTCAGCAGCGCGGCGGCGACGGTGACGGCGACGCCTTCCTCGCTCAGCTTCAGCTACACCACCGGCGATCCGATTCCCAGCGCGTCGCTGGCGAGCGCGTTCATTCTATCGAGCAACGGCGCGCCGCTCTCGGCGACGCTCAGCATCTCCGGCGCGAGCTGGCTGACGGCCACGCCCAGCGGAGATATTTCGCTGATCGGCCTGCTCAACACCATCACCGTGACCGTCGATCCGACCGGACTTGCGCCCAAAGTGTACACCGGAACCATCAAGATCAGCGCGCCGGCGGCGACCGATAAATCGCTGACCCTGACGGTCACGCTGACGGTCAACGCGGCCGCGCCCGCGATCACTTCCACCTGGCCTGCCGGCGTGATTCAAAGTTCCGCGCAAACCATCGCGACGCTTAACGGCAGCGCATTCTTTTCGAACTCGACCGTCACAGCCACGGGGTTCACCCCCGCGACCACCATCAGCGTCACCGATGGCACCAGCGTCGCGACGCAAACTTTTCTGATTCCGGTGTACGCGGCGACGTCGACCATGCTGACCCTGGCCGTCGCTTCGCCCTTGCCTTCGGGCGCGGTGGGAACGGCGTATTCGCAGATGCTGACCGCGGCCGGAGGAACGTCGCCTTACACCTTCACGCAGCTTTCCGGCACCATGCCGGCGGGATTATCGATCAACAGCGCCGGCGTGATCAGCGGCACACCGGCCAATGCCGGAACATTTCTATTTACCGTCGGCGTGACCGACAGCTCCAGCCAGCCGATTAACGCCTATAACCAGGTTCAGTTGACCATCGACCCGGCGGGGGCCACCGCGCTGACCATCGAGACCGCGGCCGCGCCGCTGCCGATCGGGATCATTGGCACGCCGTACGGGCCGGTGTCGCTGAGCGCGGTAAACGGCCAAGCCGCGCTGAGCTGGACGGCGACGAATCTTCCGCCGGGATTCACGCTGAGCTCGTCGGGCGTGCTGAGCGGTACGCCGTCGACCGACGGAAATGCCGGCCCGGTGGCTGCGACCGCGGTCAGCGACAGCGCTCTGCTGGCGACCATTCCGGCCGCGGACATGGTCCAGGCCGGTGTCCTGCGCATGGCCGTTTCGACACCCGCGCCCGGCGGCGGAACTTCGAACGAAGCGCAGTTTCAGATTTACGGACCGAATCCGCAGATCACTGCGGTGGTCAATTCCGCCAGCTACGCGCAGGGAACGCTGGCGCCGGGCGACATGATCGCGATTTTTGGCGTGGGCCTGGGGCCGTCGGCGCTGACCATTTTCGATCCCAGCTCACCGCCGATTCCGACGGCGCTGCCGGCCGCTGCGCCTTCGACCTCGGTGACCATCAACGGCACCGCCGCATCGGTTTTGTACACCAGCGGGACGGTGGTCGGCGTGATTGTGCCGTACACCACCGCCGGTCCCAGCGCGCAGGTGGTTGTGACTTACGGCGGATTATCGTCGCAGCCGTTCACGGTCGCCGTCGCCGCGTCGGATCCGGGAATTTACTCGCTGGCCTCGTCGGGCCAGGGGCAGGGCGCAATCCTGAATTACAATTCCTCCACCGGGGATTTCAGCATCAACTCGGCGTCAAATCCGGCCGCTGCGGGATCGACCATCGTCATCTACATCACCGGCGCGGGAACCACCACCTCGAACGTCGATGATCAACTGATTCCGCTGTCGCCCGCGGTGACGCCGCTGCTCGCGCCAACGGTTTCGATCGGCGGCCAGGGAGCGGTGGTGCAGGCTGCGCAGGCGCCGCCGGGATCGGTGCCGGGGTTGATTCAATTAAACGTGACCGTGCCGGCCGGTTTGAAATCGAGTCAGGCCGCGCCGGTGATCGTGACCGTCGGTGGAGTGGCCAGCCAGACGGGATTGACGATGTCGGTGAAGTAACTTCATTTAACAGTGCGCCAGCGCGACTCAAAACCGCGCGGGATGACATAATGCCCCGCGCGGGTGGCGAACACCAGCGAATCTTCCGGCCAGCGCGAGCTGGCGTCGTTCAGCCGGACGCTGGCGCCGGCCAGCCGCGCGCGGAAGGGCGAAGCGACGCCGTTGAATTCGGCGGCGTCGAAGGAAATCGCCACCACGAAAAACGGATTTTCGTCCTGGAGCCAGCGCTCCAAATTCAGAATGCGGCCGCGCACGCGCGTTCCCTTGTGCAGCACAATGGTCATGCCATCGCGCGCGAGCACGTCGCGAGTCACCGCCGCCGCAACCGCATCGCCGGCCGCGGCCGTCGCGGAATCGATGGGATCATCCAGCGCCAACTGAACCAGCAATTTTTCCGGCAGAGCAGGCTCAACCTGCGGCGGCTCGTTCGCAGGTGGTTCGTCCGTGCAGGAGGAATACGCGATCACGCTGTCGGTTTCCTGCGCGTTCACCAACACATCGTGCGATTGTTCCCGCACCGGCAACAAAACATTTTCGCCGCCAATCCGCATGGGATGATAATCGACCGTCGACGCCGCTTCGCACATCGATGTTTCCGGCGGCAGTGTGCTCGTGTCGACCGAGAATTTTTCCAGATCGAGCGAAGTGCTGTCGATCCAAAGCGAACCGGAATGCGCCGCCGGAAGCCACTGCTCGCCGGCGCGCACCGTGTGATGGCTGGAATCGGTGGATTCGCTGAACGTATATTCGAGTTTGCCGTCTTTTTCGCCGGTAAATTCAAAACTCGCCGCGGGATCTTCGAACAGGCGTAGATAGAACGCGCCCAACCCTCCCGTGCCGAGGGGACCGGCCAGCAAAACCTGGTCGAGCGAGTGCGATTCGAAGGCGAGCGGCGACGGCCACGCGAACACTTCCCGCTGGCCGTTGAAAAAAATTTTCAAGCGAAGGCGATCCGTGGAGAAAAGCTTCAACCGGGCGCGGTTCTTTCGGCGATCCGCGGCGATCTGATCGCAGGAGGTGTGCGCCGGAGGGTGAACGCGTTCGAAGTAACTGCGGTCCATCGTCACGGTGCAGGAAATGCTCGTGAGGCGGTCGCGCTGTGCGAGCAAACGGTCGCGAGCTTCGGCCAGCGCCGCCGCCGGATCGCGCGTTTGCGCGCAAAGCGACGCCGCAAGCAGGCCGGCCAGCGCCTGGTTTAGGGCCTGGTTTAGGGCTTGGTTTCGCGCGTGACCCATTTCGATTCGTAACCGGCCGGAACGAGGTAGCGAGGCGATTTGGCCGCAAACACGAACAAACCCCCACCGTCCGATCCCGGCGGAGAAAGCTGGATCACCATTCCGCGCGTGCGCAAGCCGGACGATCGGCGTACCGTGTTGAGAGCAGAAGGGGGCATTTCCCTGCGGGTGCCGCGGTCCACTTCCATCGTCACCGGCGTCCACACGCCGCCGATTTGCAGGTGATCGAAGCTCAGGCCGAATTGAAAGTGCGGCGTGGGATCGGCGAAGTACTTCATCTCCGAAATACGGCCGCGCACGCGCGATCCTTTGGGGATCAGCACGTTTTTTTGGTGCGGCGCGTTCACCGCCTTCAGGACGCTCGCGAAAACCAGATCGCCGGCGGCGGCCGTGTCGCTGTCGATCGGCGCGGCGAGCGCGAGCGAAAGCGGAAGTCCCGCGGGCAGCGGCGCGGCCGGGGAATTCGCGGCCTCGCTCCCTGCCGCGGCGTCCTGATCGTCGAGAAGCAGGGTCGATTCCGCGGTGTATTCGTGGCAGGCGGAAAATGTTGTCACGCTTGCGGTGCGTGAAAAATCGCTGTGCAAGGTTTCGAGGGTGCTCGACTGCGGCAGCAGGAAATCGCTCTCGCCGATGCGCAGGTGCTCATAAGCGATGGTCGTTTTGGCCTGGCACATCTGCGCCTGCGGCGGAAGAACATCGGTGGCGATGATCAGTTGCGTCAAATCCGCGGTCTTCGGATCGATGCTGAACGATCCACTGGTTCCGGTGATGAAGAATCCTGTGCCGGCGCCGACGCCGTAATGGCTGGACTCTCGGGGAATGAGAAATGAATATTCGAGAAGCCCGCCATGGCGGCTTGTGAATTTGATTTTCGCGCCCGCGTTTTCGAACACCTCGATCAAATAAGTTCCGAACGCGCCGGTGCTGGTGGGACCGGTGGTGACAATCTGATCCAGGCGCCGCGAATCGAAACGGCTGGCCCCGGGCCACGATTCGATCTCGTGATTGCCGGCCACGGCGACGTCCAGCCGCACGCGGTCCCATCCTTCCGGAAGCAGATTGTTCAGCGGATGATCGAGGACCAGCGCGCAGGACGGCGCGGGTTTCGCGGTCAGTTCATGTTTGTGCGGACGTGGTTTGGGCGCTTCGAAATAATCGCGGTGGATGGTCTCCAGGCACGTGTACCGCGGCAGGCGATGGGTCACGTTGAGAATTTTTTCGCGCGCGCGGGCCAGCACCGGCTCCGCATCCTGCGCGGCGAGCGAAACGGCGAACCACAGCGCTGTGGCGAGTCTCACGCATCCTCCGCGAATCCTATTAAATCATCTTCCCTTTTTTTGTGGCGCGCCCGCCGCAGGCCGGGGGCCTGCCCCACAGCCGGCAGGGACAAACATCGCTTACAGGCGGTTCAGCAAATCTTCAAACACCGGATCGGCGCCGCTGATCGACAGCTCTTCGTGGATCAGCTCCGCTTCGTCGCGCTCGGCCTCGCGCGGTTTTGAGAGATCCACGTTCAGCTCCATGCGCGCGCAGGAAACGGCAATCGCGCGGATCCCCGTTTCGCCCGCGATCTTCTCTACCGAGACGCGAGCCGACGGCGCCGCGCCTTCGATCCAGAATTTCAGATAACGCGCGCAAGGCTCGGCCGCCGCGCCGCTGTAGCGCACCGCGGCGGTGCGAATCTGCTCCGCTCGAATCGAGTTCGCCTCCAGGCGATAGGCCAGCGCCTCGCGCCATCCGGTGAGGCGCGTCCACGCCAGATCGGCGACGCGACGGCCGCCCGCGCGAATTTTCTTTACCGCGGCCAGCGCCGTCGCCAGGTCCTGCGCCGTGCAGGAATCGACGATGATGCGCTGCGCGATCGGATACAGCGGCTCAAACACCGCCGAGGAAAAGACGCGCGGCCCGCGGCACCACAGCATCACCGGCAGATCCCGCGCTGCCAGCGGCGCGATTTGCCGCGCGATCCCGGCCAGATGCTCCGGGTCCGTCGCAATTTCGATTCCCTCGGAACAGATCTGCTCGCTTCCGCCGGCGCCACGATGGCATTCGGAGAACACGCGCCCCTCCGGCAGCGCGCCGTTTTTCAGTTCGATGAGAATCGCGCGCGAGGGATGCTCGCGCATCACCACGCCGATCATGCGCCGCACCCGCGCGGCGTCGCCGTCGCCTTCACAGGTCACCACCAGCGTCATGGAGCAGGCGCGCAGCAGTGCGCCCTGCTGTTCGCCGGCGAGCGTGGTCCACAGGCCGTTCAAATCAGCCAGCAGCTTTTCTGTTTCAATCGTTCCCGGGGTCAACTGTTTCTCCATTGGTGCCCGTTGCGCGCCAGCATCTCATCGGCGGCCTTGGGCCCCCACGACCCGGAGTCGTAATTCGGAAAATCGAACTGCCGCTTGCTCCAGTCATCCAGAATCGGCTGCACCGCGCGCCAGCTTGCTTCGACCATGTCCTCGCGCGTGTACAGCGTGGGATCGCCGATCATCGCGTCCACCAGCAGCGTTTCGTAGGCCGTGGGACCGCGCTCGCCGAAGCTCGATCCATAGTTAAAATCCATCGACACCGGACGCAGCCGCATCCCGCTGCCCGGCTGTTTGGACAAAAAGCGCAGCGAAATTCCTTCTTCCGGCTGGATGCGCACGATCAGCAGATTGGGATGCGCGTCGGGACCGTCGCTCGCGCCGAACATTTCGAGCGGCGCGTCATTGAACTGCACCGCGATGTCGGTCACGTGGCGCATCAGTTTCTTTCCGGTGCGCAGATAAAACGGCACGCCCGCCCAGCGCCAGTTCTGCGCGTAGAAGGTCGCGGCGGCGTAGGTTTCGGTCCTGGAATTCGGATCGACGCCTTTTTCCTGGCGGAATCCGCGATATTGCCCGGCCACCGCGCAGCCGCTCACTTCGCCGGAGCACATGATTTTGATCGCACGCAGAAGCTTGGCGCGCTCATCGCGCACGGTTTCCGGATCGAAGCTGGCCGGCGGCTCCATGGCGATGGTCGCCATCACCTGAAGCAGGTGGCTTTGAATCATATCGCGCAGCGCGCCCGCTTCCTGATAATACCCGCCGCGTCCTTCGACGCCGATCGTCTCCCCGGCGGTGATCTGCACGTGATTCACGTAGCGCCGGTTCCACACCGGCTCGAAAATTCCGTTGGCGAAGCGAAAGGCCAGAATGTTCTGCACCGTTTCCTTGCCCAGGTAATGATCGATGCGGTAAATCTGCGGCTCTTTAAAGACGCGATGAATCGCTTCGTTCAGGCATTCCGCGCTTTTGAGGTCGTGGCCGAACGGTTTTTCGATCACCACCCGGCGCCAGCCTTCATTTGCGGGATCGCCGCCAGAGAGCTTGGCCGCGCCCAATCCGGCGACGATGGTCTCATAAAAACTGGGCGGCGTGGCCAGATAGAACAGAGCGTTCGGCTGTTTCAGCTCTTGCAATTTCTGGGCGATCGCGGAATAAAGCTGCGGATTTTTGAAATCGCCGCCGACGCAATACAGGTTGCGCGCGAACGCGGACCACAACTCGTCATTGAACGAATCGTCTTCGAGAAATTGCTTGACGCCGTCGCACATGATGGCGCGGAACCGGTCGTCGGAAAGCGAATCGTGCGCGGTGCCGATCACGGAGAATCCGGCCGGCAGGCGCCGCTGCGCGGCCAGGCGGTAAAGCGAAGGCATCAATTTGCGGCGAGTCAGATCCCCGGTGGCGCCGAAGATGGTCATGGCGCAATCGGGAACTCGCCGTTCAAAACGCAGAGGGTCGGCGAAGGGGCTTCCCACTCCCCCAAAATACCGCATTCGAGCTCCCGGATCGTTTATGTGGGGCAGGCCCCCGGCCTGCGGCGGGCGCGCCGCCCGCCTCTTCTTTGAGCCGACCAGGCGGCAGGCCGGGGGCCTGCCCCACCTGCAATCTCATGAACGATTCTTACCGGAGGGCTGGCGACTTGAAGACGCGTTGGCTGCCTACTGCTCGAAATAACCGGCCGCCAGGTCCGGTTTCTGCTCCAGCGCCTGACGCCAGCAGTTGCGCGCGTCTTCGAGATTCCCTTGCGCCTTCAAGGCGTGACCCAGATTCAGCAGCGCTTCGGCGAAGTTCGGACGCTCGCTGAGCGCTTCCTGATACAAACGGATCGCGTCTTCCACCTGGCCCGATTTTTGCAGCAACAGGCCGGTGTTGTAGAACAGCTCCGGCGTACGCTCGCCCGCTTCGATCAGCTTGGCCTGCAAATCGAGCGCTTTGTCCAGATCCTCGCGCTCCACCGCCAGCGCCGCCAGCCCGCGCAGCGCGTCGATCGAGTGCGGATCCGATTCGAGCACGGCCTCAAACGCCTTGGCCGCGCCATCGTGGTCGCCGTTATTCCAGCACGCCAGGCCAAGGTTCAACTGCGCCTCCGGCCACGGCGAACGTTTCCGCAGACAATTGTGGAAGGCCTCCTGCGCACCCCGATGATCGGCGCGTTGCAGCCGCAGATAGCCCAGACGGAACCACGCGTCCTCCCATTCCGGATTACGCGTCAGCAGTTTCACATATAACCGCTCGGCGTCCTCTTTTTCGCCTTGCTGTTCGAGCACGCTCGCCAAGTTATAGATCACGTCCGCCAGGTCTGGCGCGATTTGCAACGCCCGTTCGTAGGATTCGCGGGCCAGCTTCAGCTCGCCCATCTCCTGCCGCACGATTCCGAGATTCACGTGGGCCTGCTTGGCATCGGGCCGGATGCGCGCCGCTTCCGCATACGCTTTGGCTGCCTCCTCCGCGTGCCCGGACTTCTGTTCGGCCACGCCCAGATTAAACCAACGCTCGAAATGATCTGGCGTAAATTCAACTAATTTAGTGCAATAGCGAGCCGCAGCCTCATATTCATTCGACTGGAACGCGCACGTCGCCAGGCCTTCAAGCGCAGCTTGAGAAAATGGCCGCATCGCCAGCAAGCGCTCGGAATACTGCTGAATCGAGGGATAATCCTTGCGCGCCATCCCGATGGTGATCAGATTCACCAGGCATTCTTCCGACTGCGGATTCTTTTGCAGAATCTTGAGATAAACCTGCGTCGCCTCGTCGAATTTCCACAGCAGTTGCAGCGAAACGGCTTTGCCGAACAACGCCGTTTCCTGCTCGCCGCGCCGCGCCAGAACTTTATCAAAGGCCGCAATGGCCGGCTCCGGCTTTTCCTGGTGGAGCAGGCAGATCCCCAGCCCCAACTGCGCTTCCTCGCGCGACGGGTCTGACTCGAGCGCCTTCTGGAACGCGTCGCTCGCCTCCGGCCAGCGCCCCAGCTTTTCGAAGCAGATGCCCATGTTGAAGTACGCGGTGGGATGCCGCGGCGCCATCGCGAGCAGCTTCTCATAGCTCTTGATAGCATCGTCGTATTGCTCTAACTCGAATTGAATATGGCCTTTGGCGGCGAAGATCTCAGCCGATTCTTCACCACCCTCGATGGCCGTGTTCAGCTCCCGCAGGGCTTCCTTGCGTTTGCCCTCCAGGTGCAGTGAAACCGAGCGCGCCAGCGCCGATGAAACCGGTTTCCCGTTGCTCCGAACCGTGGTGTCTGTTCCGTTTTTGCGTACGCTCATTATTGTTCCCAGCTCCCGCTTGTCGCTTGCGCGACGTTATATGGCGCCAGGTACGCGCAGACGCGGCCCAGCATATCGTATTGATGTGTAACCTGCACCCAGCGCAGGCGGCTTTGTTCGCCGCGCGAGGTGAAGAATCCGATGCCGCCGTGGCGCAGGCGCGGCTCGCTCCAGGCATCGACCAGCTGGTCCTGCACGTTCAGCACGAATTCATCGCCGTGGACGTCCAGCCGGACGCGGTAAAGCGTATCCTCGCGAGCATCGATCGGCACCACGGTGTCCACCCGCGAATCGGCTTTGCCGTTCACCACCGCGTACCGGGTCACGCCGATTTGCGGCAGCGGACCGGCCTTCAGCACCACCAGCTTGATCACGTAAAAATTGTTGAAATCGGAGGCGCGAACCACCCAGCTCAGGGCTTTCTTGTCGATCATGCCCAGGAACTGCATTTCGTAATCGCCGAGGCTCATGCTGGGCCGGTACAGCGCCAGCGGACCCGGCAGCACAAAGCCGGTGGCGTCGAAGGACCACGCGGTGGGCGCATCGCCGCGGCTCACCCAATCGTCCAGGCCGGCGCGAAAATCCTCGTCGAGGGCTATCGCGGCGCGTTCGGTGACGCTCTGCTTCACGTTGACCAGCTCCGTGTTCCAGGCCTTTTCGAAATTCCGCTGAATGGTCGCGGCTCCGGTCGGCGCGGCGACGCGCACTTTCGGCAGCCGCGGATGCAGCGCCAGCGCCAGCAGCAGAGGAATGCCGAATCCCAACATTTTCAGGTCGCGCGGCGCGCGATGCCAGAAATCGACCAGCGGAGCGAAACCGCGCGGACGCGGCGGCTCGGCCTCGGGTAGAGGAAGCGGCGCGCCGTCCGGATCGAAGGCGATTCGCTGCGCTTCCAGGCGGGCGCGCGGGCGAATCACGTTCGGACGCGGCATCTGCGGCGCCAACAACGCCTGCGGCGCCGCGTGCATTTCGATGGCACAGGCGGCGGCCTGCGCGAGCATCGGCAGCGCCAGCAGACCGGCGGGATTCGGTTCCTCCACCGGAGCCGGCCGCGCCGACGGCGCACCGCGCAGAACTTTGACCGTCCGCGGCGGCAATATGATGGCCGGCAATTCGGACGCGAACATCTGTAACGCCGGCGGGATCGGCGTAGCCACGCTGTTCGGCGTGGTCACGGCGTAGCGGCAGCCCGGCGCAAGGCGCAGCCGCGGCGGAACCGCGGGCGTCGGCGGCAATACGGCGGACCGGGAACCGAGCGTCTGCGCCTCCGGCGTTAGCGGCGCGGCGATGCTGTTGCGCGCGGTCAGGGCGAAGTGGCGGCCCGGCGCAAGGCGCAGCCGCGGCGGAATCGCGGGCGTCAGCAGCAGATGTAAGAACGGCGCTTCGGTTCCGATCCGCAGATCGAAGGCGCGCGGCGCTTCGCCCGGGCACGCCAGCGCCATCGCGATCTGCTGAATCGCCAGCGGACGCAATCCGGCGGAGAGGAGTTGGGCCGGCGCCCAGGCATAGCGGGATTCCCCTTGGTCGAGAGGCAGCCGCGGGCGCAGCACGATTTCCAAAGGCTCGGCCACGGCCAGAGCGTGCCAGGCGTCGCGCGAAACGGCACGCGCCAGCGCGAGCAGTCCCGCAAACGCCGGAATCTGTTCCTCGACGATTTCGACCGCCTCATAAACTGGCTGCAATTCGACGTCGAGCCGGACGATGGGATGCACCACCGCGCGGATCGGGACCAGCGCCAGCGAGATCGCCTGGACATTGGCCTGCGCCGCGGTCAACGCCAGCGCCGCGGGCGTCGCCAGGTCGAATCCGCAGTCGAACAGCCGGCAGGCATAGAAGGGACGGCGAACAATTTTCGAATAATCGAGCGGCGCCGGTTCCGCGCCCGCCAGACCGTCCTGCGGCCACTGCGGCTGGGTGGACAACGGGCTGGGGAAGAATGTCCCCATGGGGATCGTGCCGGTGTTCACCAGCGAAATCCACCAGGGCCGTTGCTCCAGCGCCGGTAATGGCGCCGGGATTGGTTCCGGCTCCGTGATCGGAACCACGCCGATAATGCTGTCCACGTCCTGGTTCGCGGACGCGCGGTAAGCCTGTAGCGTGTCATGGGTCTGATGCAGCCGTTCCACGGCGAGGCGTTCCTGTTCCTTCCAGTACGCCTTGCGGTGCGCGGTGGAACAGAACTGCCCGTTGGTGATCTTGCGATACAGAGGTAGACGCCCGTCGCAATACAGGCATCGAATATCGTCAGACCATGACATCGCCCCATGGTAGCCGTCGTAGCCGCGAAATACCACGCAGCGAACCCCTTAAGGTCCGGGTAGGGAATCGGCTTAAAGGCGCCGTCTGGAATCCTGCGGCCGGCCGTCAGCATGCTTTAGTCTTGACGCGCCGTCTTAAATGGGTTATTATGACAAATTGTTAACGTTAGTAGTTCACTCTGCCGTGTAGTTCACCGGCAGGTACCCCTTCAGCACCATTGAAGCGCCTGCCGAAATACGTCTCGCTTGAGAAAACCGGGAGATTCATGAAGCAGCACTACTTCGTCGTCGTTCTGGCGCACTCTCTGCACGGACGGCTACGCCGGATTCACATTCCTCATCAAACTATTTATATTGTTTTAGCACTGGCCCTTTTCGGTTCGGTTTCGCTTTTTGGAATGGTCTCCAGCTATCTCCGGATGACGTGGAAAGTCGCCAATTACAATTCGTTGCGGAATCAGGTTGCCACGCTGCGCTCGCGCTATCAGGAATTGCAGCGGGAAGACGATCAGAAACAGGAAGAACTGGCCTCCCTGCAAATGATGGCGAGCGAAGTCACCGTCGCGCTGGGCATTAAGCAGCGCCTGGAAGGCGACGATGATTTTTCGAGCGAAGGAACGCTCGCGCCGACCTACAAGGAGTCGATGGAAACCTACAATTTCCTCAAATCCGCCAGCTTCTCGCGGCTGGAGCACATGTATCCGCGCTCCTGGCAGAAGAACACCATTCCGAGTTTGTGGCCGGTGAACGGAATCGTGCTGAGCCGCTTCGGCGACCGCGAGGATCCGTTCACCAGTGAAGGCACGCACTTCCACACCGGCGTCGATCTTTCGGCGGCGATGCGCACGCCGGTACATGTGGCCGCGGACGGCGTGGTGATCTCGGCGGAATATTCGGGACGCTACGGGAACATGGTGGTGGTGGATCACGGCAACGGCCTGCAGACGCGCTACGCGCATCTTTCGCGCTTCGAGGTGGTGCCGGGCGAAGAGGTGCGGCGGGGGCAGGTGATCGCGCTTTCCGGCAACACCGGACGCGTGACGGCTCCGCACCTGCATTTCGAGGTGCGGGTGGGCGGAAGCCCGGTGAATCCGTATCCTTATTTGTCGCGCTCGGCGACGCTGCAACAGGTCCAGCCGGATCTGCCGTTCTAAGCGGATTTAAACCCGCGTGCCGGGGCGGCTGGCGGAGTTTCAAAACGGATTTATAAGGGAAGGTTCGATAATCACCGTTTTGCACGCCAGCGCGGCAGAAAACGTCTAACATACAAGTATGAAGCTGAACTGGCGCCGTCGCGGCTTTTCCCTGATTGAGCTGCTGATCGTCATCTCGATCATTTTGATTATCGCGGCCATCGCGGTGCCGAAAATGAACCGGCAGCTGATGCTGGCGCGCGAACAGGCGGCCATCCGCCAGATCGGCACCATTCATCAGGCCGAGACGCAGTATTACTCGGAATTCGGCAAATACGCCGACACGCTGGCCGAGCTTGGTCCGCCCGCCAGCGGAGCGCCGGGACCGGCGGCGGCCGACATTATCCCCAAAAATCTCGCCGACGGAAAAAACAGCGGCTATATTTTCACCGTCGCCGGGTCGCCCACGGGATATTCGGTGACTGCCGTGCCGGAGGCGTTCAACAGCACCGCCAGCCGATCGTTTTTCTCCGATCAGACGCTGGTGATCCGGCAGAGCATTACGGCGGAGCCGGCCAACGCCAACAGTCCCGAAATCAGATAAAGTACAATTCGGCCGGAGTTCCGCGGCGCATCCTATGCGAAGCGTTATGAGATTTTGCTGACCAAGCTGGTGCGGGAGCGGCTATACGACGCGGCGTGTCTTCTCATGTCCAATGCACAGGACGGCCCCAAGGGACGTTATTCCGAGCCCGCATCTGAGCTTGGGTTTCAGAACTTTGTCGCTTCGCTCCTGGCCAAGGCGATCGCCGCCGCAAAAAGCAAGTCTTAGCAGCTACTGCTGCTTGAACAAATCCTTCAGATGCCCGAAAAATCCCTTTTTCTTTTTCGGCTGCGGCTGCGCTTCCGGCGGAGCCGGCTCAATCGGGATGCTCCGCGGCGTCTTCGGCGGAGG
>DATJNW010000152.1:0-20076 GCA_035507655.1 Bryobacteraceae bacterium | reverse complement strand
CAGGCCGCCTGCGAGCCCCGCGCAGGCCGGGGGCCTGCCCCACGCAAACAGTCAAGCAATGATCTTTCAGGCAAGGTCACGATGCGACGGCTGTTTGCACGATGCCCATGCGCCGGGCCACGCGGGTGATGATGTCGATGGCGCGCGCGAGCGTTTCTTCGGAATGCGCTGAAGTGACGATCGTGCGAACGCGCGCTTTGCCTTGCGGGACGGTCGGGTAGCCGATTCCGGTGGCGTATAAACCTTCGTCGAACAGCGCGCGCGAAAAGGCGTGCGCGGTGGCCGCTTCGCCGACCATGATCGGCGTGATCGGCGTTTCGCTCGCGCCGGTCGAGAGGCCGTTATGGTGCAAACCCTTTTGGAAAAATCGCGTGTTCGACCAGAGTTTTTCGATGCGCTCCGGCTCTTTTTCGAGAATATCGAAGGCGGCGATGCAGGCGGCGGCGACAGCCGGAGGATGCGAGGTTGAAAACAAAAACGGGCGCGCGCGGTGATACAGAAATTCGATCAGATCCTTGCTGCCGCAGACATATCCGCCGAGCACGCCGACGGCTTTCGACAACGTTCCGACCTGAATGTGTACGCGGCCGTGCAGATTGAAATGATCGACGGTGCCGCGTCCGTTGCGGCCGAGGACGCCGGAGGCGTGCGCGTCGTCGACCATCATGATCGCGCCGTATTTTTCGGCAAGTTCGGTGAGCTGCGGCAAGATGCCGATGTCGCCGTCCATCGAAAAGACGCCGTCGGTGATCAGCAGCTTGTGGCCGGGCGTGTTGGTGAGTGCGGCCAGTTTTTCCTCGGCGTGCGCGGCGTCGCGATGACGGAAAACGTGAATTTTCGCCTTGGAAAGACGGCAGCCGTCGATGATGCTGGCGTGATTCAACTCATCGGAAATGATGTGATCCTCCGGCGTGAGAATCGCCGAGACGGTGCCGGCGTTGGCGGCGAATCCGGATTGAAAAACCACCGAGGCCTCGGAATGTTTGAAGGCGGCGATGCGGCGTTCCAGCTCCATGTGCAGGCTCATCGTGCCGGAGATGGTGCGCACCGCGCCGGAACCCGCGCCGTATTTTCGCGCGGCTTCGCATTCGGCTTCGACCAGCTTGGGATGGTCGGCCAGGCCGAGATAGTTGTTCGAGGCGAGATTGATGACTTCCTTGCCGTCGAAACGCGAAACCGGTTCGCAGGGCGATTCGAGGACACGCAGGTGCTGATACGTTCCCGCCTGGCGCCATTGATTCAACTGATCGGTGAGATATTGAAGCGGATTCGACATTTGATTCAATTTTGCCAGATTATTCACCCGTGGCGTGCTGAAAGGAGATCCTTCGGCGGGCTGTGGCGCGCGCACTCGTGCGTGCAGCATTGACTCTCAGGTCGATGCCAGGCCGCGCGCAAGGCGTCGAGACGAGTCTCGACGCGGCACGCACGAGTGCGTGCGCCACGACTGCAATTCGTTATCCTGATAAGCAGAATGCGTAAGCCGGTGATGGCAGGCAACTGGAAGATGCACAAAACCGCGGAGGAGACCGCGGCGTTCCTGGAAAAATTAGCCCCGATGGTGGCCGGCGCGGCGCACGCGGAAATCGTGATTTGCCCGGCGTTCGTCAATCTGCCGGCGGCGATCGCGGCGGCGAGCGGCGCGATCGAGATCGGCGCGCAGGATGTTTTCTGGCTCAAGGAAGGCGCGTACACCGGCGAAGTGTCCGCGCCGATGCTGGCGGCCATCGGCTGCCGATGGGTGATTATCGGGCACAGCGAGCGGCGGCAATATTTCAACGAAACCGACGAGAGCGTTTTCAAGAAAACCAACGCCGCGCTCGAAGCGGGATTGAAGCCGATCGTGTGCGTGGGCGAGCGCCTGGAAGAACGCGAAGCCGGCGGGACCGAAACGGTGTTGGCGGCGCAGTTCATGGGCGGGGTCGCGGAGTTGACGCCGGAACAATTTGCGCGGATCGTGATCGCCTATGAGCCGGTGTGGGCCATCGGCACGGGAAAAACGGCGACGCCGGAAATCGCCGAAGCGGCGCATCATTTTTTGCGCGGGGAAATTCGTAACCGTTTCGGATCGGATGCGGCGGGCGCGTGCCGGATTCTGTACGGCGGCAGCGTAAAGCCGGACAATATCAAGGGGCTGATGGCGCAGCCGGATATCGACGGCGCGCTGGTGGGCGGCGCGAGTCTTGATGCGGCGGGGTTCGCGGCGATTGTCAATTATCCATGAGACGCGTGGCGATTCTGCTGATCGGCGCGCTGGCGCTCGGCGGCGCGGATGAGAAAAAACCCAAGCCGGAACTGCCGCCGGCGGTTCGGCAGATGGTCGAGCTGGCGCGCGGCACGGCGCCGGAATTTTTCGCGCAAACCATCGTCGAGTTAGTATCAACAGGAAAAATTCCGGATCGCGAGGCGCGGATCGATCTGCTCGAAGAAGCGTTCAGCGACGCGCAGAGCGCGAAGGAGCCGTACCGGTTGATCGCGATTCCGGCGACGCCGCAGGATACGCGGGCGCTGCATCGCAGCAAGGCCGGCGAGCTGAAGCTGGATGCGTTGTCGCTCGAAAGCCGGATTTCACGGGAGATGCTGCGCATCGATCACGCGAAGGCGCGCGAAATGTTCGATGAGATTGCGCGGCCGGAGCTCGATCCGCGGCCGTGCGAGGACCCGCTGGTGGCCGACGATTCGGCGTATTACGAAATGGCGGCGGCGATTGCGCAGTCGACGTTCACGGATGCGCAGAAGGAAAAAAATGCGCACGTGCAGTTTCTGGAAGCGGTGCTCGATGGGGCGAAATCGCCGGGGGAGTTGCTGCCGTTTTTAGAGACGAGCCGGGCCGTGAGGATGACGCCGCAGCAGCATGAATTGCTGACCGGCGCGGTTGCGGCGAAGCTCGAATCGATCGGCGCGGATTATCGCGCGTTCGCGATGACCTATGACGCGCTGAAATCGGCGATTGACGGGATGAGCGCGGCGGATCAGGAAGCGCTCGGACCGGCGTTCCAGGATTACGCCATCGCGCAGGCGAGCGCGGCGCGCTGCGAGCCGGATTTTGGTCCGAAGATCTACGCGGGTGAGGATGAGGTGCGGCCGGCGAAGATGCTGGGCGAAATGAAAGTAAACGTTTATTTCCAGTCGGGCAATTCGAAACAGATTGGAGAGGAATTACAGCAGCTACGAGCGGCCGCGGGAAAGCTCTCGTGGCTGCGGGAAAGCGGCCGGGATGGCCCGGAGGGCGAATGGAGCGACTCCCTGGCGGATTTCTTGCGGGATTACGCTGCGTGGGTTCCCGAGGGAGAAAACATAGACGCTTTTCACCAGCGCGCAACGGTCTTACGGGCGCTGTTGGATCTGACACGGCGGGGTGAGGATCGCGATCAAGTCATTCAGGCAAGCCTGGATTTGCTCGCGTCCGCCCAGGCGCAACAGGAGTATCCGGAAGAGTGGCTGTATGAAGTGGGAATGCTCACCGGAGGCCCCCGGTCCGATTCCACAAAAATGTTGAATTTGTTTCGCGCCTCGGGCGACCCGGCGCTGGTGCTATTTGCCTTGTTTCATCCGAATTGAGGCGAATGTCCTTTTTGGCGGCGGTCTGATTATTTTTCCGGCTCGAACGGGACTTCGAAATAGAAATAATCTTTGCCGGTCTGCGCGTCCTTGATGCCGGTCAGGTACAGTTTCGATCCGGGGATATTTTCGGTCTGGAAATAGAAAAATCCAAAGGCCGATTCGCCCGCCGGCAGCATTTTCGGCGCGAAGGCGCGGCCTTGAATCTCCCACGTGTTCAGCGGACCACCCTTCGGTTTGTGCGGAAACGGATCAGGATACGGCGTGGTGCCGGGCATGCGCGGGCGCTTGACCTTCGAGTCGATGTAAATCACGTCGGAGGCGGGCGTGGCTTCGATGTGCCGGCCGCCGGGATCCTCAAATTCGGCTTCGAGATCGAGGCGCAAAGTTTTGCCGGTATCGTTGCGCATCACCACCAGCACCGGCAACACGCCGTGCTTGTACGGATTCGCCTTGCCGAATGCCGACTTGGCCTGCTCCTCGGTGACGTAAGGAATCGCCGCAATGGTGATTTTATCGACCGTCTGGTGATGGGGATAGGACGACGCCGGGCCGGGTTTGAAGGGCGTGTCCTTGTCGTCCGCTCCGGCCGCGGCTATACTCAAGAGAACCATTAACGCGACTGTTTTCATCTATTTCCTCTATCAGCTTGCCGAATTCGTCCTGAGTCCGGCGGTCGCCCTTTACTTACTGTACAGGGGAATTCGCGACCGCCGCTATTTCCACGGGATTCAGGAACGGCTCGGGTTTGTGCCGCCTCAGGAGACGACGGGTTCGACCGGCGTCTGGTTTCATGCGGTATCGGTGGGCGAAGTGCTTTCCGCGCTCGAATTGATTCGCCGTTTGCGCGCGCACCGGCCGGATTGGCGGGTGTACGTTTCAACCACGACGCTCGCCGGGCGGGCTGCGGCGGATCAGAAATTGCGGGGATTGGCGGATGCGGTGTTTTTCGCGCCGCTCGATTACCGGGCGGTGGTGCGGAGGGTGCTTCGACGGGTGCGGCCGTCGGTGGTGGTGGTGCTCGAAACCGAGATCTGGCCGAATCTGTATCGCGAAGCAAAGCGCGCGGGCGCGTCGCTGCTGATCGTGAACGGGCGAATTTCCGATCGGGCGCTGCCGCGGTATCGCAAGTGGCGCGGATTTTTTTCGCACGTGCTCGGTTGGGCGGATTTGATTCTCACCCAGAGCTCCGAGGACGCGCGGCGATTTGAAATCGCGGGTGCGCCGGCGGATCGGGTGCGTGTGGCGGGAAATTTAAAATACGATTTTACGCCGCCCGCGGAGATTGCGCCGGAAATCGCGGCGCTGCTCGATCGCGTCCGTACACCCATCTGGATCGCGGCGAGCACCATGACCGACAGCGCGATCGATGAAGACGACCTGGTGATTTCGGCGCTGCCTCCGGACACTTTTTTGATTCTCGCCCCGCGCAAGCCGGAGCGGTTCGCGATTGTCGCCGAAAAACTGGAGCGCGCGAAAATTCCCTTTGTGCGGCGCAGCCGGGGACTGGCCGGTAACGGACGCGTACTGCTGCTCGATTCGATCGGTGAGTTGGCGGCGCTGTTCGCGCGCGCCGACGTGGTTTTTATGGGCGGCACGCTGGCGGATCGCGGCGGGCATAACGTTCTGGAGCCGGCCTATTTCGGCAAAGCGGTGATCGCCGGGCCGCACATGGAAAATTTCGCGGCGATCGCGGCCGAGTTCGAACGCGAGGGCGCGCTGGAACGGATCGGCGATTCACGAGAACTTTCATCCGCTATCGCGAGGCTGTTAACCGACGCGACCCTGCGGGAGCGGATCGGATCGAAGGCGCTGGCATTGGCCGCGGCGAAACGCGGCGTGGCCGAGCGAATGGTCGAACAGATTCGAATTGCCGCGGGCGATGCGGTTCCGGGTCCGATGCGGACGCTGGCGGCTCGCGCGGTGTTGACGCCGCTGAGCTGGATGTGGCGCGCGGGGAATTTCGTCCATTCGATGCGGCCCGTGCGGGCGCTGGATGCGCCGGTGATCAGCGTCGGCGCTCTGGCGATGGGCGGCGCGGGGAAAACGCCCATGGCGGCGCACCTGGCGGCTCGATTGCGGGAAATGGGCCGCGATCCGGCGATTTTGACGCGCGGGTATCGGCGCGAATCGAACCAGATTGTGATCGTGGGGCCGGGCGAATCGGCGCGGCGCGAGGAAACCGGCGACGAGGCGCAGATTTTCATCCGGCGCGGCGACGCGAGCGTCGGAATCGGCGCGGACCGGTTCGCGGTGGGGCGGCGAATGCATGCGGATATTTTTCTTTTGGACGATGGATTCCAGCATCGGCGGCTGGCGCGGCAGCACGACATTGTGTTGATTGATGCGCTCGATCCGCTTTGCGGCGGGGTTTTTCCGTTGGGGCGCTCACGCGAAGGTCTGAGCGCGCTGAAGCGGGCGACGGAGATTGTTTTGACGCGGTGCGAGCCGGAATTGAGTTCGCGTGGCGTGGAACGGATGGTCGCGCGATACAGCAACGCGCCGGTTTTCCGGTCACGCGTGGTGGCGCGAGGCTGGGTCGCGCAGGATGGATCGGCCGCGCGGGATTTCGGACGAGCGGTCGCGTTTTGCGGACTCGGCACGCCGCGCGCGTTTTGGCGGACACTGGAACAGTTGGGGGTTTCGACGATCCGGCATCATGCTTTCCCGGACCATCATCGTTATTCGGGGCAGGAGTTAAAAGAACTGGCGCGCGATGCGGACGCTTTGTTGACCACGGAAAAAGATGCGATGAATCTGCCGCGAGACGCGGCGGAAATGATCGCTCCGGCGAAGTTATACTGGCTCGAAATCGGAATCGAGATCGAAAGGGAAGAGGAATTGTTGCAGCGCATCACATTGAGGACGGCGTGAGGACGGCGTGAGGACCGCGATTTTCGGAGGAACGTTCGACCCGGTTCACAGCGCGCACCTGGTGGTGGCGCGCGAGGCGGCCGACGCTTTTTCGCTGGATCGCGTTCTGTTCATTCCCGCGGCGAATCCGCCGCTCAAAGAAGCCGGCGCCAGTTACGAGGATCGCTATCGCATGGTGGAACTGGCCTGCGCGGCCGATCCGCGCTTTGTTCCATCACGCCTTGAAGAAGGCCAGGAAAAAAGTTATTCGATTTATACCATCGGGCGCGTGAAGGCGGCCAATGGCCAGGTGTTTTTCATCATCGGGGCCGACGCGTTCGCCGAAATTCGCGCCTGGCATCGCTGGCGCGAGGTGGTGAGTGCGGTGGAATTTATCGTGGTGACGCGTCCCGGGCATCAGTACACCTGTCCTGACGGCGCGCGGGTGCATCGGCTGGAAACGGTGGCGCTGCCGGTGTCGTCCTCGGAAATCCGCCAGGCGCTGGCACGCGGGGAAACGCCGCCGGATTTACCGGCTCCGGTGGCGAAATATATTTTCGAGCGCGGATTGTACGACGCGCGGCGTTAGTCCCCTTCCCGCACGTATCGTATTGCAACCGAACTGGCGGATTGGAGTGGCGTAAGCCGCCAGGCTTGCGCTGGACGCGTCTCGACTCATCGTCTTTGAACAGCACAAGCCTGGCGGCTTATGCCACTAGCGGCCCGGGCGGCGGGCCGGGCGGCAATCGCGGTATGGCAGCGGATGGCTTTCCGTCGAACGAACCCTGCGGCGGCGGCGATAGGGTCTTTGTTCCAGGTCGTCGAGCACAGCCTGGACTTGAGCGGCCCACAGTTCCAGCAACTTCTGGCGGTCGCTGAGACGGCGCAGCGCCTTTTCGAGCAGCGCGCTATTGCGCTCGAGCTTGGCTAACTTGGCTTCCTGCTCGGCGGCGGAATCGGTCAGGAATTGGATCGTCTCTTCAATGCTCATTCGTTCCCGATTTTAGCAGTTCGGGCGAAGGGTGTCTCGCGCGGCGGCCGGAGCTTTTTGCGCATTGTGGTGAGTCACTTGGCGATTCAGCGGAGCCGGGCGCGCCCACAAGCGGCTCTAGACTGAAGGCGTTTCAAGGAGGCGACAACCGAATGTTGAGTTTCAGGCGCGCGACGGCGGTGGCGATCACCGCCGCGGCATTGGTGGCGGCGGCGTCAGCCCAACCGGCCCTGACCACCATCCAGGATACTTTGTACCGCGCGGACGGAACGCGCTTCAACGGCACGCTGTACCTCACCTACGACGCGTTTCAGGCCGGCGACGCCTCCAATATCGCCACGGCGAACCTGACGGTGCCGATCGTCAACGGCGTTTTAGAGGTGCAGTTGGTGCCCACCACGACGGCATCGGCTGGCGCGCAGTATAACGTCACTTACAACAGTAACGGCGTGAACCAGTTCACCCAGGTGTGGGCGGTGCCGCCGAGCACCGTCACCCTGTCGCTGCGCGACGTTCTGGTGTCACAGGGAACGGTGGTGGGGCCGGCGCCGGTGACCACCGCGATCGACATTTCGGATGTAACCGGATTGCAGAACCAGTTGACGATCCGCCCGCAGGAGGGCGTTTCGTTCACGGTGGGAAGGGCCGCGGTGATCGACACGTCGGGCGAAATCGACGGCGCGTCGGGGAACTTGAGCGATTGCGTCCGGGTGGACGGCAGCTCCGGTCCGTGCGGCAGCGGGGGCAGCGGCGTCCTTCCTTCGTTTTCCGATGAGGAGACACCCGCCGGAACCATTAACGGATCAAATACAGCGTTCACGCTGGCGTATTCGCCGTCGCCCGCGGCGAGCCTGCTGCTGTATCTGAACGGACTGCTGATGACCCAAGGCGTCGACTATACGCTGAACGGAAACGCGATCACGTTTTTGCCGGCGTCCATACCACAGACCGGAGATGTGGTGACCGCGAGCTATCGTTATGCCAACCCGGGCAATCCCCTGGGCACCTTGACGGCGGCGCAGGTGATCTGTAGCTCGACTGGATCGAACACCTCGGCGACGGCGCTGACGCAGCTCGCAAGCTGCACGATTCCGGCCGGGCTGCTGGGCGCGGGCGATCGGATCGAGGTGGATTTTCAGTATGCGCACACGGGGTCGGCAACAGGATTCACGGGCGCGATTCTGTGGTCCGGCTCGACCATTGTTTCGCGAACGGCGGCGGCGAGCGAGATTGCGTTGTCGGGAAGAATGACGTTCGGAATCGGTTCCAGCGGGCAAAGCTGGGATTCGCAGAGCTGGGGGAACAGCCTTGCTTTCGCGGCTGGCGCGGGGAGCGCATCGGCGAATATCGGGCAAAATCTGACCGTTTCATTTCAAGCCGACATGGCGTCTTCAACCGGAGATACCATTGGTCTGATGAATTTCACGGTGATTCGTTATCCCGCGCAGTCAAATCCTTAGCAGGGTGCTGAAAAGGCGGACAGACTGCATCCTAGCTAGTAGAGAGAGACTAAGTGAAGTGCCCTAGTACCAGAATATAGGGCCTTTCGTTAGTGTGGACTACGGTCAATTTATTCTTGTGTGATTGGCCGATTTGCCGCAAGATAATTACAGAAAGGAACTCACAAGGTGACGACCACCATGTCAAAGACGATCTGCAATGCCCTGCGAGCGCTGTGGTTCAATGTTAACGGCCAGGACATGATCGAATACGCCCTCATGGCTGCGTCGATCGTCGTGCTGGTCGCGGGATTCCTTCCGCCGGCATTAATGCCGACGGTGAGCTCGATTTTCTCGAAAGTGGTTTCGGAATTCACGGCGGCGAACGCAGCAAGCTAAATCTCAAAACAGACCGAACAGTGGAAGAGCCGCGAGTTGTACTTCGCGGCTCCTCTCTTTTTTGCCCCTCCTCTTCCCCCGCGGACTGCTAACATAATGCTTTCGTATGTTGCGTTTCGAGACAGCGGGAGAGTCTCATGGCGAATGCCTGGCGGCGACTCTGGTGGGGTTGCCGGCGGGGATTCCCGTTTCCATTCAGGCGCTCGACCGCGAGCTGTGGCGGCGGCAGCAGGGCTACGGCCGCGGTGGACGGATGAAGATCGAAACGGATCGCGCGCGGATCGTCAGCGGCGTGCGTCATTCGAAGACGATCGGGTCGCCGATTGCGATTCTGATCGAAAATAAAGACTGGAAAAACTGGACGGAAGCGCTGCCGGTGGAAGACGGCGACGGCGGTGAGGACAAGCGCAAACCGGTGACGCGCCCGCGTCCGGGGCACGCCGATCTGGCCGGCTCGATCAAGTACAATTTTCCCGAGGCGCGTTACGTGCTGGAACGGGCCAGCGCGCGGGAGACGACGGCTCGAGTGGCGCTGGGCGCGCTGGCCAAACAATTCCTCTGTGAGTTTGGGATCGAAGTTTTGAGCCACGTGGTCGCGGTGGGCGAAGCTCGGCTGGAGCGGTCCGTTCGATTCGACGAGTTGATCGAGCTGAGCCGTCGTGACGAGGTTCTGTTGAACTGCGCGGACGCGGAAGCGGAACAGCGGATGAAAGCGGTGGTCGATCAGGCGTATCGCACCGGCGATACGGTGGGCGGCGTTTTCGAAGTGATCGCGCACGGCGTGCCGCCGGGGTTGGGGTCGCACGTGGCGTGGGATTTGCGGCTGGACGGGCGGCTGGCGCAGGCGATCGTTTCGATTCAGGCGGTGAAGGGCGTCGAGATCGGCGCGGCGGCGGAGGGCGCGGCTTCGTTCGGCTCCAAGGTGCAGGATACGATTCACTACAACCGCGAATCACGGAAGTTCACGCGAGGAGCCAATCGGGCGGGCGGAATCGAAGGCGGGATGACCAACGGCGAGGACGTGATGGTGCGCGGGATGCTGAAGCCGATTTCGACGCTGCGAAGGCCGCTGGAAAGTGTGGACCTGGCGACGCGCGAGCCGGCGCTGGCGGCCTATGAGCGCAGCGATGTGTGCGTGGTCCCGGCGGCCGGCGTGATCGGCGAAGCGATGGTGGCCCTGGTGGTGGCCGGCGCGCTGATCGAAAAGCTGGGAGGGGATTCGTTATCGGAAATGAAGAGAAATTTTGCAGGCTATCAGGAACAGGTGAAGAATTTCTGATGATCTATCCGATTGTGAAATATGGCCAGCCGGTGCTGGAAGAAAATGCGCAGGAGATTACCGAGTTCGACACCGCGGAGCTGCATCAGCTGGTGGAGGACATGTTCGAATCGATGTACGCGGCGCGCGGCGTGGGACTGGCGGCGCCGCAGATCGGCATCGCCAAGCGCATCGCGGTGATCGATATTTCGACGGGCGAGGATCCGGCTCAAAAACTTGTGCTGATCAATCCGCAGATTGTATCGTGCGAAGGTTCGCAGACCGGTGAAGAGGGTTGCCTGAGTTTACCAACGTTTCGCGAACCGGTGACCCGCGCGAGTAAAGTAACGGTGCGGGCTCGCGATGCCAAAGGCGCGGAGTTCGAGATGACCGGCGAGGAGTTGCTGGCGCGGGCGTTGCAGCATGAGACGGATCATTTGAACGGGAAACTGTATATCAACTATGTGAGTCCGCTGAAGCGGGACTTGATCCGGCGAAAGATCCGGAAGTTACAAAAGGCGGGTGAATGGGGTTGATCACGATTCGGTGAGACTGATTTTCATGGGAACTCCGGAATTCGCGGCGCCTTCGCTGGAGCGAGTGGCGCGGGACGTGATTGCGGTGTTCACGCAGCCCGACCGGCCGAAGGGACGCGGCGGAGAGTTGGCGATGGCGCCGGTGAAGTCGGCTGCGTTGCGGCTCGGTCTTCCGGTATATCAGCCGGAACGCGTGCGACGGCCGGAAGTGGTGGAGCAGATTCGCGCGATGGCTCCGGAGGCAATGGTGGTGGTGGGCTATGGCCAAATTATTCCGCAGACGATTTTAGATATTCCGCCGCGGGGAATTATCAATGTACACGCGTCGCTTTTGCCGAAGTACCGCGGCGCGGCGCCGATTCAATGGGCGATCGCGCGGGGAGAAACGAAAACCGGAGTAACCACCATGCGGATCGATGCGGGACTCGACACCGGAAACATGCTGCTCCGATGGGAGACCGGGATCGGGGAAGAAGAAACGGCCGTCGAGTTAAGTGAACGTCTGGCGGCTGCGGGCGCGGAGTTACTAGTAAAGACACTCGATGAGTTACCTTCCATTATTCCGGAGCCTCAAGATAACTCGCAGGCGAGTTACGCTCCGATTTTGAAAAGAGAGGATGGGCGGATCGATTGGAAGCTTCCGGCGAGAGAGATTTTTAATCGTATACGCGGGTTTCAGCCATGGCCCGGGGGTTACGGATTTTTTCGCGGGCTGAGGTTTCAAATCTGGAAGGCGCGGATTGCGAATGTGATGTTACTGCCGGGCGAGGTGAAGGCGGAAAACCGGAGGCTTTACGTTGGCTGCGGTGAAGGGTCGCTCGAATTGATCGAAGTACAGTCAGAAGGGAAAAAAAGGATGGCGGCTTCGGCCTTTTTAAACGGAGTCACACTACAAACCGGTGAGGAATTAGCGTGACCCTACCGGCGGGTTATCGATATAGCTCGATTTATGCCGGGATTCGGAAGGTCGCGAAAGATGATCTGGCGCTGATCGTTTCGGATGCTCCGGCGTCGGCGGCCGCGGTGTTCACGCGTAATCGAGTGGTGGCCGCGCCGGTCACGCTGGCGCGCGCGAACCTACGGGCGTCGCAAAGTCGAGTGCGGGCGCTGCTGGTGAATGCGGGCAACGCCAACTGCGCCACGCGAACGGGCGATCGGGTAGCGAAGGAATGTGTCTCCGCGGTGGCGCGGGAGTTGATGATTCGCGATTCGGAAGTATTGCCGGCGTCAACCGGAGTAATCGGCGTCGAGATGGATGCGGCGCGGGTCATTGAACGAGTGCCGCAATTAGTGAAAGGCCTGGACCCGGGAAGGTTCGACGATGCAGCTTCGGCGATTTTAACTACGGATACGACAGGCAAGACTGCATTCGCGTCGGCGAAGGGCTGCCGGATCGCGGGGATGACCAAAGGGTCGGGAATGATTCATCCGCGGATGGCCACGACGCTCGGGTTTGTCATGACCGACGCGACGCTGACACCGGCGGCGTTGCGCGCGATGCTGCATCGCGGAATTGATCGAACTTATAATCGCATTTCCGTCGACGGAGACACTTCAACCAACGATATGGTCGCAGTGCTGGCGAACGGAGCTTCGGGCGTGAAACCTGCGCTGAAGGAGTTCGAGGAAGCGCTGGCGGAGGTGCTGGAGTCGTTGGCTACGCAGATTGTCCGCGACGGGGAAGGCGCGCACAAGTTGGTCACCATTGAAGTAGAGGGAGCGGCGAGCGATTTGGCGGCGGAAAAGATCGCGCGCGCGATCGCCAATTCGCCGCTGGTGAAGACGGCCATCGCGGGATCGGATCCGAACTGGGGAAGGATCCTTTCGTCCGCGGGAACGGCGGGCGTCGCTTTCGATGCGCGGCGGGTAGACATCGATCTGCAAGGGGTCGCCGTGTGCCGCGACGGAGTTGCGGCGGAGTTTACCGAGAGTGAGCTTAAGGACAAGCTCGACTTACCGGAATGCGTGATCCAGTTTACGATCCGCGGACGCGGGCGAGGCAAAGCAAAGTTCTGGACTTGCGATTTCACGGAAGACTATATTCGAATCAACGCGAGTTACCGGACGTGATTCGGCTGTTCCTTATCGCGGGCGTAGTGGCAATGGCGCAATATAATACGCCGCCCGACGTGGTGAGCTTTCTGCGCAACGTAGCGTCCGACCTGTCGAATTCTCATCCCGATCCGGTCAACCAGCCGTCGCTGAGTCCCAGGGAGTTTCTGGATCACTTCGATCCTTCGATGCCTGGCTACACTAAACTCCGTGACTACGTGGAAGAGTTGACCGCGCGCGTGTCCGTCGGGTCGTCGATTGAAATCGTCAGTGAGTCGGGCGATGAGAAAAAAAGAGACATGCAGCTCGATTGGGTTCTGGAGATGCATGACGACACCATGCAACAGGATCGGCCGCGGCGGCGCGAGCTGATTCAGTGCACGATTGAAAAAAAGGGTAAGAAATGGAAGTTCGTGGCTTTTTCGCCAATCGACTTTTTTAAATACTAGATTCTTAAGTTTTCCGCGCACCACAGCGTGAAGCAACGTAAGCCGTCAGGCTTGGGTCTCCGCGCGTCCATAAAATTCGACGCTTTCAAAAATGGTCACACTCTGCCAAGATAGTAATTTTTCTTCCCGATGCGTAACACGAACATAGTTTCCGAGGCGAGGTCTTCGCCGCGAATTTGTGAGTCGGCGGTTTCAACCCGGCGATTATTCAGATAAACTCCACCGCCGGCGATCAGACGAGTGGCTTCGCCCTTTGATTTTGCGGCTCCGGCGCGAACCATGGCTTCAGTTAATTTAACGGGAGCTGAGAGATCGACGCTAAAAGAAGGAACGTCAGCGAAAATTTCCGATAATTGGCGATCGGTGAGTCCGGAGACTTCGCCTCCGAAGAGAACTTCGGAAGCTTTCTGGGCTTGCATAAGAGCTTCGTCGCCGTGAACGAGGCGGGTGATTTCCGCGGCCAGACGCTTCTGCGGGATGCGCTGCTCGGGTGGCGCGGCACAAAGCTGGTCGATTTCTTCGAGGCTGAGAAATGTGAAAAGTTTGAGGAAGCGCGCTGCATCGCGATCGTCAGTGTTGATCCAGTATTGATAAAACTGATACGGGCTGGTCTTATTCGGATCGAGCCAGATCGCATTGCCCGCGCTTTTTCCGAATTTCTCGCCGGACGCAGTGGTGAGCAAAGGAAAAGTCACTCCGAAGGCTTCATCACCGCGAATTTTGCGAATTAATTCGATACCGGCGGTGATATTTCCCCACTGATCGCTTCCCCCGCCCTGGATCTTGCAGCCATGAGTATCATGAAGAATCAGGAAGTCATAGGCTTGCAGAAGCATATAACTGAATTCGGCGTAAGAGATGCCGTGCTCGCGATCTTCCAGCCGTCTTCTGACGGATTCCTTAGCCAGCATGTAATTTACGGTGAAATGTTTGCCTACGTCGCGCAGGAAATCGAGATAGCTTACCGGCGCAGTCCAGTCATAGTTATTTACGACGATCGCGGCGTTTTCACCTTCGAAGCTTACGAAACGAGTGAGCTGCCGGCGGATGGCTTCGACATTTGCCCGAACCATTTCAGGAGTCATCAAGGGACGCTCCGCGCTGCGGCCGCTCGGGTCGCCGATCATGCCGGTGGATCCGCCGACCAAGACAATCGGGCGATGGCCGCGGCGCTGAAATCGGGACAGCATCAGCGCGGGAACCAGGCTGCCGGCGTGCAGACTGTCAGCCGTAGGATCGAATCCGATATAAATTGATTGACCTGGCTTGGAAAGAAATTGGTCAAGCGCGGTGCGGTCGGTTACATCATCGAGGGCGCCGCGCTGCTCCAGTTCATCGAGAAGGTTCATCGTTTTTCAAAAGTCAGCATGTATTGATTGTTGCCGGTGTGTTCGACCATCGAAAGAAGATGATAGCCGTTCGATTCGACCTCTTTGGCGACGTCGTCACGCTCCAGGCGAATATGGTCGGGACGGTCCTTTTTATAGAAGTCGACGATTACCAGATGAGCCTTCGGCTTTAAGGCACGGCCGATGTTGGCCAGCATCTTACCCGGATAATCGAAATGGTGATAAACATCGAGGACCAAGGCGATGTCGAGTGAGTGAGGCGGAAGCTTAGGGTCGGTGGTATTTCCTAAAATAAGCTTGACATTCGTGAGTTTGTCTCCAGAGACTCTGGCGCGGGCGCGATCCAGGAAATCGGGCGCGATGTCTTCACCATAGACATGACCTTTCGCGGCAACAGCCGCGCTCAGGAAGGGAAGCATATAACCGGTGCCAGTGCCGATATCGGCCACGGTCATCCCCGGCCGGACCTTCATCAATTCGATAATTTCTTCGGGCTTTTGTGTCTTGTCGCGATTGGGATTATCCAGGCTTTTGGCAACTTTGTCCCGGCCTTCTTTGGTGGCGTAAGCTTTGTTGACTTCCGTGGCGACTTGCGGCCAGGCAGTCAGGGCAGCCAGGAAAAGAGTCAGAGTGAGTTTCATAAGGATTCCTCCATGGGCATGGCAAGCGGTGGTTCGATCAGGAAATTCAGCTCCGCCGTGCGGGCGATGGCGGCGCGGACGGAGGCTTCGGTGGTGGGCTCGACCGTGATCACAAACGGCAGGTCGCGCCAGTCGGCTTGCGGAAGCTGCAAAACAGAATCGATGGAAATGTTTTCGGCGGCAAGCGCGGCGGCGAGCTGCGCGATGATCCCGGGGCGATCCTCCACGCGGAAGCGCAGATAATAGGCGCTGCGATGAAGCGTGATCGGGATGGGCAGATATTCGCCGAGGCGTGCGTGCGCGAAGGGCGAAACCCGCTCCGGGCTGCCGCTGCGGATTTCGCGCGCCACGCGCATCAGGTCGCTGACCACGGCGACTCCGGTGGGCTGCGATCCGGCGCCGCGGCCGTAGTAAAACGTGTCGGCCCCGTAATGGCCGCGCACCCACACGGCGTTATAAGGGCCGCGCACGCCGGCGAGGATGGTTGATTCCGGAATCAGCGAGGGACGCACGGAAAGAAGGAGTCCCGCGGCCGTCTGCCGCGCGGCGCAGATCAGGCGGATGGTGTGATGAAGCTGGTGCGCGTAATCGAAATCGACGGGCGTGACGCGGCCGATGCCTTCGGTGTAAATATCCTCGGGAACGATGCGTTCGCCGAACGCGAGCGCGGCAAGAATGGCGAGCTTGGAGCGCGCGTCCAAGCCGTCGATATCCGCGGTAGGATCGGCTTCGGCGTAGCCGGCGCGCTGCGCTTCGGCGAGCACGTCCGTGAAGCTCGCGCGCGTGCGCTCGATTTCGGTCAGGATGAAATTGCAGGTCCCGTTCAGGATTCCATAGAGGGTGTTCAGGCGATCGCCGGAAATACCTTCGCGCAGGACGGCGTGAATGGGGATGCCGCCGGCGACGCTCGCTTCCATGGCGAGATTGATTTTGGCGGCGATGGCACGATCCCATAATTCGGCTCCGCAGCGGGCCATCAGTTCTTTATTGGCGGTGACGACGGATTTTCCGCGATCGATGGCGCTGTGAATGATCTCGGCGGCCGTCGTAGTGCCTCCAACCAATTCGGCCACAATGTGAACGTCGGGATGCGCGACGACTTCGCGCCAATCGGTGGTGCGCAGGGCGCCTTCGGGAGCCGGCTTGCCTTCAAGATTGCGGCTGCACACGGCGGCGACGCGCAGCGGGAAACCGAGCTTCAGCGCGATCTGGCCGGCGTTTTCCGTAAGAATCTGCACGGTTCCCGCGCCCACGTTACCGAGTCCGATGATGCCGACGTTGACCATTTCTGCGAAGTAACTTTTACTTTACGACGAGTGCGCCGGCTTTTTTTGTCGCCGGCTTCGACAGCCCGGCCGCGCGGCGGTTTGTATCATTGTAGGTGATGAAACGCCTGTATTTGACGCTCGTTTTATTTTGTGGGTGTTTCGCGCAAACGAGGCCCCAACCGACCCCCAATGAACCGGACCCGCTGATCGTCACTCACGCCGGCGAGCCCACCTTGCCGAACGGAAAAACGCAGAAGGAGATGATCGTCAAGGACGATTACAAGAAAAACCTGGCGGATTCGGCGGAGCTGGCCAGGCTCGCCGAAGAGCTGAAGAGCGACCTGGAGAACGGCGACAAATACGTGGTGTCGGTGAAGGCGATGAAGAACGCGGAAGATATCGAAAAGCTGGCGCACAATATCAAGAGCCGGCTGAAGAGATATTAGCTGTGGTAACCTGAAACGTTTACCCCCTCATGCCCGTCACCCGTGAAAAGCGTCAACTGATGAGCGCCAGTGAAATCGACCGCACGCTGGTCCGCCTGGCGCATGAAATTCTGGAGCGGACCACCGATCTCGAAAAGCTCGCGTTCATCGGCATCCGCCGCCGCGGCGTGCCGTTGGCGCAGCGGCTGGCGTCGAAGATCGAAGCGCTGGAGCAGCGCAGGATTCCGGTGGGGATTTTGGACATCAATCTTTATCGCGACGATCTTTCCACGGTCTCGCACGCTCCGGTGGTGAACGCGACCGACATTCCTTTCACGGTGACCGGACGCGACATTATCCTGATGGATGACGTGCTCTACACCGGCCGCACCATTCGCGCGGCGCTCGATGCGCTGTTCGATCATGGGCGCCCGGCGCGGGTGCAGTTGCTGGTGCTGATCGATCGCGGGCATCGCGAATTGCCGATCGAGGCGAGCTACGTCGGAAGGCACGTGCAGACCACGGCGAGCGAGATCATCGAAGTGAAATTTAATGAGATCGATTCGACGGAAAAAGTTTTGCTGGTGGAGCGAATGGCGGAAGGAGCCTGATTGCGGGGACTGCTGGGGATCGAAAATCTGACGCGCGAGGAGGTGCAGTCGATTCTGGATCGGGCGCGCGATTTTCAGCCGCGGGGGCGAGGCAAGCTGGATCTGTTGCGCGGGCGCATGGTGGTGAATTTGTTTTTCGAGGCGTCCACGCGCACGCGAACCAGCTTCGAAATCGCGGCGAAACGGCTGGGCGCGGATACCATTTCGATTACCGCGCAGGGGTCCAGCGTTTCCAAAGGCGAATCGCTGGTGGACACGCTGAATACGCTGGCGGCCATGCGTCCGGACGCGATCATCATGCGTCACGCGGCGTCGGGCGCGCCGCATTTCTTGCAGAGGTATCTCGAAACGCCGATTATCAATGCGGGCGATGGCACGCATGAGCATCCGACGCAGGCGCTGCTCGATGCGCGTACGATTCTGGATCGCGGCGCTTCGCTCGAAGGGATTCGCGTGGCGATTATCGGCGACATCGCGCACAGCCGCGTCGCGCGATCCAACGTTTATCTGCTGTCGAAATTCGGCGCGGAGATCGTGTTATGCGGACCGGCGTCGCTGCTGCCGGTGGAATTGAAGCAGATTGCTCCGGGAGTCACGTTGACTACCGATATGCGCGAGGCGATTCGCCAGGCGGATGTGATTATGATGCTGCGCGTCCAGCTCGAACGGCAGCATGAAGCGGCGTTTCCTTCGGGCGAGTATTTTTCCTTCTACGGACTGCGGCTGGAACATCTGGAATTGGCCAAGCCGCACGTGATCGTGATGCATCCGGGGCCGATCAATCGCGGGCGGGAGATTTCTTCGGAGGTCGCCGATTCGCAGCGGTCGGTGATTTTGAATCAGGTGGAAAACGGAGTCGCTGTGCGAATGGCCGTGCTGGAGCGGGTGCTGGCGCAATGAGTCTCGTGATTAAAAACGGGCGCGTGATCGATCCGGCGTCGGGTCATGACGGCGTCGCGGACGTGTTGATCGACGGCAGCGTGATTCGCGAAATCGGGCGCGAATTGTCGGGTACTGAGGTTTTCGACGCCTCGGGATTCATCGTCGCGCCAGGATTTATCGATATGCACGTGCATCTGCGCGAACCGGGATTCGAGCATGCCGAGACGATCGAATCGGGATCGCGTGCAGCGGCTGCGGGCGGGTTCACTTCGATTTGTCCGATGCCCAATACGTCGCCGGTGAACGACAACGCAACGGTGACCAGCTACATCATCGAAAAAGCTCGACGACACGCGGTGGTGAATGTGTGGCCCATTGGAGCCATCACGAAGGCGAGTGCTGGCGAGGAGCTAGCGTCGATCGGATCGATGAAAGACGCCGGCTGCGTGGCCATTTCCGATGACGGGCGGCCGGTGATGAATGCCCGGGTGATGCGTCGCGCGATGGAGTTTGCGCGCAGCTTCGGAATTCCGGTGATCGACCATTGCGAGGACCTGCACCTGAGCGCCGGCGGCGACATGCATGAAGGCCTGGAATCGGTGCGCCTCGGATTGCGCGGGATTCCGGCGGCTTCGGAAGACGTGATGGTGGCGCGCGATATTCTGCTGGCCGAGTTGACCGGCGCGCGTTATCACGTGGCGCATTTGTCGTCGCGTCACGCGGTGGAGATGGTCGCGTTTGCGAAGGCTCGCGGATTAGCGGTGACGGCGGAGGTGACGCCGCATCATCTGGCGCTGGCCGATTCCCAGATGAGCCCGTACGATTCGAATTTCAAGATGAAGCCGCCGCTGCGTTCGACCTGCGATGTAAGCGCCGTGGTCGGCGGGGTGGTCAGCGGAGCGATCGACGCGATCGCCACCGATCATGCGCCGCACGCTGGCTCCGAGAAGATGCAGGAGTTCGAGAAATGCCCGTTCGGGATCATCGGACTGGAGACGGCGCTGAGCGTCGCGCTGGAGACGCTGGTGCATCCCGGAAAAATCGGGTTGATGAGATTGGTCGAGTTGTTCACGGCGGGTCCGGAAAAAATTCTGGGGCTAGGCCGCGGGGCGCTGAGGCCAGGTGCTCCTGCGGATGTGACTATTTTTTCAACCGATCGCGAGTGGACTTACGACGTGAACAAGTCGTTCTCGAAAAGCCGCAATTCGCCGTTCGATGGCAGAACGTTTCGGGGTGGTCCGGTAGCAACCGTCGTAGGTGGTAACGTGGCCTGGCAACTCCCATAAATATGGGAGAATGGATTTGTGAAGGCGACGCTCGAAATTCCCGATCCGGTTTTTAAGCAGGCAAAGACTCGTGCGG
>DATJNW010000151.1:0-33701 GCA_035507655.1 Bryobacteraceae bacterium | reverse complement strand
CCATGCTCAGGATCGCGCTTTTCGGCCATTCGGCGTCGCCTATGGTCATCTTTAGCCCGCGCGAATCCGCGATTCCCATCGCGGCCAAAGGAATCCGGATGTCGTAAAAACGATCGTTCACCTGAATCAGCGGGCTGGAGTGCATATTGGCCGAGGCCGAAAAAACCTCGCGATGGTTGCGCTCCAGCCGGATCATGTATGCCTCGAAAGGACGATGTGAGTTGGCGCGGCCATCGGCGCCGAACGTCGCCTGATCGCCAATGTTGACGTCATCGTACAGGACAAACTCGCCCGCGCCCGCGACATCGATTTTCAGGACCGGCCATCCGGTCGGCGGCGTCTCAGTGGTGCTCCCCGGCGGCGGCAATGGCGTGTTGTACTCCAGCCGGAGATAAAGGTAGGATTCATCAAAGGTCGCGCGTATCTGCCACCCCTTGCGCGCCGCCTCATTGGCCGGCAGCGCCGCCGCGACCCGGTCCCACGGCGATCCCGCACGCGAAAACGCTCCCTCCGGCGGTGGGAGCGCGGCATAAACGGAATTGGCGTCCGGCGCGTGATCGCTCCAGCTCTGTTGATCGATCTTCCACGCTCCCGCTTCGTGAACCAGGGTCATGGTGAGGAACATATCGGCGTCTGCCTGCGCCAGCACCGCCGCTTCCTCGCCGCGCACGAAAATTCTCAGCGGGCGAAAATGAAGCTCCGGCTGCGGACTAATGTGGGGCGCCAGCTTCCGGGCGTTTTCCACGGATTGGCGCGACCACAGCGCTACGAACGCATTTCCGTCGCCGGTCTGCGCGGCGTGTTCCAGTTGCTGGAGCACGGCGGCAACCTGATTCTCGTCGCTCTGCGCCTGGCAGGCCGTGATCGCCAGCAGCAGAAACACAATTTTCCGCATGCTCGATGGATCGGAGGAATGGCCGCATTTCTTTACTCGCGCGACCGCTCCACCATTACGGCGGTCCCGTAGCACAACACTTCGGTGACGCCCTGCATCACTTCGGTTGCGTCGTAGCGCATGCCGACGACGCCGTTGGCGCCCATCTGTTCGGCGTGCTGGCACATCAATTCATAAGCATGCTCGCGCGTTTTTTCGCACAGCTCGGTGAGCAGCGTGATGTTGCCGCCGACGATGGTCTGCAAGCCCGCGCCAATCGTCCCGAAAATCGAGCGCGAGCGCACCACAATGCCGCGCACAATTCCCAAATCCCGCGTGATGCGATAGCCATCCAGAGTGAACGCCGTCGTTACCAGGGTGTGGTCCATAGCACCTATTCTAGCTGTCAGCGGCCAGCGATCCGCCGTCAGCTCATTCCGTGCGCAGCGCGGTCACCGGATCGATGCGCATCGCGCGCCGCGCCGGGAACCAGCAGGCCCAAAACGCGACCGCGGCCATGGCGACAATCGCCAGCGCATAGGTGAACGGGTCCGTCGCGCTGACGCCATAAAGAATCTGCGCGAATAAACGTCCCGCGGCCAGCGCCAGCGCGACCCCCACCACGGTTCCCGCGCCCACCAGCAGCGCGGTATGCGAAAGCACCACGCGCAGCACCTGCGGCGCATTCGCGCCCAGCGCCATGCGGATGCCGATCTCCCGCGTGCGCCGCGCCACCGCGTAAGCCATGATCCCGTACACGCCGGTCGCCGCCAGCACGATCGCCAGCACCCCGAACGCGCCCAGAACAATCGCCGCGATGCGCGCCGGAAACAGCACCAGGCCGAGATGATCGGCTACGCTGCCCACATCGTAAACCGGCATGGCCGGATCAAGCTCATTCACCGCGCGCCGCAGCATCCCGGCCACTTGTTCTTCCGGCAGCGTCGACCGCGCCACGATGGTTTCATCCTCCGGAGTGTGCTGCGCGATCGGCAGAAACTCCGCGATCATCGTCCGCTCGCCGAGCGACCGGTATTTGCCATCTTCCACCACGCCGACGATCTGTTCCCATGGCGAATGCTGGCTGCTCCGGAAGCGCTTGCCGATGGGATCCTCACCGGGCAAAAGCTGGCGCGCGAAAGTTTCGTTGACCACGGCTACCATCGGCGCGCCGCGCTTGTCGTTGTCGTCGAAATCGCGCCCGCGGATCAGCCTGGTTCCCGCCGCTCGAAAATATCCTGGCGAGATTTCATAAACCGCCGCCAGCGGCGTGTCCGCGGGCTTCGGCATTGGCTTGCCTTCGATCAGCACGCCGTTGTTGTTCCAGTGCAGCGACAGCGGAATGCCCACCGTCAACCCGGCCGCTTCGATCCCCGGCACCGATCGCACGTGATCGAGAAGACGGCGGTTCAATTCATCGACGCGCGTGCGATCGTAGCCTTGCAGTGTCATATCGAATGAGACCGAGGCGGCATGGCGCGGCTCGAATCCGAGCGGCAGCGTCAGCGCGTGTTGCAGGCTGCGCACCACCAGCACGCTGCCCACGATCAGCACCACCGACATCGCCACCTGTGCCGTCACCAGCAGATCGCGCAGCGCGAATCGCCGCAATCGCTCGGCGACGGCTTCATTTTTCAACGCCGGCGCCAGTTCCGCGCGCGTCGATTGCAGCGCCGGCGCCAGGCCGAAGATGATTCCCGTCAGCACCGATGCGACCAGCGCGAAAAACATCACGTGCGTGTCCATGTGCAGCGTGGGAATAATCGGAACCTCCACCGGCGGACGCCACGCCGCAAACAGATCCGTCAGCCATTGCGCCAGCAAAAATCCCGCTACCCCGCCGGCGAGGGACAAGACTACGCTTTCCGTCAGCAGTTGCCGAACCAGCCGCGCGCGCGGCGCGCCCAGCGCCAGGCGAATCGCCGTATCTTTGCGGCGGTCCGCCGCGCGAGCCAGCAGAAGGCTGGCCAGATTGACGCAGGCGATCAGCAGGACCAGTCCCGCGACGCCCATCAGGATCGCCGAAAATGCGCGCACCGTGCCGCGAATATAGGTGCCGAATAATCCGGCCTGTGATAAAACGATGCTGATGCCCGCGTCGGTGTTCGGATATTGCCGGCCCAGCTCGACGGCCAGCGCGTTCAATTCGGCTTGCGCCTGCGGCATCGTCACGCCCGGTTTCAGCCGGCCGATCACCATCAGATTGCGGGTGTCGCGATTATCCAGCCAGGAGTTGCCCGGCTCGATCTGCGCCTGCATGGCGAGCGGCACGAAAACTTCGGGCGTGAACACGATCTCCGTTCCGTGAAAGCCCGGAGGCGCGATGCCGACGATGGTATAGTCCATGCCGTTGATTTTGATTTTGCGCCCCACCACGTTCGGGTCGCCCGCGAATCGCCGCTGCCAGCACTCCGCCGTAATCACCGCGACGGGCTCGCCGCCGCGGGTGGTATCGTCGCCGGGGCCGAGCACGCGCCCGCGCATCGCCTTCACGCCCAGCACGCCGAAATAATTTCCGGTGACGGCGTACACCCAGATCCGGGCGTTATTCGAGTTTCCCCGGGTGAAATTCGCCGGGTCGAAACGAAATCCGGCGAGTCCCGAAAGCACGGTGTTGCGGTCGCGGTAATCGAGGTAATCGGGATAGCTGGTAACGGGGAATTCGGTGTTCAGGGCCAGATGCGCGTTCAGCGTAACCACTTCCTGCGGCCGTTCCACCGGCAGCGGTTGAAACATGAGCGCGTTCACCGCGGTGAAAATCGCCGTATTCGCGCCGATGCCGAGCGCCAGCGTGAGGATGGCGGCCAGCGTGAATCCGGGACTCGAGCGCAGCCGACGGAAGGCAAGACTCAGATCCTGGCGAAAACGGTCCATCAACATAGCATACCCATTGGGCGGCCTCCGGGTTCCATCTAAATTTGCGCGAGTGGCATAAGCCGCCAGGCTTGTGCTGTCCGCGGCAGGATTTCGGGCCGTCAAGTGCACAAGCCTGACGGCTTATGCCACTCGCAGTGTGCTGTCCGCGGCGATCTCGGGCCGTCAAGAGCACAAGCCTGACGACTTATGCCACTCGCAGTGTGCTGTCCGCGGCAGGATTTCGGGCCGTCAAGAGCACAAGCCTGACGGCTTATGCCACTCGCAGTGTGCTGTCCGCGCGACGCACTTGCGGGGCGTCCGTGAGGGCGGGCCAGACCTATTTCGCCGCCGGCAGCCTGAAATCGACCCCGCGGTCCGAATTCAGCTTGCGCGAAAAATCGCGATCCACCAGCGCCAGCGAAATGCGGTTCTGATCGCCGTCCTGAGTGATGTAATCGAGCGTGTCGCCGTCCACCCAATAGGCGATCGCCGCCAGAATCGTATGGTCCGTCATGGCGATCAGGTAAATGGTCGGCTGATCGTCGGGCTTGGCGTCCGGATTGGGGGCGGCCGGCGGCAGCGGGACGTTGGAATAATCGTGCATCACACCGTTGGCGGTGGGCGGCTGAAAACTCTGATTCACGATCACCACCGGCGGTTGCCCCTGCGCGCCGTAGGCGCCGCTGTCGTCGGAGTAGCCGCTGGCCGGCGCGGGCGCCGAGTTGGGATCGCCGCCGCCGGAATAGCAATAGGACGGATCGCAGAAATAGGAGCCGCCGTAAAAAACCGGATAAGGAACGATCACCGCCGGACCATGCCCCGGATGCGAAACCGCGGGTGGAGCGAAGAATCCGCCGCCTCCGCGGTTGGCCCGGGCGGCATGCCCGCCGCCTCTGGCTCCGCCTCCGTGTTGCGCGAAAGCGCAGGAGCCAGCCACGAGAACCATCACAACCAGCTTCATGGCGACCTCCTAGATTATTCTAGACGTTTTCGCGGGCTGAAGCGTTGCGAGGGTGAGCGTGAACCAAAAGTACCAGGCCGGCCTACGTTACTCGACCGGCCTTAACTGTACAGCCACGCCGGATAGCGATCCTTTACCGGCGCTATTTTTTTTCCGACCGCATAAATCCCGTCGCCGCGATGATCCTTCGACAGCATGTACCGGTCGAGCAGATGCTCCACCCAGCCCAGCTCCGGTTTCGGCTCGTCGCGAAACGGGCCGCTATCGAGCAGGGTCACTTCGAAGCCGGAAATTTCGAGCAGCGCCTGAATCTCCCGCGCGGTGTATTCGCGGCTGTGCCGGGCATCCACTTCGCCCGATTCGCGCGGCCGGATGTAGGCCGGAAACAGCATCGGATGAAAACCCTGCAAAATTCCGGCGATGGCGCGCAGCGAGGCAATGTTCGGGGTGGTCAGAACCAGGTGGCCCTCCCCTTTTAGAACACGGTTGATCTCCATCATCATGTGCATCGGGTCCGCGGTCAGATGCTCCAGCAGCTCGCAGCACAGGACGGTCGAAAAATATCCGTCCTGGTAAGGAAAACGGTCGCGTTCGGCGTCGAACAGATCGATGCGGCAGGCGAACGTTTCGCCATTTTCCGATTCGACCGTTTTGATCGCGGTCTGGCCCGCGCGGCCGTAATAGCAGCCGCGAACTTCGCCATAGCCGAGCCGGGTTTTGAGCGCCGGCGTGATTTGCAGATACGCGCCCATTTCCAGAATGCGATCCGCCGCCAACCCCGCGGGCGTGACCGCCAGCGTTTTTTCGAGCCGCGTCAGATGGCTTTCGACGTAGGCGCGCGATCCGTCTTCGACCGGAGCCCAGCTGGCGATGTAATCGCCCGAAACGGCGGCGGCCGCGGCCTGTTGCTGTTCCTCCGCCGCGACGATTTCGACCGCCGGCGCTGCTTCGATCCGCGCCCATTCCCTGCCCTCGATCACCGCTTCGCAAAACTCCGCGTAGCGCCGCGCGACCGATTCCCAGCTGCATTCGCGCTCCACCCACGCGCGAGCTTTCGCGCCCATGGCGCGCGCGACCTCGGGGCGCGATACCAGAAGATTTAAAAACTCGAACAGATGATCCTCTTCGCTCGCGTCCACCGGACTTTTCAGGCAAATTTCGTCGGGATATTCGCGGAACGATCCGACGTCGGAAACGATCGCCGCCTTGCCCATCCCGAGCGAGCGCAGCAGCGTGCCGGAGCTTTCCCCGACCGTCGGAAAACGCAGGTTGAGCACGATATCGCAGGCGCTCAGGTAGCCGTTGAAATCCTCGATGGGCGTGAATCCGATCGGCCGCGCGTATTTCGAGAGATCGAGGGTCGAAAGAAGCGAGGCGAGCGGCAATTCCGGATGCGCTTCGCCCACCAGAATCATGCGCGCATCGGGCGCCACGCGAACCAATCTGCGCAAGGCGCGAAGCGATTCGGCGATCCGCTTATACGGCTTCAAGAAACCGAAAATGCCGATCAGCGGAGTGCGCTCATCGAGCCCCAGGCGTTCGCGATACTTCATGCGCTCGCCTTCGACGATCCCTTTTTCAAAAAGCCAGGCCCCGTGCGGAATTTTCGCGACCGGCCCTTCGAATCCCGCCGCGCGCAGTTCCGCTTCAACCGCGCCCGAATGGACGATCGCGCCACGCGACCGCTTGAGAATCGAGCGCAGCATGGGGATTTCGTAATCGGGACCACGTTCGAGCGTGCGCACGTAGCGGATGGCATAGGCCAGCGCTTCGGCGCCACCGTTGGTTTCCACTTCGCGCAGGTACGCGTCCCAATCGTTGCGGCGGATGGTCAGATCGGCGATCAAGTGGTGCAGATTCGCTTCATGCATCACCACGATGCCCGGATGCTCCATGGCCATTTCGTAGGCGAAGGTGTGATGGGGATTGTTGCCGAGCTGGTAAACGCAAAGGTCGAATCGCGCGGCGTCGAACTTCGCGCATTTTTCGGTAAAGGTTTCGACTTCGGCGAATCGCGTCAAATGATCGAGCAGCGCCGCGGAATAATCGGCGATGCCGCTGCGCGAGGGCGGCAGCGGGGAAAAAAACGCGAGGCGGATCATCCGTTCGGGGATAGAGTAATCTGTCCCCTTTTTCAGCACCCTGCCAGAAGCACTCTCAAGTCGTCTTGCGCTCACTTCTGCAATTCCACCGAAAAGGTGCCGAGCGGCACGGGAATCCTGGCCAGCAGCGGCGTCCGCGCGGCGTCGCGCGAGAAGAAAATTTCCACGTTCAGATCCGACTCCGGTCCTTTGATCCGGGCCACGATCCGGTCCGCCTCCACTTTCTGCTCGCCCAGCTGGATAGTCTGCGCACCGCTGTATTCGACGCGCACGTCGTAAGCCGCGCCGTAAACCACCGGCTGCTGTGGCGGCAAGGTTCCCGCGGCAAGCTGCTGCCGCAGGAATTGAATGAACGCCAGCGGGTCGCGGGCGCAGGAGCCGACTGAAATATCCGATTTGCCTCCGCCCGAAGTTTCGCGCGTGACGGTGTGGTCCTGCTGATTGAAGTTGAGCGTCTCCTGGTTTTTATGCTGGCCGTGCGCGAAAGTCTTGTCGAACTCGACGCTGCACAAATCCGGAGTCGCGATCGATTTATATTCGTCGCGAACGGCGTAGCCGGGGACGCTCGCGTCAATGGTAAGGGATAGATTCCAGTTGCCGTTACTTTTCGCGGAATCGAGCGTCACCTGGCCCAGGCTGAGGCCGCTCGGCCAGTTGATGGCGTAATCGAGCGAACCGGAAAAGGCGGGGAGGCAGAACAGAAAGAGAAGAAAATGCTTCATGAGCTGGCACGAGCGTTCAGCGCCGCCGGGCTTTGCTCTTTGGCCCCAGCCGCGCGTCCCGCTCCAGCTACATGATAATAAACCTCCAGCGTCCGGCGCGCCGACCGTTCCCAACTGAACTGCGCCGCCCGCTGCGATCCCAGCCGTTCCAGCCGCGCGCGCAGCCCGGCGTCGCGCAGCACGTCGGAGATGGCGCGTGACATTTCGTCGATGGAATCCGGATCGAATAGAATGCCCGCGCCGTCGGCGACTTCGGGCATCGCCGTGGTACGCGAACACGCGACCGCACGCCCGCAGGCCATCGCTTCAAGGATCGGCAGACCGAAGCCTTCATAAAAAGACGGGAACACGAACAGGTCGCAGGCGTTATAGAAGTGGACCAGGTCCGCGTCTTCAATGAAGCCGGTGAAATGGACGCGATCGCGAATGACGCTGCCGGAAACGGCGCGGTGCAGTTCCTTCGAATACCAGGTTTCCTTGCCCACGAAGACCAGGTGGTGGGCCAGTTGCGGATACGCGCGCGTCACGTTTTCAAACGCGCGCAGCAGCCCCAGATGATTCTTGCGCGGTTGCAGATCCCCCACCATGAGCACAAACGGGAAGCCAATGTGGAACTTTTCTTCCACCGCCGACGCCGCCACTTGCCGGTCGATGGCGCGGAAGACGGGCGAGACGGCATTGGGAACCACGACCACTTTGCCGGGGTCGATCGCATAGTGGTTCAGAATCGCGTCGCGGGAAAATTCGCTGGGCGTGAGCACCGCCGCCGCGCTTTCCACGGTCCGCCGCACGGTGATGCGAAGCTGCCGGGAACGGAATCGCGTGAAGTACCGGGGGTGTTCCAGGTAACTGACGTCATGGACGCTCACCACCAGTGGTACTTTGGTCAGCAACGGACCGGTATATTGGACGTGGAGCAGATCCGGACGGTCGGCGCGCATCCGCAGCGGCAGATCCAAACCGAGGCGGCGAAAGGGGTTGGCGGAAACGCGCCGGATGCGAATCCGGTCCGCCAGTTGCGTTTCGGCGCCGGGCTTGGCGATATACGCAAGAATGGCGCTTTCCGAATCGAGCCGCGCGAACTGGTTCAGCAGATTGCGGATATAAACTTCGTTTCCGGTGAGGTGACAGCCTATGGCGTGTGCGTCAACGGCGAAGCGCATGTGCGATGTTCCACCCGTTACGGGGCCCTCAATACCGCTGGTCGAACGGCTCTCTTCAGCATAATCTAATACGATAACCCGTTGCGAAGCTGGAAGTTTTGCGGGTCAAACCGTTGCAATCGGGAGGCCGGCGCGGCGATCATCTGGGATGAAACGCGAAGGCCGCGATGACCAATCCCAAAAACACGATGGCAACTACGATGCCAAGCGCCATGGCTCCCAGCGCGCTGCCGGTGTGCCGGTCTTCATCATCGTCGTCGTCGCCGCTCGAAATGGAAGCGGGCTGGACCTGCAGTTCTGGTACTTCCGAATCGAACAGCTCAAAAAACTGCTGGTCGAGCGACCGGGCGTCAGCTTTCGACTCCAGCCATTCGCGCAGGCTGGCGAATCCGGCCAGACGGTCGGTGACAACATAGGGACGGCCATCGGAAACACCGCGGTCGATCACCCGGCGGCGCTCCGCGTCGGGCAGGCGATTGAGGCGGGAGAGCAGCGCCAGGGTTTCAGGTACGCTCGCGTCAAAGAAGTGGACTTGAACGGGCCGCGCGGTGGAAACTTCGCGGGCGTGGAAGGTTTGAATCCCATCGTCGCGGCGCAGTTCCAACAGCTCGAATCGACCTTGTAATCGATTGGGGGCCACGCTCTCTTCCATCATGCCACGCGCCGGTGAACCTCTGCGTCTGCCCATCTGCGCGTCCACTCGGCGCTGTTCTGGTTCATGATGCAGATCGCGATGATCATCGGTTTTTTCGCATCCTATCCGGCCAATGCCTTTTTGTTGAAGGCGGGATGGAAGGAACGGATAAGTTCGATCCCTTGGGGGCCGGCCCCACATCTGCCAGCGATGCTAATAGGCGTTTTGGTAAATTTCCAGCGCCGCACCCGCGTCGAAGTGGCGCGGGTTGAATTTGCCGGTCCATTGCGACGCGGCTTCTTCGGCCAGCCTCGGCAGCGCTTCGCGCGGAACCGCGGCGTCCTGCAAGAACACCGGCAATCCCGCGATCTCCGCCAATTCGCGGAGACGCTTGGCCAGATCCCCCGCAAACAATTCGTCATAGTGCCGGCCGGAGACCGCGCTGTTCCATTCGACGACGTGCGAGAGCAGCAGCGCGATGGCCTGGCCGTGCGGAATCGGATAATGCTCGGTCAGCGGACCGGCGCAGGCGTGGGCCGCGCCGAGCATCGAATTTTCGATCGCCAGGCCGCCAAAATGCGCGCCGATCAGCATCGCGCCGCGCGCGTTCAGATCCTCGGGATGTTTCAGAACGCGCTCGAAATTTCCGTTGAGCAGCCGCCACGCCGAGCGCGAAAAACATTCCGACAGCGCCGTGCGCCGCGTGCTGACCAGAGTTTCGACGGCGTGGGAAATGGCGTCGTAACCGGTCGCGGCGGCGAGCGCGTGAGGCTGCGTCACCGTCAATTTCGGATCGAGAATGGCGGCGCGAAAAATCGCTTTCGAATCGCCGATGACCATCTTGACGTGATTTTCGGAAACAATGGCGTAGCTCTGCGCTTCACTGCCGGCGCCGGCGGTGGTGGGAACGGCGATCATCGGCAGCATGGGCCGCGACGCTTTGCCGTAGCCCCAATAATCGCGAGCCGCGCCGCCATTGGAGGCCACAAAATTGATCGCCTTGGCGCAATCGAGGGAGCTGCCGCCGCCGATGGCGACGATCAGGTCGATCTTGTGCGGCGCGGCCAATTCCGCGCCGGCCTGCACCGCGGCCGCGGTGCTGGTGTCGAAATCGTGGAACGCGATCACTTCCATGCGCCGCGCCTTCAAGGAGCGCGCGGCTTCGCCGGCGTAGCCAGCCTCGACCATGCCGCGATCGGCCACCAGCAGGCATTTCGTCCCGCCTAATTCGCGCGCGACTTCGCCGACTCGCGAGAATTCCCCTTCGCCGAACAAAACGCGCGTGCGCGGACGAAAATCGAAACGGGTCATATGAGAAAGCAGCCGGGAGTCACAAGTCAGCAGCCAGAGGGAAACACTGCGGCATTCCGACTTCTGTCTCCTGACTTCTGGCTTCTTTAGATTATCTCGCTCCGCCTTGCTTCGCGCGGGCCTGCGCGACCATGTCTTTCACTTCCTTCATCAGCGTGGGGCCGTGATAGGGGATGCCGTCTTTGACGGTCCACTCGATTCCGCCGGAATGGACCTCTTTTCCGTTCACCCAGGAATCGACGCCCGTCGGATAGAGAACCTTGAAATCATCGAGCGGATTGCCGTTCACCACGATCAGATCGGCATGATAGCCCGCGCGAACCTTGCCCAGATCCTTTTCGCGGCCGAGAATTCTCGCGTTATCCACCGTCGCGTGCTCGATCACTTTGAGCGGCTGGAATCCGGCTTCCTGCTGCAACTCGAGTTCGCGGATCAAACCGAAGCCGTACATCGAATAAATGAAGCCGGCGTCATCGCCGACGCCGATGGTGCCGCCGCGCTTGCCGAACTCCTTGAGCGCGGCTTCCCAAATCCGGTAATTTTCCTTCCAGTAAGCTTCGTCGGTGGACGTCCAGTGATCGAAATAGGAGCCGTGATTGGCGGGGTTCGGCTCGAAATATTTTTCCAGCGTGGGATGCAGATAATCCTTGAACCACGGCTGCGTGCGGGCGCGCTGCACATCGCGGCTGGCTTCATAAATGCTCAGCGTAGGCACCCAGGCGACGTGGTTATCCACCATCGCCTGCAATACTTTCAGCAATTTTTCCGGATTCGCTTCGCGCCACAGACGGCCGCCATAACGGAAACGATCGGCTTCATTGTTGTAGTTGAAATCGGCGGGAAAATGCTGAACCCCGTCGTCGAGCGCCGCGTCGGGAATGCCGTACCAGTGCTCGATGCTGGTGGTGCCGAATTTAATATCGTCCCAGGCGTTGGCGTCTTCGACGCCGACGTGGTGGGCGATCCGCAGCCCCAATTTATGCGCTTCGTCCGCGGCCGCTTCCATTTCCTCGCGGTGAATCCCGAGGAACTTAATGCCGTCTGCGCCTTCGGCTTTGATCTCGCGAACCCGCTGGCGCGCGGCGTCGGGCGTCCGGGGCGATCCGATCATGGGATAAACGAACATGCGCGGCGCGGCCACCGACCCCGCTTCACTGCGCTGGCGCAGATCGATCGTCTTTTTGGTATCGCTGCCGACGTCGCGCACGGTCGTGATGCCGCAGGCGAGCCAGATATTCAACTCATATTGCAGCGGCTGGGGAATGCCGCCGCGCTCGTCCTGGGTGTGCGCGTGTACGTCGATCAGGCCGGGCAGAACATATTTTCCAGTGGCATCGATGTTGACGTCCCCTTGCGGGCGCCGCGCGTCGCCGCGCGAGAGCGCCACACTATCGAGCGGAACCACGTCGGTGATCATGTTGTTTTCGATCACGATGTCCTTGGGACCAGCGGCCGGCTCACCGCTGCCGTCGACCACCATCGCTCCGCGGATGACCAGGCGAGGATAGCGGTGTCCGGGCGTAACATTAGTGCGCGTCTGCGCGGGCGCGAAGACGGCAGCGGCCAGGAGGGCGAGAAGAATTCGGGTCGGCATATTAGGATTAGGATACTGCAAGCCCGTACCCATAGCTTGTGGGGCGGGCTCGCAGCCCGCGGCGGATTCGTAATCCGCCTGTTCGGTTGCAATCCAACCGGCGCGGTTGGGAACCGGCGCGCAGGCCGCCAGACCGTCGCACAAGCGTTACAAATCGGCGGTTTTCACTTCGGCTCGTGCGCGTGATACATTTTCTTGATGGAAGGATGGTCACCATGGATCGAAGCAGGTTGAATCTGGCCGTATTTTTTGCGGCGGCGGCGTTGGCGATGGCCCAGCCAGCCGCGTTCCAGACTCATCAGTTGAAGCCGAATGTTTATTGGATCGAAGGCGGCGGCGGCAATAGCGCGGTCATCATCGGCGACAAAGGCGTGATCGTCGTCGACGCGAAAACCACGGCGGCGGGCGGAAAGGAGCTGCTCGACGACATCGCTAAAATTACTCCAAAACCGGTGACTACGGTGATCCTGACGCACAGCGACGGCGATCATGTGAACGGGCTCGCGTCGTTTCCGGCGGGAGTGAAAATCATCGCGCACGAAAATTGCAAAAAAGAAATGGAAGAGGCGGTTTCCAAAGGCGGACGCGGCGCGCCTCCGGCCGATAAACTGCCGACGCAGGTGGTCGCGAAAAACAAAGAGACGCTGCGGATCGACGGCGTGCGGCTGGAGCTGCTCCATTGGGCGCCGGCGCACACCAGCGGCGACCTGATCGTGTTCCTGCCGGCCGAAAAAATCGTGTTCACCGGCGACATTATCGCGGCGCAGTTTCCGGACGCGCTGATTCACCTGGAAAAACACGGCTCGTCGGAAGGCTGGATCACGACCGCCAAAGGGATCGTGGCGCTGAACGCCGATCAGTTCGTGCCCGGGCACGGCAACGTGCAGACCAAGGACGATATTCAGCAGCGGCTGAGCCGAGTCGAACAGAAACGCGCCAAGATCAAGGAACTGGTGGCGCAAGGCAAATCGCTCGACGAGATTCGCGCCGCGGTGGGCGACCCGGCGCCGGCGCCAGCGCGCGGCGGACGCGGTCCGGGATTTGCGAGCTTTACCGAAGTGGTCTATCGCGAGCTGACGAATAAGTCGTAGGGTTCAGTATTTGGAGGGCGGGATTGATCCCGCGCGGAGCTTTAGCTCCGCGGTTCGTGTCAAGCGGCGGGGCTAAAGCCCCGCGCGGACTTGAAGTCCGCCCTCCCTGTCGAGACAATTTAACCGAGTAAATCCTTAACCACCTCGCCGTATACGTCGGTCAGCCGGAAATCGCGGCCGGCGTAGCGATAGGTCAGCCTGGTGTGATCGACGCCGAGTGCGTACAGCATGGTCGCGTGCAGATCGTGAATCGAGACTCGATTCTCCGCGGCCTTGAAGCCGAACTCGTCGGTGGCGCCGTATGCTAAGCCGCCTTTGAATCCGCCGCCGGCGAGCCACATGCTGAATCCGTACGGATCGTGATCGCGCCCCGTGCCGCTTTCCGAAACCGGCGTGCGCCCGAATTCGCCGCCCCACACGACAATCGTTTCATCGAGCAAGCCGCGCCGCTTCAAATCGCGAATCAATGCCGCCGCGGCCTGATCCATGTCCGGGCAACGCGCCGTTAAATTTTCCTTGATGTCTTTGTGATCGTCCCACACCTGGCCGGCGCCGTAATTAATATGGATGTAGCGAACCCCGTGCTCCACCAGCCGGCGCGCGAGCAGACAGCCGTGCGCAAACGGCGTCGTTCCGTATTCGGCGCGCACCGCGTCCGATTCCTTGCGAATGTCGAACACGTCCAGCGCCTCGAATTGCATGCGATAGGCCGCTTCCATCGATTTGATGCGGCCCTCCAGATACTCGTCGGGACCGAAGGAATCGCTGAAATTGCGGTTGAGCGCCTGAATCGCGTCCAGCTCGCTGCGCTGCAATTTCGGGTCGGCCCAGGGATTGCGCAAATCCGGAATCATTTTTTCCGGCTCGACCTGGGTGTCGCTGAAACTGATGCCCTGATGCTCGGCCGGCAGAAATCCGGCGCGCGACAGCGACCCTCCGCCGCCTCCGCCGCCCGGCGTCAGCACCACGAAGGCCGGCAGATTCTCGTTTTCCGTTCCGAGGCCGTAGGAAATCCACGCGCCTGTCGACGGACGCGTCGCGAGCACCGTGCCGGTGTGAAATAAACTGCGCGCCGGGGTATGGGTGGGATTGAACGTGTACATGGAGCGGACCAGGCAGATGTCGTCGATGGTCGCGCCGATCTGCGGCACCAGCTCGCTCACTTCAATTCCCGATGCGCCGTATTTTTTAAACGCGAAGGGCGACGGCAGCAGGCCGCCGGTTTGCCGTTCGGTGCGCAGATTCACCGCATCGGGACGCTCCCCGGCGTGCTTCACCAGCAGCGGCTTGGGATCGAACATATCGACGTGCGACGGCCCGCCGGTCATGAACAGCGAAATGACGTGTTTCGCTTTTCCCGGCGTTCGCGGACCAGCGTAATGGCCCAGCCCACCAGCGCGCGTTTCCGCCGCGAAAAGTCCGCTCAATCCGACGGTGCCTAAACCGCCGCACAGCGATTGAATCATCTGCCGCCTGGATATCATGGCCAGAAAATCTCCTCATTGGTCGACAACAGAATTTGCGCGTATTGTTCCAGTGTGCCGCCGGAAAGATAACTCAGCGCCAGGTCGAGTTCCTTGGCGCTGGGATCGCGCGCGAAAACTTTCTCGTACATCGCCCGAATCCGGGCGGAGTCGTCGGGCTCTGCCGCGACGCTTTTCGCTAAAATCCCCGATTCGGTGTGCATGAACGGGCTGTTCATGATGAACAGCTGCTGCAGCGAGGTGGTGGTCACGTCGCGTTCGGAGCTGGTTTGGGTGGGATCGGGAAAATCGTAGATGCGCAGCAGATCGCTCAGCCGGCCGCGGCTGACGCGCGCGTACACGGTGCGGCGCGTATTGTCGACCGCGGTGACCTCTTCCGACGGCCCGTACATCTTTTCATCCAGATTTCCCGCCGCGCGCAGCAGCGAATCGCGATAGGATTCGATATCCAGACGCCGCGGATTCATGCGCCACAAATACACGTCGATCTGATCGATCTGCGCTTCCTCGGCGCGCATCCGGCTCGATTGCTGATACGCCGCAGACAGCATGATTTCGCGATTCAGCCACTTGAGCGACCAGTTGTGGGCGATGAAGCGCGCCGCCAGATCGTCCAGCAGTTCCGGGTGCGACGGCTTTTCGCCCTGCACCCCGAAATCGCTGGTGGTCGCGGCCAGCGCGCGTCCGAAATGCCAGCCCCACACGCGATTCACGATCACCCGGGCGGCCAGCGGAGCGCCGTCGGTGAAAATGTCTTCGGCCAGATCGATGCGCCCCGAGCCGTGCGTAAAAGTGCTGTCGCCCTTCGATAACACGCTAAGAAAATGGCGCGGGACCATATCGCCGGGCGTGGCCACGTTGCCGTGCAGCAGCACCGGAAAATCGCGCGCTTCGCCCGGCTTGTAGTTGATAAAGGTGTAATGCGCATCGCTGCCGTCGACGTATTGCGCGGCGTCGAACACGGCGTCGGTGAAGGGCTCGGTGGAGGTGAGAATGCGTCGGCGCGGGATCACTACCGGCTTTTTCGTGCCGGCCGCCGCCGCCTTCTTCGGCGCGCCGATCACATAATATTTTTCGACCGCCTGCTCCAGTTGCGGATATTTTTCGCCGATCCGCTGCATCTCCGCCTTGAGCGATTCGATCTCCGCTTTCCAGCGGGCCACGCGCTCGGCCGCGCCGACCACGGTCGACGCTTCGTTGGTCAGCAGATTGGCCGAGTAATGCAGGTCGAACAGCCGGTTTTCGATCCACAGAAAGCGCTGCTCGGTTTTGGGATCGACGTCAAATAACGGCCGCTCGGCGCGGCGTGTCGACGCAAATACGCCGACCAGACCGTAATAATCCTTGGTCGGAATCGGATCGAATTTATGATCGTGGCAGCGCGCGCAGCCCACCGTCATGCCCAGCAGCCCGCGCGAAACCGCGTCCACGCGCTCATCCCAATCGTCGGTCATGAAGCCGCCGATCACGTCGGCGGAAAGGCGCTGATCCTTGTGATAAACCGGCGCCGCGCCCAGATAGCCGAGAGCGCGAATATCCGATCGCGTGGCGTCCGGCATCTGATCCGCAGCCAGTTGCAGCTTCACGAACCGGTCGTAGGGTACGTCCTTATTAATAGACTCGATGATCCAGTCGCGATAGCGCCACGCGAAAGGATAGGGAGGATTGGTTGCTTCCGACGTCGGATTATCTTCGCCGAAGCGCGCCACATCCATCCAGTGCCGGCCCCATCGTTCGCCATAGTGCGGCGAAGCGAGCAGCTGGTCGATCAATTTTTCGTACGCATCCGGCGAAGCATCGTTGACGAACGCCTGCACTTCGTCATAGTTGGGCCGGTAGCCGAGCAGATCGACATAAGCGCGAATCGCCAGCGTGGCGCGATCGGCTTCGGGGGACGGCGTCAAACCTTTTTCTTCGAGTTTCGCCAGGACAAACGCATCGATCTTGTTTTTGACCCACGCGGAATCCTTCACCGCCGGCGCGGGATGTTCGGACACCGGCTGGAACGCCCACCATTTCCGCCCGTCTTCAATGCTCATGCCTTTGAGCGGCGCCGGCGCAGCTGAAGTTGCCGGAGCATCCACGCGCGGATCGGGCGCACCGGCGGCGATCCAGTCTTTAAAATCCTGAATCACCGAATCCGGCAATTTGCCGGTGGGCGGCATCTGCAAATCGGGATCCGAGTAGCTCAGCGCTGTCAGTAAACGGCTCTCGTCCGGCTTGCCCGGCACAATCACGCCGCGCATGCCGGCTCTGGTATCGAGCCTCAGCCCGGCCATGGGCGCTTTGAGTTTCGCGGAATGGCAACCATAGCAGCGCGTGGCCAGCACCGGACGGATCTTCGTTTCAAAAAACGAAGTATCCGCGGTTTGCGCTTCGACCGGCAGGTACAGCAACGCGATCAGGAATGAGTATCGAAGCCTCCGCAAAATAGCGCCTCCTCGCTGCTTTGATAACAAAAACGCTTTATTTAAAGTATCAGATCGGAGGGCGGGATTGATCCCGCGCGAAGCTTTCAGCTCCGCGGTTCGGCTGCGGGATTAAAGTCCTGCGCCGACGTGTTTTTTCTCCTTGACAGCTTGATGGAAGGTTGGTAACATCATTCCCAATCACCGCCCGTAAGTGGTGCTTTGGTTTTTGGGCGGCGGCTCAGCTCTTAGGGGAACATTGGACATCCGTAAGCGGGTTTTAGGATTACCAGCTCCATTCTTCAGCAGAGTGCGCGAAAAAACACGAAGGTTTGCGAGTTAAGGAGTCTTCTCAATGGGAAAAGGGTTTGTGAAGAATCGATTCCAGGCGGCGCCGCGTTTCCTGGCGGTAATTTCGGGGCTATTCTGGCTCGCCGTGACGGCGCCGGCGCAGACGATCAACGCCGGCAAAGTGGTCGGCACGGTGACCGATCCGACCGGCGCGGTGATTCCGAAGGCGCAGGTGCAGTTGCAGAACACCGGCACCAACCAGACGTTTACGGCGACGGCCGACGATGCGGGTGGATTCACTTTTCCGGTGGTGCCGCCGGGCAATTACAAGCTGACGGTGGCGATGAGCGGATTCCGCACGGCGACCGTCACTGACATCACGGTGGACGTGGAAAAAACCAACGCAGTGCCGGTGAAGATGGAAGTCGGCGGGGCGACGGAAACGGTGGAAGTGGCGGCGACGGCGGCGGCGCAGTTGCAGACGCAGGATTCGCAGATCGGCAACGTCATGTCGACCGATAATATTCTGCGCCTGCCGACGCTCAATCGCGACGCGGTGGGTTTGATGAACATTCAGCCGGGCGTGGTTGCGGGCGGGTCCAATCTGACCATGCGCGTCGGCGGGGCGATCGACGATCAGAACACGGTAACGCTGGACGGCATCGATATCACTTCGAACCTGGTGGCGGCCAGCACCTCGATTCCGACGCCGGCCGACAGCGTGGAGGAGTTTCGCGAGAGTGTTTCCAATCCGAACGCGACGCTGATGCGCGGCTCCGGCGGACAGGTTTCGCTGATCGGACGCCATGGCTCCAACGATTTTCATGGCGCGCTTTATGAATATCTGCAAAATAACGATCTGAACGCGAACACCTGGGACAACGATCGCGCTGCGTTGCCCAAGGCGATCATTCACGATAATCGCTTTGGCGGACGCCTGGGCGGTCCGATTCAGAAGAATAAGACGTTCTTCTTCACCAATATCGAAATGCGCCGGTTCGACACCGTGGCGCAGGTCACGCGCACGGTTCCGACGCAGACCCTGCGCAACGGCATCGTGGAATTTCAGGGACCGAACGGAGTGGAGCAGTTCAATCTGAAAAATTCACAGGTCTGCGGCGCCAGCGGCTCGGGAGCCTGCGATCCGCGCGGCCTGGGTCTCGATCCTTCGGTCGCGGCGCAGTGGGCGGACATGCCGCTGCCGAACCTGTCCGGCGGCGATAATCTGAACACGCAGAGCTATTTCGCCAACCTGCCCACGCCGATTCAAACCAACTACGGCGTGCTCCGGCTGGATCACGTTTTCAACGAAAAATTCACCTTGAATCTGAGCACGACTTACTGGTATAGCAATACGGTCGCCTCCGGCGATATCGAAATTCTCAACGGGCATCCGGCGTCTGTCGAAACCACGCCGCAGCGGACGCTGGTCCCCACCGCGCAGCTCACCTGGCAGATTTCGCCGACGTTGTTGAACATCGCGCGCATCGGCTGGGTGCGCGACACCAGCCAGACCAACGCGACTTCGCCGACCAAGGCCGCCGGAATCCTGAATATTCCGGGAACGCAGACCGCGGATGGTCCGGTGGCGCTGGACATCGGCAGCGGCGTCAGCACTTTTATCGATTCGCCGATCGATATGGACACGCAGCGCGCCCGTTTCCAGGCGCAGTGGCAGCAGGACCGGCAGTTGGGCGACGACATGACGAAAATTATCGGCAAGCACCAGATTCAGTTCGGCGCCCAGATTAACGATCTGCCGTTCACCCATGCCCGCGCCGACAAAGTGATCGGCTCGATTACCTCGCTGGTGGCGCTGGTGGATGGCGATCAGTCGTTCCTCACCATTCCGAGCGTCGACCGTCCGCAGACTTGCGGCGGCTCCATCGGCAACAACTGCGTCCCTTCGAGCGGATTGACGAATTGGGACCGCTATTACGCCTCGACTCTGGGTATGGTGGACAACGTCGGAATTCTGGCGGTGCGCAACAAGGATTTGCAGCCGCAGCCGCTCGGCACGTTCCTGCGCGACGTCACCAACCAGTGGGCGACGTATTTCTACGTGCAGGATTCCTATCGCATCAAGCCGTCCCTGACTTTGTACTACGGCTTGAACTACGGCTGGAACACCTCGCCGACCGAACAGAACAACCTGCAAACGATCATGATTTACGCCAACAACAGCCAGGAAGTGACTGGACCGGCGTTTTTGGCGGCGAAAGAGTCCGCGGCGATGCAGGGGCAGGTTTACAACCCGACGTTCGGCTTCGATCCGGTGAGCACGCTGAACAAGCCGGTGTTTAACGTCGATTGGGGCGACATCGCTCCGCGCGCTTCGCTGGCCTGGAATCCGTCGGCGAAGAGCGGCTTTATGGGCAAGCTGCTGGGGGACCAAAAGACCGTCATCCGCGGCGGATTCGCCATGGTTTACGACCGCAGCAACACGGTGCAGAGCGTGGAAATTCCCATGCTCGGCATCGGCTTCGACCAGTTGATCGATGTCCCGGCTCCGGCCTGCAACGCCACTGGGGCGGGCGGACCGGGCTGCAATGCGAGTGGCGGCGTGCTGGCCAATCCCGGCTTGGCCGCGTTCCGCGTGGGCACCGACGGAACCCTGCCGCTGCCGACCCCCTCGGCCGCGACCGCGCCGGTGATTCCCACGCCTGGACAGGAAACGCTGTCTTTCCAGGTGGACCCGAACATGAAGATCGGGCGCAGCTACAACTTCGATCTGAGCATTCAGCGCGAACTGCCCGGCAACATGATTCTGGAAGCTGCTTTTATCAGCCGCGCCGGACGCGATCTGCCGCAGGCGGTCAATGTCAATTCGTTCCCCTATATGCTCAAGGATCCGGCCTCGGGACAGACCTTCGCGCAGGCTTACGACGCCGTCGCCACGGCGCTGCGCCAGGGCCAAACGGCGCCGACGGAGCCGTGGTTTGAAAATAATTTCCCGGGTCTGGCAACGGCGCAGGGAGCGGCGAGCGCGACAGCTTACATCGTGAACGCGAACAAGAGTTCCTTCACCGGCGGCAATCTCGGAACGCTGGCCCTCAACCTGGACACCTACCGGCGCAACCTGGGCATGACCGCGTTCGACAGCGATCAGGCGCAGGTCGAGTTCATCCGCACCTACATTGGATTCTCCAATTACCAGGCGGGAATCCTCACGCTTACCAAGCGCATGTCGCGCGGCTTCACGATCATGGGCAACTACACCTTTTCGAAGGCTCTCGATGACGGGCTTTCCAACCAGAACAACGCCGGGTTCTATTCGAACAGCTTCAACCCGAGCGTGCAGTATGGCCCGTCGTCGTACGACCGGCGCAGCGTGGTGAATGCGACCTTCCAGTACAATCTGCCGGCCGGTGCGGGACACGCGCTGCACGGCAACTCGGTGGTGAACGGAATCGTCGGCGGATGGTACACGTCGGGAATTTTCTCGGCCTGGACCGGCTTGCCGACCAAAGTCTCGGAAAGCAGCCAGGTGTGGGGCGGCGGCACGTCGACCATCGGCGCGACGGATTATATGGTTCCCACCGGTCCACTCCCGTCGGCCGGGTTGAATCATCACGTCTCCAATGCGACCACTTGCAGCGACGCGTTTTATAATGGCGTGGTCGCCAGCGGCGTGGGCGGATCGAGCGGCACCAACCTGAACCTGTTCAGCAATCCGGGCGCGGCCTATTGCGACTTCCGCTACGTTCTGCTTTCGCAGGATGGCCGCACCGGCAGCGCGAATCCGTTCTACGGCCTGCCGTTCTGGAACCTCGATTTCCGCGTCGGCAAGGATACCACGATCAAGGAGCGGTGGAGACTGGGATTCTCGGCCGACTTCTTCAACATTTTCAACCACGAGAATTTCGCCACGCCGTCGCCGTCTTTCAGCAGCCCGACGACTTTCGGCGACATTACCGGCACCTATACGCCGCCGAATCGCACCAACAGCGCGCGCTGGATTGAAATGGGCTTGCGCCTGGACTTCTAAGCGCGGCTCGGTTAACGGTACAATCAGGGGTCGGGCACACGGCGTGCCCGGCCCCTTTCTGTTTCGATGAATTCCGGAGAAATAATGTGGGGCGCGACCACATAGAGCGGCGAACGGTCCAGGATTTTCAGCAATCGCCGTCACGCCGCGCGCCGGTTTCTTGCCGGCGCAGCCTGCCCCACAAGAATCATCCATGAATATTTCCGTCAAAGGCGAGTACGCCTTGCAGGCCATCTTCGATCTGGCGTCGCAGCCGCCCGGCGAGCCGGTGAAAATCGCCGACATCGCGCGCCGGCAGAAAATCCCGCAAAAATTTCTGGAGCTGATTCTCGCCAGCCTCAAACAGGGCGGATTCGTCGAATCCCGCCGCGGCGCCGAGGGCGGTTACCGCCTGGCGCGTGCCGCCGATCAGATCACCATCGGCGACGTGCTCCGCTTCGTCGAGGACGGCAAACGCTCGCGCCGCGCCTCGGCCAATGCGTTTACCGATCTGTGGCAGCGCGTCGATCAATCCATCTCGGCCATTCTCGACCGCACCACTTTCGCCGAGCTGGTCCGCCGCTGGCAGGAATCGCGCGCGAAATACACTCCCAACTGGCAAATTTAAATATTGCGCCTCACATGATCTACGACGATAATTCCCTCGGCATCGGACACACGCCCCTGGTGCGGCTCAACAAGATCACCGGCGGCGCGCACGCCACCGTGCTCGCCAAAATCGAAGGGCGCAATCCGGCGTATTCGGTGAAGGACCGCATCGGCGCCAGCATGATCTGGGATGCCGAGCGGCGCGGCATCCTGAAAGCCGGCAAAGAGCTGATCGAGCCGACCAGCGGCAACACCGGCATCGCGTTGGCCTTCGTCGCCGCCGCGCGCGGCTATCCGTGCACCCTGCTGATGCCCGAAACCATGTCCATGGAGCGCAGAAAAGTTTTGAAGGCGCTCGGCGCCAATCTCATTCTGACCGACGGCGCGCTGGGCATGGGAGCGTCAATCGAGCGCGCCGAAGAAATGGTGGCGGCCGATCCGGAGCGCTACGTTCTGCTCCAGCAATTCCAGAATCCGGCCAATCCGCAAATTCATTTTGAAACCACGGGACCGGAAATCTGGAACGACACCGATGGCGACGTCGATGCGCTGGTGGCCGGCATCGGCACCGGCGGGACCATCACCGGAATTTCGCGCTACTTCAAGCTGGAGCGGAAAAAGAAAATTCTTTCGGTCGGCGTCGAGCCGATGGGCAGTCCGGTGATCACGCAGACGCTGCACGGCGAAACGCCGAAGCCGGGTCCGCACGGGATTCAGGGCATCGGCGCGGGATTTATTCCGGCGACGCTCGATTTGAAAATGGTGGATCGCGTGGAACTGGCCGACGACGAAGAGTCCATCGAGATCGCGCGGCGTCTGGCGCGGGAAGAGGGAATTTTGAGCGGAATTTCCTGCGGCGCGGCGGTGTCGGCCGCGATCCGGATCGCCCGGGAACGGGAGATGAACGGCAAAACCATCGTGGTGATCTTGCCGGATTCGGGAGAACGCTATTTGAGCTCGGTGCTGTTTGATGTGTAAAACATTAAACGAAAAAGCGTGCGTTTGTCACGTTAGAGAGAAAGCGGCGCTTTCGTCATGTTAAATAGAAAGCGGGCGCTTTCTATGGGTGAAAAGGGGTGAGAGCGCCCGCCGTCGTAACGGGGATTTAGTTATCTATAGAAACGCAATTGGCGGGGTCGAAGTTACGCACCGGCGAAAAAAATTGGAAATCTTCTTTAAACGCAGAATGTTTCCGATCAAAATTCGCGTGAAAATATGCCGATCGGCTACAGTGACCCCATAAAATCGCGCTCGAACGGGCGGCTGCTTGACGCCGCGGCGGATTTTCTCGCGACGTGCGGGGAAGCCGTGCTGATCGCTCCCACCCATTCGGCAGGCGAAGATGCTGCGCATCGAGCTTTGAAAGTTTCCGGGAAAGGATCGCTCGGAATTCATCGGCTGAGCCTGGTGCAATTCGCGGCAGACCTGGCGCGGCCGGCGATGGCTCGGCTCGGGTTGGCGCCGTTGACATCGCTTGGCATGGAGGCGCTGGCCGCGCGCGTGACCGGCGCGTCGCTCCAGGAAAAAAAACTGGCGTACTTTGAGCCGGTCGCCGCGCTGCCCGGATTCGCGCGAGCTTTGGCGCGAACGCTCGCCGATCTGCGCATGAATGGGACCGATCCGGCTGCGCTCGCCCGATCGGGCGCGCCAGGCGCGGACCTCGCGATGTTGTTGGCGCGCTACCAGGCGGAGCTCGAAACGGGCGCGCTGGCAGACCTGGCTCGCGTGTACCAGATGGCGACCGCCGCGGCGCGCGAAACTCATCGCTGGCTGGGGCTGCCGCTCGTGATCCTGGACGTTCCGCTGCCATCGGCGGGCGAGCGCGAATTCCTGGACGCCGTCGCGTCGCGCGCGCCGTCGGCGCTTCGCTGCATGATCGATGAGGACGCGGCGGATCCGGCGCCGCTTTCGGAACTGGAACATTTGCGGACTTATTTGTTTGCGCCGTCTCCGCCGGCCATCGCTCGCAGCGGCGCCTTCGATCTTTTTTCCGCGCCCGGCGAGGGTCTGGAAGCGGCGGAAATCGCGCGCCGCATTTTACGGCTGGCGCGCGCCGGCACGCGCTTCGATGAAATCGCCATCCTGCTGCGCGATCCGCCGCGCTATCAGCCGATGATCGAAGAAGCGCTGCGGCGGGCTTCGATTCCGGCTTATTTCAGCCGCGGCACGGCGCGGCCCGATCCCGGCGGACGCGCGTTTCTGGCGCTGCTGGCCTGCGCGATCGAAAAACTTTCCGCGTCGCGATTCGCGGAGTATCTTTCGCTAGGCCAGATGCCGGCGTCCGACGCCGCGCCTTCTTCGGAATGGGTTCCGGCCGGCGACGAAATCCTGGGGCGCGATCCGGAGGCGCAGGAATCCCCGGAGCCGCAGACCGACGAAGCCAAAGTCGCGCGCGCGCCTTCCGCGTGGGAAAAATTGTTGGTGGACGCGGCGGTCATCAACGGGCGCGAGCGCTGGAAACGCCGGCTGAGCGGCCTCGATCGCGAAATGGAGATGCGCCTCAAGGCGCTCGATCGCGAAAACGATCCGCGTCGCGAACACGTCTCACGGCGCCTGGAGCAGTTGCGGCAACTCCAAAGCTTCGCGCTGCCGCTGATCGAAATGCTGGCCGCGCTGCCGGAATCGGCGGCGTGGAAAGAATGGATCGCGCAACTGTCGGATCTGGCGCGCGCCGCGCTGCGCCATCCGGATCCGGTGATCGCCGTGGTGGCTGAGTTTGAACCGATGCGCGACATCGGCCCCGCGCCGCTCGAAGAAGTCGCCGAAGTGCTGAGTGAGCGGCTGCGTTTTCTGCGGCGCGATCCACCCGAGCGGCGCTATGGCCACGTGTTTGTCGCCTCCATCGACGAAGCGCGCGGGCGTGAGTTCGGCTGCGTGTTCCTGCCCGGCTTGGCCGAAGGAATTTTTCCGCAGCGCGCGCTCGAAGATCCGCTGCTGCTCGACCAATTCCGTAAAACCATCGGCCCCACGCTGCCGCTGCGCGACGGCCGCGTTGTGGAAGAACGTCTGCGCCTGCGCATCGCCGTCGCCGCCGCCCGCGATGGGCTGATCGCGTCTTATCCGCGCATGGACGTCGCCGAAGCGAGGCCGCGCGTGCCGTCCTTTTATGCGCTCGAACTGCCGCGCGCGATTGATGGCCGCCTTCCCGAGCTGAAAGCGTTCGAGCAGCGCGCGCGCGACGCCGCGCAGGCGCGGTTGAACTGGCCGGCTCCCAACGATCCCGGCGACGCGATCGACCAGGCCGAATACGATCTGGTGATGCTGCGGCAGGCGAAAGCGGCGCGGTACCTGATGGAGACGAATCAGCACCTGGCGCGATCGCTGCGGGCACGCTGGAGGCGATGGTCGAACAAATGGACGAACGCCGACGGATTGATCACCACGGACGCCGCGGCGCTGGCCGCGCTCCAAACGCAGCGGCTGCGCGAACGCCCGTGGTCGCCGTCGTCGCTCCAGCAGTTCGCGATGTGTCCTTATAAATTCGCCCTGTATGGAATTTTCGCGCTGCGCCCGCGCGACGAATCGGCGCCCATCGAACAGATGGACCCGCTGACGCGCGGCGAGCTGTTTCATGAAGTGCAGTTCGCGGTGCTCGGCGAATTGAAACGCGCCGAACTCCTGCCGGTGAATCCGCAGCGTCTCGATGCCGCGCTGGAAATCGCGGAAGGCGTGCTCGATCGCATCGCGAAACAGTACGAAGAAGATCTCGCGCCGGCGATTGAGCGCGTGTGGCGCAGCGAGATCGACGATCTGCGCACCGATCTGCGCGGCTGGCTGCGCCATGTTTCGATCAACGATTCCGATTGGCGGCCGATTCATTTTGAGCTGGCCTTCGGGCTCGCGCCTGACGCCGGCCGCGACCCTGCGAGCGTCGCCGAGGAAACCGATCTTGCCGAATGCGGCGTGCGCCTGCGCGGCTCCATCGATCTGGTGGAACGCCACACCTCGAGCGAAGCGCTGCGCATCACCGATCACAAAACCGGCAAGGTTCCCGAAGCCACGCCGCACATGGTCGGCGGCGGAAGGTATTTGCAGCCGCTGCTCTATGGTCTCGCCGCCGAAAAACTGCTGGGCCACGCGGTCGAATGCGGACGGCTGCTCTATGCCACGCATCAGGGCGGGTACGTGCCGATCGAAATCAAGCTGGATCATCGGGCCCGATTATTTCTGACCAGGCTGCTGGCGAACATCGATGCGTCCATCGCGCAGGGATTTCTGCCGCCGGTTCCGCAAAAAGACGCCTGCGAGATTTGCGATTATCGCCCGGTTTGCGGCCCCTACGAAGAGTTGCGCGCCGCGCGTTATAAAGATCGGCGCGATGAGCGTCTGGAGCCGCTGGTCGAAATTCGAGGCATGGCATGATTCCCGCCGCGCGCCCGGAGTCCGATGACGCCGCGCGGCATCGCATCCGCGCTTCGCTCGATGAGAGCCTGATCGTCGAAGCCTCCGCCGGCACGGGCAAAACCACCGAGCTGGTGAATCGCGTTGTCGCCGTGCTGGAACACCGGCGCGCGAAAATCGACACGATTGCCGCCGTGACCTTTACGCACAAGGCCGCCGGCGAGCTGAAACTGCGGCTGCGCGAGGAATTGGACAAGGCGCGGCATCGCGCGCCGGTTTTAGAAGACGCGCTGGGACGTCTGGAAGAAGCCTCCATCGGCACCATTCATTCCTTCTGCGCGCAAATTCTGCGGGAGCGTCCGGTGGAGGCGCGCGTCGATCCTTCGTTTGAGGAATTGAACGAGCAGGAAAGCGCGCGCCTGTATCAGCGCGCGTTTCGCGGCTGGCTGGAGCGGCGCTTAAATGAGGATTCGCCGGGGCTGCGCCGCGCCTTCGCGCGCCTGACCTGGCGCGATTCCTGGGACGACTCGCCGCCGCTCGAACAATTGCAATGGGCCGGAAAAAAGCTGGTCGAGTGGCGCGATTATCCCGCTTCCTGGCGCCGTGATCCGTTCGCGCGCGAGGAAGAAATCAACACGCTGGTGCGCATGCTGCGCGAGTTGGTGGAAATGTCCGGGCGTCCGCGGCGCATCACCGACAATTTGTATAAATCGCTGCTGCCCGCCCGCGCGCTGGGCGAGTGGGTGGAGCGGAATGAACCATCGCGGAGCCGCGATTACGACGCGCTCGAAGCCCGGTTTTTGAAGCTCGGCCGGGAGATGAGGGATCTGAAAGGCTCGGGCGCTTATGGCGATGGCGTGGCGCGCGAGGAGGTTGTCGCGCGGCGCGATGAACTGCTGCGCTGGATTCGCGAATTTCGTTCCCGCGCCGACGCCGATCTGGCCGCGGCGCTGCGCCAGGAAATGTCGGGACTGGTGGAGGAATACAATCAACGCAAGGACCGCGCCGGCAAGCTCGATTTCGTCGATCTGTTGATTGATGTGCGCGACCTGGTGCGCGACCGCGCCGATGTTCGCGAATATCTGCAAAACCGCTTCACCCATATTTTCGTCGATGAATTTCAGGACACCGACCCGCTGCAGGCCGAAATTTTGTTTCTGCTGGCGGCCGATGATCCCTCCGAAAACAATTGGATGAACGTTCGTCCCCAACCGGGCAAACTTTTTCTGGTGGGCGATCCCAAGCAGTCGATCTATAAATTCCGCCGCGCCGATATGGTGCTGTATCGCGAGGTTCGCGACGGGCTCACGGCGCGTGGCGCCGGTCTGGTGCGGCTGACCAAAAGCTTTCGCGCGGTGCGCAATATCCAACAATTCGTGAACGCCGCGTTTGAAACGGAAATGACCGGAAAGGCCGAGGACGGCCACGCCGATTGGGCTCCGCTGGGCCATTGCCGGCCGGATCAGGAACATCATCCCAGCCTGATCGTGCTGCCGGTTCCGCGCCCGTACAAAACGCGCCTGGCCAAGGACGCGGTCAATCGTTCGCTGCCGGACGCGATCGCGGCGTTCATCGATTGGCTGGTGAATCACAGCGCCTGGGGATTCCGCGCGCGCGACATCGCCGTGCTGTTCCGCCGCCGCACGCAGGCCGGCACCGACCTGACGCGCGAATACGCCCGCTCGCTCGAAGCGCGCGGCGTCGACCATCTGCTGGCCGGATCGAAATCGTTTCATCATCGCGAGGAAGTGGAGACCCTGCGCGCGGCGCTGACGGCCATCGAATGGCCGGACGATGAGCTGAGCGTGTTCGCGGCCCTCAAAGGCTCGTTATTCGCGATTCCCGATGAAAACCTGCTCGCCTATCGCCACAAACATAACCGGCTGCATCCGTTTCATCGCGCGGAAGACGACGCGTTCGCGCCGGTGCTTGCATCGCTGGCGATTCTGGCCGATCTGCATCGCGCGCGCAATCGCCGGCCCTTTGCGGCCACCGTCAACGCGCTGCTTGAAGCCACCCGCGCGCATGCCGCGTTCGTGCTGCGTCCGGGAGGAAACCAGATTCTGGCGAACGTGGCGCGCGTGGCCGATCTGGCGCGCACCTTCGAAATTTCCGGCGGCATTTCGTTTCGCGGATTCGTGGAAGAACTCGCCGCGCAGGCGGAAAAGGAAGAAGCGGCCGAGGCGCCGGTGCTCGAAGAAGATTCCGACGGCGTGCGTTTGATGACCGTCCACGGCGCGAAAGGCCTGGAATTTCCGGTGGTGATTCTGGCCGATCTGACGGCCAATCTGGCCGCGCGCGAGCCGGATCAGTTCGTCGACGGAGCGCGCCGTCTTTGCGCCACGCGTCTGCTGCGCTGCGCGCCGCGCGAGCTGCTCGACAACGAACCACGCGAAGCCGCGCGGGAGCGAGCCGAAGGCGTGCGGGTCGCTTATGTCGCGGCCACACGCGCGCGCGATCTGCTGGTGGTGCCCGCCGTCGGCGATGAGCCGTTTCCCATCGACGGCTGGCTGAGTCCGCTGAACAAAGCGATTTACCCATCGCGCGCGAACTGGCGGCACTCCACCGTCGATTCGCGCTGCCCGCGATTCGGTCCGAAAAGCGTGGCGGAACGTCCGATTGAATACGACCAGCAGGAAGAATTTTCGGTGCGGCCGGGGATGGTGGCGCCGGAACGCGGAGAGCACCAGGTGGTCTGGTGGGACCCGGTGGCGCTCACGCTGAACGTCGATGCCGCGCTGGGATTGCGGCAAAAAGAATTGCTGGCCGAGGATGGCGGCGCGAGTCTCGCGGCGTATCGCGAATGGGAACGCGAGCGCGCCGAAAATTTACAACGCGGCGCAAGACCTCAGTTCAACGTGGTGTTGGCGAGCCAGGCTACCGCTGCTCCGCCCGGTGAAGCGATTCCGGTTGCAACCGAGTTTACGCCAAAACCCGCGACACGGCCCGGTGGACGGCGATTCGGCACGCTGGTTCACGCCGTGTTGCGCGACGTCGCGCTGGATGCGGACGCGGCGAGTATGGAACGGCTAGCGGAATCAGCGGCGCGTTCGCTCGGAGCGACCCGTGAAGAAACCGAGGCTGCGCGAGACGCGGTCGCGAACGCGCTCGCAAATCCGTTGCTCCAGCGGGCGCGGGCTTCGTCGCGAATCCATCGCGAATATCCGATTCTGTTGAAGCTCGAAGAGGAACGGCTGCTCGAAGGCGTCATCGATCTGGCGTTTGTCGAGAACGATTCCTGGGTCGTCGTCGATTTCAAGACGGACGCCGATCTTTCCGATCGCCGCGCGATGTATGAGCGCCAGGTGCAGTGGTACGCCTACGCGCTGGCGACGTTGAGCGGGATGCCGGCGCGCGCGGTGTTGCTCGGCGTTTAGCATGAATGAGCCGGGAGGGCGGACTTCAGTCCCGCCCATCGAGCCGCATTGCGGAGCTAAAGCTCCGCGCGGGATGAATCCCGCCCTCCCATGCCGGTCAGCCGATTACTCCTGGCGCAGCGCGACCGTCGGGTCCAGATTCGCGGCGCGAAACGCGGGAATCCAGCAGGCCGCCGCGGCGATGGCGAAGAATAAAACAATGATCGACAAAAATGTTACCGGGTCCGTGGGCTGAATGGACACCAGCATGCTGCTCATCGCGCGCGTCAAAGCGAAGGCGGCCCCAACTCCCACCGCGATTCCCGCCGCGCTCAGGGCGAGCCCGTGGCCGACCACCAGCTTGAAAATTCTCGCCGGCTCCGCGCCCAGAGCCATCCGCACGCCGATTTCGGCGGTTCTCTGGCGCACCACGGTTGAGAGCACGCCGTACAAACCGACCGCGGCGAGCAGCGCCGCGATCACCGCCAGCACCGCGATCAGCAGCAGGGAAAATCGCGTGCCCGCCTGCGCGCGATCCACCAGTTCCGTCAGGGGACGAACCTCGAACAACGCCAACTGCGGATCGAGCGAGGCGATGGCCGTTCGCGCCCGCGCCGCATACTGCGCCGGATCGCCGGCCGTCCGCAGCTCCCAGCGTCGTGTCAGGCCGTAGCGCATGAAGCCATCGGTGAAATAAATCTGCTCGCGCTCCGGATCGGTAAGGGAGGCGATTCGCTGATGCGCCACCACACCGATAATCTCCACCCACTCCGGCTCCGGCGTGCGCACGCGAATCAAAATGCGCTTGCCAACCGCCGATTGGTTGGGAAACGCCTTCGCCGCCAGCACGTCATCGATCACCACCACGCTGCGATCGGGTGCGTTGTCCGCCTCGGTAAACGTGCGTCCGGCGAGCAGCGGCGTGCGCATCGTTTCGAAAAAGCCGGGCAGCACGAACTGATCGTCCACCGCGGAATATTTGCTCGGATCGATCAGCGCATCTTCTTTGCCCCAGCGAATGGTGCTGTATCCGCCGGCCAGCGGCACCAGAAATGACGCGGCCACGCTTTGCACTCCAGGAATGCTTTGCAGTTTGTCGCGCAACTCACGGTCGTACGCGCCGCGCTGCTCGGGCGCCGCCGCCCGCCGGCCGCCGGCAATTCGGAAAGTCAGCAAATGGCTCGGGTCATAACCGAGATTCACGTGCTGCAAGGCGATGAAACTGCGCACCATCAATCCCGATCCGATCAGCAGCACGAACGATAGCGCGACCTCGATCACCACCACCACGTTGCGCGGCGCCGCGGCGCCGAGTCCCGCCGTGCGGCTGCTGCCGCGCAGAGTATTCATCACATCCGGCCGCGACGCTCGCCATGCCGGCGCGATTCCAAAGATCGCCGCCGCCATCAGTCCGATCAAAAATGCAAACGCGATCACCGGCAGATCCAGGCGAACCGCGTCGAGCCGCGGCAAATTCGCCGGACTCAGCGCCACCAGCGCGCGAATCCCGGCTTCGGCCAGCGCCAGGCCGCAAATCGTTCCGCCGGCGGCGAGCAGCAGCGATTCGGCCAGCATCTGCCCGATCAACCGCGCGCGGCTGCCTCCCAGTGCCGCGCGCACGGCCAGTTCACGTTCCCGCAAAGACGAGCGCACCAGCAGAAGATTCGCCACATTCGCGCACGCGATCAGCAGCAGAAAAAATCCCGCGCCCAGCAGCGCCAGAATCGCGGGGCGAACCTCGGAGACCATGTGCGCGTGCATCGGCTCCAGCCGGTAATCGAAATCACCGCCCGCGTAGATCGGGAAATTGCGGCGGATTTCGGCCGAAACCAGCTCGGTTTCATCGTGCGCCTGGGCGATGGTCACACCCGGCTTCAGTCGTCCGATGGCGCGCCAGAAATAAGTGTTGCGGTTGCGATTGTTATACGCGTCTCGCGCGGCAAGCCATATATCCGGCGTCGTTTCCTCGTTCAACGAAGGCCGGAACAACAGCTCAAATCCCGGCGCGAGGACCCCGACGACGACCATACGGTTGAAAATCCGCTGGCCGATGATCTTCGGATTCCCGCCGAATTGTTTTTGCCAGAATTCGTAGCTCAGCACCGCCATGAACGGCAGCGGGGGTAAGGTCGCCGTGCCCGGCGCGGCGCTCGGATCGGGCGGCGGCTGCGGCTGCGCGTCGCGCTCGGTGAAGCCGCGCCCGGCGGCGATTTTCGCGCCCATCATCGTAAAAAAATTCGACGTGACCTGCGCGAACCGAATCTGTTCCGGCGTGCCGTCCTCGCGGGACACATCGATTCGCCCGGTGGAGACCGCCGCGAAATCCTCGAAACTTTTCTTCGCGCCATTGCGCAGATCGAGAAAATTTTCGTTGGACACGCGCCCGTCGAAATCGTGGCGCGCGCGCATGTCGCCGAACGCGATCACCAGCCGGTCCGGATCGCGATACGGCAGCGGACGCAGCAGCACCGCGTTGGCCACGCTGAAAATCGCCGTACTCGCGCCGATTCCCAGCGCGATGGTCACCACCGCCGTGATCAGGAAGACCGGACTCTTCCGCAGACTGCGCGCAGCATACTTCAATTCTCTTCCAGGCCCGAACTCTTTTCCGAGCATGCTGCCTTAGACGCCGCACCGGGAAAAATGTTCCACTTACGCCGTCCGCGTCGCGATATACCAGTGATTTCCCTGCGGATCGTCAACCGCCGCGCCGCGTTCGCCGTACGGTTGATCCTGCGGCGGCCGCACCGCGATTCCGCCCGCTTCCACCGCTTGGGCGTATGCCGCGTCCACGTCGGGAACATAATAATGAAGCCCGGCCGGCATCGGCTGCCACGGGCCATGCGCTTCGCCCATCATGATCCGCGAATCCCCGATCTTCAAATCGGCGTGCATCACCATCCCGTCCGGCGTTTTGTGCACTCCGACAATCTCCGCGCCGAAAGCTCTCACCAGAAAATCGATGAACGCGGAAGCGCCGCGCGGGAACAGGTACACCCCGACGTCCTGCAAGCCGGGATGCTTATAATCGCCAATGTTTAAAGCCTTCGCCAGAAACCAGACGTTCCCTTCGGGATCTTTCACTCCGGCCTCGCGATCGCCGTAGCTTTGATCCACCGGCTCATAAAGCGAGGCCGCGCCCGCCGCCAGCGCACGGCGATAAGCTTCATCCACATTGTGAACATACGCGCGCAGCGAGGTCGGCAGTGGCTGCGGCGGCTCGCCCATTTCGAGAATCGAATCGCCGATGCGCACCTCCGCGTGCGGGATGCGGCCGCTCGCGTCGGGATAACGGCCCCGTTCTTCGGCGCCGAAGGTCGCTTTCAGGAAGTCGATCAATTTTGCCGCGCTCGCGGGATGCAGGTACGGCGTGACGCTGTGAAATCCTTGCGGAATCCAGCTCGTTTTGGTTTCAGTCTGTAGCATGATTTTCTCCTTTAGACGATTACGAAACTCCGGATCGGGCAGATCGCGAAGGTAACTGGCGATCCGCAAAAGCCCGGTCACCTCCGGACCCGCGGGCGCGGAACTGCCGTGCAGCATCGCCTCCACGGCGCCGTCGAGTTGCTGAATCAGATCGCGCTCAGCCATGGTCCACACCCAACCAGTCCCGCAAATTCTGCAAAGCGCGGAACTGAAGCTGCTTCACCGCGCCCTCACTGCGTCCGATTTCCTTCGCGATGTCGCGAATCCCCTTGCCCTCGACAAAGCGCATGGTGAGCACCGTTCGTTGCTCCGGCGGCAGCTCTTCGAGCAGACGAAAAACCCGCGCGCGCGCCTCTGCTTCCTCGAAGTCCCGGTCGAAATTTTCTTCAACAGCCGTCTCCGGCGGATCGACCGTCTGCTCCCGCGCGCCGCGTTTGGCGCGATCCGCCATCTCGTTCGCCGCGATGCGATAGAGCCACGCCGCAAACGGCGCGCCGCGCCATTCAAACTG
>DATJNW010000150.1:0-96933 GCA_035507655.1 Bryobacteraceae bacterium | reverse complement strand
AGATCGGTGACGGGAAGACCGTCAATCAGAATATCGATCTCCTCCGGCCGCTGAATCTCTTCGAGCACCATTTTTATGTTCCGCGTTTCGATGCGATGGTCGGCTACCAGGTTCACCCCGTCGGTGATCATGCGGATGCGCGGCACCGAGGGCCCGGGAGGAATCACGCGCAGCGTGGTAGCCGGGGAAATGCGCTGACCCAGCCACAAAATTGCCACCGGCAGCAAGCCCGTCTCTTCCAGTTCCGGGAGAATCACGTTGATCTGCTGCAATCCCGCGCGGTCCGGCGGCCCGATATAGCAGACCGCGCCGAACGAGCTTCCCACCCTCACCTGTAAATCATGCAGACCGGCATCGTCGGGCAGATTTTCCACCCAGATCGAGATGGACGCGAAGCGCCCGCGCGACGGCGCCACCGGTTCGGAGCTGTTGGCGTTGGTAATTCGCCGGATGGTCACCGCGGCGTCCACCGGGCGATTCCGCTGCGCCGCCATCCAGCCCGGCGGTCTTTTGCGCCAGGTGGTCCACATGTATTGGGTGCCCGCGCCTTCGAGCGCCAGCACCTGAAAATCGTGCATCGCCGCGAATTCCAGCAGTTCCGCCGAGGAAAACCGCGCGCCGGCCCAGGTGTCAAACGACGAATCGCCCAGCCGCAGCCCATTGAACTGAAACCTGGCCAGCCCGCCGGTCTTCATCACGCGATGCGTTTCGCGCAGGTACTCGAAGACCACCTCGCGCGAGGGAATGTGCTGGAACACGGCGTAGGAATAAACAAAATCGAAAAACTCCGTTTCAAACAGATCGAGCCTCGATCCGTCGGTGGCGTGGGGAAACGCGTTCGGGATATCGCGCAGTTTCTGCCGCGCCAGCGCGATCATCTCGTCGGAAACGTCGACGCCGTGAATTTCCAGAAAATGCCGGCTCATGGGCCGCATCAGCCGCCCCGGGCCGCAGCCGATTTCGAGCGCTCGCCCTGACTGTAACTGCGGGGATCCTCGCTCTTTCAGCGGAACGCGCTTCAGCTCCCATTCGAGGCCGTTGATCACCTCGGTCGCGGTGGCGAAAAATTCGGCTTCGTCGGAATCGCGGCGCCCGAAGGCGACGTAATAACCGGCGTCCTCACGAGCGCGCGCGTTCCAATCCTCGCGCATCCGCGCGGAGATATCGTCAGGCATTGTTTTCACGCGCCACAACGCGGACCGGCACACCGAGCCGCGCGCGCCAGCAGGCGACGCACACGGAAACACGACCGCAGGAGGCGGCGGAGGCCGGCATGGTCAGCAAGCTCATAGCGTCGTCACGATCGGCGGCTATTTCCGGCTCGAATACTTGTTCAGTTCGGCCTCAAAACGCGCCGCCGCAGGTGGCGCAGCGATCCCGCCGCGGAGAATTTCTCTGTTGGTGATCGGCCGGCCGTACAGTTCCTTGTCCCAATCCTCGTCGGTCCGCAGCGTCGCGCCTTGCAGCGAAATGCCCGCGAACAAGCCCTTGGCGCGCGACCACGTCAGAATCTCCGCGGTCATCATCGCGTCGGTCTGGGCCTGCGTTTCGCGGCCCACCGGTCCGGCCGCGGCGGACGCGTCGCCGCCCAAGGTGAACTTGCTGGTGAGTAACCGTTTCATTCCTCCATCGTTCATCACCAGCATGAACAGATCGGTTTCCGTTCCGCCGATCTGGAAACCGAAACTGCCCCCTTCCACGCGTACGGCCGCCGGCCCGGTCCAGCCGACGCCGCCAGCCTTACGGCAGGCGACGAATCCTTTGCCGTATTTTCCGCCGACAATGAACGCTCCCGTCTTCAAGCCGGGGATCACCACCACACAATGCGCTTTGTTGAGCAGATCCTGCGGGATGGTTTTATCGGGCGTGTCCATCACTTCTCTAAAGGCTTGCGCGGCCGCATCCAGGCGTTTGGCCGCGTCCGATTCGGCGCAGACCAGCATCGCGCCGGCCGAAAACAGGGCGAGAATCTTCCAGGTCATCCATATCCTCCAAGAATCGATGATACACAAGCCGGAGCACCGTTCGTATTAACATCACAACAGATGACCCCTGTGTCCGAAACGTTTCTGGAACCTCGTGTCGCGGTGGTCACGGGCGGAGGCACCGGAATCGGCCGCGCCATTTGCGAACTTTTCGCGTCCGGGGGCGCGCGCGTCGTCGTCAATTACCACCGTTCCGCAAACGACGCTGAAGACACCGTCAACGCGATTCGCGCACGCGGCGGCACGGCGATCGCGGTGCGCGCCGACGTCAGCGATCCGGCGCAGGCGCAAGCCCTAATGCACGCGGCCGAGGCGCACTTCGGCCGGCTCGATTACCTGATCAACAACGCCGGCTGGAGCCAGCGCGTTCCGCATCACCAACTCGACGAGCTGACCGACCAGATTTGGGATCGCGTCTTCAACACCAACCTGCGCGGCGCCTTCTATTGCGTGCGCGCCGCCGCGCCGCTGTTGAAGCAACAGCAAGGCGCCGCGATCGTCAACATCGCTTCCGTCACCGGACTCACCGGCCAGGGAAGCTCCATCGCCTACGCGGCATCGAAAGGCGCGATTCTCACCATGACCAAATCTCTGGCGCGGATTTTCGCGCCCGCGGTGCGGGTGAACGCGGTCGCGCCGGGGCTGGTGCGGACGCGTTTCGCCGATTGGCCCGAAGCGGCCTTCGACAAAGCGGAAAAAATCACGCCGCTGCGCCGGCTGGCAACCGTGGACGATGTCGCGCAAGCAGCTTTATTTTTCGCCGCGCGGGCGCTGGGCACCACCGGCGAAACGCTGGTAATCGACGGCGGTTCGTCGCGCCTGGGCACCAGCAGCGCCGATTTCAGCGCACCGGCACGATAGAATTTTCAGGGCTGCTCATACCAGGAGGGAGACGCACCGACAGCAAGCGATCTTCCGGGTAAGGCGACGAAAACGCGACAGCGCGCTTCATCGTTCACCCCGCCGGCGCCAATTCCCGGAAATACGCGACCGTTTCTCTCAGCCCGTCTTCGAGCGAAACTTTCGGCTCCCACCCGAGCAGTCGCTTGGCTTTCGAAATATCCGGCCGGCGCTTGCGCGGATCGTCTTCCGGCAGCGGCTCGAAAACCATCTCCAAATTCCATCCCATCAGCCGCTGAATCCGCTGCGCGAATTCGAGAATGGTCAGTTCCGCCGGATTGCCCAGGTTCACCGGGAATCTTTCGTCGGAAACGCTCAGCCGCACCAGACCATCCACCAGGTCGGCGACGTAACAAAAACTTCGCGTCTGGCTGCCGTCGCCAAACACGGTCAGCGGCAACCCGCGCAGGGCCTGATCCAGAAACGCCGGCACCACGCGCCCGTCGTTCAGCGCCATCCTCGGACCATAGGTATTAAAAATCCGCGCGATATTCGTCCGCAATCCATGCACGCGATGGTGCGCCATGGTCAGCGCCTCGGCGTAGCGTTTGCTTTCGTCGTAACACGAGCGCACACCCACCGGATTCACGTGACCCCAATACGTCTCCTCCTGCGGATGCACCAGCGGATCGCCGTAGCATTCCGACGTCGAGGTCAGCAAAAATCGCGCGCCGTCGCGCCGCGCGACCTCCAGCATGTTGCGCGTGCCCGCGGAACCCACCTCCAGCGTTTCGATAGGATGCTCCAGATAATCCTTCGGGCTCGCCAGCGACGCCAGGTGCCACACCTGATCGAACACGCCTTCGATTTCGATGGGCCGCGTCACGTCGCATTCGATAAACTTGAATTGCGAACAGCCGCACAGATGCGCGATGTTGCGCGTGGCTCCGGTGATCAGATTATCCAGCGCCACCACGCTGTGACCCTCGGAAAGCAGGCGATCGCACAAGTGCGAGCCGATGAATCCGGCCGCCCCCGAAACTAAATGTCGCATCCTTTCATTTTAGCCGCAGCCGCCGATTCGACGCCCAAAATTCTCGTGCTAGAGTATTCGCTTACATGACCTTCTCGCCGGTAGAGAAAATCATCTTCATCCTCGCGCTGGCTGCCGCCGTTTACGGCTTCTGGGCGCGATTCGGAAAAGTGGCCGCCCGCATTCGCGCCGCCAGGCCCGATCCGGATTTTTCGATTCATCCCCTGGGCAAACGCATCCGCGATTTCCTGTGGGAAGTGATGTGCCAGGCCAAAGTGATCCGGGAGCGTCCCCTGCCCGGCCTCGCGCACGCTTTGGTTTTCTGGGGATTTTGCGTGTTCGCGCTCATCACCGTCAATCACTTCCTCACCGGCCTCGGCTTCCCGATTCTCGATAACGTTTTCGGCGAAGCGTACAAGAAATTCGCCGCGGCGTTCGGAGTGCTGGTGGCCATCGGGATTTTCGGTTTATTCGTCCGCCGCTTCTTCGTCCGGCCGCAGTGGCTGGGCGAGCTTTCCATCGAATCCGGCGTCATCGCCCTGCTGATTTTCCTGCTGATGGTGACTTTCATTCTGGTGCCGTTTTTTCCGAACGAAGAAAAGCCGCTGTGGTGGGCGCACACGCTGACGCTGCTGGCGTTTTTGCCGCTGATTCCGCACACCAAGCATCTTCATCTGGTGCTCAGCCCGGCCACCGTCTTTCTTTCGCGCGGCGGATTCAGCGACATCCCGCCGCTGGTGGGCGATGAAGATTTCGGACTCGACACCGGCAAGGACATCACCAGACTGGTGGCGCTTCAGGTGTACTCCTGCGTCGAATGCGGGCGCTGCACCGAGCATTGTCCGGCCTTCAACACGCACAAAATTTTAAACCCGAAGCGAATCGCGCTGGGCGTTCGCGATTATCTGAACGCGGAAGGCCCGCAATCGGAAAAACCAATTCTTGGAAGTTTTGTTTCGCAGGAAGCGGCCTTCCAGTGCACCACCTGCGGATCCTGCGAGTATCAATGCCCGGTGGGAATCGAGCATCTGCCCATCATCATCGGCCTGCGCCGCGGCGCCGTCAACACCGGCAAATGGGAAGACGAGCATGGAACCAAACTTTTCCTGGCGCTCGAGCGCAACGGCAACGCGCTCGGCTTCAGCTCCAGCGAGCGCGATAAATTCATTCAAAAAGAACAAATCCCGATCTTCGACGGCAGCCAGGAATACTGTCTGTGGCTCGGCTGCATGGGCGCCTACGACCCGCGCGGCCGCGAAATTATCGCGTCCTTCGCGCGGGTGATGAAGCACCTGGGCGCCACCTTCGGCGTGCTCAAAAAAGAGCGCTGCACCGGCGATCCGGCGCGCCGTCTGGGCAACGATCTGGTGTTCCAGCAGCTCGCCGAACAGAATCTGGAAACTTTGAATCAATCAAAAGTGGCGAAAATTGTTTCCATCTGCCCGCACTGCGTCCGCACCATTTCGACCGACTGGAAGGAATTCGGCGCGGCCCCGCCGATCGAGCATCACAGCGAATTCCTGGCCCGCCACATCGACAAACTCCCGCGAAACGGGACGGAGAAAATCGTCTTTCACGACCCCTGCTATCTCGGCCGTTACCGCGGCGTCTTCGAAGAACCGCGCGCCGTGGCCGCGCTGGGGGGTGAAGTAGTGGATCCCGCGCGGTCGCGCGAGCGGAGCTTCTGCTGCGGCGCCGGCGGCGGACTCGCGTTTCTCGGGGAAGAAAAGGGCGATCGCGTCAGCCACGCCCGCGCGAAGGAATTGGCCGCCACGGGCGCAAATGTGGTCGCCGCGGCGTGCCCTTTCTGCAATACGATGTTCCGTGACGCGCTCGCCGCCGTGTCCGACACTCCGCCGAAACTGCTCGATATCGCGCAGATCGCCGCCGCGAACCTGAAGCAGTAGACTGGGGAAATGTCTGATCGCGATTTGCTTCGCCATACCGTCGCCACGGTCGCCTATCGCGGCGGCAAAACCATCCGCGACGCGCCGCCCGAATTTGCCGATTTCGCGGGCGCCGGAAAAACACCGGCGCAGATTCTGGCCCATATCGGCGATCTGTTCGAGTGGGCCTCGCGCATGGCCCAAGGCGACCAGAGCTGGCGTGATTCGCAGGCGCTCGCCTGGGACGGGCAGAAGCAGCGCGTCTTCGCGACGCTCGCCGCCTTCGATGCGTATCTCGCCTCCGAAGAACCGATCCACGCGCCGCTCGAAAAACTATTCCAAGGCCCGGTCGCGGACGCGTTGACGCACGTCGGCCAACTGGCCATGCTGCGCCGTCTCGCCGGGTGTCCGATGAAAGGCGAAAATTATTTCGCCGCGCCGATCGAAGCCGGCCGCGTCGGCTCCGAGCAAGCCAAAGCCGCGAACGAGTTCGACTGAAACCTCAGCGCCTCGAACGAAGCGCGACCACATTTATACTGGTTCTTGTCTCGCTTCTGGCTGATCTTTCCGCTGCTGCTTTTGTACCTGCTGGACCTCGGTAGCGCCGGCTATCTCGCGCCGGACGAGCCGCGCTACGCCTCGATCGGCCGGGAAATGGCCCGCACGCACGATTTCGTCACGCCCGTGCTCGACGGCCAGCCGTGGTTTGAAAAACCCCCGCTGTTGTACTGGATGATCGCCCTCGGCCGCATGGCGCGACTGCCCGAAGAGTGGGCCGCGCGGCTTCCGGTGGCGCTGCTGAGCGTCGCGTTTCTGGTTTTTTTCTTCAACCTGATCCTGCGCGAATTTTCCTCGCGCACCGCCATCGCCTCCACCATCCTGCTGGCGACCTCCGCCGGCTGGCTCGCCTACAGCTACGTCGCCGTCACCGATCTGCCCATGGCCGCGCTGTTCACCGCCGCCATGCTGCTGGCTTTATTCGGTGAAATGCTGCCCGGCCGGCGCGCGCACGGCCTGGTGGCCGGAATCCTGCTGGGACTCGCCGTTCTGGCCAAAGCCTTCGTGCCGGTCGTCCTGTTCGTTCCCGCGTTTCTGATCGCTCGCGGAAAACGGCTGGCGATTCTCGCCGGATGCATCGCCGCCGCCGCGCCGTGGCATCTGCTGGCGTGGGCGCGCAACGGCTCCGCGTTCTGGCGGGATTATTTCTGGAAACAGCAGGTGCTGCGCTTTTATTCACCCGAATTGCAGCACGTTCAGCCGTTCTGGTTTTATGTTCCCGTCCTGCTCGCCGCATTGTTCCCGTGGACGCCGGCCGTCGCGCTGCTGGTCCGCAGAAAAATGTGGGACGATGCCCGCCTGCGATTTTTCGCGCTGTGGCTGCTCTACGCGCTGCTATTTTTCTCGGCCGCAAAAAACAAATTACCCGGATATGTTTTGCCGCTCCTGCCCCCGCTGGCCATCCTTCTGGCCGCGGCCCTCGAAAAAGCCGGCGCCTCGGCCAAATGGTGGCTGGCCGCGAGCACCCTTCTACTGCTCACGCTGCCGATCATTTCCGCCGCGCTGCCGCAGGCGCTGCTCAACGGATTCAAGCACACCACCCTCGCCGGATTCCCTGCCCTGTTCTTTCTCGCGCCGGCGTTCATCGTCTGGTGGCTTTCCTGGACCGAGCGGCCGAGCCTGGCCATGATCGCCGCCGGCATGACCGTCCTTTTCGGCATCGCCTATTTCAAAGGCGCGACGCTGCCCGCGCTCGATCGTGAAGTTTCCGTGCGCGCGTTCTGGCGCGGCCATCGCGCCGAAATCGCTGGCGCCTGCATCGCGCCCGGCGTGCGCCGCGAATGGGTTTACGGTTTGAATTATTACGCCGGCCATCCGCTGCCCGAGTGCGCCGCCGATCCGCAACCCGATTCGATTGACGTTCGTGACGGCCACCTGGCCATCGTCCGCCGTACGCCGTGACCGCGGGGCATTCGCGATCATGCCGGGCACGTTACAGCCCCGCCAGTCATGGCGGGGGCTCATCGCGAATCAACGCAGATCTCACGCACTACCGGAGCTTAAGCTACGCGCACCTGCAGCCCCGCCAGTCATGGCGGGGGCTACCCATCCTTCGCAATCAACGCAGATTTCACGCACTACCTAAGCTCCACAGCGTACTCGCGCAGTTAACATAGAAGTATGTACCGGCTCGCGCTCCTGCTGGCGCCCGCGATCCTGTCCGCGATGATGCCCCAGCCCGATCCACGCGAGCTGGTTCGCCAGGCCGCGCAGGCCATCAAGCGCTACGACAGCTACCAGCTCGAATCCGTGGTCAAAATTGAAATGCACGGCGGCGTGATTCATACCAACCTGGAAATGCCCTCCTCGGTATCGGTGCGCCGTCCCGATCACATGCGCATCGAATCGCACAGCCAGGCCGGAACCGTAAACATCGTCAGCGACGGCGAACACACCTGGTATTATCTTTCCGCCGCAAAAGAATACATCAAGCGAACCGCCTCGGCTTCGCCCGAAGCCGCCGTCGGCAACGCCGGAATCCTGCCGAAAGATCTGCCCGACGTCGGCAAATCGATCCAATCGGTGAGAATCACCGGCGAAGATACGTTGACCGTCGGCGGCGAAAAAATGCCGTGCTGGGTGGTCGAAACGATTTTCGATAACATCACGCTGGCCGATCCGGCCATCGTGATCGAACGAGGCAAACAAGTTGCCTGGATCCGCAAAAGCGATTCGCTGAGCCTGCAAAATACCTTCGAAGCGACCCTCCAGCTGCCCGGCGTCGCCGAACCGGTGCGCATGACGCAATCGACGGTAACCACATTACTGCGCCTGAATGTTTCGTTGCCCGATTCGCTATTTGCCTTCACGCCCCCCGCCAACGCGCGCGAAACCGCCGATTGGACGCTGCCGGGGATCGTGAAACCGGACGTGATCGGCAAGGCCGCGCCCGATTTTCATGGCGCCACGCTCGACGGCGCCGAAGTCGCCATGGCGGATCTGAAGGGCAAGGTGGTGCTACTCAATTTCTGGGCGAGCTGGTGCGTGCCCTGCCAGCGCGAGCTGCCGCAGCTTGAAAAGCTGCATCGCCAGTTCGCCGGCGCCGGCTTCGTCGTGGTGGGCATCAACGTTGGCGAAGATCCGTCGGCGGTGCGAAAATTTCTGGGCCGCACGCCCCTCAGTTACCCGATCGTTCCCATGGACGATTCCGCCGAGCTGGTGGCGAAATTGTCCGTCAACGCCTTCCCGACCATGGTGCTGATCGATCGCGATGGAAAAATCGCATCCTATGAAGTAGGCGAGCGCGACGAAGCGTTGCTGCGCGCCGATCTCGAAAAACTGGGCATCGGCAAGAAAGCCGAAAGATGAGCCCGCGCGTGATAGGCTATTATTTTGCGCCCTGTCTTGTTCCCAACAGGCTTGTTCCCAACATGCTTGTTCTCAACATGCTTGTTCTCAACAGGCTTGTTCTCAACAGGCTATGCCCGCGAGGGTGAGCGAGACGTTTGTCCTGCGCACTTACCCCTTTCGGGAAGCGGATCTGATCGTGAGTTTTTTCACGCGCGATGAAGGAAAATTGCGCGGCGTGGCGCGGCGCGCGCGCCGGCCGAAGAGTCTTTTCGGCGCGGGGTTGGAACGGCTGTCCCATGTACGGATGGCGTACTTTCTAAAGGAGAACGCAGAGTTGGCGAGCCTGAATTCGTGCGAATTGATCGAATCGCAATTCGATCTCGGCGCGGATTACGCGCGCGGGATCGCGCTCGATTTTTTCACCGAAGCGGCCGAGCATCTGCTGCCCGCGCACGAGCCGAACGAAAAATTTTTCCGCCTGCTGATCGCGGTGATGGCGTATTTGCGCTCCGGCGGCGATATGTGGGCCGCGATCCTTTATTTCAGCTTGTGGGCCGTTCGCCTGACCGGAATTTTGCCGGAGATGCGCGTCCAGGAGGAATCGGCCGCGATCGCCAATGAAATGCTGGAACGCCCGATCGGTTCGCTCACGCCGCGCGCGTGGTCCAAAACTACGGCCAGCGATCTGCGCAGAAAATTGATTCGCACCATGGAGCAGCACGTCGAACGGAAGTTCCTCACCGTTCCCCTGCTGGAAGCATTGTAAGAAATGCTGGAGGCTTTATAAATTGGACTGTTTTCAGGAAACCGTCTTCAAATTAAAGCGCTACTGGGCCGAGCGCGGCGCCATTATTCAGGAACCGTACGACCTGGAAGTCGGCGCCGGCACCATGTGTCCGGAAACGTTTCTGCGCGTGCTGGGTCCGCAGCCGTACCGGGTGGCGTACGTGCAACCCAGCCGCCGCCCCGCCGACGGCCGCTATGGTGAAAATCCAAATCGTTTGTACAAGCACCAGCAGTTGCAGGTAATTTTAAAACCTTCGCCCGAAGACGTGATCGATCAATATCTGGGAAGCATCGAAGCCATCGGAATTGATTTAAAAAAGCACGATATTAAATTCGAGGAAGACAACTGGGAAGCGCCAACGCTGGGCGCGTGGGGCATTGGCTGGCAGGTGATGCTGGACGGTCTCGAAATTTCGCAGTTCACTTATTTTCAGCAGTGCGGCGGCTTCGATCTGGATTTAGTTCCCGCCGAATTGACTTATGGCCTGGAACGAATCAGCGCGTTTTTGCAAGGCGTCGACAGCGTCTATGACATCGAATGGGCGCCGGGCGTGAAGTACGCTCAGGTTCGCTTCGCCGATGAATTGCAATCCTCCGTTTATAACTTCGAAATGGCGCAGATCGATCGTCTGCGTCTGTTATTTGATGAATATGAAGCCGAATGCAAGCGGCTTTTGAGTTTGTATGACGAAAAATCGGAGTGCAAGAAGCGATTCCCGGTGATTCCCGCGTATGAGCAGGTGCTTAAATGCTCGCATTTATTTAACCTGCTCGATGCGCGCGGCGCCATTTCGGTGACTGAACGCGTCGGCATGATCAAACGCGTGCGCGATCTGGCCGTTGGGACGGCGAAAACGTGGGTGAGCCAGCAGTCATGAATTTCTTACTGGAAATCGGCACCGAAGAAATTCCGCACTGGATGATTCCGGGCGCGCTGAAGCAGCTTTCCGCATTGGACCTGCTCGGCGCGAAGCCCGAAATAGACGCGACACCTCGGCGGCTCGTAGTTCGCGCGACCGGCGTGCCGGAGCGAACGCCGGACACGGAGGACGTCCTGCTGGGCCCGGCGCCCAGTCCCGGGTTCTCTGCTGGAATGGCGATGGATAAAGCAACCGAGGGCTGGATTAAGAAACACAAGCTCGACATTCAGGACGTTTACATCCAGGAGACCGAAAAAGGACGCCGGTGGGGAGCCGCACGACGAATCCCGGGGAAACGCGCCCTCGATATTTTCTCCGAAACATTGCCAGTCGCGATTGTCGGAATCCAGTGGCCCAAAACCATGTACTGGACCGCGAAAAACGGTCCGCGATTTATCCGGCCGATCCGCTGGATCATCGCGCTGCTCGACGATCAGGTGATCCCGTTTGAGATCGCCGGCGTGCGCAGCGGTAACCTCACGCGAGGCCATCGCCAGCTTGGATCGTCGTCGATTCCCGTCACGATCGAAAATTACGAAACCGAATTACGCCGCAATTTCGTGATTCTTTCGTCGCACGAACGTCGCCACAAGATCGAAAAAGAAGCCGCCGCGCTGGGCGCGAAGATCGATTCGGACCTGCTCGAAACGCTGACCTTCATCACCGAATATCCCACCGCAATTCGCGGCGAATTCGATCCGAAATTCCTCGAATTGCCGGCTGAAGTCCTTAGCACGGTGATGCGCCATCATCAGAAATATTTTTCCGTGGAAGCGCACCCCGGCCAGCTCGCGCCGAATTTCGTCGCGGTGATGAACACCAGCGGCGATCCCGAAGGGCTGGTCAAGCACGGCAACGAGCGAGTGCTCAAAGCACGCTTCAACGACGCGCGATTTTTCTGGGATGTCGATCAGCAGAAAAAACTCATCGATCGCCTCGATGATCTGAAGAAGGTCACCTTTCACGCCAAACTCGGATCCTATTTCGAAAAAACCGAGCGCATGATGGCCGTGGTCCGTGAACTCGGAGGCGACCAACACGCCGAGCGCGCGGCGCTGCTCTCCAAAACCGACCTCACCACCGAGATGGTGAAGGAATTTACCGAACTGCAAGGCGTGGTCGGCGGACTTTATGCACGCGCGCAGGATGAACCGGAGCCGGTCGCGCAGGCCATCTACGATCATTACCAGCCCACCAGCATGGAAGACGACATTCCCGCCACGCGCGAAGGCCAAATTGTCTCGCTCGCCGATAAGCTCGACACGCTGCGCGAATGTTTTCGCATCGGCATGATCCCCAGCGGATCGAAGGACCCCTTCGCGCTGCGCCGCGCCGCGCAGGGCGTGGTCAAGATTCTGGTCGAAGCGAAGCTTCATTACGATTTCTATGCGCTGCTCACGCCCCCATTGACCGACTTCCTGCTGGAGCGCGTCCAGCATTATTTCCGCGAAATTCGCGGATTTAAATATGATGAAGTCAACGCCGTGCTGGCCTCCAGCCGTGGAACTTTGGCCGATGTCGAAGATCGCCTCACCGCGCTCGCCGAAGTGCGGCCGACGGAAAATTTCGAGCCGCTCGCCGCCAGCTTCAAGCGCATCCGGAATATTTTGAAGCAGGCCGAATTCGAAGCCGACGGACAGATTCAGGAGAGCCTGCTCGAGCCCGGCCCCGAACGCGATCTTTACAGCGCCTATCAGCGCGTGCGCGCGCAGATTCAGGGCGCCGGATACCACGCCGCGCTCGAAGGAATCGCGTCGCTGCGGCCCAGCGTCGATTTGTTTTTCGACAAAGTTCTGGTGAACGCGGGCGACCCGGCGGTCCGCGTCAACCGGCTCACTTTGCTGTCCGATTTACTCACCGAATTTTCCACCATCGCCGATTTTTCCGAGATTGTCACTTCAGGAGAAAATAAATGAAAAAATATGTCTATAGTTTTGGAAATGGCGCCGCCGATGGCGACGGCACCATGAAAGATGTTTTGGGCGGCAAGGGCGCGGGACTCGCCGAAATGTCCCGCGCCGGAATTCCGGTGCCACCCGGATTCACCATTTCCACCGAAGTCTGCAATATTTATTTCGAGAACAACAACACCGTTTCTGGCGAAATTAATCAGGAAATTCTCGCGGCGCTCGACCAGCTGGAAGCGCAGATCGGCAAGAAGCTGGGCGATCCGGAAAATCCGCTGCTGGTGAGCGTTCGCTCCGGCGCGAAATTTTCCATGCCCGGAATGATGAACACCATTCTCAACCTCGGCCTGAACGACGAAACGGTGGAGGGATTGGTCGCGCGCAGCGGCAATCCGCGCTTCGCCTACGATTCCTACCGCCGCTTCATTCAGATGTTCGGCGAAGTCGCGCTCAATATCGATATGGCCAAATTCGATCACCTTTTCGACGAGCGTAAACACAAAGCCAAAATCAAACTCGACACCGATCTGACCGCCGGCGATCTGAAAATCATTATCGATCAATATAAAAAATTAGTGCAGAAGGAAACGAAAGCGCCGTTCCCGCAGGACGCGCGCGAACAGCTCGCCATGGCGCGCGACGCCGTGTTCCGCTCCTGGTGGAATCCGAAGGCCGCCTATTACCGCAAGATGGAAAAAATTCCCGACGACATCGGCACCGCGGCCAGCGTGCAGGCGATGGTGTTCGGCAACATGGGCGACACCTCGGCCACGGGCGTCGGCTTCACGCGCGATCCGGCGACCGGCGAAAAAATGTTTTACGGCGAATTTCTGATCAATGCGCAGGGCGAAGACGTGGTCGCCGGAATTCGCACGCCGCAGCCGATTTCGGAGCTCGAAAAAGTGATGCCCGAAGCCTACGCGCAGCTGCGCGACATTACCACGCGCCTGGAGCGTCACTACCGCGACATGCAGGATTTCGAGTTCACCATCGAAGAAGACAAGCTTTACATGTTGCAAACGCGCAACGGCAAGCGCACCGGACCCGCGGCGGTTCGCGTCGCCGTCGATATGGTCGAAGAAGGCATGATCGAAAAGCGTGAAGCCGTCCTGCGCGTGCAACCGCAGCAGCTCGACCAGTTGCTGCATCCGGTGTTCGAGACCAAATCCTTGAAGGAGCTGGCGCTGCTCGCCACCGGCATCGATGCCTCGCCCGGCGCGGCGGTCGGACGCGCGGTGTTCACCGCCGATGAAGCGGTCGAGCTGGGAAAATCCGGCCCGGTGATTCTGGTCCGCAAGGAAACCACGCCCGACGATATTCACGGGATGGACGTCGCCAAGGGAATTTTGACCGCGGTCGGCGGCAAATCGAGTCACGCCGCCGTGGTCGCGCGCGGCATGGGCCGCCCGTGCATTGTCGGCGCAGGCGCCATCAGCATCAATGAAAAGGGAAAACAGTTCACCGTCCAGGCCGGCGGAAAAACGGTGACGGTAAAAGAAGGCGACTGGATTTCGATGGATGGCACCAGCGCGAATGTTTATCTGGGCCAGGCGAAAATGACATTACCCGATCCCAAATCCGGATATTTCGCGAAATTAATGGAATGGGCCGACGAATTTCGCGGTAAATTCGGCGTGCGCGCGAACGCCGATATTCCCCGCGACGCCAAAGTCGCGCGTCTCTACGGCGCCGAGGGCATCGGCCTGTGCCGCACCGAGCACATGTTTTTCGCCGAGGATCGCATTCCGCACATGCAGGCCATGATTCTGGCGCGCGACGAAAAATCGCGCAAACAGGCGCTTAAAAAGCTGCTCCCGATGCAGCGCAAGGATTTCGCCGGCCTGTTCCAAGCGATGGACGGGCTGCCGGTGATCATCCGCACGCTCGATCCGCCGCTGCACGAATTTCTGCCCAAGCGCGAGGACCTGATGGTCGATCTGGCGCGGCTGCCGTACGTCGACAGCAAAGCCAAAAAAGAAATGTCGGCGAAATATAATATTCCGGTCGGCGAATTAAAGAAGCGCTTGCCGGAATTATTGCATCGCGTCGAGGAATTGCACGAATTTAATCCGATGCTCGGCCATCGTGGCTGCCGGCTCGGCATCACTTATCCGGAAATTACGGAAATGCAGGCGCAGGCGATTTTCGAGGCCGCCGTCCAGGTGCAGAAAAAGGGCGTCAACGTCATCCCCGAAGTGATGATTCCGCTGGCCGGCAGCGTCAAGGAAGTCGAGCATCAGAAGAACATCGTGGTGCGCGTCGCCAATGAAGTTCTGGGCAAGGCCGGAATGAAGGATCTGCATTACCTGGTGGGAACCATGATCGAAATTCCACGCGCCGCCCTCACCGCCGACAAAATCGCCGAGCAGGCCGAATTTTTCAGCTTCGGCACCAACGATCTGACCCAGACCACCATGGGGCTTTCTCGCGACGACTACACCAAATTCTCCAAAGAATACGAGAACCTGAAAATTTTCAAAGCCGATCCGTTCGCCGCCATCGACCAGGAAGGCGTCGGCAAACTGATCCGGATGGCCATCGAGCTCGGCCGCCAGACGCGGCCCGATCTCGACATCGGCATCTGCGGCGAACACGGCGGCGAACCGAGCTCCGTCGAGTTCTGCTATCGCGTCGGAATGAATTACGTTTCCTGTTCGCCCTATCGCGTGCCCATCGCGCGGCTGGCCGCGGCGCAGGCAGCCATCACCTCGTCGAAGGCGGGCGACAAATCCGAAATGACGCGCACCGCGTAATGTCCGGAGCGCTGTGGGGCGGGCTCTTAGCCCACGGCGGATTCGTAATCCTCCTGCGCAGGATGATAAACGCCGGTTAAGAACCCGAGCCCCCCAAATCTTACTGCTAGATTTTTAGCACGTTTCGCGATACCATGACCGCATGTTGCGCGATCTCCGCTACGCCGCCCGCGCGCTGCGCAAAACTCCTTCGTTTACGCTGCCCGCGCTGGCGGCGCTGGCGCTCGGAATCGGCGCCAACTGCGCGATCTTCAGCGTGGTGGACGCGGTTCTGCTGGCCCGGTTGCCCTACGCCGATCCGTCGCGCTTATACGAAATCGGCGGCGCGGAAAATCGCGGCGCGCCCGCCGGAGCCTCGCTCGCCGGCTTCGTGGCCCTGCGCGACCACAATCAATCGTTCTCTCGCGTCTCGGTCGACCGCTTCTGGTCCTCCACCCTCACCGACCGTTTCGGCGACGCCGAACGCCTCTACGGCCGCGCGCTTTCTGCCGATACTCTGCCCCTGCTCGGCGTCCAGCCGCGCCTCGGCCGGATTTTTCGCGGCGACGATTATCGCCCCGGCGCGCCGCACGTCGTCCTGCTTTCTACGCGTCTGTGGAAGCGCCGCTACTCCGCCGACCCGCTCATCATCGGCGCAACGATCGATCTCGATTCCGAGGCTTACACCGTCATCGGCGTGATGCCGGACGAATTTCAATTTCCCTTCGCAGCGTACGACGTCTGGACGCCGTGGATTTTTTCGCCGGCCGAGCTGGCCAATCGCAAGGGCCGCATTGACCCGATCTACGCGCGTCTTCGTCCCGGCGTCACCTTCGCGCAGGCGCAGGCCGAACTGGACGCGTTCGCCCACGCGGCCGCCGCGCAGTTTCCCGACACCGAAAAAGACTGGCAGCCGCGCCTGGTTCCGACCAAGCTCGGCTCGCGCGATCAATACCGCGCGCAGCTGCTCACGCTATCGGCGGCCGTCGGATTCGTGCTGCTCATCGCCTGCCTGAACGTGGCGAATCTGCTGCTGGCGCGCGCGGCCTCGCGGCGCCGCGAAATCGCGGTGCGCATCGCCCTGGGCGCGACGCGCGGCCGGCTGATCCGGCAGCTGCTCACCGAAAGCCTGTTGCTCGCCTTATCCGGCGCGGCGCTGGCGGCCGTCTTCGGATCGTGGTCCGCGCGGGCGCTGTTCGCATCGCTTCCCGTCAGCGCCCTGCGCCAGCGCTTCACTTACGGCGGACTGAACGCCCACGCCCTGCTCTTCACGCTCGCCCTGGCGATTCTCTCCGCGATTGTCTTCGGCCTGGCGCCCGCCATTCAGCTTTCGCGCGCCGATCTTCACCGCGGATTGAAAAACAGCCGCGCGCGTTTTCGCGGCGCGCTGCTCGCTGCTGAGACCGCGCTCTCGCTGCTGCTTCTCGTCGGCGCCGGATTGATGATCCGCAGCCTCGAAAAACTCCTCAGCGTCGATCCCGGCTTTCGCGCCGAAAATGTCCTGACCATTCAGGTTCCTATGCCCAGTTTCCTCACCGCGATCACTTCTTTCGCCTCGCGCAAGGAAGTCGAAAGCCGTCAGGCCGCCGAATACGGCGAGCTGATCGACCGCATCCGCGCGCTTCCCGGCGTGATCGCCGCCGGCGCGAGCACGGTTCTGCCGCTCGGCCCGTTGGAGGTGCATACCTCGGTCGGCTTTGAAGACGACCCGAATCCCGCGCAGGATCACGGCGCGCAGCTTTCCGCCGTCAGTCCCGATTTTTTTCGCGCCATGGGCATCCCGCTGCTCGCCGGCCGCGCCTTCACCGTCGCCGACGCCAACGGCTCGCCCGACGTCGCCATCGTGAACGACGTGATCGCGCGCCGCTACTGGCCGCACGAATCCGCGCTGGGCAAACACGTCAACATGTCCGGCCTGCCCCGCGGACCATGGTATGAAGTGGTCGGCGTGGTCGGCGCCACGCATCGCCGCACGCTCGAAGATGCGCCGCAGCCGGAATTTTACCGCCCTTATCGCCAATACCTCGGGCCCGCGTTTGGCGAAGTACTGGTCGTCCGCACGACCCGCGACCCCGCGCATCTCGCCCCCGCGATTCGCGCGCTGATCCACGCGTCTTATCCCAATCAGCCGATCGGCGACATTAAATTAATGACCGACGTGGTCGCTACGGCGACCTCCGCCCCGCGTCTGTACACCGGCTTGCTTACCTGCTTCGCCGCGTTGGCGATGCTTCTCTCCGCAGCCGGAGTTTACGGCGTGACGTCCTATTCGGCGGCGCAGCGGACGCGCGAATCCGGCATTCGCATCGCGCTCGGAGCCACGCGCGCCAACCTGCTCGCGCTGATGCTGCGGCGCACGATGATCTTCGTCGGCGCCGGCGTCGTGCTCGGAGTTGCCGGAGCGATGGCGCTGACGCGTCTCGTTCGCGCGCAGCTTTATCAGACCGCGCCCGCCGATCCGTTGACGTTCCTCTCGGTTTCCCTGTTGCTGATTGCCGTCGCGGCTCTGGCTGCCTACGTCCCCGCATCGCGAGCCGCGCGAGTCGACCCGATGATCGCGCTGCGCGAAGAATAGCTCGAACACGCAAAACTCAGCGGCTCCGCTTCCCCGCCACCCTCCCGATCGCGTTCACCACCCGCCGGTACGGAATTTTCTCCATCGACTCAAACCCGATCCACTCGCCATCCCGCCAGCTCGACCCCTGCCATCGCATCAGAATCGCCAGATGCTCCGCGTTCGCGGTCCCGTGCCTCTCCACACCAGCCGCCCGCTCCCGCAGCCGCTGATCCAGGGACTGCCCCGCGCCCGCCATTTCCGATAATTCCAATCGCACCGGCTCGGAAAAACTTCCTCCCGTGAGGAACCACAATTCCACCGCATCCGCCTCCGCCGACGGCGTCACCGCGACCCCGCACAACCCGTCCACCACCCCGGCAAGATCGCCCGCCAATCCCTGCACCTCGCCGATCCGCAGCGCGCGCTCATGCAATCGCTCCGCCTCTTCAAATTGCATTTCCGCACTCGCCCGGTCGCGAGCCGCTTCCGTCGATTCCATCAACGACGCCCCTTGCGTCCGCAAAAATTGCTCCACGCGCAAAACTTCGCCGCGATACTCCTCCCTCGTCACCGCCTGCTGGCAGGGCCGCAGACAGCGATTCATCTCGCCATAAATGCACCCCGGATGCTCCGGCGACGGCGCCAGATTTTCCTCGCACCGCCGCATCTGAAACAGCTCCAGCACGCCCGCCTCAAACCGCTCCGCCGCCGCCCGGCTGGCAAACGGACCGTAATGAATTCCCCGCGCCAGTTTCGTCGTGATCATCATTCGCGGAAACGGATTGTCCATGGTCACCCGCACCAGCGCCGGCGGACGCAAGCGCGTAATGCGCGGCCAATCCTCGGGAAAATAGCGCCGCGCCAGCTCCAGGTGAATCATCGTTGACTCCAGTTGCGACCCGGTCAGCCAATATTCGATCCGTTCGACGACACCGCGCAAATTCAGCACTCGCGATATGCGGTCGCGCTCGGAAATCAGCCGTTTCAATCGCCGCCGCAGCAGCGCCGTGCGCGCCAGGTACGGAGCGCCTTCGCTCGCCCACAGCAAAAACACCGCGGGACGATCCGGTATCGAGGCCGGTGTCAAATCGATTTCAGACGCGAGCGCGATGCGCGGATCCCTCATCATTTCGATTGTAATGACCGTTCCCGCTCGCACGCCTCGGCGGCCCGTTCACCGTCCGCGCGGTTACGCTCACCATTTTTCTCTGGCCACGCGCGAGCATTCATGTAATCAAGACAAAGTGCCCCCGCCGATCCGCACGCTCATCGTCGATGACGAGCCCATCGCCCGCCGCGTGTTGCGTGACCAACTGGAAGCCTTCCCCGAGGTCCAGATTGTCGGCGAGGCCGAAAACGGCCGTGAAGCCTGCGAAAAAATCGCCGAGCTTCAGCCCGACCTGGTTCTTTTAGACCTGGAAATGCCCGCCATGAACGGATTCGAGCTGGTCCGCAAGCTCCACGCCAGTCCTCCGCCGGCCATCGTGATTGTCACCGCTTACAATGAGCACGCCATCCGCGCCTTCGAGGCCGGCGCCATCGATTATCTGTTAAAACCGGCCAGCGAAGCGCGTCTCAAGACCGCGCTCGATCGCGTCCGCGCCGCGCTCCCCGCCGAACGCCAGCCGCCGCGCAACCGCAAAATCGTCGGCCGGACGGGCAGCGAATTCGTGCTGCTCGATCTCGATGAAGTGCTCGCGTTTCAGGCCGAAGGCGAGCTGGTCTGGATTCTCACCGCCACCGGACGCGTGCTCGCCACCGAGCCGCTGCGCGCCATCGAGGAACGTTTGCAAGGCCAGCAATTCCAGCGCGTCCATCGCAACGCGATCGTCAACGTGAACCACGTTCGCAAGCTGAGCACGCTGCCCAGCTCACGCTGGCTGATCACATTAAGCAATTCGCTTCAGCTCGTCGCCAGCAAACGCCAGGCCCACAATATCCGCCGCATCCTCCATTGGTAATCCGAACGCTGTGAAAGCCGCCCACACCGTCGTCGCGCGCGCGTGCCGTGTCGATACTCGTATCGGGGCCTCGTCTGCGCTACAGCGATGACGTTACTCCGTCCGCTCGTCCGAGATCCCCGTCCGCTCGCCGCCCGATCCGTTCCGCCCGCAAAATTCCGCTAGGACCTTCGCCGCCTTTCGCCCACACTTGGAAATCATGAAAACTTTCGGGCTGGTTGTTCTGCTCAGCGCGCTCGCTTACGCACAATCGGGAACCGTTCACGGTGTCGTTCTCGATCCCACCAAGGCCGCCATTCCCAACGCCAGCGTCGAAATTCAAAACCCGGTTTCGCACTACGATGAAACCGTCAAAACCGACCCGCAAGGCAACTTCACGTTTCCCAATGTCCCGTTCAACAATTATCACCTGACCGTTGCCGCCACAGGCTTCTCGTCCGCTTCGCAGGACGTCGATGTTCGCAGCGCGATCCCCGTCGAAATGAACTTCTCGCTCAAACTCGGCGCTACATCGACGAACGTCACCGTCGAAGCCGCCGGCGACCTGCTTGAAACCGATCCGGAAATTCACACCGACGTCGATCGAAATCTGTTTAACAAGCTCCCGCTCGAGAGCCAGTCGAGCTCGCTCAGTTCGCTGGTGACCCTCGCCAGTCCGGGCGTCTCGGCGGATTCCAACGGCCTCTTCCACGGCCTCGGCGATCACGCCGAAAATTCCTTCTCGGTCGACGGCCAGCCCATCACCGATCAGCAGAGCAAAGTTTTTTCGAACCAGCTGCCCATCGATGCCGTTCAGTCGATGGAAGTGATCGAGGGCGCGCCGCCCGCGCAATATGGCGATAAGACCAGCCTGGTGATCGTCGCCACCACCCGTTCCGGCCTCGGCATCACTCAGCCGCACGGCGATGTCACCGCCAGTTTCGGCAACTTCGGCACTTACAATGGCGGTTTCAGTCTCTCTTACGGCAACGATAAGTGGGGCAACTTCATCGCCGCCAACGGACTCGACACCCAGCGCTTTCTCGACGGTCCCGAGTTCGATACGCTGCACGACACCGGCAATCAGGCAAACATTTTCGATCGCGTCGATTATAAGCCGAGCCAGAACGACACGCTCAGCCTGAATTTCCAATTCACGCGCTCCTGGTTTCAGGTGCCCAACTCCTATGACATGCAGGACGCGACCGGCTGGGGTGGCTACCCCTGTCAAACCCTCGGTATCTCGGACGCCTGCAATGGTCTCGGCCCCAATGGCCAAGTAGTCGGTTCCACCGATCAGGTCGCCAAAATTCGCACCTTCGATATCGCCCCGAGTTGGGTCCGTCTGGTCAACCCCCACACCGTCCTCAGCGTCAGCGCCTGGGCGCGTCAGGATCAGTTCAACTACTATCCCAGCGCCGACCCGTTCGCCGATTACGTCCCCGATCTCCAGGACGTCACCGAAGGCCAGAATCGCCGTCTGACCGATCTCGGCGGGCAGTTCAGCCTCACCTATAACCACGGTATTCACAATTTCACGTTTGGGACCCAGTGGTATGACGAAATCCTGAGCGAAGCAGATACGTTCGGCGTGGTCAACCCGACCTTCAACGCCGTCTGCCTCAACGCCGACGGCAGTGCCAACACCAACCCGCTGCTCATGGATCCGAATAACTGCGGGGGAACGCTCACGCCCAACCCCAATTACGACCCGTTGCTGGCCTGTTACGACCTGACCCGCACCGGCAACCTGCCCGCCGCCAACGGCTGCCCCACCAACACCGCCAGCCGCTACACCTTTAACGGCCACGCCGACGTCCGCCAGTTCTCGCCCTACGTCGAAGATCTGATTCGCTACAAGAACTGGACCTTCCGGATGGGTCTGCGCGGCGATTATTATTACGGCATCACAAAATACGGCTTGGCGGAGCCACGTTTGGGAACCTCCTACAGGATCAAGCAAACCAACACCGTTCTGTCGTTCTCCTACGCGCGCACGATGGAAACTCCCTTCAACGAAAACCTGGTGCTGTCGAGCCTCGGCTGCAACGACCCGGTGGTGAATGACATCATGGCCGCCATCCAGGGCTACCCCTGTCTCACCGCGCCCTTGACGCCCGGCTCGCGCAACGAATATCACGCCGGACTCCAGCAGGCCTTCGGCCGCTATTTCGTCCTCAGCGGCGAATACATCTGGAAATACACCGACCGCGCCTACGACTTCAGCGTCTTCGCCAACACCCCCATCACCTACCCGATTGAATGGACCAAGTCGAAAATTCCCGGGTTCGCCATTCGCGGCAGCGTTCCGAATTTTCACGGATTCAGCGCGTTCGTTGTCATGTCCCACGTCGCCGCGCGCTTCTTCTCGCCACAAATCAGCGGGATCGGCGCCACGCCTTCCAGTTCCGGCGTCGGCGGCGTTTTTCGTATTGATCATGATGAAGTGTTCAACCAGACCACTCATCTGCAATATCAGATCGGCAGGCGAGGACCGTGGATCGGCTTCAACTGGCGCTATGACAGCGGCTTGGTCGCCGGCGCTACCCCCTGCGTCGCCGACACCGGCACCTGTTTCCAGTCGACCCCGATTTCGGAGGGCGGCAACGCCAATATCCCGGCAGGCGAAGTGGCGCTGGTGAACACTGTCAACGGACTTCCTCTGACGGCCGACCAGGAATATCAGGCTGGCCTCACCTGCGACGGCAAGCCCGCGGCGTCGAGCCCGCTGGGGCCGGCTCTCGCCACCTGCGACGCGGCAGGTTTCGGCTCGACGAAGATCCAGGTGCCGGCGCCCGGAACCGAAAATGACGATCACACTCCCCAACGAATCCAGCCGCGCAACCTGTTCGACGTCGCCATCGGCCACGACAACCTGTTTCACGGCGACCGCTACAAGGTCAGCGCGCAATTTCAGATCATCAACCTGACCAACGCCGACGTTCTCTACAATTTCCTGTCCACCTTCAGCGGCACCCACTACGTTACGCCCCGCGCCTTCACCGGCACGATCGGCTTCCACTTCTAAAACGAAAACGTGGGGGCCTGGACCAGAATCACAGGCCCCTGCCACTCAAATTCCCCAACCGTCCCGCCACTTACAACTTCCGTCGGCCGTGACGCGATTCGCCCGCCACTAATCTCGTAGCCGAAGAGATCGTATGCTCCGCTATGAGAGAATCGATTCCACAAGAGCCGGCGTCCTAGGCCCCGTTGGCGAGGTGTGCGAGTCATGGCTGTCCATCTGTACACGACAGGTCCCACGCCGTTGCGGGTTAATAAATGAGCCGTTTGCCGGAACCGCAATCCGGATCGAGGAGCTCCTTTAAATTGAAATCCCCAAATCACCCGAGAAAGCTTGTGGGGCAGCGCCGGGCTCTCAGCCCCGCTGGCGATCCCTCGCAGGCTACGGCACTTTCACCACTAAAACCCTTCGCGGCAGCCGATTCGGATCCACATTCGCCACCCGGGTCACCCGTCTGCCGGACGCCGTAAGCGAAGTCACCTCGACATCGACGCGGCTCTCTTCGGGAAGCCCGAAGTGCGCCGGAATTACGCTCTGCGAGCAGTACCCGCTCCCCGTGTCCACAATGCGCCCGCCCCACACCACCCGTGTGCCCGGACGATAAATCCGCACCTCCGACCCCGCTTTCGTCGCGTGCCCGTCCGAATCCACCACCATCACCTGAATCGATCGCCGGGCCAGCTCCCGCGGCAAAACATTTCGATACAGATAATGCGTCCCGCCCGGATTATTATTGGCGATGGCCAGATCGAGCGCGCCGTCGCCATCGAAATCGGCCCATTGAATCCCGTGCGTCGCCCCGTGCGCCGGCGTCGCCGCCGCGTGGAACCGCGTCCCGTCGTTGTGATACAGATAATCGTGCTCGTTTAACGGCTTATCGACATACGAGGACACGTACAAATCCACGCGCCCGTCGTTATCGTAATCGCCCCAGTTCGATGGCGTCGCCCGTTCGCCGCCGGCCACGCCCAACTCCTCCGCCACGCTGCGGAAACTCCCGTCGCCCTGGTTGTGAAACAGGAAATTCTTCCCATAGCCGGCGACAAACAAATCGAGCAGCCCGTCGTTGTCGTAATCGGCCACGCTCGGACCGTTGCTTCCGGAGTTCGCCGGCCGTCCGAACGCATCCATGCCCAACTGGTGCGCCACGTCCACGAATTTTCCGCCGTCATTGCGATAAAACCCGTTCAGCGTCCCATCCTGATTCGCCGTAAAAACGTCCAGCCGCCCGTCCTGGTTGTAATCGAACCACACCGCGCCCACCGTTTTCCGCGGATCGTCCACTCCCAAATCCTTCGCCACGTCCACGAACCGGTTGCCCTCGTTATGAAACAGCACATTCGGCGCATCGCGGAAAGCGACGAACAAATCCACACGTCCGTCATTATCGAAATCGATCCAGGAAACCTGCCGCGTCTCGCCTTTCACGGCCACGCCCACATCCCCGGCCACATCGACAAATTTCCCGCGATCATTTCGATACAGCTTGTTCGCCGCGCCCGATTTGCGCGTAAAGCCGACGTACAAATCCAGATGGCCGTCGGAGTTGAAATCGCCCCAGGCCGCCGCGCGCGTATCGGTGAGATCGTTCACCTTCAGATCCGCGCCGGCTTCGACGAATTTTCCGCGATCGTTGCGATACAGCCGGTTCGGCAACCCGGCCTTGAATCCGACGAACAAATCGAGATCGCCATCGCCGTCGAAATCGCCCCAGCAATTCGGCTGCGCTCCCGGCGCCGCGAACAATTCCGGCTGCACCGGCTCAAATCGCGGCCCCGCCGCGCCCCGAGCCCAAGCCCCCGCGGCCAGTCCCCAAAGAAAATCCCTGCGAATCATCGTTCTCATTTGATGGCACGGTTGGCTCTCCGAAGAGCACTCTCTGGTAGCATAATTCATTTGACCGACGCATCCGAGTCCAAAGGTCTTCTCCGCTCGATGCGCCGCGCCGATCTGACCGCCGTCGTCATCAATGCCGTCATCGGCGCGGGAATTTTCGGACTCCCGTCAAAAATTTTCGCGCTCGACGGCCCCTACAGCCTGCTCGCATTCGTAGTCTGCGCCGTCTGCGTCTTTCTGATCGTCCTCAATTTCGCCGAAGCCTCCAGCCGCTTCGCCGACACCGGCGGACCCTACCTGTTCGCCCGCGAAAGCTTCGGTCCGCTCACCGGATTCCTCGTCGGATGGTTGGTCTGGCTCGCGCGCCTCACCGCGTTTTCAGCCAATTGCAGCCTGCTTCCGGAATATCTCGGATTCTTTTTTCCCGCCCTCGCGCACGGCTGGCCGCGTGCGATTCTGGTCACGCTGCTGATCGCCGCGCTCACCGCCATCAACGTGCGCGGCGTGCGGATCGTCGCCGATGCCGGCAACACCTTCGCAGCCTTAAAACTGATCCCGCTCATCCTGTTCGTTGTCGCCGGGTTTTTTTTCGTCGACTGGCATAGGTTCAGCGGACCCGCGCCGGCCTACGGCGCGTTCTCGCAATCCGTTCTGCTGCTCAGCTACGCTTTCACCGGATTCGAAATTGCCGTCATTCCCGCCGGCGAATCGCGCAACCCGCAACGCGATCTGCCCTTCGCCTTGCTCACGGGAATGACCCTCGTCGTCGCGCTGTATATCGGCATTCAGACCGTGTGCATCGGAACGCTCCCGGGACTGGCATCCACCGGGCGTCCTCTCGCCGACGCCGCCGCGCGATTTTTCGGCAATCGCGGCGCGCTGCTCATTACCGCCGGAATTATTTTTTCGCTCGCCGGAAATCTGAACGTCCTCATTCTTTCCGGCTCGCGATTGATCTACGCCATGGCCGAACGCCGCGAGCTGCCCAAGCTGTTCGCCTCCATCCATCCGCGCTTCCGCACGCCCGCGCCGGCCATCCTGCTGACCACCGCCGTGATGCTCGCGCTGACGCTCTCCGGATCGTTTGTCTATCTGGTCACCCTCAGCGTCATCAGCCGCATGATCGCGTATCTGGCCACCTGCGGCGCCGTGATCGTCCTGCGCCGCCGGGAGCGCGCCACATTTCATCTGGCCGGCGGTTTGTGGATCCCCGTCGCCGGAATCGCCGTCATCGCCTGGATGCTCTTGAGCTCCACCTGGCGCGAAGTTGCCGCGGTTATGATAGCAACTCTCGCCGGACTGGCCGCGTACAGCGCGACGCGCCGCGTGCGAGACTAAAAGCGTGGACCGATGCACCTGTGGCACCGTCCTAGTCGAGGGCGCGCTCTTCTGCCACAAATGCGGGAAACCGCAACGGGATATTCTTCCAGCCGAGCCGGAACCGCCGCCGGTCGCCGAGGTTCCACCGCCTTTGCCGATCGCTCCGGCCGCGCCGCGGATCGGATTCCATAACGGCGCCGCGGTCCGCATCGCGCTGGTCGCTGGAATTCTTTCCATTATTCTTTCCGCGCTGACCGGCCAGATCGCCGCCGCGTTCGGACCGTTATGGCTCATCGCCGCCGGTTTCTGGGCCGTTTTCGTCTATCGCCGCCGCACCGGCGAACGTCTCACCGCGATGAGCGGCGCGCACCTCGGCTGGATCTGCGGCGTGTTCGGCTTCATCATCGTGGCCCTCATGATGGCCGCCCTGGCCATGGCCCTGTCGAACGCCTCCGCGCTCGATACGGTGCGCGATCAGTGGCGCCAGTACGGCAAATCCGAAGCCGACCTGAATCAGCTTCTCACCGTTTTTCGCAATCCCGTGAACATTCTCGCCACCATGCCGGTTCTGTTTGTTTTACTGACGTTGCTGCCCGCTTTCGGCGGCGCGCTCGGCGCTAAGCTTCTGGACCGCCGGCACTGACGCCCGAGGGCTTCATTTAGCGCGCGCCGCGCGCTTGACCATCGCCACGCCTGTAAAAATAATCGCCATCGCGATCGCTTCGCGCATTCCGAAAGGCTCGTCGTAAACCAGCCATCCGAGCGACACCGCGATCAGCGGATTCACGTAGGTGTAAATCGACGCGACCGCCACCGGCAGCCGGTCCATCGCGTAAATGTAGCAGCTATAGCCGACGATGGTGCCGAAAATCATCAAATAGCAAATCGCCAGGACGCCGCGCACCTTCCAATGAATCGGCTGCGGATGCAGCATCACCGGAACCGCATAAACGATGCCGGTGGCAAGCTGCTGCACCGCTCCACTGACGAAGGGATGCGCGCGCGTTTGCGTTTTCCGCTGCGCAATCGACCCGGCCGCCCATCCCGCGCATCCGAGCTGCAAAATCACAAACCCGGCGAGCACGGTCCGATTGGTCGAAAATCGGCCCACTTCCGGAGCCACCAGAAACGCCACGCCAGCCGCGCCCACCAGCATTCCTCGAACCGTCGGCAGGTGCAGCGGCTCGCCGCGCGGCGCCAGCGCTTCGATGCCCACCAGCCAGAACGGCGAGGTGGTGACGAACAACGCCGCCAATCCGCTGGGGATCAACTCTTCCGCAAACGCCAGGCAGGCATTTCCGATCCCCAGCACGACCACGCCGCACGCCACGGTCATCCACAGTTCCCGGCCGCACGGCAGATGCGCGCCGGAAATTCGCGCGACGCCCAGCAGCAGCGTTCCCGTAATCAGGTAACGGAAACACACCAGCTCCGTCGCCGAAAACGTTTCGAGCGCCATGCGAATGCCCAGATAGGTGGTTCCCCACAAAATGCAGACGCACGCCAGGGCCAGGTAAGCAGAAAAAAGCGGATGTCGGTTGCTCAGGTTACCATGTTAGCTAAGAACCATAAAAAATTGATCGTTACTTTGACCATCAACCCGGCCATCGACCGCACGCTGAGCGTCGACCGGCTGGTTTTTGAAGATCGCGCCTACATTCTCGACCGCAGCGAGGACGCGGGCGGACGCGGCATTAATGCGTCGCAGGTGGTGCATACGCTCGGCGGAAAAACGCTGGCGCTGCTCACCAGCGGCGGCGGTGCGGGCGAGCGGATCGAAAAAATGCTGGCCGGCGTCGGCTTTCCTTTTGAGACCATTCGCGTGCGCAGCGAAAGCCGCACCAATTTCACCATCTCCGATAAACAGGGCCTGACCATCAAGCTGAACGAGGTCGGCCAGCCGATCGCCACCGCGGAGCTGGCCGAAATCCGCGCGCGCGTCGAAGCCTGCCTGGAGAAAGCGTCCTGGCTGATGTTGTGCGGCAGCATTCCTCCCGGCGTTTCGCCGCACTTCTATTCGGAAATCGTCCATCTGGCGCAGCAGCGTGGAGTGAAGACGCTGGTTGATACCGAAGGCGACGCGCTGCTCCATTCGCTCGAATCGCATCCCACCGTGATCACGCCCAATCAACATGAAGGCGAGCGTCTGCTGGGCCGCGCCCTGATCACGCGCAGCCAGATTTTAGAAGCGGTCGACCGCATTCACAAGATGGGCCCGGAATCGGTGATTCTGTCGCTCGGCAGCCGCGGCGCGGTGGGATCGAGCGTGGAAGGCGTGTTTGAAGCGCTGCCGCCGCACATCGACGCGCTGTGCCCCATCGGCGCGGGCGATGCCATGGCCGCCGCCTTCACCTGGAGCATGGCCAAGAAAAAATCCTTCGCCGAGTCGCTGCGCTGGGGCGTGGCCGCCGGGACCGCCAAAGCCAAGCTTCCGGGCATGACGTTTCCATCGCTCGAACAAACGCGGGCGGTATATAAACAGGTGGAAGTCCGCACAGTGTGAGACGCCGCATAGCCCCATTGAACGCGCGGCATAACCGCGGGGGCTTTCCGAACGAGCTATTTAGACGCGCGCGTCTTTTTGCGACGCTGCGGCGCGGCGGGCTGCGGCGCCGGATAACGCTCGCGCAGCCAGTTTTCGATGATTTCGCGCTGCGTGGCCAGTAACACCCGCTGCCATTTGACGATACCGGTGCGCTCGTTATACTCCGCCATCAAATAGGATCCTTCGTTAAAAACGTGGATCACCTCGGTCGTGGCGCGCTTGAATTGAAACCTCGAAAGCGCCGCATGGTGCTTTTGCATCTTTCTAAGAGAATAGCACTTCCGGCGGAATTTCGCTCAAACCGGTCCGATTCTCGCCGATCCCGGCCGGCGTGCCTGCCGGATCCAGTGCGGTAGAATCGCACATGCGCTTTTCTCTGCTGCCGATGATGGTAATGGCGTCTGCGTTTGCTCAGGATTCTCCACGCTCCGCGCAACCGCCGGTCAACTCCGGATACATTCGCGAGCATTACACCAAATTCGAGTACCGCATTCCCATGCGCGACGGCGTAAAGTTATTCACGTCCGTGTATATTCCCAAGGATGTTTTCAGCGACGCGAAAACCTATCCCATCATGCTCGACCGCACGCCGTACAACGTGAAACCCTACGGCGTCGATCAGTACCGCGAGAATCTGGGGCCGTCGGAATTTTTCGCGCGCGAGAAATTCATTTTCGTTTACCAGGATATTCGTGGACGCTTCATGAGCGAAGGCGAATACAGCCTGCTGCGTCCCCACAATCCGCACAAAGGTCCGAAAGACATCGACGAATCGACCGACACTTACGACACCATCGACTGGCTGGTGAAAAATCTCCCCGGCAACAGCGGCAAGGTGGGGATGTGGGGAATTTCGCAGCCGGGATTTTATGTCACCGCGGGAATGATCGACGCGCATCCGGCGTTAGTGGCCGTTTCGCCGCAGGCTCCGGTGACCGATTACTACATGGGCGACGACGTGTATCACAACGGCGCGTTCATGCTGGCGCACCGTTTTTCCTTTTACCAGGGATTCAGGCTGCGTGAAGGCGATCCGGCTCCGCCGCCGGCGCAGAATCCGCCGCGCTTCGATTACGGCACGCCGGACGGCTATCAGTTTTATCTCGACATGGGGTCGCTCGCCAACGCCGACGAAAAATATTTCAAGCATCAGCAGCCGTTGTGGCTGGCCAACCTGGCGCACACCAGTTACGACCAGTTCTGGCAATCGCGCGCGATCTGGAAATATTTGAAGGGCATCAAACCGGCGGTGATGCTCACCGGCGGATGGTATGACACGGAGGATCCGCAGGGGTTGCTGAAGCAGTTCGATTTCATGGAGAAAAATACGCCGCCGCGGACGCTGATGCTGGTGATGGGTCCGTGGAATCACGGGGGATTTTCGCGCGGCGACGGGGACCGGCTGGGCAATGTGACGTTCGGGTCGAAAACCGCGCTGTATTACCGGCAAAATATCGAATTTCCGTTCTTCCTTTATTATCTGAAGGGCCAAGGCGACGGGAACTTTCCGAAGGCGTGGCTGTTCGAGACCGGCGTGAATCAATGGCGCAAGTTCGACAGTTGGCCGCCGCGCGGGGCCGCGTCGAAAACGATTTATCTCGACGCGCACGGGCGTTTGTCATTCGAGCCGCCGGCCGAATCCGGCGACGACGATTATCTGTCCGATCCGAATAAACCGGTGCCGTATATCGGGTTTCTGGCGAGCGGCGTGTTGAACACTTATATGACCGAGGATCAGCGCTTCGCCGCGACGCGTCCGGACGTGCTGGTGTATAAAACAGAACCGCTGGATCATGATTTTACGGCGTTCGGTCCGATTTCGGTGGATCTGAAGGTTTCGACTTCGGGAACGGATTCCGATTTCGTCGTCAAGGTGATCGACGTTTTTCCGAACGATTATCCGGAGCCGCCAGCGCCCGGCGGATCCGGCGCGCAGCCGGCCAATGCGGTGAAGATGGGCGGTTACGAAGAGTTGATTCGCGGCGAGCCGTTCCGCGGAAAATTCCGCAGGAGCTTCGAGACGCCGGCGCCGTTCGAGCCGGGCAAACCGGATCGCATCAGCTTCCGCTTGCCGGACGTGGCGCACACCTGGCGCGAAGGGCATCGCATTATGGTGCAGATCCAGAGCTCCTGGTTTCCGCTGGTGGATCGGAATCCGCAAAAATTCATGGATATTCCGAAAGCGCATTCGACCGATTTCGTGAGGGCGACCGAGCACGTTTACTACGGCGGCGCGGACGGATCGAAGATCGGGATGCGCGTCGAATAGCGCAGGCCGGACGGCTTACGCTACTGTTTCAGTGCGTTTTGTAATTTGGATGCGAACGGCGAGACCGGCGCGGGCGGTTTTTCCTCGGCTGGCTTCGCGGCCGGCTTGGGCGCGGGCGATTCCGGCGAAAGATAGCGGCGCTTCTTCAACACGCTGCGGTCGAGCGCGGAGCTGTAGCCGGTCCATACGCCTTCGACCAGTCGATCCTTTTCCACCAGCCCGCGGACGCATTCCATTTTCGAATCGAGATTATCCAGATGATGCAGCAGCAGCGCTTCGGCGAACAGCGGCACCTTGGGCGATCCGTATTCGAGCTCGCCGTGATGGCTGAGAATCATGTGGATCAGCAGATCGCGCAAGGGTGCCGGAAAATCGGGTACGGCGCGCAATTTTTCTTCGATAATGCGCAGGCCGATGACGATGTGGCCCAGCAACTGGCCTTCGGTCGAGTAGCTGAAGCCGCGCGCGTAATTCAGCTCGCGAATTTTCCCGAGGTCGTGCAGGATCGCGCCGGTGAGCAGCAGGTCCACATCGATATCGCAATAATGCGCGGCGGTGAATTTCGCCAGGTGACAGAGCGAAAGCACGTGCTCGATCAATCCGCCGAGCCAGGCGTGATGCACCGTTTTCGCCGCGGGCGCGGTGCGATAAGCGACGGCGATTTCGGGATCCGCGAAAATCGCTTCGAGCAGCGCGCGCAGGTGCGGATTGGCGATGGACGCGACGAAGCCCTGAAGCTCCTGGAACATTTCATCGCGATCGCGTTTGGAGGCGGGAAAATAGTCGGAAAAATCGATTTCCGAGGCGGCGACCGCGGCGATCTTGTGAACCGTGAGCTGCGGCCGGTTCTGGAAAATCTGGTACAGACCTTTGACGCGCACGAAATCGTCGCGCTCGAAGGCGTCCAGCACTTCGGCGGCGTTGTCCCACATTTTCGCGTCCAGCTCCCCGGTGCGGTCGGCGAGCAACAAGGACAGATACGGGTCGCCCGATTTTTTCTGGCGAACGTCCTTGTGTTGAACCAGGAACGTTCCGTGGATGGTCTGGTTCGGTTCGAGCTCGTTGATGTAGGGCGATTTCACGCTACTGGGAAGACGAGGTCCCCTGCACTTTCGTGCTGGTGCCCGGAACGGGAATGAACCACAACAATTTTTTCTTCACCGTTTTCGCGGCGACTTCTTCCTTGGTGACGGTCTCCGGCCGCAGCGCGGCGGGATCGGTCCAGGCGGTGTTCTTGCCGGGCGCGGCGCCGGAATCTTCGTAGCCGGGCTTGATTTCCAAAAACGCCTGCTGGCGAAGCTTGGTCAGATAATCGCGCAGCAGCGGATCGAATTTCGGCGCGAACATTCGGTTCTCCACTTCGTTGCGCACTTCCTCAAAATCGGCGAGGCCCGCTTTCTGATGATCGACCACTTTGAAAACGTAAAATCCCGAGGGGTGGTCCAGCTTGAACGGATCGCTGATGAAACCCTTCGGTTTATCCCACAGCGCGGTCTCGATGGGCGTGGCCAGCTCGCCTTTTTGCATGGGCGGCATCTGGCCGCCGTTGACGGCGTCGTCGGAATCGGAGTTGGCGGTCACCAGGTCCTCGAATTTTTCGCCCTTGCGCGCGCGGGCCACCAGGTCCTTCGCTTTGCGCTCGGCCAGCAGCACACCGCCGGAGTCCTTGCCTTCGGTCGAAATGTACAGTTTTTCGAGGAAAATGCGCTCCTGGCGCACGAAGTCGCTCTTGTGCTCGTCGTAGTATTTTTGCAGGTCGTCGTGTTTGAATTCGATCTTGCTCGATACGTCCTGGCGGATCACCCCATCGACGTAAGCCTGGTCTTTCAACTGCGCTCGATAATCTTCGTACGACATGCCGGTCTGCTCGCGCACGAACTGCTGGAATTTTTCCGGATCGGCGATGCCGGAGTGGCGCTGCGCGTCGGCGAGCCGCTTGGTCACTTCGCCGTCGACCTTGATGTCGAGCTCCTTGCCTTTCTCGATCAGCAGCAGACGATCGATTCGGCCGCGCAGCAGGTTATGCGACGCGCCTTCGACGGCTTCCTGAAGCGCGTGTCCGGTGAGGCCCTGGCTGCGAAACTGGGCTTCGGCTTCGTGGCGGTCTTTTTCGAGCTCACTGCGGGTGATGATGTCGCCGTTGACCTTGCAGACGATTTCCTCGAGGGTGGTGACGTCGGCGGCCGGGAGAATGGTCGCAGTTACACACAAGCAGGCAAACCAGAAACGCATACAAAAATTATTGCACGGGGAGGGCCATCGAAAGTGGCCGAAGCGTTGCAAAGCCTCGCGCGAGATCTCTCGAATTGAAACGTCAGGCGGTCTGCCACGCCGGCCTGAACAATCGCTTGGTAAGCACGCCGTCCGCGGCGAGCGCCATCACGAACATGCCGCCGTGTTCGCAGAACCACAACGGACCCACCAGCATCGTTCCGCCCCAGCAACCGCACTGGACTTGCATGTCCCGCACCGCCGACGCGACGCCGAGTCCGAGAAAGCCCATCAGGGCCGCGCCGGTGGCGAGCACCACCCAGCGCAACGGAAACAGCAGCAGGATCGCGACGGCGAGCTCAGCCCACGGAATGGCCACGGCCAGCGGATGCAGCAGCGGCGACTTCTCGTCGAGACCGACCTGGAATTGGACAATGGAGCCGCCCAGCACGGTCCAGGGATTGGTCAGCTTAGCCAGGGCGCTATAAAAGAACGTAATGCTCAGGCCGATGCGCGACCAGAGCGCGATGCGATCGATGATTCGCGCATCAAGACGGCCGGTGATCGTCGCCGCCGCGACAAACAGGATGCCGCCGGCGACGAACGCCACAAGCGACCATGCAATCCAGATTTCTAATACGCTTCGCCACATAATGACAGATAACCGAATGCACAGAGGTACTCTGCGCTATTCCTCCTCATCCTGGTTGTAGCAATCCGGCGTCCGCGAGCAACTGATCGCAGAATCTTAGGGTTACACGGCAACGCCAGCCAAGCCGTGGGTTTTATGACGCACTTGGCTGGGGTGCATCGCCGTGGCAGCGCCGCCTCACCTCGGACGGGCCCGCTGTGTCAGTTGACGCCCCGCCGTCACACTGTGAAACCTCCGCTACGCCAGCAAATCGACCGCTTCTTTCAAATAGCCGAGCACGGCTGCGGCGCCGTCGTGCGCGGGTAACGGCAATCTCAACACGCCAGCCGGCGTGAATTGCGCGCCTTCGCGCGAGGAAACCAAGGTCATCAGCTTGCCAGGGTCGACCTTCGAGCCGGGATGAAATTTGATCTGCAAGGCGCCGGCGCGGCGGTCGATCGCTTCGATCCCGGCGCGTTGAGCTTCGGTTTTGAGTAACGCGAACTCGACCAGGTTTTGCACGGCTTCGGGCGGCGGACCGTAACGGTCAGCCAGTTCGGCGCGGATTTTTTCCGCCTGTTCGGCTTCGCGCGCGTCGGCGATGCGCTTATAAGCGCGCAGGCGCTGATTCTCGTCGGCGATGTAATCGGGCGGAATGCGAATGTCGAGACCGAGGTTGAGCGCGGAATGAACCTCGAGCGGCGCTTCTTCACCCTTCAATTCCTGCACCGTCTGTTCGAGCAGACGAAGATAAGTATCGAAGCCGACGGCGGCGATGTGGCCGTGCTGCTCGCCGCCGAGGAGATTGCCCGCCCCGCGCAATTCCAGATCGAGCGCGGCGATTTTGAAGCCCGCGCCGAGGTCGGAAAATTCGCGCAGCGCGGCCAGGCGTTTGCGCGCGATTTCGCTGAGCTCGGTATCCTGCGGGACCAATAAATACGCATACGCGCGGCGATTGGACCGGCCCACGCGTCCGCGAAGCTGATACAGTTCGGCCAGGCCGTGGCGCTCGGCGTTTTCGATGACGATGGTGTTGGCCAGCGGAATGTCCAAACCATTTTCGACGATGGTTGTCGACACGAAAACGTCGTATTCGTGGCGCATGAAGCCGAGCAGGACGCGTTCCAGTTCCTGCTCCCCCATCTGGCCGTGGCCGACGCCGATGCGCGCGTTGGGAACAAGCTGCTGGATCGCGGCGGCGCGCGAAAAAATCGTATCGACGCGATTGTGCAGAAAATAAACCTGGCCGCCGCGCGAGATTTCCTGGTCGATCGCGGCGCGGATCAACTCGGGATCGAAATGCGCGACGACGGTGTGGATCGCCAGGCGGTCTTTGGGCGGCGTCTCGATGACGCTCATATCGCGGATGCCCAACAGCGACATGTGCAGCGTGCGCGGAATCGGCGTGGCGCTCATGGTGAGGACGTCGACGTTCTGGCGCATCTGCTTCAGACGTTCTTTGTGGCGCACGCCGAAGCGCTGTTCTTCGTCGACGATGAGCAGGCCGAGATCGCGGAATTCGACGTCTTTAGAAAACAGGCGATGCGTTCCGATGGCCACGTCGATTTTTCCGGCGGCCAGTTCCTCGAGCGACTGCTTGATTTCCTTGGCCGCGCGGAATCGCGAAAACATTTCGACGCGCACCGGGAAGGCCGCGAATCGCTGCTTGAACGTCTCGTAATGCTGGAAGGCGAGCACCGTGGTCGGCGCGAGCAGCGCGACTTGTTTGCCGTCCCCCAACGCTTTGAACGCCGCGCGCATGGCCACTTCGGTCTTGCCGTAACCGACGTCGCCGCACAGCAGGCGATCCATGGGGTGCGGCGATTCCATGTCGCGCTTGATGTCCTTCACCGCCGACAGCTGATCTTTGGTTTCGGTGAACTCGAAGGCGTCTTCAAATTCGCGCTGCCAGTTGGAATCGCGGGAAAAGGCGAAGCCTTCGGCCATGCGGCGCTGCGCGTAAAGTTTCAGCAGCTCGTCGGCCATGTCGCGCATTTTGGCTTTGACCCGCGATTTGCGCTGCGTCCAGGTCGCGCCGCCCAGCCGGTCGAGCGGCGGAGCCGTTTCTCCGCCGCCGCGATATTTTTCGACCAGATCCATGCGCGTCAGCGGCACGTACAACTTCGCGTCGCCGGCGTATTCGAGCAGCATGAAATCGCCTTTTTGCTCGCCTTGCACGATTTCGCGAACGCCCAGAAATTTTCCGACGCCGTGCGTGACGTGAACCACGAAATCGCCGGGCTTCAGATCCGCCAGGTCGGCCGCGAAAGCGGTCAGCTGCGTCTTGGTGATGCCGGGCCGTGCGATTAAATCGGACGAATCAAAGAGATCCTCGCTGCCGATGAAGGCGATGGACGATTCGGGAAAAATCGATCCGCGGCGGACCTTTCCTTTTATGAGATACGTGCTGGCGACAGGCCCGGCGAAATAGGCGCGCTCGGCCAGATACGGCGAGGCGGCTTCGTTGGGCGCGAGTCCCAACTGAAACGGCACCGAATATTCGCGAAGAATATCGGCGAGGCGTTCGAGCTCGCCATTGCTGGGCGCGAAGAATGCCACGCGATAGCCTCGTTCGACCAGGGTCTTCGCTTCGGCGACCGCGACCTGCATGCTGCCGTGAAACGCCAGCGACGGCCGCGTGGCGATGTGCGGCGCGGCCGCGTCGAGGTCGAGTTCGCGCAGCGCGAGGCGCGGGCGGTCGCCGATGCGCGATTCGAAATCGTTCCAGGGAAAAAAATTGGCGGAGACGAGCTCCGGAGCTTCCTGCTGATCGAGACGCTTCCACAGGCGCTCCGATGCGGCGCGAATCTGTTCCGGCTCTTCGAAAACGACGACGGCGTCGCCGGCCAGGTCGATCAGGGATTGCCCGCGCGGCGATTCCAGCGCCTCCGCGAACTCCCAACCCGGCAGCGCGGCGCCGGCGCGCGGCTGTTCGAGCAGCGGAAGAATGCGGCCTTCCTTGACCTTCACCACCGAGCGCTGGGAATCGACATCGAAACGGCGGATCGATTCGATCTCGTCGCCGAAAAATTCGACGCGCAGCGGGCGGGCGTTGTCGGCCGGAAAAACGTCGAGGATTCCGCCGCGGATGGAATATTCGCCGACCATTTCCACGGGATCGCGTTTTTCATAACCGATGGAATTGAGGTGCGCTTCGATGGCGTCGAGCGGCAATTCTTCGCCGACGCGCAATTCGAGCGCGAGCCGGCGATAATGCTCGGCCGCATGGACGCGGAACAGCGCGGAGGCGGCGGGCGCGACGGTGATGGGGACGGCGGCGTTGGCCATCCGCCACAAGGCGATGGCGCGCGCGCCGGTGATTTCGGCGTGCGGCGATAATTTCTGGCCGGGAAGCACGTCCAGCGCGGGAATGAGCTGCGGACCGGCTCCGGAGTGCGCGACAAGAAGGTTGAAAAATGTTTCGGTCAGCTCGCTGAGCGATTCGGCGCGCTGCGGCGAATCGGAGATGACCAGCAACGGCCGTTCGGTCGCCTGCCACAGCAGGACCAGGTATAAAGCTTTCGCGGTGGGCGTCAGGCCGGCCAGCGAAAACGCGCCGGTCTCGCGCCGCACCAGTTTCGCGGCGAGATCCTGAAAAGCCTGGTGACGGCTCAGCGTTTGAAAAAGATCACGAACACCGGGATGGGTCACTGACGTGCCAGAAGTTCTTCGACGATGTTGGTGGTCGAATAGCCGGGTTCCAGCGCGAGGGCCATCACCTGGCCGCCGGCCGCCTCGACTTCTTCGCGTCCGGCGATGAAGTGCGCCCAATCCGCTCCTTTGATGAGAATGTCGGGCAGAACTTCGGCGATGAGTTCGCGCGGGGTGTCTTCGTCGAAAAACGTGACGGCGTCGACGGCTTCGAGAGCCAGCGCCATGCGGGCGCGCTCGTCTTGCGGGATCAGCGGACGCGTGGGGCCTTTGAGCCGCGCGACGCTCGCGTCGGTGTTGAGCGCAAGGATCAAAATATCGCCGAGCGAGCGCGCCTTTTCGAGCAGCCGGATGTGGCCGGGATGAAGAATATCGTAACAGCCGTTGGTGAACACCACGGTTTTTCCGGCGCGTCGCCAGTGGTCGCGCGCGCGAACCAGTTCCGCGCGGATGAAGAAGTCTGCCATGTGTGGATACTTCCATCTTAGATTGTGGGGCAGGCTCCCAGCCTGCGCGGTTTTTAACCGGCGCCCGTTCCCGTGCGGAGGCGGATTAAGAATCCGCCGCAGGGTAGTGCGCTATTGAGGATCGCGTAATTGAGTGACACGGGTGCCGCACGAAAGGGCGCTAATAGACTTGATCCAACCGGCTGCTTCGGTCCGTTGGTGGCGCGCGCACTCCTGCGTGCCGCGTCGGCGCTCTTGCCGACGCTGGTTCCGCCCGGTCAGCCATGCGTCGAGAAGAGTCTCGACGCGGCACGCAGGAGTGCGTGCGCCACGCACCCATACTGGTCAGGGCTGATCAAGGTTGTGTCAACGATCTCAATGACGCGATTTTGTTGTTGTCACTGTATTACGCGATCCTCAATAGCGCACTACCCGCGGCAGGCTGGGAGCCTGCCCCACAAGAAACGGATTATGCTCAAGAGCGAGGGCCGGCTATGACGCGAATCGCAACGCTGCTGATTTTTCCCGTGATTTTATCGGCTCAGCCGCTCAACTGGACCGCGCAGCAGGATCATCAGAACATGATGGATCAGCTCGGCATCAAAGCGCTGCGGCCGGGTCCGAGCGGCCGGCCGGAGGCGCCGAATCAGGCCAATTACGATGAATCGAAGGCCAATCCTTATCCCGATTTGCCCGATCCGTTGACGTTAAAGAATGGGAAAAAAGTCACGACCGCGTTGATGTGGTGGGAGCAGCGGCGTCCGGAAATCGTCGAGGATTTCGAGCGCGAAGTTTACGGACGCGTGCCGAAAAACGCGCCGAAAATCACGTGGAAGGTCGGCTCGGTGCGGGTTACGGCGGATGGAAACCAACCCATCCAGACGACGGATCTCATTGGGCACGCGGACAATTCGGCGTATCCGGAAATTTCGGTCGACATTCAGATGAAGCTGGTGACGCCGGCCGGACGCGGGCCGGTGCCGGTGATGATGATGTTCAGCGGACGCGGCGCGAATCCGATGGCGGTGGAGCAGCTCAGCAAATACGGCTGGGGTTACGCGACCATCAATCCGGTCAGCGTGCAGGCCGATAATGGCGCGGGGCTGACCCAGGGAATTATCGGGCTGGCGAATCACGGCCGGCCGCGCAAACCCGACGATTGGGGCGCGCTGCGGGCGTGGGCCTGGGGCGCGTCGCGGGGGCTGGATTATCTGCAAACCGACAAGGACGTGGACGCGCGGCACGTCGGGATCGAAGGCGTTTCACGCTACGGAAAAGCGGCGCTGGTGGCCATGGCGTTCGATCCGCGATTCGCGGTGGTGCTGGTGGGATCGTCGGGTGAAGGCGGCGCGAAACTGCATCGCCGCAATTTCGGCGAGGCCGTCGAAAATTTAACCGGCGCCGGCGAATATCACTGGATGGCGGGAAATTTTCTGAAGTACGGCGCGTCCGATGCGGCGTTCGGCAGCAAAACAGCGGCCGATCTGCCGGTGGATGCACATGAACTGATCGCGCTGTGCGCGCCGCGGCTGACGTTTATCAGTTACGGGTCGCCCGAGCATGGCGATGCGCCGTGGCTCGATCAGAAGGGCAGTTTTATGGCGACGGTCGCCGCCGGGCCGGTGTTTCGCTTGCTCGGCGCGAAGGATCTGGGCACGACGGTGATGCCGCCGATCAATACCGGGCTGCTCGATGGCCGGCTGGCGTGGCGGCAGCACGATGGCGGGCATACGGATGGTCCGAACTGGCAGTATTTCGTTCCGTGGGCCGGCAAATTTTTCGGACGCGGCGCGCTGGCGGATGAACCGGTGGCGCGGACGGATCAGAATTCGTGGATCGCGCACGCGCGGCTGCTCGAAAAGGCGAAGGAGCCCGGCATCAAGGTGTACTTCGAAGGCGATTCCATCGCGCGGCGCTGGGATGGCGACGATTATCCGCAATTTGCCGCGAATTTCAAAAAGAATTTCGCGAAATGGCACGCGGCCGATTTCGGCTGGGGCGCCGATACCACGCAAAATATTTTGTGGCGGCTGGAACATGGCGAAATGGACGGGGTGAATCCGAAAATCGTGGTGCTGCTGGCGGGGACGAATAACATCGGCCGGGCGGCGCCGCACGCGGGCGAAGCGGAAGACGTGACGCGCGGCGTGGAGGCGATCGTTCGCGTGATCGAGGAAAAAGCTCCGGGCGCGGCCATCGTGGTGACCGGAATTTTTCCGCGCAACGATAATAGGGCCGCGATTCCGGTGATCGAGGAGATCAATCGCAATCTGGCGAAATTCGCCGACGGCCAGCGCGTTCGTTTTCTGAATATTAATGACAGACTGGCCGATGGCGACGGCAAATTGCACGACGGAATGACGGTGGATCAGCTGCATCCGACGCTGGAGGGTTATCAGATTTGGGCCGACGCGCTGAAGCCGATTTTCAAAGAAGTGCTGAGCCGGTGAGTCCGCTGCACGCGCTGCTCGAAAACATTGTCGATTACGCGGGATTGTTTCCGCCGGCGTCGCTGCCGATGGTGCGCGCTCTTGAAAATTACCGGCGCTATCGCGATTCACCGGAATCGTGGATGCTGGGCCGGTTCGTGGCGCCGGTGGCGCGGCTCGATGAATTCGAGGCGTTGAACGGCAGGGCGGCGGCGCCGGTGAGCGCGCTGATCGGCGGCGATTTGGCGAGCGACCTGAAACGAATCGCGCATTCGCCGGCTGCGATCGACGCGATTGAGCTGAAGGCGGCGGACGCGGCGCAGATCGAATCGGCCATGCGGCTGATTCCGGCGCATCTCGCCGCGTATTTCGAGATCGGTGACGTGAAACTGATTCCCGCCATTGGCGACGCCGGCGCGCGCGCGAAGATTCGCACCGGAGGGATAACGCCGGAGGCTTTCCCATCGGCCGGGTTTGTCGCGCAATTTCTGATGAGCTGCGCGGAGCGGCGCGTCCCGTTCAAGGCCACCGCGGGGCTGCATCATCCGCTGCGCTGTTATCGTCCGCTGACCTATTCGGCCGATGGACCCTCGGGATGGATGTTCGGTTTTCTGAACGTGTTCGTCGCGGCGGCGCTGGCCTGGCGAGGCGCGGGCGTGGGTTCGATCGAGCGCGTGCTGCTCGAAGAATCGCCCGCGGCGTTTCGCTTCGGCGACGCGGGGATGGAATGGTCCGGGCAGACGTTTGCCGTGGACGAAATTGTGCGGATGCGAAGAGAGTTGGCGATTTCGTTCGGGTCGTGTTCGTTCGAGGAACCAGCCGCGGATTTGCAAACGCTGCGGTTATAGCGGTGCATGCGCTCCTCGGCGCCTTCATCGCGGCACATCTTCGCGCGACGCGGCATCGAGATGAGTCTCGATGCGGCACGCACGAGTGCGCGCGCCACAAATCGTCATCGGATCAGCATGGCTCGAATGTCCATCACATTCGTGCCGGTGGGACCGGTTTTGATCAATCCGTTAACGCGTTCGAAAAAATGATAGGAATCGTTGTGCTTCAAAAATTCGCGCGGATCGATTCGTTGCGCGCGGGCGCAGGGGATGGTTTGATCGGTCGCGATGGCGCCGGCGGCGTCGGTAGGGCCGTCGATGCCATCGGTGCCGGCGCTCAGAATGGTGAAGGGAGCAAAGCCTTCGAGCGCGATCACAGCGGCGAGAACAAATTCCTGGTTGCGTCCGCCCAGTCCGGCGCCGCGGACGGTGACCGTGGTTTCGCCGCCGGATAAAACGCACGCAGGCGGACGCAGCGGGCGGGCGCTGGTCAAAATTTCCTTGACGATGGCGGCGTGGGTTTTTGCGGCGTCCACGGTTTCCCCTTCGATGAAGGTGGAAAGAATCAGCGTCCGGTAGCCGCGCTCGCGAGCCTTCGCCGCGGCGGCGTCGATCGCCAGGCGATTGCTGCCGACGATCAGATTTTGCACGTGGCGCAGCGCGGCGTCTTCGGGACGCGGCGTTTCGGGAATTTTTCCAGCGATCCCGGCGGCGATTCGCGCGGCGACGGCTTCCGCCGGAGCGACGCGGTATTTTTTGAAAATCTGCGCGGCATCGGCAAATGTGGAGGTATCGCCGACCGTGGGGCCGGAGCCGATCACGTCCAGGTCGTCGCCCACCACGTCGGAAAGGATCAGCGCGATGACGCGCGCGGGCGAAGCGAGGCGCGCGAGCTGGCCGCCCTTGAGCGTTTCGACATGCTTGCGGATGGTGTTCAACTCGTGGATGGTCGCGCCGCAGGCGAGAAGCTGGCCGGTGGTGCGCTGCATTTCTTCGAGCGTCAGCGGATCGGCGGGCGACGGCATCAGCGCCGATGCGCCGCCGGAAATGACACAGATCAGCAGATCGCGGGCCGTGGCCGCGCGGGCGATGGACGCGATGCGGCGCGCGCCGTCGAAACCGCGCTGGTCGGGGACGGGATGGCCGGAGGGATTCAGCTCCACGCGGCGCGTGCGCGGAGCATCGCCGTCCTTGATGTTGACGAATCCAGCGGAAAGTTTTTTTCCGGCGATGCGCTCGACGGCGCGGGCCATCGCGGCGCCGGCCTTCCCGGCTCCGATCACCTGGACACGGTCGAAATCGTTCAGGCGATAGCGGCGCTTGCCGGCGATGAGCGTATCGCCGTCGCGGCGCAGGTGGCGCAGAACGGCTTGTTCGGGATCGGCCGCGCGCAGGGCGGCGCGAAAAATCTGAAGGGCGTGATTCATTTACAAGGCCCGGCTGCTGGTCATTTAAATAAAGGAAGCGCCAGGACGCGCGCCACGGCCGCCGCTGTGTCGTCGTCGAAAACTTCCAGGCGATAATCCGCGCGGGAGTAAGCGGCGCGGCGCGCTTCGAAAAGTTTTTCGAGTTTTTCCGGATCGCGCGCCAGCGGCCGGTGTGTCTGGCGGCCGATGCGCCGGCAGATGTGCTCGAACGCGCAATCGAGCCAGATGGTGACGCCGTGGTTCGAAATCAGGTCGAAATTTTCCGCCGGCAAAAAAGCTCCGCCGCCGAGCGCGACCACTTGCGGACGGCCCATCTGCGCCTGATGCACGCGTTCATGCAGCACCATCGATTCGATCTCCCGGAAGGCCTGTTCGCCGCGCGTGTCGAAAATTTGGGCGATGGCCAGGCCTTCGCGGCGCTCGATTTCTTCATCCAGGTCGAAGAAGCGCCAGCCCAGCTCGTCGGCGAGCGCGCGGCCGATCGTCGACTTGCCGCTTCCCATGAACCCGACCAGATAAATGGCCGGGGTTCGCTTGAGCTTCAGGATCATCAGGAGCGCAAACCAGATGCGCGAAAGCCATAATAGTAACATGCAGCAGGGATTGTTGCCGCTGTTTCCGCTCCAGGTGGTGCTGTTGCCCGGCGCCGAACTGCCGCTGCATATTTTCGAGGACCGCTATAAAGAAATGATCGGCGAGGTGATCCGCGAGAAACTGGAGTTCGGCGTGGTGCTGGCCAACGAAAAAGGAATCGTCAACACCGGCTGCACGGCGACCATCGATAAAATTCTGCGCCAGTATCCGGACGGCCGCATGGACATTCTGACGCGCGGGCGGCGGCGGTTTGAAATTATGCTGCTCAACGATGAGCGCGCCTATCTGCGCGGCGCGGTGGAGTTTTTTGACGACGAGGAATCGCGGCCCGCGCCGGAGGATCTGCAACGCCGCGCCATCGACAGCTACAACGAATTGCAGGCGCTCAGTTCCAGCCGTCCGCTCGAAAACGAGGAAGCGGCCAATCCGCGGCTGAGCTTCAAGCTGGCGGCGCCGGTTCCGGATCTGACCTTTCGCCAGGTGCTGCTCAACACCCGCAGTGAAACCGAGCGGCTGAAGCAGATCACCGAATTTCTGCCGAGTTTTCTGATTAAGCAGCGGCGCATCCAGCATGTGAAGGAAGTGGCTCCGCGTAACGGGCACGGCAGAAATTTCGCGGAATGAGCTTTCTGATTTTCGACGCGGACGATACGCTGTGGGAAAACAATATCTATTTCGAGCGGGCTTTTGATGACTTCGTCGATTTCCTGGATCATTCGCGGCTGAGCGCGGCGGAGATTCGCGAAATTCTGAACGAGATCGAAAGCGTGAACGCGCGGATTCACGGCTACGGATCGCTAAATTTCGGGCGCAATCTCCAACAGGCCTATCGCCATCTGGCGGAGCGTGAAATTCGCGACCAGGATTTGAAGCACGTCATGTCGCTGGCCGAGCGCATTCTGGAACAACCGGTGGAAGTGATCCAAGGCGTGGAGGAAACCCTGGCCGATCTTGCGTCGCGCCACGATCTGACGCTGTTCACCAAGGGTCACGCCGAGGAGCAGCGGCTGAAAGTGGACCGCTCCGGGCTGGGCCGCTATTTCAACCACATGGCGATCGTGAAGGAAAAGGATGCGGCGGCGTACCGGTGTCTGTCTCAGGAGCGCGGCTTCGATCCGGCGCTGACGTGGATGATCGGAAATTCGCCGAAATCGGACATTAATCCGGCGCTCGAAGCGGGGTTGAATGCGGTTCTGGTGCCGCATCCGCACACCTGGGTGCTGGAGCGCCAGGATCTGCACGAAGGTCATGACGGACGGTTGATTAAGGTGCAGCGTTTCCCGGATTTGCGCCGGCATTTTTAATTCTGGGGCGGCGCTGCCTGAATCAGGGCGGCCTGCGAGGCCGCCGCAGGCCACGGGCCTGCCCCACCTGTTTCGCGCCGCATCAAAAACGTGATAATTTACATGGTTCATGTTCTTACGCCGACTTGCCCTGTTCCTTTGTCTCGCTCCGTGCGTTTTCCCCCAAGCGCAGGAGCCGTTGAAGCCGACCGGCGCCGCGTTTCGCGGCATGCATTACCGCAATATCGGACCGTTCCGCGGCGGACGGTCGCTGGCCGTCACCGGGATTCCCGGCGATCCGTACGTCTATTATTTCGGCGCGGCCGGCGGGGGCGTCTGGAAATCGACGGATGCCGCGGTCACCTGGACGCCGATTTTCGATCACCAGGCCGCCTTTTCGATCGGCGCGATCGCGGTTGCGGCGTCGGATCCGAACGTGATCTACGTCGGTACCGGCGAGACGGCGCTGCGCGGCGACATCGCCCAGGGCGACGGCGTTTATAAATCGATCGACGCGGGGAAAACGTGGAAAAACGTCGGCTTGCGCGATTCCCGGGCCATCGCGAAAATTCTGATCAATCCGAAAAATCCGGATGTTGTTTATGTCGCGGCGTTCGGGCATACCTTCGGGTCCAACAGCGAACGCGGCGTATTCCGCTCCCTGGACGGCGGGAAAACCTGGGAAAAGGTTTTATATAAAGACGAAAATACCGGCGCCATTGATTTGTCGTTTGACCCCAATAATCCGAATATTATTTTCGCGGCACTGTGGCAGGCGCGGCGTTCGCCGTGGGGATTTGAGAGCGGCGGACCGGGCAGCGGTTTGTATCGCTCGGCCGATGCGGGTGCGACCTGGAAAGAAGTTCGCGGCAACGGATTGCCGGCGAAACCATGGGGCAAAAGCGGTGTGGCCGTCGCGGCCAATTCGGATCGCGTGTATTTCCTGGTGGAAGCGAAAGAAGGCGGCGGATTGTATCGCTCCGAAGATGGCGGATCGCACTGGACGCAGGTGAACGAGCAGCGCGAATGGGTGCAGCGCGCGTTCTATTACATGCACCTGTTCGCCGATCCGAAGAATCCGGACGACGTTTATATTTTGAACGTGCGGTTCGGCAAATCGATCGACGGCGGACGCACGTTTACGCTGGTTCGCCCGCCGCACGGCGACAATCACGCGCTGTGGATCGATCCCACCAACACGCAGCGCATGATTTCGGGCGACGACGGCGGCGCGACCATTACGGTGGACGGCGGCAAGCACTGGTCGCCGCAGGAAAATCAGCCGACGGCGCAGTTTTATCACGTGATCACCGATAATCGCTTCCCCTATTACGTCTATGGGGCGCAGCAGGATAACACCACGGTGGCCATCGCCAGCCGCAGCGATTCGGGACGCATCGACCGGCCCGACTGGTATCCGGTGGGCGGCGGCGAATCCGGGCATATCGCGCCCGATCCGCGCGATCCGCTGATCGTCTATGCGGGCGGCTACGAGGGCGGCCTCACGCGCTTCGACAAACACAACGGCCAGAACAAAGATATTTCGCCGTGGCCGGAGATTACCGACGGCGAAGGCGCCGCGCATCTGAAGCATCGTTTCCAGTGGACCGCGCCCACGCTGATTTCGCCGCACGATCCCAAGGTTCTGTATCACGGCGGGGAAATGTTGTTTAAAACCACCGATGAGGGAATGCACTGGGACGCCATCAGCCCGGATTTGACGCGCAACGACAAATCGAAACAGGTCGCCGCGGGAGGCCAGATTGATCTGGACGATACCGGGACCGAGTATTATGACGTCATTTTCGCCATTTCCGAATCGCCGGTTACGGCGGGAGAGATCTGGTGCGGCACCGATGACGGGCTGGTGCAATTAACGCGCGACGGCGGGAAAACGTGGACCAACGTGACGCCGAAGGATCTGCCGGAATGGAGCCGGATCAGCATTATCGACGCATCGCCGCACGATCCGGCGACGGCGTACGTGGCGGCGAATCATTATCAGCTCGACGATCTGCATCCGTATATTTATAAAACGTCGGACTACGGAAAGACGTGGACCAAGATCGTCGACGGGATTCCCGAAGATGTTTTCGTGCGGGCGGTGCGGGAAGATCCCAAGCGCAAGGGGCTTTTATACGCCGGAACAGAATCGGGCGTTTTTGTTTCATTCAATGATGGCCAGAAATGGCAGCCGTTTAACCTGAACCTGCCGACCGTTCCGGTGCACGATCTGGTGGTGCACGGCGACGATCTGGTTCTGGCGACGCACGGGCGCGCCTTCTGGATTCTGGACGATCTGGCGCCGCTGCGCCAGTTCAACGATCAGATCGCGGCGAGCGAGGCGCATCTTTATACGCCGTCGCCGGCCATGCGCTACTACGGCGGCGGGCGCGGCGGTGGGGGACGCGGCGGCGCGGCGACTTCCGGGGAAAATCCTCCGGGGGGCGCAACCATTTATTACTTTCTGAAAACGGTTCCCAAAGGCGAAATCGCGATCGAGATTCTCGATTCGGCGGGGAAGGTTGTCCGGCGCTATTCGAATCAGAAGATGGTACGCGTCGACCAGTCGCCGCAGCCCGAGGCGGAACGTCCCCGGCATGAGCTGGAGCCAACCGCCGGGTTGAATCGCTTCCAGTGGGATTTGCGTTATGAAGCGGTGCCGCAGGTGCCGGGATATTCGCTGTTTTTGTATTCGCGAGGTGAATCGGGTCCACTGGCATTGCCGGGAAAATACACCGTGCAGCTGACGGCGGATGGAAAAGAGTACCGTGCGCCGCTGGAGGTGACGCTCGATCCGCGGATTCGCGTGCCGATGGACGATCTGAAAAAGCAGTTCGACCTGCTGACGCGGATTCATCGCGATCTGGCGAATGTTTATAACACGGTGAACCAGATGCAGGACGTTCGCGGGCAGCTGAAGGGGTTGCAAACGCGACTGCCGGAAAACGCGGCGGCGATGGCGAAGGCGGCGCAGGACCTGGATAAAAAGATCGAGGCCGCCGAAGACGTGCTGGTGAATTTCAAGATCACTTCGAGCGAGGATTCACTGGCCTATCCGCTCGCGCTAGACGGGAAATTGAGCGTGCTGGCGTCGACGGTCGAAGGGCGATCCGATTCCGCGCCGACCGAGCCGGAGAGTCAGCTATTCCAGCAATTGAGCGCGAAACTGGATACGGATTTATCACAGTGGGGGCGGATTCTGGCGACGGATCTGGCTGATTTTCAGAAGCTCGCTTCGCAGGAGCATTTGCAGACCATCGTGGTGCGGCCGCTGGACCGTCCGGTGGTGACGCGAGAGAAGTAACCCGTTGAACGGAGCCCTTCAGGACTTGCGTTCCGCCGTGCGCGCTTTGCGGCGCAGCCCCGGTTTTACGGCGATCGCGGCCGGGACGCTGGCGCTCGGCATCGGAGTGAACACGGCGGTTTTCACGGTGGCCAAGGCGGCCCTGTTCTCCGGGTTCCCGATGGTGGAAGCGAATGACCGGCTGCTGTACTTGTCCAACAGCAACGGTTGCTGTGTTTCCTACCCGGATTTCGAGGATTGGCGCGCCCAGGCGCGATCGTTTGAAGGCATGGCGATCGTTCACGGCGCGAGCAGAATCGTCAGCGATCCGGGCGGATTCGCGGAAACCTACGACGTGACGGAGGTGAGCGCCGAAACGTTCAAGCTCACCGGGCGGCAGCCCGTTCTGGGCCGCGACTTCAGCACCGCGGATGAAATCCCCGGCGCGCCCGCGGTTGCCATTTTGAGTTACGAATTTTGGGTGCGCCGTTTCGCGAAGGATCCCGCGACCATCGGCCGCACGGTGCGCATGAACGGCGAGCCGGCGGCCGTGATCGGGGTCATGCCGCAAGGATTTTCCTTCCCGCAGAAGCAGGACCTGTGGGTGCCGCTGGTGAAGACGGCCGAGGTCATGCGGCGCGACAATCGCGGACAGTGGTTCGCGTTCGGACGCTTGAAAAAGGATGCCACCATCGAAAGCGCTCGCGCCGAGATGGAGACGGTCGGACGCCGGCTGGGCGCGGCGTATCCGGCGACGAATCAGGGCCGGAACCTGGTTCCGGTGGTCCAGACGTTCCGGGATTTTTTTATTTTGCAGAGCGAAACGCCCGTCTATTGGGTCATGTGGGGCGCTGTGGGATTCGTCCTTCTGATCGCCTGCGCGAATCTGGCGAATCTGATGCTGGCCCGCGCGGCCGGCCGGTCGGGCGAGATTTCGGTGCGCATCGCGCTGGGCGCGGGGCGCTGGCGGATTATCCGTCTCATTCTTCTGGAGAGCGTCGTTCTTTCCGCGCTGGGCGCACTGCTGGGATGGTGGCTCGCGAATTGGTCGGTGCGGGTGTATGCGCTGGCGGATCGCGGGCCGGGACGATCGTCGTGGCGAATTCTCGATTATTCGATGGATGACCGGGTGCTGTGGTATCTGGCCGCGATTTCGATCGGAACGGCGGTGCTGTTCGGATTGGCCCCGGCGCTGCGGCTTTCCCGGCTCGACATCAACAGCAGGCTCAAAGATGGCAGCCGGGGCGCCATCGGAGGACAGCGGGGAAAGCGATTGTCGTCACTGCTGGTGACGGCCGAGACGGCTCTCGCCCTGGTGCTGCTGACGGGAGCGGGACTGATGATCCGCAGTTTTTGGAACCTCTACACGGAAGACCTCGGCGTGAAAACGTCAAACCTCCTCACGCTGAGCTTTCATCTGCCCGTGGCCAAATACCCCGGCGCGGAAGCGCGATCCGCTTTTTACGATCGCGTTCAACAGAACTTGCAGGCGATACCGGGTGTCGAGTCGGTGGCCCTCTCGCGCGGCCTTCCGGCTTTCGGCGGCGCAAAGCTGACGTTCGAGCTTCCGGGCGAACCCGCGCTCGATGATCAGCACCGCCGCGCCGTGGGGGGAATCGTCGTCGGACCTGACTACTTCAAGACGGTGGGATTGGCGGTGCTGTCGGGGCGTGATTTCAACGATCGGGACGGCGCTTCCAGCCTCCCGGTGGCCATTGTCAGCGAGCGCTTCGCAACAGAACTCTGGCCGGAACGAGAAGTGTTGGGAAAACGCTTGCGAGTGTTTCTGCGGAATTCACCGGGGCCGTGGCTCACGGTGGTGGGCGTGGTCTCCGATATTCCGCGGAATTATGACCATCCGGAAACCAAGGAGTTGGTCTATCTCCCTTACCGGCAAAGGCTGAGCGGCGATCCGGATGCATGGGTCGAGGGCAACGTCATCGCCCGGACGCGCGTTCCTCCGGTCAGCCTTACGGCCGCGTTCCGGCACGGAATGCAGCAGCTCGATTCCGATCTGCCGATCTTCGGCCCACTCACTTTGGATCAGCGTTTGGAGGCCTATTATTGGACCAGCGGCCTGGACAGCGCGCTGTTCTTCATCTTCGCGTGCGTTGCGCTGCTGCTTGCTGCCGTCGGATTGTACGCGGTGGTCGCTCACTCAGTCAGCCAGCGCACGCGGGAGATCGGAGTGCGGATGGCGATGGGCGCGATGCCGCGCGACATCATTTATTTGATTTTTAAGGAGGGCCTGCTGCCGTCCGGAATCGGATTGGTGGCCGGTGCGGCCAGTTCACTTGGCTTGAGCCGGATTTTGAAATCTCAGTTGGTGCAGGTTGCGACCGCTGATCCGGTGGTGCTTGCTGTGGCGTCAGCGGTCCTGGTGGTTGCGGCGATGCTGGGCTGCTGGGTTCCCGCGCGCCGCGCCGTGCGGGTCGATCCGGTGGTCGCGCTGCGGCACGAGTAATTCATCCCGAATCGCCGGCCTGGTGACGCGGGAAAAAAGGTCGCTCGCGGGTATTCGCACTAGGGCTCTTCAGCAACCCGCTTTACTTCAGCGCGGCGCGGCTGGCGAAGTCCAGAACGAAGGACGGGAAGATGCCAAGAAATAGCGTGACGACGGCCGAGCCGTAGACAGCGAGCTTCAATGCCGGACCGGCGGCGGGCAGCGAATCAGCGGCGCCATCGGGATCTTTCATGTACATGACCACGAGAACGCGCAGGTAATAATAGGCCGCGACGGCGCTGTTCAGCAATCCGAGCACGGTGAGCCACACTAAATTCGAATCGAGCGCGGCTTTAAAAATGTAGAATTTGCCGAAAAATCCGCCGGTCAAAGGGACGCCGATTAATGACAATAGGAAAATTGTCAGCATCGCCGCCATCCCCGGCTGCTGTTGCGCGAGGCCGGCGAAATCGTCGATTTTGACGTAGCGCTCGCCTTTGCGCGCGACGTGGGTGACCACGGCGAAGGCTCCGAAATTGGTGAAGGCGTAAGCGGCGAGATAGAACATCGCGGCGGCCGTGCCGATTTGCGACGCCGCCGTAACCGCGACCAGCACGTATCCGGCGTGCGCGATGGAGCTGTAGGCCAGCATGCGCTTGATATTCGATTGCTGGATGGCCCCGAAGTTGCCGATGATCATGGTGGCCAGCGCACAGATCCAGACGAAGGGCTGCCAGTTTTCGGCGATGGGTCCGAAAGCGGTCTGGTAGGTGCGAAGGAGAATCGCGAACGCGGCGGCTTTCGGTCCGACGGACAGAAACGCGGAAACCGGAGCGGGCGCGCCCTGATAAACATCGGGCGCCCAGACCTGGAACGGCGCGGCGGAAACTTTGAAGCCGAAACCGACGAACATCAGCGCGGCGGCGGATCCGGTGAGCAGCAGCGAGGGAGCTCCCGCGCCCGCGAGCACCTGGCGAATCGCTTGCAGATTGGTGGTGCCGGTGAGGCCGTAGATCCAGGCGACGCCGTAGAGCAAGAATGCCGTGGCAAACGACCCGAGCAGAAAATATTTGAGCGCCGCTTCGCTGTTGCGCGGATCGTCGCGCAGGTAACCGGCGAGAATATAGGACGCGATGGAGGAAATTTCCAGGCCGATGAAGATCATGATCAGCTCATTCGCCGAGGCCATGATCGACTGGCCGGCGATGCTGAACAGCAGCAGCGCGTAAAATTCGCCGCCCGGATGATTTTCGCGGCGCAGATACTCGGTGGATGCGAGAACCGCCAGCAGGCCGACCGTGATGACCAGAACGCGAAAAAATGTCGCGAATCCGTCGACGATCAGCATGCCGTGAAACGCGGTTCCGGGATCGGAATAGGCGGCGACGGATGCGGCCAGGGCGGCGGCCAATCCGGTGACGGTGAGCGGCGCGAAGACGCGTTTGCGATCGCCGCTGAGCACCGCTTCAAGAAACATGATCAGCACGCCGAAAACCGTCAAAAGAATTTCCGGCAGAACGCGGAGGTAATCGGCCGAGGTGGGAAGGAAATTATCGACCACGGGAAACCTCCGGGGCGATTAACTGGACGCGCTCGGTTTTGAGACGATGCGTAGTGTCGAGAATGCGTGCGTTCTGGGCGCTGATGGGCGGCAGAAAACTTTGGGTGAAAGTGCCCATCCAGACCATCAGCGCGATCAGCGGAACGATGGCGGCCCATTCGCGCGCCGTCAGATCATAAATGTGGTGCGTGACGCCTTCCGACGCTTTTCCGTAGAAGGTTCGCTGATAGAGCCACAGCATGTAGCAGGCGGAAAGGATCACGCCGGTGGCGGCGAACGCGGTCCAGGTGTAATGGGCTTGCGCGGTGCCCTGCAAGACGAGGTATTCGCCGATGAAATTGTTCAGCGTCGGCAGGCCGATGGAGGCCAGCGTGGTGATCAGAAAAACGATCGCCAGAAACGGCGCGGGAGTGGCCACGCCGCCGTAAGCGGAAATTTCGAGCGAATGACGGCGCTCATAAAGATAGCCGACCAGCATGAACAGCGCGCCGGTGGAGATGCCGTGGTTGAGCATCTGGTAAACGGCGCCATCGAGTCCGGCTTGGGTGAAGGAAAAAATTCCCAGCACGACGAAGCCGAGGTGACTCACCGAAGAATAGGCCACCAGCTTTTTCATGTTCGGCTGGACCAGCGCGACCAGCGCTCCGTAGATGATTCCGATGATGGCCAGCGCGGCGACCCAGGGAGCGGAGCTGCGCGCGGCGTCGGGAAACAGCGGCAGGCAGTAGCGCAGCAGACCGTAGGTGCCCATCTTCAGCATTACGCTGGCCAGCATCACCGAGCCGGCCGTCGGAGCTTCGACGTGCGCGTCGGGCAGCCAGGTGTGCAGCGGGAACAGCGGAACTTTGACGGCGAAGGAGCCGAAGAACGCCAGGAACAGCAGCATTTCCACCTTCGGCGTGAACACCAGGCGTCCCGTTTCGATCTGGCTGAGGATGCCGACATAATCGAACGTGCCGGATTTGTTGTACAGATAAATGATCGCCGCCAGCATCAGCATCGATCCGGCCATGGTGTACAGAAAAAACTTCACGGCCGCGTAGATGCGCCGCTCATGGCCCCAGATGCCGATGAGGAAATACATCGGAACGAGAGAAATTTCCCAGAAAACGTAAAAGAGAAACAGATCGAGCGAGACGAACACGCCGATTAACCCGAACTCGAGCAGAATCATGAAGGCGTAAAATTCCTTCACGCGATGATCGATGTATTTCCAGGAAACGGCGATGGAGATCGGCGTCAACAGCGTGGTGAGAAGGATCAGCCACAGGCTGAGGCCGTCGAGGCCCACATGGTAGCGGATCGCCGGTGAATGGATCCAGCCGACGTTGGTCGAGAAGACGTAGCCGCTCGGGCTGGCGAACCAATAAGGGGCGATCAGGCCGAGAGACGCGACGAAAATCAGAAGCGAAAGAATCAGCGCCGTGTTGCGCGAGAATTCCTTCGGGAGCAAAAGCATCAGGAGGAAACCGGCGAGCGGCAGAAACAGGACAGCGTCGAGAAGCGTCATCGCGCGCCTCCGTAAAACGCCATATAGACGACGATCGCGATGGAGCCGGCGACCACCCAGCCGGCGTAATCGCGAATGTATCCGTTCTGCGCGAATTTCAAAATGCCGCCGATGGCCCGCGCGGTGCGGCCGACGCCGTTGACGGCGCCGTCGATGATGGTCGCGTCGGCGCCGCGCCACAGCAAGGTGCGCGAGCCGTCGACCACCGGGCGAACCACGGTTGCGTCGTACAGCTCGTCGACAAAATATTTGTTGTAGATCAAAGTGTATAAACCGTGCAGGCCGCTTTCGAGCGATTCGGGAATCGACGGCGCGACCACATAAAACAGATACGCCAGCGCGATGCCGCCGAGGCCGAAGGCGACGGAGACGTACATGGTCCATTCATTGCCGGATTCAGTCGCCAGCGGGAAAATCGGCGACAGAAATTGCGGAATGTTGATGTATCCGCCGCCGAGGCTGAGCGCGGCGAGAGCAGCCAGCGGAATCCACATGACGGCCGGCGATTCGTGCGGATGATGGTCGCCGCGATATTCGCCGAAGAAGCATAAAAACAGCGCGCGGAAAACGTAAAACGCGGTCATGCCCGCGGTGATCGCGCCCACCCAGTACATCCACGGCGCGTAATCGTAGGCCGCGGAAAGAATCGCATCCTTACTATGGAATCCGGAAAATGGAGGCACGCCGGCGATGGCCACGCCCGCGCAGAACAGCGTCACGCAGGTGATGGGGATTTTTTTCGCCAGGCCGCCCATGTGGCGCAGGTCCTGTTCACCGCTGAGTGCGTGAATCACGCTGCCCGCGCCGAGGAACAGCAGCGCTTTGAAAAACGCGTGCGTCATCAGGTGGAAAATTCCGGCGGAAAATGCTCCGGTTCCGAGACCCAGGAACATGTAACCGAGCTGGGAAACGGTGGAGTAGGCGAAAACTTTCTTGATATCGTTTTGCAGCAGGCCGATGGTGGCGGCGAAAAACGCGGTCGCAACGCCGACGATGGCGACGAGGTTCAGCGCGAACGGCGAGTGCAGGAAAAGCTGCGAGCTGCGCGTGATCATGTACACGCCGGCGGTGACCATGGTGGCGGCGTGGATCAGCGCGGAGACGGGAGTGGGTCCGGCCATCGCGTCAGGCAGCCAGACATATAACGGAATCTGCGCGGATTTTCCGGCGGCGCCGACCAGCAGCAGAAGGCAGATGGCGGTGATCCAGCCGGGGGCCGCTTCGACGGGCATTCCCTTGACTTGCGAAAAGACGCGCGTGAAATCGAGCGTGCCGAAGTGGATGACGATCAGGAATACGGCGAGCGAAAATCCATAGTCGCCGATGCGGTTCACGATGAACGCTTTGTTGCCGGCGTCGGTGGCGAATTTTTCTAAGAAATAAAACCCGATCAGCAGGTAGCTGCACAATCCGACGCCCTCCCAGCCGACGAACAGCAGCAGGAAGTTCGCGCCCAGAACCAGCGTCAGCATGAAGAACATGAACAGGTTCATGTACGCGAAAAAGCGGTAATAACCGCCTTCATGCGCCATGTAGCCGATCGAGTAAATGTGAATCAGGAAGCCGACGCCGGTGACGATCAGCAGCATCACTTCGGTCAGCCGGTCGACCGCGAAATCGGCGCTGATGTTCAGGGCTCCGGATTGAATCCAGGTGAAGTAATGTTCGAGGTACAGCGTGGAGGGCGCGCCGAGGGCGGCGATGATTTTGAGCACCCACAAAAACGACAGCAGAACGGTGCCGCAGGCGATCGCGCTGACCACCGGCTTCGAGAGTCGCCGTCCGAAAATCCCGTTCAGCAAAAAACCGAGGAACGGAAAAATGGGAATGAGCCAGAGCTGCTGGCTCGCCAGCAGCGTTTGAGTAGATGTCTGCATCGTTTAGTTCTTGAGCGAACTTACCTCGTCAATTTCGAGTGTCTGGCGATTCTTGAACACCGTCAAAATGATGGCGAGACCGACGGCGGCTTCGGCCGCGGCGACCACCATCACGAAGAAACTGAAAATATGCCCGTCATTCTGGCCGAGCTTGTAGGAAAAAGCGATGAAGCTCAGGTTCACGGCGTTGAGCATCAGCTCGATCGACATGAACACAGTAATAATGTTGCGGCGGAACAGGAACCCGGCGACGCCGAGCGCGAAGAGAATGGCGCTCAGGATCAGATACCAGGATAGAGGCGCGGCCCCGTTGACCATTATTGAACCTCCTTGCGGGCGAGGACGATCGCGCCGATGATCGCGATCAGGATCAGAATGCTGGTGACCTCGAAGGGCAGCAGATAAAGCGTGAACAGTTTTTCGCCGATATCGAGCGGGTTGCCGTGCTGAAACGCGCCGAAGCGCACTTCGGCGGTGCGCGGCACGGCGCGCTGAATCAGATAGCCGCCGATGGCGATCATGGCGGCGATCATCGGCAAGCCGGCGTAGCTGGCCCACAGACGGCGCTTCGCTTTGGTTTCGCTGGCGGCGTTGAGCAGCATGATGACGAAAACGAACAGCACCATAATGGCGCCGGCGTAGACGATCAACTGCGCCATGGCGATGAATTCGCCGCCCAGCAGCAGATACAAAACGGCCAGCGATCCCATGACGCCGACCAGCGACAGCGCGCTCGAGATGGGGTGCTTTTGCAGCACCAGGTTGACGGCGCAGGCCACGGCGATTGCGGCAAAAATCAGGAAAAGAATCGCATCCATATTTATACGCGAGCTAAGAGAGCGCCACCGCCAGTCCGGTGATAAACAGGTTGGCGAGGGCTACCGGGAACATAAAGGTCCAGGCGAAGCGCATCAACTGATCGTAGCGGAAACGCGGCAGCGTGCCGCGCACCCAGATATAGACGAACAGAATGATTCCGACTTTCGCCGCGAACCAGAAGAGCGGCAGAAGAATCTGCGTGAGCACGGGAACCAGAAAAATTCCCGCAATGCCCAAAAACACGACGCCGGCGATGGGCAGCGTGATGCGATCGAAGGATCGCGCGGGATTGAATCCGTGATAAAAACACAGCGCCGCGCCGAACAGAAAAACGATGGCCGGGACGAAATTCGAGCCGTACGCGGCCGGCCACAGCGGCTGCCAGCCGCCAAGGAACAGCAGCGTCGCCACGCAGGAGACCGTCACCATGTTGGCGTATTCGGCCATGAAGAACGAAGCGAATTTCATGCTGGAATATTCGGTGTGAAATCCGGCGACCAATTCGTTTTCGGCCTCGGGAAGATCGAAGGGCACGCGATTGGTTTCGGCGAAGACGGCGATTCCGAAAAGGATGAAGCTGACGATTTGCGGGAACGGTCCCTGAAAGACGGTCCAGCGCGGGATGAAGCCGAAGTAGTAGCCGCTTTGCGCATCGACCAGCGCGCGAAAACTCAGCGTGTTGAGCATCAGCAGCGGCGCGGCGATGGCCAGAGCCATCGGCAATTCGTAGCTGATCATCTGCGCGGAACTGCGCAATCCGCCGAGCAGGGCGTACTTGTTATTGGACGCCCATCCGGCCAGCGCGACGCCATACACGCCCATCCCGGAAAGGCCGAGGATGAACAGCACGCCGATATTCAGATCGGTGAGCTGCATCGCGGTATGGACCGGGCCGACGTTGATCTCGGTTCCGAAGGGGATCACCGAAATCGCGATCAGCGCGAAGAAGACCGCGATAAACGGCGCGAGAAAATAGAAAACTTTGTTGACATGCGACGGCAACAGGTCTTCCTTGGTGAGCAGCTTGATCACGTCGGCGAGCGGCTGCAAGAGTCCGTGCGGTCCGACGCGGCGCGGGCCGACGCGAAGCTGGATGTGGGCGATCACCTTGCGCTCGATCCACTGCAGGTAGGCGAGCGTGGTCATTAACACGAAGGCGACCACCGCAGCTTTGATAACTGTGAGAATCAGAAAATTCATAATTCAGTGGCCAGTGGCCAGTGCTCAGTGGCCAGTCTTAAATTAGTTTGCTGCCGCATGTTTTTCGATTGAGTTCGACAATCCATTGATTAAACGACCGACTTCGGCGGCGAGGCCGGCGAACCGAGCCAGATCCGTTCGTTTCGCATATCCCAGCCGGACCGCGATTTCCATTTGCGTCTCCGTTTCGCTCAAGGACCCATGCGCGATCGAAAGGAATCGCACAAAGTCCCGGCTGCCGCGACTCTGGCCCTCAGCAATGTTCGACGGGATGGAAACGGCAGCGCGCCGCAGTTGGTTGGTCAGCCCGTAAAGCTCCTCTTTTGGGAATCGCTTTGTGATCTTGTAAACCTCCTCTACCAAATCCATCGCCTTTTGCCAGGCGATCAACTCGCAATAGCTCTTGACGGTCATCGCTCCTTTGACTGGCCACCGGCCACTGGCCACTGGCCACTGAACAATGCACCTGGCGATTCCATCACCGAATTGAGAATCTTCGAATATTTCGACAGCGTGCCGGATGTGAACAATGTGTCCTGCGCGGAATGAACCACCCCCGGCAGCGCCGCGACGCGACCATTCAACGGCATCGTCGGAGCCGCTCCGCCCGTCGCCAGTACCGGCAGCGGGACGTTGTAGCCGTGCACCGTCTGGCGAATCTCTTCGAAAACTTTATCCGGCAGCCAGATTCCCAAATGCAGGCCCATCTCTTTCGCGATCAGGCCGAAAATTTCGAGATCCGTTTTCGCGCCCATCACCTTCAGCGCGGACTTGAGCTTCTGCACCTCGCCGCAGACGTTGGTTACCGTTCCGTTCTTTTCGTAAGCCGACGCGGCCGGCAGGACGATATCGGCGCGGCGCGCGGTTTCGGTCATGAATAAATCCTGCACCACCACGAATGGATTCGAAGCGAGCGTCGCATCCTTTAACGGATTCGCGCCGACCACCCACAATGCGGCAAGATCGGCTGCGGCGAGCATTTCTTCCCGGCTCATCCCGCCGTCGCGCGGAACTACGCCCATATCGAACGCGCCGCGGGAATTGGAATAATCGACCAGGCAAACGTACTTCACCGGAATGCCCAGCGAATCGCCGAAGGCGATCGTTCCGCGCACATCGGCCGAGGCGCCGATCACCATCACCAGATTTTCTTCTTTGCTCAATAGGCCGCGCAGCGACTCGACCTCGGACGCGCGCGCCACCGAATATTTGTCCTCGCGAACCGGGCCGGACGTCACCGTATAAATGTGCGCCGCGTGATGCCGCACATTCGCGCGCGCCTGAAACGCCAGGAACGGATGCTGTTGCGACAGATCGGCGCCGGCGATCAGCACCGCTTTGGCGAGATACAAATCCTGCGTGGTCGCCAGAGCGTCGTTACGTCCGGAAAGCGCATCGAAGAAGGCCGCCAGATCGCCGGTGCGATGATGATCGAGGTTCTTCGTTCCGAGCCCCTGCCGCGCCATCTTCGCCAGGAAAAAATTCTCTTCGTTGGTGGTGTGATTCGATCCGATCACGCCGAATTTTCCGCCGCGAGCCTTAATTTCGTTGAAGCGCCCCGCGACCAACTCGATCGCCTTGGACCAGCTGATTGGCTCGAAGCCGTCGCCCGAGCGCATCATCGGCGATTGCAGCCGGTCGGGATGCTCCACGAAATCGAAGGCGTAGCGGCCCTTGATGCACAGAAATTCGCCGTTGATGCCGCTGCGGTCGCGATTATTACCGCGAATAATTTTTCCGTTACGCACGCCGAGCGTGGTGCGGCAGCCGTCGGCGCAGTGCGTACAGATGGTGCCGACGTGCTCCATTTCCCAGGGCCGCGTCTGATAGCGGTAAATTCCGCTGGTCAGCGCGCCGACGGGACAAATGTCGATGCAGGCGCCGCATTCGTCGCATTCGAGATGATCATGATGATTGGGAATAATTTCGCTGACCACGCCGCGCGCCGCCACGCCCAGCGCGTTCACGCCCATCCCTTCATTGCAGATGCGCACACAGCGGTAGCACAGGATGCAGCGCGGCGCATCAAAAAACACAACCGGCGACCATTGTTTTTCGTCGGTGTGAACCTTGCGTTCCAGAAAACGGCTCTCGCCGGCGCCGTAGCGGAACACCATGTCCTGCAATTCGCACTCGCCACCCTTATCGCACACCGGGCAATCGAGGGGATGGTTGGTCAGCAGAAATTCGAGCGTTCCCTTGCGCGCCTGCTTCACGATTGCGGAATCGGTGTGCACCACCATGCCCTCAGCCACCGGCAGCGTGCAGCCGACCTGCAATTTCGGCGTTTTTTCCACCTCCACCAGGCACATACGGCATGCGGCCTGAAGCGTCAGGCCCTCGTAGTAGCAGAACGACGGAATTTCGATGCCGGCCTGGCGCGCGGCCTCGATCAGCAGCGTTCCTTTTTCCGCTTCGACCTTTTTTCCGTCAATGGTCAGCGTAACTTTTTCAGGCATTGGCCATCACCGCTTCCGGCACGATGTATTTTTCGAAATCGGCGGCGAATTTATCGACAATCGAAATGGTCGGCATCGCCGCCGCGTCGCCCAGCGCGCAAAACGTGCGCCCCAGCATATTCACCGACAATTCCTTGAGCAGCGCCACGTCTTCGCGCCGTCCGTTTCCTTCCACCATGCGCTGTAAAATTTTTCTGAGCCACGCGGTTCCTTCGCGGCACGGGATGCACCAGCCGCAGCTTTCGTGCGCGTAAAACCGCATGATCCGCAGCGCCACGCGAACCATGTCCGTAGTCTCATCCATCACCACCATCCCGCCCGATCCGAGCATGCTGCCCAGTTTCGCCAGCGTGTCGTAATCCATCGGAATGTCGCATTCCGAGGATTTCAGAATCGGACACGAAGATCCGCCGGGCACCACGGCTTTCAACTTGCGATCGCCGGGAATGCCGCCGGCGACTTCGTAAATCGACTTCAGCATCGGATAGCCGAGCGGCAGCTCATACACGCCCGGTTTGTTCACGTGACCGGAAATGCACACCAGCCGCGTCCCGCCGTTCTTCGGCGTCCCCAGATCCGCGAACGCCTTGCCGCCTTCGCGAATAATGTAGGGAATCGCGCTGTAGGTCTCAACATTATTCAGCAGCGTCGGACAGGCCCACGCGCCGGCGACCGCCGGAAACGGCGGTTTCATCCGCGGCACGCCGCGTTTGCCTTCGAGCGAATCGAGCAGCGCCGTCTCTTCCCCGCATTCATACGCGCCCGCGCCGGAGTGCGTGTGCAGGTCGAAATTCCATCCCGTGCCCGCAATATTTTTTCCGAGATACCCCTTCGTGTACGCCTCGCCGATGGCGCGGTTCATCGTCTCGATCAGGTAGCGATATTCGCCGCGAATATAAACGTAGCCGGCGTGAGCATCGACGGCCAGGCTCGCGATCAAAATCCCCTCGATCATCTGGTGCGGATCGTATTCCATCAGCAGGCGATCCTTGCACGTGCCCGGCTCGCTCTCATCCGCGTTGACGATGATGTATTTCGGCTTGGGCGAGGTGCGCGGCACGAAGCTCCACTTGAGTCCGGTCGGAAATCCGGCGCCGCCGCGGCCGCGCAGCGCCGAAATTTTCACTTCCTCGATGATCGCTTCCGGCTTCATCTCGCGCGCTTTGCGGAAGGCCTTGAATCCGTCGGTCGCCAGGTAGGTATCGAGCGACGCCGAATTGGGCATACCGAAGCGCCGCGACAGGATTCGCGTTTCAAGCGGGCTGGGTTCGTTATAGAGCATCGTCATTCGTTCTTGCCGGCCAACGCGCCGCCGTGAGGCGTGACGGAGCGCGTTCTTCGCGTCATTGTTTCTTCCTCAAGCCGTCGATCAATTTATCCAACTGTTCCGGCGTGACGAAGTGATGAAAATCGTAATTAATCTCCACCGCCGGCGCCCAGGAGCACGCGCCCATGCATTCGACCTCTTCGAGCGAAAACTCGCCATCCGCGGTCACTTGCTTATGTCCAATGCCGAGCTTCTTCTTGGCGTGCTCGTACAATTCCTCGCCGCCGACCAGCATGCAACTGATGTTCGTACACACCTGCACGTGATACTTTCCCAGCGGCTTGCGGTGCAGCATGGAATAGTAGCCGACCACTTCATCCACTTGCAGCGGCTCCACGCCGCAGCGGCCGGCCACTTCGTCGATCAGCTCCGGCGTAATCGCGCCGACTTCGTCCTGCGCGTAAATCAGCATCGGCACCACCGCCGAGCGCTGCTTGCCTTCCGGATACGCCGCGAGCATCTTCGCGAATCGCTGCTCCAACTCAGGCGAAAAGGTCATCGATCTCCTTTGCCGCGCACCACGCCGCGCGATGCGCTCATCGGTCCGTGTCCCCCAACACAAAATCCATGCTGCCCAGCGAGGCGATCGAATCCGCGATCAGCGAATCTTTCAGCAACACGCTGAGCGCCTGCAAATTTCCGAAGCTGGGCGTTCTCATGTGTATTCGATACGGTTTTGAAGTGCCGTCGCTGACGATGTAATAGCCGATTTCGCCGCGCGGCGATTCGACGCACTGATACACTTCGCCGGCCGGCACGCGAAATCCTTCGGTGACGATCTTGAAATGATAGATGAGCGCTTCCATCTGCGTCTTCATCTTTTCGCGATCCGGCAAAACCACGTGCGGCGCATCGGCCTGCCAGGCGCCTTCGGGCATTCCTTCCAAAGCCTGCGCGATGATTTTCGCGCTCTGCCGCATTTCGCCCAGGCGCACCCGATACCGCGCGTAGACGTCGTTTTCCTTCTTGGTCTGCACCTCGAAATCGAATTGGTCGTAGCTCGAATACGGCTCCGATTTGCGAATGTCCCAGGGCAATCCCGCCGCGCGGATCATCGGGCCGGTCACACCCAGATCGAGCATGTCTTCGAGCGAAATAAATCCAACGCCCTGCGTGCGGCGCGTCCAGATCGGATTCGCGTCCAGCAATTCTTCGTATTCATCCACCTTGCCCGGAAAGCCGCGAATAAATTTTCCGACCGCTTTCTGCCATCCGCGCGGCGGCTCCAGCGCCAGCCCGCCGATGCGAATGTAGCTGGTCATCATGCGCTGCCCGGAAAACATTTCCAAAATGCGCAGAATGTCTTCGCGCTCGCGGAAGCAGTAAAAAAAGACGCTCATCGCGCCGATATCGAGCGCGTGCGTTCCCAGCCACACCAGGTGGCTGTTCAGCCGCGAAAATTCCGCCATCATCACGCGCATCCACTGCGCGCGCGGCGGAATTTCGATCTGCAACAATTTTTCGACCGCCAGCGCGTACACCAGATTGTTTGAAAGATTAGCCAGGTAATCGACGCGATCGGTCAGCGTGACCACTTTCTGCCAGGTTTTCTGCTCGCACTCCTTTTCGATACCGGTGTGCAGAAATCCGATATCGGGAACGGCCTTGCGGATGGTCTCGCCTTCCAGTTCGAGCATGATGCGCAGCACCCCGTGCGTGGAGGGATGCTGCGGCCCCATGTTGAGCGTCATCAGCCGCGGCGCCGCGGGATTTTCCGGTTCCACCGCCGGCGCCGATAGCGTCGCTACGGGATCTTCATCGAGGACTCTTTTCATTGCTCCTCCGGATACGAATATTTGTAGCCGTGCACCGGATAATCCTTGCGCAAGGGATAGCCTTCCCAGTCGACCGGCATCAAAATGCGCACCAGATTCGGATGGTTCAGGAATTTAATACCGAACATGTCGTAAACTTCCCGCTCATACCAATCGGCGCCGCGCCACACCTCGCACACCGAATCGATCTGCGGATCGGCTCCGCTCAGGCGGCACTTCACGCGCAGGCGCTCATTTTTTTCGATCGAATGCAGATGATAGACCACTTCGAAACGCGGCTCGGCCGGATACCAGTCGACCGCGGTCACCGCGCTCAGGCGCAGGAATTTTTCTTCGTGCTTCAGATAGCGGCACAGGTTGAGGATCTGCTCGGGATCGGCGATCAGGGTGGTTTCGCCGAAGCTTTCCTGGGTTTCGAGAATCGCGTCGTGCTCAATTTTGCGGTTCATTTCGCGTCCTTATCCGCCGACCAGTCCAGCGCGCCCTTCTTCCACACATAGAAGAATCCCACCAGGATCAGCGCGACGAACACGAACATTTCGGTGAACGCGAACATTTTCAGCTCGCGAAACACCACGGCCCACGGATACAGGAACACGGCCTCGATATCGAACAGGATGAAAATCATCCCGACCAGATAAAATTTCACGCTGAACCGTTCTCGCGCGCTGCCCACCGGCGCCATGCCGGATTCGTAGGGCGTGTCTTTGAGCGGGCTTTTGGCCCGCTTTCCGAGCAGCGTCGACGCGCCGATCAATCCGGCCGCCAGCGCCGCCGCGATGAGAACCTGAACCAGAACAGGGAACCAGGATTGCGCGTAGGTTTGCGGCATCTTTTTTGGAGAAAGGGCTTAACCTTTGAATATAATGATCGTCGAATCGAGGTGTCAATCCGCGCGGATGGAAAGTGCTGAAACAAAAACGATTGAAATTGTGGTAAACGGCCAAACGCGCCGCGTGCCGCCGGGTTTGAATGTGCTCACTCTTCTGAAATTTCTCGCAATTGAAGCGTCCCGCGTGGCCGTGGAGCTGAATCGCGAGATCGTGCGCAGGCCGGCGTGGGAAACGACGCGGATCGAAGCAGGCGCGCGGGTCGAAGTGGTGTGGTTCGTCGGGGGAGGATAGCGTTTCATGAGGATCGTGCTTTGATTTCCCGGATTCTTGAGATCCTTCTGGGATGCCTGTTGCTGGTCGCAAGCGTAGTGGCCCGAGAATCGCGCCCCGGCTCGGGTGCATTTTTGTTTACGACGGCGCTGCGCGTCTCGCCCGCCGGGAGGCGTGGAGCCATGTTGCTGCGCAGTTGTTATTCTTGGTTCGAAGGTAATTTCGATGGCCGTCACAGCGAAAAACAAAACTCCTCTGATTGTTCCGGATAAAATTCGCCGTCGTGCGGGATTCAAACCCGGCCAAGAGGTTGAGTTTCACGCCAGCGGCGGCGTAATCACGATCACGCCGAAAATGGAAAGCACCGAGGACGAGTACACGCCGGAGCAGCGGAAGTACATTGATGCCCGTCTTCGACGCTCGATGAAAGACATCGACAAGGGCCGCTTCTATGGGCCGTTCGATTCGGCCAAGGATATGGCTGTATTCCTTAAAGCCGAAATTCAAAAGCGCGCCGCGAAAAAGCGCAAGCGCCCCGCCCGCTGTGCAAAGAGCGTTTTACAAACAAATACGGTTTCTTGAAGAGAATCCTCGCCATCCCTCCCTGCGAGCGAAGAAGTTTGACGCGTCTGGAACATTTTGGCAGGCTCGTGTGGACCGGTCCTGGCGTTTCTATTTCGCGGTTGTGGATGATGTGTACCGGATTCTGGACGTGATTCCCCACCCAAAATAATCGTCACCCTATTGACACCACACTCCAGTCGAGTACAATCGGAAAGCAGCCTGAAATCGTCCGAAACGGAAGCGCCCCGTTATGTTCAAAGCCAAAAAGAGCCGTCCCCCCGTTCCCGCCGGGGTCCAGATGCAGGATCGCACCTATTCTTCGACCGAAGTCGCCACCGTCGCCAGCGTCAGTCTCCGTCAGCTTCAGTGGTGGGACGAACGTAAAGTGGTTTCGCCGCGGCATGAAGGACACCGCCGTGTTTACTTTCCCGCCGAGGTGATCGAAATTACGGTGATCGCCGAACTGCGCCGCAAGGGATTTTCGCTTCAGAAAATCCGCCGCGTGCTGCGCTTTTTACAGCGCGAGATGGGCAAGCGGCTGGCCGAAGTCATGCACGATGACTCGCATCTGCACCTGGTCACCGACGGGAAATCGATCTTTCTCGAGGACCAGCACGACCGCATCGTCGATATTTTGAAGAACGCGCGCCAGCCCATGTTCGTCGTTTGCGTCACCGATCAGGCCAAGCGCCTGGGGGAAATGGACCGTAAGCCGGTCCGCGCGGAAGCGCCGATGCAAGCGCGAAGAGCGCGCGTGAGTTAAACGAGGCTTCGGCCGGACCATCGCTTTTGTGGTCCAGCGGTGCTGATGCTCCCTCAGCACCGCCGTTTATTTCAGAAGCGTTTGCTTCAGAAAATCCTCTGGTATACTTGGGAGCAGGTGGAGGTCACCGGATGCCGTCTCGTCGACGCGACTATCTTTATGTACCTTTGTTTATCGCGCTGTGCTCGCTTGCGGTTGGAATGTTCAGCGGCGGCGGCGTCAAGGCCGCGACCTCGCTGGAGGACGCGACAGCCAACAGTTCCAAGTCGTTCACGTCGGTCTACGATCTGGTCGAAAAAAATTTCGCCGACCCGGTGAAGCCGGATAAGGCGATCTACAATGGCGCGATCCCCGGGATGCTGCGCGAACTCGATCCCCACTCGAATTTCTTCGATCCCAAAGCGTACCGCGCGCTCCGCGACGACCAGGAAGGCCATTACTACGGTGTCGGCATGACGGTTCAGGCGCACGCCAATCACGTGGTGGTGATGGCGCCGTTCACCGGATCGCCGGCGTACAAAGCCGGGCTGCGTCCTGGCGACGTGATCATCATGGTCAACGATAAGAGCACGGATGGTCTGGACGTCAGCGGCGTGGCGGACCTGCTGAAAGGGCCGAAAGGCACCCAGGTGCAGGTTGTCGTGACGCGCGAAGGCAGCGACAAACCGATCACCTTCAACATCATTCGCGACGAGATCAACCGCGCCAGCGTCTCCGACGTGTTCTGGCTGAAGCCCGGCATCGCCTATGTCAAGATCGATCAGTTCAACGAGAACACCAGCAAGGAACTGACCGACAAGCTGTCCGCGCTTCCGGAAAAGGACATTAAGGGATTGATCCTCGACCTGCGCGAGAATCCCGGCGGGCTGCTCAATGAAGGCATCGAAGTGGCCGGGCATTTCCTCAAGAAGAACGAGACGGTGGTCAGCGTGCGCGGGCGCGCGCAGCCGAACAAAACCTACACCGCGCGCAGCGATAACGGCGGCAAGGATTATCCGATTGTCGACATCGTGAACCGCTACACCGCTTCGGCCGCCGAGATTGTTTCCGGCGCCCTTCAGGATCATGATCGCGCCTGGATTTTCGGCGAAACGACGTTCGGCAAGGGCCTGGTCCAACAGGTTTACCCGCTGAGCGACAATACCGGTCTGGCGCTGACGACGGCGCATTACTACACTCCCAGCGGCCGGCTGATCCAGCGTGATTATTCGAACATTTCGTTCCTCGATTACTACTACCACACCAATCTGAATGAGCGGAACACGCAGGACGTGAAGATGACCGACAGCGGCCGCACCGTTTACGGCGGCGGCGGCATCACGCCGGACGAGAAATACACGGTTCCCAAGCTGAACAAGTTCCAGATTCAGCTGCTGCGGAAATACTCGTTTTACGACTTTTCGGCGAAGTTTTTTGCCGGCCGGCACGAAGCCACCCTGCCCAAGGGCTGGGAGCCGGACGAGCAACTGGTCAACCAGTTCCACGATTTCCTGATGACCAACAAAGTTCAGTTCGCCGACGCCGATTTCATCAGCAATCACGACTGGATCAAGGAGCAGCTCAAGTATCAACTGGCCATCACCGGTTTCGGCTACGACGAATCGGAAAAGATCAGGATTGAGCAGGATCCGGAAGTTCTTAAAGCGATCGATTCGCTGCCCAAGGCCAAAGCCCTGGTCGATAACGCCAAGAAGATGATGGTGCAGCGCTTCGCGCTCCAGGATCGACTGGCAGCCGTTAAGTAAAGAGTCTAATAATTTGCGTCCGCAAATCACCGTGCTCGACGCGGGCGGGCAATATTGTCATCTGATCGCCCGGCGCGTGCGCCATCTGGGCGTCTACGCCGAAGTTGCGCCGAGCGAAACCCCGGCATCCGAGCTCGCCGGCCGCAAAGGGATCATCATCTCCGGCGGACCGGCCAGCGTTCACGACCCCGGCAGCCCCACCATCGACCCGGCGCTGCTCCATTCCGGCACGCCGGTGCTGGGGATCTGTTACGGCCAGCAGTTGATGGCGCATCTGCTCGGCGGATCGGTGGAAAAAGGCGAGCACGGCGAATACGGATTCGCGCAGCTTGAGATTTCCGCCCGCGATTCGATTTTTCGTTCCCTGGACCCGCGCCAGCAGGTGTGGATGAGCCATTTCGATACGGTGATCCGGCCCCCGGAGGGTTTTGAGGTGCTGGGGCGCACCGAAACCTGTTCGATCGCCGCGATCGCTTCGCCGGCGCGGCGTCTTTACGCGGTGCAGTTCCATCCGGAGGTCGCGCACACCCCCTGCGGCAACACCATTCTTTCCAATTTTGTTTTTGACGTGTGCCGCTGCCAGCGCGACTGGGACCCGGCCGGCCAGATCCGCGCGACCGAGGACCAGATCCGCGCCACGGCGGGCGATCGCAATATTTTCTTTTTTGTCAGCGGCGGCGTCGACTCGACCGTCGCCTATACTTTGTGCCTGCGCGCCCTGGGCGCCGGCCGCGTGCACGGGACGTACGTGGATACCGGCCTGATGCGCGAGGGCGAAACCGAGTTCGTCCGCCGCAATTTTGAGGCGCTGGGCGCCGGTTCTTTCGCGGTCGAAGACGCCAGCGAGGAATTTTTATCCGCGCTCGCCGGCGTCGCCGATCCGGAACAGAAGCGCCACATCATCGGCCAGCTTTTCGTGCGCGTGCAGGAGCGCATCCTCGAATCGGAACATTTTCTAAATGGCCGCTGGGTTCTGGGGCAAGGGACGATTTATCCCGACACCATCGAATCCGGCGGATCGGCCAAAGCCGACCTGATCAAGACGCATCACAACCGCGTCGCCGGGATTCAGAAACTGATCGCCGAAGGCCGCCTCGTCGAGCCGCTGGCGTCTTTTTATAAAGACGAAGTGCGCGCCATTGGACGCGAACTGGGAATCACGGCGGCGATGCTCGAACGGCATCCGTTCCCGGGCCCGGGCCTGGCGATTCGCTGCCTGTGCTCGACCGAAAGCGCCGCGCCGGAACCGACGCTGGACGGCTGGATTTTGCCGGTGCGCTCGGTCGGCGTGCAGGGCGACGCGCGGACCTACCGGCCGGTGCTGGCGCTGGCCGATTTTCCCGAATCGGAGGAGGAAGCCGCGCGGCTGATCAATCGCATCGCCCAAGTGAATCGCGTGGTGGTCGCCGTGTGGACCGATGCGGCGCTGAGCGAGCTGCGCGTGCGGCGAGCGGCGTTGACGCCGGAAAGAATCGCCATTCTGCGCCGCGCCGACGCGGCGGTGCGCCATTTTTCGCGCCGTTCCGGATTCGAGGCGACAGTGTGGCAATTTCCCGTCGTTCTGCTGCCGGTCGGGACGGCGGAAAGGCCCGATTCGGTGGTTTTGCGGCCCATCGATTCGGTGGACGGGATGACCGCGCGAGCGGTGCGGATGCCGGCCGGGCTGCTCGATTCGCTCGCGCGGGAGCTGCGCGAGATTCCCGGAATCGGCGGCATTTTTTACGATTTAACCAACAAGCCGCCGGCCACCATCGAATGGGAATAACGGTACCCGGCAGACCGACGCCTCATTGTGGTCTGTGATCCTCGAAGCAGTTAGTTTGCGTCGCCGTTCAGAAGCTTAAGCTGCGATTCGAGATACGCCAAACCGCTTTCCAGCGTTTTCCGGTAACGGTCGCTGGTGCAGGTTTCGAGATCGTGCATGACGCGGCGGCGCTGCAATAGAATGCTGTCCCGTTTCCGCTCGAGTTCTAATTGCTGCGGCGTACGCTCTCTCCGCACCCCATCACGACCCTTTCCCTGATACTTCTGAGCCGACTGCATCTGCTCCTCGACTGATTTGCTTTCCCAGCCGCGGGCCACCGTTACATTATAACCGTTTTGTGAAGTTGTGTGTGCTCTTTCTGCGTGCGCGGACTGACGAGCTCGAAAAAACGGACCGCTCGCCGCGGTCGAAAATACAATTTGCAGCTCCCTTTTTATGCGTTTGGGCGTCAGGATGAAACGGTTTTCCAGCCCGGCTTGACGGGCAAAGCCCCCCGGCGGGCAGGGACAGCGTTCGGCTGAAACCAGCATGACGTTGCTCGCGTCCAAACTTACGCGTAAAATCAGGGTGAGGTGTTTTAACCGTATGAGGTCAGTCGCGTTCCTCACTTTCTGCGGGCTTGGGTCGGTGGGCGTCATGTTGATGGCCGGCCAATCCTCGCAGCAATCCAGTTCCGGCCAGTCGACCTCTTCGTCGTCTTCCGTATCCAGCCAGCCGCAAAAACGCGAGACCGTGGCGCGGCCGATGACGGAACGGGAAAAGAAAAAGCAGCAGCAGAAGCTTGAACGGGAACTGGAAACGCCCTGGAAGAACTGGCTGAACCAGGAAGTCGTGTACATCATCACCGACGAGGAACGGAAAGCTTTCATGGCGCTCAAAACCGACGAAGAGCGCGAGCAGTTCGTCGAGCAGTTCTGGCTGCGCCGTGACCCCACGCCGGATACGGAAGAAAACGAATATAAGGAAGAAATCTACCGGCGCATCGCCTACGCCAACGAGCATTTCGCCTCCGGCATTCCAGGATGGAAGACGGACCGCGGACGGATTTACATCGAATACGGGCCGCCGGACGAGATCGAGTCGCATCCCTCGGGCGGAACCTATGAGCGTCCCTACGAGGAAGGCGGCGGGACGACTTCGACGTATCCTTTCGAGAAATGGCGCTATCGGTACATTGAAGGCGTCGGCAGCAACGTCGAGCTGGAATTCGTCGACACCACCATGACCGGCGAGTATCACTTCACCATCGATCCGTCGGAAAAAGACGCGCTGCTGTACGTTCCCGGCGCGGGCTTGACCATGATGGAGCAGATGGGCATGGCTTGCAAGAACGACCGCTTCACCCGAACCGACGGCACGCACCTGGGCACCGGATCGATGCCGCTGCCGGAGAGCATGAACGAATTCACGCGCATCGAGCTGGAGGCCAAAATTTTCCAGCCGCCGGCGGTGAAATACAAGGATCTGGAAGCAGCGGTTAACTCCACCATCAAATACAACCTGCTGCCGATGAGGGTGCGGGCCGATTACGTGCCCATCACCGATTCGTCGGTGCTGACCATGGTGACCATCCAGTTCGAACGCAAAGACTTGCAGTGGAAGGAAAAAGAGAAAGTCTCCACGGCGAACATCAATATTTATGGCCGCATCACGACCATGTCCGGCCGTCCGGCGAACTGGTTTGAGGACGCCATCACGCAGGATCTTCCGACCGAAATGCTGCAACAGGCGATGAACGGGGCGGAGGTTTATCAGAAACAGATTCCGCTGAAGCCGGGACGCTACAAGCTGAGCGTCGCGGCGAAGGATATTGTCGGCGGCAACCAGACCACTTACGACATGGCGCTCGACGTTCCGCGCCTGGATGAAGACCAGTTGTCGGCCAGTTCGCTGATTCTGGCGGACCGGATTGAACAGGTCGATACCAAGAGCATCGGAACGGGCCAGTTCGTGATCGGCACGTATAAGGTCCGGCCCAGAATGGACGCGACCTTCAAGCGCGACAGCGATAAGCTGGGCATCTATCTTCAGCTTTATAATTTCAAGCCGGACGAGAAGACGCACAAGCCGGACGGGACCATCGATTATCAAATCGTGAAGAACGGCAGCACCCAGCCGGTGTTTAACTTCACCGAACCGCTGACGTCCCCCGGCAACGAAGGCGGCGCGTCGCAATTGACCATCGCGAAACGCCTGCCGCTCGCCACGTTCCAGCCGGGCGATTACACCGTGAACATCAAGATTTTCGACAAGAACCGGAACAAGACCCTGAACGAAACCGCGTCGTTTAAGGTAATATAATCGGGTAGTAAGATGCAGAAGTAGTAAGAATGCGCAAGCGTCCTACATTCATTGGTTTCGCGATCGGTGTATTGGTGCTGGCGGCGGCGGCGCGGACGCCGGCCCTCGCCGGGACGCTTGCCGGCGGAATTCTGGGCCAGGTGAGAAATTCAGCCGGCGTGGCGCAGATGGGCGCGACGGTTCTGCTGTACGATCGCTACGACCAGCTGGTGCGGCGCGCGCTGACCACCGAAGACGGCAAATTCGCTTTCGCCGAGCTTCCGCCCAGCCTGTATTCGCTGCGCGTCACGCTGGCCAGCTTTGTGCCGGCGCTGCGGCGCAACATCTCGGTTAGCGCCGGCTCGGAGAATCTGCTGCAAATCCGGCTGGCGAATCTGTTCAGCACCGTGGATCTGGTTTCTTCGGGTCCGTCACGCGGGCTTTTGTTGAGCGATGACTGGAAATGGGTGCTGCGGTCGTCTTCGGAGACGCGGCCGGTGCTGCGCATGTTGCCGCCAAGCAACTCGCAGACAACGGCGACGGCCAGTTCGATTTTTTCGGGCACCACGGGGCTGCTGCGGGTTTCGGCGGGCGATGGCGAGTCGTTCACCGCGGGCGGCCAGGAAGATTTAGGAACGGCATTCGCCGTGGCCACTTCGATCTACGGAACCAGCCGCTTGCAGTTGAGCGGAAACGTCGGCTACGTGGGTAATTCGACCATTCCGGCCGCCGGGATTCGCGCCACTTATTCGCACGACGCCGGCGGCGTTTCGGGTCCGCAGGTGACGCTGACGGTGCGGCAGCTTTATATGCCGGAGCGCGACGGCGTAGATAATGCGCCGGCGATGCGCACCATGGCTCTGGCGTTGCGCGACAGCATCGATCTGACCGACGATCTGCATCTCGAATACGGGATGAGCACGGAATCGGTGACTTTTCTGGAGCGGCTGACCTATCTGAGTCCGTTCGCGCGGGCGACCTACGATCTGGGCAAGCATGGCGCGGTTCGCGTGGCGTACTCGGATGGCGAGCAGCCGGCGGCGTTTGCGGCTCCGGCACCGGTTTCTTCTTCCGAAATGGGAACCAGCACCGCGGCGTTGAACAACGATCTGGAGGCGCTGGCGCTGTTGCCGCAAATTTCCCGGCGCGACGATCACATGCAGGTGCAGCGCACCCAAAGCGTCGAAGCGGGATATGAGCGGGTGGAAGGATCGCGGAAATTTTCGGCGAGCGTCTATGGCGAAGCAGCCAGCAACGCGGCGCTGATGCTCGCCGGGCCGAAGGGATTTGTCGGCTGGACCGATTCCCTGCCCGATCTCGGCTCGAATGACCGGATTTTCAACATCGGCAGCTATAGCCGGGTGGGGTACACGGGTGCGGTAAAACAGGCGCTGGGCGATCATGCCGAGGTTTCGCTCGCCGGCGGATACACCGGATCGCTGGGCGTGGACGCGCGGGACGCGACGCTGCAGGGCGACAGCGGCAACGATCTGCGGTCGGTGATTCATGAGGTCGCCCGGCCGTGGGCCGCGGTGAATTTTTCCGACGTGCTGCCGTTCACCGGAACCGTACTGACCACCAGCTACGGCTACACCGATCCCGGCACGCTGATGCCGGATCATTACTACATGACGCAGGACGTGATGCAGTCGACTGGCTGGAACGTGCGGATCCGGCAGCCGCTGCCGGTGTTCGGCGGGCTGGGCGGGCGGCTGGAAGCGACGGCGGAGCTGCGGAACCTGCTGGCACAGGGCTATCTGCCGCTTCAATCGTCGGGTCAGAAAGCGCTGCTGACCAATTGCCCGCGCGCCGTGCGCGGCGGTCTGGCGTTTATCTTTTAACGCTGAAAATACGCAACCCCGGCATGACTGCCGGGGCTTTTCAAAACGATGACCATCGAGTAACGATCATTCCGCCGCGGCGGATTTACCTCGCACGGCGAGCGCCGCGGCGCGTTCCAGCGCCTTCACGATCCCCGCGACGGCATCCGGGCGCCGGCGGTAATTTTCAAGCGCCGAATGCAGCTCGCCCGCGCTGACGCCGGAACGCTGGATGCGCGAGCGGTCCAGCAGGCGCGCGGCCACCAGCATGGTTGCGGGATTTTCGGGAGCGACGACGCCCAACTCCGTCAGGCGGCCGAGATTTTCGACAAGCGTGCGATAGCTCATCGAGGGGATGGATTCCTCGGCGTGGGCGGCTTCAGCCTCGGTATGGAGATAGTTCATGGGCATGGTCCTCTTTGTTAAGATGCCGGAATTGTGGTTGTCGACGGAAAAAACTAACGAAGCGCGGAGCCTGCAATGAGGCGAGAATCTGTCGCGGGCGAATTATCGGACACGATGGGCTGCCTCCTTGGAAGGGAATAACGGAATATTCTTATTATACCGCGATCTGCCGCCATCTTGAAGACCACCCGGGACCCAATCATTTACCTGCCGGGTAGTGCGTGAAATCTGCGTTGATTCGCGAAGGACGGGGAGCCCCCGCCATGACTGGCGGGGCTGCAGGTGCGCGTTACAGCCCCGCCAGTCATTGCGGGGGCTGATCGCGAATCAGCGCAGATCTCACGCACTACTGCCTGCCGCGGTCGTGCCGTCCGTGAATGTCGTGGTGCTCTACGCGCCGGCCGGGCGCGAAACGCTGGACGTGCTCGTAGGGATGCACGTACTCACGCCGGTTCATCCAGGTCCGTCCCCATGGGTGATTGTTGATAATCACCCGATGTCCGGCCCAATCGAAATAATTGTGCCCCCAACCCCAGGGAGCGAACGCCGCGCCGATGGTCACGCCGCCAAAGGTAATCGCTCCACCGACGAAAAATCCCGGACGCGGCCGCACAAAAACCACTGCCGGATTGTAGACCGGCACGGGAACAAATGCCGGGTTTACGGGAAGTATCGTCACGTATCCGCCGCTGTCGGTCACCGCGATCTGTCCGTTCGAGCGCAGATAGCCATACTGCATCGCCAGTTGCCGCTGCTGCTGCACCGCGTTCATCACTCCGTTCGGATCGGCCAAAAACGCGTTGCCCAGCGAACCGGTCCACGTCATATCGCTGGCCATCATTTGCAGCACCGAGGGAAACGGCAGCAGCGCCTGCACCGACGGGTCCCACGGAAGCTGATCCTGTTGAATCGCCGCAGCCAGAGCGGGGCCGTGCAGAAAGCTGTGTTCATTGGCCCACGCCGACGCGTCCGGAATCTGATCCGAATAGGTGGAAGCGGCCAGCACCTGCGAGAGCAGCGGGTCCGGATACAAGGCGATCCGCGCCACCAAATTGTTGAGCTCCTCGGGCGGATACGCCGGCGGAGCCTGTGCGAACGCCATCGCCGCAAACACGGCGCCCGCGGCCACGATCATTAATTTTCTTTTTTTATCCAGCACTTTATGTCTCTCCTCCTGCCTAAGAAGACGACGGGCTCAAGGGATTCGTTTCCGGGCCTGAAAACTGCTGAATCTTGCCCTTACGAGGTTGTGAAAAATCGGGACTTAACCCCCGCCATTACTGGCGGGGCTATAACACGCTCGACGATCGTCAATCTTCGGACTTAACCCCCGCCATTACTGGCGGGGCTTTAACACGCTCGACGATCGTCAATCTTCGGACTTAACCCCCGCCATTGCTGGCGGGGCTTTAACACGCTCGACTATCGTCAATCTTCGGACTTAACCCCGCTATTACTGGCGGGGCTTTGACACGCTCGACGATCGTCAATCTTCGGACTTGACCCCCGCCATTACTGGCGGGGTTTTAACACGCTCGACGATCGTCAATCTTCGGACTTAACCCCCACCATTACTGGCAGGGCTTTAACGCGCTCGACTATCGTCAATCTTCGGAAAAGCCCCGGCGTGGTTGATAACCCGCGCAGGCGAGCACTGGAAGGCGCGGATATTTGGGATAAGACGGGTCGGTGAAGGAGCGCTCACAAAGGTAGAATGTCGACCCTCGATCCGACCGCACCACGCGGCAAAACGCGCAATGTTCGCACAGCCCGAGGTTACTTGAAGGCACGCAGCGCCTCGACCGTGCGGGCGATCTCGGCGGGCGTGTGCGCCGCGGAAACAAAACCGGATTCGAACTGCGAAGGCGGCAGATAAACTCCATGTTCCAGCATGTGATGGAAAAATTTCGCGAAGCGAGCCGTATCGCTGCGCCTGGCCGATCCCCAATCGGTGACCGCGCCATCCACGAAGAAAAACGTGAACATGGAGCCGATCCGATTCACCGTCACCCCCGGCGGCGCCCACGCGCACAACTCCAGCGCGCGCTCCTCCAGCGTGTCGTACACGTCGGGATGCGCCAGCAAAAATCGCAGCATCGCCAATCCCGCCGCCACCGCCAGCGGATTGCCGGACAGCGTTCCGGCCTGATATACCGGACCCAGCGGCGCGACGCATTTCATCACGTCCGCGCGCCCGCCATAGGCCGCCATGGGCAATCCTCCGCCAATAATTTTTCCGAGCGTGGTCAAATCCGGCTTGATTCCGAACCTCTGCTGCGCCCCGCCGAGCGCCAGGCGAAAACCGGTCATCACCTCGTCGAAAATCAACAGCGCCCCGTCGCGCGCCGTCAGCTCGCGCAGCGCTTCCAGGAATCCCGCCACCGGCGGAACGCAGCCCATGTTGCCCACCACCGGCTCGACGATCACCGCGGCGATTTTGTCGCCATGATCGGCAAACGCCTTTTCCACCGCCGCAATCGAGTTGTACGGCAGCGCGATGGTGGTCGCCGCAAAGGCCGCCGGAACGCCCGCCGTATCGGCAATTCCCAGCGTCGCCATCCCCGAGCCGGCCTTCACCAGCAGCGAATCGACGTGACCGTGATAACATCCTTCAAACTTGATGGTCAGATCGCGGCCGGTGAATCCGCGCGCCAGGCGCAGCGCGCTCATGGTCGCCTCAGTGCCGGAATTCACCAGCCGGACCATTTCCATCGACGGCATGATCTGCGCGATCATCTCCGCCATCTCCACTTCGCGTCCGGTCGGCGCGCCAAAACTGGTGCCTTGCTCGAGCGCCGCATGCAGCGCCTCCAGCACTGTAAAATGCCGATGCCCCAGAATCAGTGGCCCCCAGGACCCCACGTAATCGATGTAGGAATTGCCGTCGACATCATAGATGCTGGGCCCCTGGGCCCGCGCGATAAACCGCGGCGATCCGCCCACGCCGCGAAACGCCCGCACCGGCGAATTCACTCCACCCGGAATGCGCGTCTGCGCGCGCGCAAACCACGCCTCGGATTGTGTGGTTTTCATAAAGATTGCCCCCGCCATAACTGGCGGGGCTGTAAGTACACGCGAAAAGCCGCGTCAACAGCTTTTCTGGGCACGCTCATAACGCGGTCGACCGCTCCGGAATCACGCGGTTCAGGAAAAAATTCATCAGCACTTCCTGAAGCGTCCCGTTCAGATTGCGCAGCAACCGGCTCTTTAGCGTGAGATAAGGCTGCGTGCCGGCGAACAAGTCCTGCATCAGATCGCGGAAGCGCGGGCTGCGGCGGATAAATTGAATCATCCGCGTGGGCACCGTGTTGAACATGAAGCTGCCCAGAAAAACCCGTTTGGCGAGCAGCGCCGCGAACTCCAGATCCATCGCGAATTCGCGCCGCAGCAGCGCGCGATAGGCCGCCGCTTTTTCCGCGAATCCATGCGCGTCATCCACCACCACGCGGCTGGCCAGATCGCCCGAGCGCATGGCGTAATACAATCCCTCGCCGGTGATCGGATCCACCAACCCGCCCGCGTCGCCGACGGCTAACCACCCCTCGCCCGCCACTCGATTCCGTTTCCATCCCGGCGTTTCAAGCGACGGCAGCATGTGGCTGTAGAACGGCGATCCTTTCCAGGCGATCCCGCGCTCATCCAGGTAGCGTTCCAGGCGCGCGCGCAGCGACTGCGCCGGCTCGCCCTTGCCGCAAATCCCGACGGAAAGATGTCCGCACCGCGGGAACACCCAGATGTATCCTTCAAGCTGGTCGAGAAACTGAATATCGATCCGCTCCTGCGACGCCGGCACATAGTAGCCGAGCGCGCTCATCGTATCGGTGGCGCTCCACTCCGTGCCCACCTCGCGCAGCGGGTTCCGCGCGCCCGTCGCGATGATGCAAAAATCCGCTTCGGCCGCGCCGTTTCGCGTGCGAAGCGTCCATCCCCGATCGCGCCGGTCGATCCCGAGCACCCGCGTCTTCTCAATCTCCGCCCCGGCGCGTTCGGCGCGCTGAAGCAGCATGCGATTCAAATCGAAGCGCGAATAAATCACCAGCGGACGCGTCAGCGCCATCTTCACTTCGCCCGCTTTGGGCGCGGCGATGGAGGTTTCGGTAATCAGCCGCTTGGGCGTGTCGTTCTCGATTAAAAACGGATATTCGTTGTACGCTTTGTAAGTTAGTCCACCGCCGCAAGGTTTTTCCCACGCGAGCTTTTCGTCGAACACCAGCACGCGCAGGCCGGCGCGAGCCAGTCCTTCGGCGGCGAAAGCTCCCGCCGGGCCGCCGCCCAAAACGGCGACTGTCTTCATTGCTTCGAGCCTTGACTGGGAATCGCCGGATGACCCGGCGGCAAAGTTCCGGGTTGCGAGCCCACCGATGGATGCCCCGGCGGCAGCGTTTCCTGTCCGCCCACCGACGGATGCCCCTGCGGCATCGTCATGTCGCCTCCGCCGTGCGGATTCCCGCTCGATGCCGCGTGCGGACGCACCACCCAGTCATTTCCCTTGCGGTCCAGGATGTAATTCATGGTCATCGGCTGCGGGTCCGGCTGATTTTTGGGCCGGAAGATCACCGCCGCGCGAGCCTGGTCCTTATCGAAGGAGACCGAGCCGATATCGATCTGCATCTGGTTCGGATCGAGCCCTGTTTGCGATTTTCGTTCTTCGAGGTAGTTCAGCACCCCCTGCTTCACCGCCTCCGTATTCTGAATATCGTGGGAGCAGGCGGCAGCCAACGCCGCAACCACGATCAGCAATGTTTTGCGCACACCCCGATTATACTCGTTGCGCGCCGAACATCAGTGGTGCGCGAAGTCGATGTCGAGTGCAGTCCGCGCTCCGCAGGTAGGGTCCAAGTGATCGAAGCGACGGCCAGATACCCCACGGCACCGAGCAGGTTCAATACAAGCAAAAGCGGAACCGTCTTGTTATTCACAGGTTCAATCCCGCTCAGGCGATTTGCAATCGCCTCAGCCTGATGCGGCCGCGGTGAACGTGCGCGAGATCATATTGGGCCTGTTGCAGAAGCCAGCTTTCGGCGCTGCCGCCAAATACCTTTTCGAGACGCACGGCCATTTCCGGCGAAACGCTGCGCTTCCCGTGCACCAACTCGGAAAGCGTGTTGCGCGTCACCCCAAGAGCGGTGGCGGCGTCCGTGAGGTTCAAGCCCAAAGGCTCTATGCACTCCTGAAAAACAACCGCTCCCGGGTGCGGGGGATTCTTCATCGGCATGGCTAAACCTTGTCACTCACCGAATCAGCTCCGCGATCTTCTCCGCGTCATTCGGCACCACCACCGGCCGATTCGCGAACCTCGACTCAATCTTCACCCCGCCCGGCGCTTCCAACTGGTCGGTGTGGTACTTGTAAATGTAATCCGGGTCTTTCAATAAATTCCCCGTCAGCACCGCGACCACATCCGCTCCGCGATCGATCACTCCGCGAGCCGTCAGCTTGCGAATCCCCGCCAGCGTCGCCGCCGACGCCGGCTCGCAGCCGATTCCCGATCGCCCGATCTGCGCCTTCGCGTCGGCAATCTCCTGCTCGGACACTTTTTCGACGACGCCGCACGATTCGCGAATCTCGTGCAGCGCCTTCGGCCATGAAACCGGATCGCCGATGCGAATCGCCGTCGCCAGCGTCTCCGGATTCGTCACCGCGCGAAATTCGCCGCCGTGCTCAACAAAATCATAGAACGGCGCAGCGCCCTCCGCCTGAATCACGCCGAGCCGCGGCATCTTGTCGATCAACCCCAATTCCCGCGCCTCGCGCAGCGCCTTGCCGAATGCCGACGTGTTGCCCAAATTCCCGCCCGGCAGCACGATCCAATCCGGCGCACGCCAGTCACGCTGATCGAGCATCTCAAACACAATCGTCTTCTGCCCCTCAATGCGAAACGGATTCACCGAATTCAGCAGATAAATCCCCAGCTTTTCCGCCAGCACGCGCACCAGCGCCAGAATCTGATCGAAATTCGCCTCCACCTGAAACGTGCGCGCGCCGTACTCCAGAGCCTGCGCCAGTTTCCCGAAGGAAATATTTCCGTGCGGCAAAAAAATCAGCGGTTCCAGTCCGCCCGCCGCCGCGTAAGCCGCCATCGACGCCGAAGTGTTGCCCGTTGAGACGCAAGCGACGCGACGCATTCCCAGCCGACGCGCCTGCGCCGCGCCGCACGTCATTCCGTTATCTTTGAACGACCCGGTCGGATTGAATCCCTGGTGCTTGAAGGCAATTCGATCGAGGCCGCCGTACTTTGCCGCGATCGGCGCATCGAGCAGCGGCGTATTGCCCTCGCGCAGCGTGGTCACGCACGAATAATCATCCAAAAACGGAAACAGCTCGCGATATCGCCACACGCCGCTCGCATCGAGTGGAGCGTTGCTCATGCGCCGCTGCCGGAATAACTCTTTCAGCGCGACGGGATCGCCGTCGATCTCATAAGCCGCTTCGAGCAGCCCTCCGCATTTGCGGCAGTTGTAGAGAACTTCGGTGATCGCATAGCGCTCCCGGCAGGAGCGATTGAAACAGAGTAGTTCAGGCATGCTATCTCTTAACTTTAAACAATGTTGGCCGTTCATCTCGAATCCGGCCGCGTCCAGTTGCGCCGCGTGCCCGCTCCGCGACTGCGCCAAGGCTTCGCAAGAATCCGAATGCTGGCCGCCGGAATCTGCTCCACCGATCTTGAATTGCAGCGCGGATATTATAATTTTCGCGGCACGCCCGGACACGAATTTGTGGGTGAAGTGACCGATTGCGAAGACGCTCGCTGGATCGGACGGCGGGTCGCCGGAGAAATCAACCTGGCCTGCGGCCATTGCGACTGGTGCCGGCAAAAGCTCGGCCGTCACTGTCCGAACCGCACCGTGCTCGGCATCGTGAAGCACCCCGGCGCGTTCGCCGAATTTTTGACGCTGCCGATCGCCAATCTGCGCCGCATCCCCGATTCGATTCCCACCGATCATGCCGTCTTCATCGAGCCTGTGGCGGCCGCTTGTGAGATTCTCGATCAAATCAAAGTCGATCAGAAAAATGTGGCCGTTCTCGGCGACGGAAAACTCGGCTTGCTGATCGCGCAGGTTTTGCAAGCCTCCCGCGCGAATGTTCAGCTCTTCGGACACCACGCGAAAAAAATGCGGCTCGCCGGCGTTCCCTTTGAACGCATCGGGAAAAAACTGCCCGAGCGCGAATTTCCCATCGTGGTCGACGCCACCGGCTCACCCGGCGGCCTGCGCGCCGCGATTTCGATGTGCCTCCCGCGCGGCGCCGTGGTCATGAAATCGACGGTTCACGGAATTGTGCCGATCGACACGGCGCCAGCAATCGTCAATGAAATTACGTTGATCGGCTCGCGCTGCGGACGATTCGAACCGGCCATTCGCCTGCTCGCGTCAGGAAAAGTTCGCGTCGCCGATCTGATCGCGGAAAAATTCCCGCTCGACCGCGCACCCGAAGCCTTCGCCCGCGCGGCGGCGAAAGGCGTTCTAAAAATTCTGCTCGAGCTGTAAGGCGTCAGGCTTGTGATCTTGATGGGTTGCGTCAACGCCGCGAAAATCGCAAGCCTGACGGCTTACGCCCAAGCTGCCTCTTGAGTTGAGTGGCATAAGCCGCCAGGCTTGTGCTGTCCGCGGCCGATCAATCGACGCGCGCCGAGCGCAAGCCTGGCGGCTTACGCCACTTGGGCTCTAAAGTAACTGCCGCTCTGACCCGCGCAGCGATTGATCGTCTTCATTCCGCGCCCGGAAATATGCCCGAATATCGTCGCGCAGCTTGGGCTTATTTCCCGCAAGCTGCCAGATTCCCTGCCAGTCCTTCACCAGGTCCGTCGCCGGATCGTAATTGTTTTCGCGCAGAATTTTCCAGCGCTCGCCGTAGGCGCGAAAAACCTTGGATCCGTGAAAATGATGCACCGCGTGATTTTCCACGTACCCGATATTCTGTTTCAGCACCGCCGCCCGCTCCTGCCATTGCCGCACCGCGCGCATATACGGCTCGCTGCATCTGGTCACCTCCGGCGCCGTGTTCGCCTTTCCGGCGAGCCCGAACGCCATGTGCCAATCCGCCGATCCCAAAATGCACACGTCGAGCAGCCCGCCCACCGCGTCGAACGCGCTACGCCGGAACGCCCACGCTCCGCCCGTCGCGCCCGGACCACCCGACCCATAGGCACCCGGCCCATTCGACCCATGCAAATGCCGCCACGCGAAGCCCGGCATCATGCGATAGGGCCGGTGCTCCGCCGATAAATCCGTGTACGTCGTAAACAACTGCACGAAGTCGTAGTGCTGAAGCTGGTGAATCGCTTCGAGCGCCCAATCCCGCCGCGTCATATGAAAATCGGCGTCGATGATCGCGCCGTACGTCCAATCGGCGGGAAATCGCCGGATCACGGCGTTCAAGATATTTTCCTTGTGCCACAATTCGTGCGAAGTGCGAAGCGGCACGTCGTTTAAATCCTCGCCGGTCACTTCGAACGGCCGCTCGCCGTAGGCGAGTTCGCCTACGTGCAGTATTACGTTGGCGCTATCGCGCAGGTGCTGGCGAAAATCGTTCATCAACACGCGCCGCGTGCGCCAGCGCAGCGGATTCGAATACGCGCAGGCCACGTGCAGCGTCGTTTCCTCGGACCATTTCTTCCAGGGAGCGTGAACATCGGGGTGAGAAGTCATTCCGGCTTCAGATAACCACGCGGGTGCGTTCGCCCCACCCGTCCGATCACGCAATCGAAAGCGCTCCGGCCACTTAGCCCGCGCCTGAATCAGTGATTGTGTGGGGCAGGCTTTCAGCCTGCGGCCGATTTTCAATCCGCCTCTGCGCGCTACCGCAGCAAGTTCCGCAGCAAAAACCAAACATTCGCCGGACGTTCCGCCAGACGCCGCATGAAATACGGATACCACGCCGCGCCGTACGGTACATACAGCCGCAGCCGGTAGCCTAAATCCACGATGCGCCGCTGCAAATCGCGCCGGATGCCGTACAGCATCTGAAACTCGAACCGCTCCGGCGCCAACCTCCGCTCGCGCGCGTAGCGGAACGCTTCGCCGATGATGCGCTCATCATGCGTGGCGATCGCCGGATATGTCCCGTGATCAAGCAGCGTCTTCATCAGCGCCAAATAACTCCGGTCGACCTCGCGTTTTTCCGCGAACGCCACCGCGGCCGGCTCATCGTACGCGCCCTTGCACAGACGCACCGGAATCCCCAGGGAATTCAGCCGATCCACATCAGCCGCGCTGCGCAACAGATACGCCTGAATCACCGAGCGCGTGCATCCGAACTCTTCGTGGACGCGCGCGACAACCTCCAGCGTGCGGTCGGTATACGCGCTCGATTCCATGTCGATCTCCACCCGGCTGCCCATCGCTTTGGCCTTGGCCGCAAGCTGCCGCACGTTTTCGAGGCACGCTTCCGGTGAAAAGTCCAGACCGAACTGCGTCAGCTTGATCGAAACCGTGGATGGCAGCCCGCGATCCTCGATCCGCGCCAGCGCTTGCAGGTAGGAATCGCGCGACGCGGCGGCCTCTTCGACGCTGGTCACGTTTTCGCCCAGATGATCGAGCGTCGCCCAGATTTTTTCCCGCTGCAAATGCTCCAACACGGCCAGCGCATCGTCGAGCTGCTCGCCGGCCACGAACCTGCGCGTGAATTTTTTCGACAGCGGCGACCGCTCCATCCATCTCCGCAGTCCCTTTTGCGACGAAAGGAACAGGAAGAAGTGCCGCATCATTGAGGAGCCACCCCAGGCGGCGAGCGGCGAGCCTCCGGGGGCGACGGCTCACGCACTGGCGTATCGACGCGCGCGGGCGTGGCGGCATCCCGCGTGCCCACCCCCAGTTCCCGCATCCGCTTGAGCGAAGGCCCCAGCCGCGCTTCCCACGATCCCGCCGAGCGGTTATAGGCATCCACCGCCTTCGCCAGATGCCGGCCCGCATCGGCGTAAGTTTCCGCGAACACGCGCACGCGCTCGTGAAATTCCGAAGCGATGCGCCGCAATTCCTCCGCGTTCTGCGCCAGCCGCTCCTGTCGCCATCCATAGGCGACGCCTTTCAGCACGCTGATCAGCGTCACCGGCGTGGCGAGCAAAACTTTCCGCGCCAGCGCCCGGTCGAGCAGATCCGCATCCCGCTCCAGCGCCGCGCTCAAAAAATGATCGCCGGCCAAAAACAAAATGACCATCTCCGGCGCCGGCTGAAATTGCGACCAATACTCGCGTCCGCTCAACTGCGCGACGTGCCGCTGCACCTGCTGCGCATGCCGCTCGAGCGCTGCGCGCCGCGAAGTCTCATCCGGCGCGGCCTCCGCGTCGAGATACGCCGACAATGGCACCTTCGCATCGACGGCGATCGTTCGCCCGCCGGGCAGCCGCACCAGCAGATCGGGGCGCTGCCCATCGCCCGATTCCTGCTCGTAAAAATCGCAATACGGAACCATCCCGGCCAGTTCCGCCACGCGCCTGAGCGTCAATTCGCCCCATCGTCCGCGGGCATTCGGCGCGCGCAGCGCCTGCGACAGCGCGACGGTTTCGCGGCTCAGATTCGACAGTTGATTTTCCAGCCCTCCCTGCGCATGCTGCCGCTGCGCTTCGAATTCGCGGAGCTGTTTTTCGATCCGTTCCAGGGCGTCCGAGACCGGCGGCTGCCGCGGAGCCGATCTGGTCCACAGAATCGCCAGGAGCATCGCCAAAACAAATCCAGCCAAAAATGTCGCAGCGAGGGTCACCACTCAATAGTTTGGCACAGACGGCACTCGATCAGGTGCTGATTTCGGCGCTAAATTTGTGTCCCGGCACTGTATCGAGCCCGAGCGTTGAACCGCTCTGTCGAAAATCTACCCCCGCCATAACTGGCGGGGCTGGCACCGCGCGAGAGAACCCGTCAGTCATGGCGGGGTGATGTACACTGACTCGCTCGCGTTCCATGGACGTTAGGGCGGAAACGGCCACACCAGCTCGACCGTCTTGCTCAGCATCCAACGCTTGTCCTCGGCGTTCAGAAACTTCATGTCATCGCGGACCACTTTGAGCGCCTTGTCATAAGTGGTCTTGGCTTCGAGAATCGGCCAGTCGGTGGCCCACATCAGCCGCCGCGGACCGTACGCCGCGTGTAAACGCTTCACGTACTCCTGCGCGTCCAGCCACGGGTACGGCTGCCGCGAAATCGACCAGGTATGCGAAATCTTCACGAACACGTTGGGATAACGCCGCAAGGCGATCAGCTTTTCGAGTTCCGCCGGCTGGTCGATCGGGCAATCGGCCATATGATCGATCACCACCGTCAGCTCCGGCGTCCGGTCAAGAAGCAAACCAACCTCCGGCATGCGCGTGACCGGCGCCAGAACCGTCATTGGAATTTTCAGCTGTTCACAGCGCTTCCACAACGGCGGCATCAGCGGACCATGAAACCAATCCCCCGACGCGTTTCCCGCCGGACTGATGCGAACGCCGTGAAAACCCATTTCCGTCCAGTGCGACAAATGATCCGGCGCGGCCGGATCGAGCGGATCCACGCGGCACACTCCTTGAAATGTCCCCCGATATTTTTTCAGCACGCTGGCGACGTAGCGGTTGTCGTACTTATAATGGATCACCTGAATGATCACGGTTTTTTCGACGCCGTTTTGCTTCATCAGCGCCAGCAGCATTTCCGGCGTGGCGTCGCGCGCGGGAACGTTGGCGCCGGGGGCGAACGGAAATTGGGGATCGTGCTTCCACACGTGAACGTGCGAATCGACGATGCGGTAGGCGCCTTGAAACGGCGCCGCGGCGACGCCCTGGAGCAGCGTTCGCCGGGTCACGTCAAACATAAATCTTTTCGAGCGTGTTGACGACGTACGCGCCGGAGCGTTCGTAACTGGCGCGCGGGCCTTGGCGCGCAATGTCCAGATCGACGATCAGGTAGCCCTTGAAGCGCGCCGCTTTCAGCACGCGATGGCAGCCCGGAAAATCGATTTCGCCGTCGCCCAGATCGAAGATACTTTCGCGGTTGAAGGTATCCGGCTTGGCGTTTTCCAGCCTTTTCGCGTCTTTATAATCGGCAAGCATCAGCCGGCTCTGATATTTATCGAGGGTCTTCACCACGTCGCAGCCAGCCAGATAAAGATGCGCGGTGTCGGGCGAAAAATAGAACAGCTTGGGATCGGTGAGCGCCATGCAGCGATCCACTTCATCGGGATTCTGCACGATCTGGCCCATGTGATTGTGGAGTCCCGCATAGAATCCCATTTCGCGCGCGGCGCGGCCGATTTCGTTGAAGCATTCGCACATCGTTTCGAAGGCCCGCGGATCGCTGGCGTTGGCCCGGTTCGGCGAAAACACCACCAGGTGATTGGCGCCGAAATTTTTCAGGAAATTCATCGCCGCTTTCGCGTTGGCGATGATTTCGGCGCGGCGCGCGGGATCATGGGCCGCGCCGTTGAAGGAAATGGTGACGATATGGCAGCCGCGCTTTTCCGCTTCTTTCTGCATCTGGGCCGCGGTGATGTTGTAAGTCTTGAGAATTTGCGGAAATTGCGTCAGCCGCAGGCCGATGAAGCCGGTATCTTTCATTACATCGAGAATGTCGGTGAAGGGAACGCGCGGAAAATAGTTCCACAAGTTGGAACCGAGTCCCCATTTGACGTTCTTATTAACCGGCAAGCGTCCGGCCGCGCGGGTGAGAGACGCGGCCAGAACGGCGATCGCTTCGCGGCGGCTGAAAGAGCGGTTCATAGAACGTAAAGATTATACATTACGACCAGCCCAGTGGCGCACGGCGCGCAACCGCAACGCTACGCCTTGCTGGCCAGAACCAGCGGCGACGGGCCCGGCGCATCCAGCGTCCGCACGTCGACGAATCCGCTCTCTTTAAGCCATTGCCCGATTTCCGTGGCCGAATAAGTGTCGCCGTTTTCCGTATTCACCAGCATGTTGACGGCGAACAGCAGCCCCACCGGCGGTCCGGTGCGATCGTCATTCACCAGGAATTCCTGAATGGCGATGGTCCCGCCGCTGCGTAGCGCCTGAAACACACGCTTCAAAAGAGCGCGGCTGCGCGGCTCGCCTTCGCTGTGCAGAATGTGCCCCAGCGTCGCGATGGCGTGGCCAGAGCCGAAATCCGCCTCCAGCAAATCCCCGGCGACAAACCGGTACCGGTCCGCGAGACCGAAACGCGTGGCTATCTTTTTGGTCACCGGGATCACCTCCGGCCAATCGACCGCCGTCACCCGCACCAGCGGCGACCGCTGCGCGAGCGAGATCCCCCACACGCCCGAACCCGCCGCCAGATCGAGCACCGGCAACGTTTCCCTGGCCTGCGCGACGCCCAGCGCATCCGCCAGCGCACCGGCAGCCGCGTAGCTGAGCGGAAAAATATCTTCGACAAATTCCTGGAAAAATTCTCCGCCCGTATTTTCCTGATTCACCGCGCGCGCCGGCTTGCCCGTGCGCACGATGTCGGTCAGATTCAGCCAGCCGGGAATGAGCTGCTTGGTGATGTGGCGAAAAAAGCCGCCATAATAGCCCGGACGCGAGCTGACCAGAAACGTCGCGCTTTCCGGCGTCAGCTGGTATCGCTCGCCGTCTTTCGCCAGCAATTCCAGCCCGACCAGCGCGCCGATAATGGAGCGCAATCCTCGGACCGACGCGCCACTCTGCTGGCTGATCTGCTCCACCGTGCGCGGTCCCTCGGCCAGCAGGTCGAAAACCTTGTGATGAATGGCGGCCTCGATAATCAGGGGCGCCGAATAGCCCCAGGCAAATTGCATGATCCGCTCGGGCGTGACGTTGGATTTGGTTGCAGTCATGCGAATATCTTAAACCACGGGCGTGTCGCGGAGAAAGCGCTGGCGCCGGTGTGGCGCAGCCACGTGGCTCTGGACACGAATCCGCGGTCACAGCGTTCTGGCGATGTCCACCACGTCGCTGAACACGCCGTAGGCGGTCTGCTGGACGCCCGGATTCAACTCCACCATCCCGACCGTTCCCATCAGATCCGTGTCGAACAGAAGCATGCTGGAGGTGCCCTGCGCGCTGGCCAAAATGTCGGTTTCCTCGAGCACCTCGGCACGGACGCGCAATTTCAGACCGTTCGCGGTGCAGCGCGCGCGGCTCACCAGGCGAATGGTCTTACGCTGGGCCTTGAGCGCCAGAAGTTTTTCCGGCGTCAGCCGGCCGATGCCGCGGCGCTCCACCTCGAGCGGAGTCACGCGCGCGTCCATTAAGACATTTGCCAGCGCCGCTGTTTTGGCCGCGGCGTCCCAGCCGTCGATGTCGAAGCTGGCGTCGGCTTCGGTGACGCCGATGCGCCGCGCCTCCTCGATTCCGTCGGCCAGGCTGCGCCCGGCGCGCAGCGCTTCGATCACCACGTTGCTGGTGGAATTGAGCACGCCCGTAAATCCGCGAATGCGCGCGCCGGGCAGAGTATTGCGGGCCAGGTTGAACACCGGAGCGCCATCCATCACCGTCGATTCGAAGCGAAACTCGACGCCCGCGCGCCGCGCTTCCTCGGCCAGCGCCGCGTAGGCGTGCGCGATGGGACCTTTATTCGCGGTGACTACGTGCTTGCCGCGCGCGAACGCGGCGCGGATGTGGGAAATCGCCGGCTCGCCCGTTTCCGGATTCAGCGTGGTCAGCTCGATCGCCATTTCGGCGCGGGAACGGTCCAGAAATTCGCCGATTGATTCCGCCGCCGGCCCGAATTTCGGCTCGACCGGCAGGCCGGCCGTGTGGTACGCGGCGCCGTGGCGAAGCGTCTGAATGGCGACGATGCGAAAGGGAAAGGCGGCGCGCTTGGCTTCGAGCAGCCGGGCGAAGGCGCGCCCGACGTTTCCATATCCAATGAGAGCGAGCTTCATTGGAACCTATTGTCGTTGATTCGCGCCGCGCGCCGCCGGCTGACTATTGCAGCAGTACGCTGGCGACCGACCCGTCGATCAGCCGCACCATCCCGATGGTCGTGTCCTTCGCCATGTAGCGATAAATCTCGACAAAATGGCCGTCGTCGCCGACCTCGCTGATGCGCACCGCCGGCTGGCCGCGCTGCAACAACTGAGCGCGCGCGGTTCCCAGCGCGATGTTCTTGAGCTCGCCCACCGTCATTTGCGGTACCGGCGCGGCCACGCGGACGGGTACCGCGCGGGCCGCCGGAGCGGGCGGTTCGGGAACGTCGTAGCGCGCCACGCGATGCGCCAGGCGGCGAATCGGCGGAGGCGGGGGAACCGACGGCCCTTTCGGCACGCCCGGCCCCACTTCCATCAAAGGAACGTCGGCATCGTCGTTGGTTTTCGCGTGCGGCGCGGCGGTTTTCGCCGCTTTCGTAGTGGTTTGATCCACTTTGCCAAAAATGTTGGCGATTCCTTTTCCAACCGTGCGGCCGGCAATTCCACCGGCGCTCCCGCCAGCCGCGGCGGCCGCGTTCTCCACCATGGATTGGGCGTACCCCGTACCAGCCAGGAGTATGACGAACATCAACGGACGCATAAAATGCCTCTCGCTGAATCGTAGCAAGGGATTGGCTTCCAGAGGTACAGGGCGAATTGCTTAGATTGCTTAAGAAATCGGTCTGAGGTCGACGAATCCACATGCTTTTTCAATGGTTTCGTAAACCCGAGTGGCGTAAGCCGCCAGGCTTGCGCGCGGCGCGAACAGCACAAGCCTGGCGGCTTATGCCACTATTCGGGAACGATCTGCGGATAACTCGGGTGCACCGTCTTCGGCTCCGGGTCGCCGCGATGGCAGGTGAAACAGGTCACGCGGTTCTTGCCGACCGTCTGGTCGATGGTTTCCGTCATGTGAATCATGTTGCGAGCCATCGCCTTGTGCGGATTGTTATCGCTCGCAAAATTTCCCGGAACGTGGCAGAAGGCGCAATCCGAGCGCAGCGACAAATCGAAGAACCGCATCGTTTCCATCAGATGATCCGGCGATTTGAGCACCGTCAGATTTTTGTACTCCATCTTCGGCTTCTGCTTGATCCATTCGGCGATGGTCACAAAATCCGGATCGCTCTGCGACGCGAACTGACGCCCGCCGGAATGATACAAATCGCCGCCCGCTTCGAGAGCCAGCGGATGCATCAGCAGCGGGCTATCGGTGGGATCGCCGGGCTGCACCAGCTGCGAGACCACTTCATAATTCTTGCGCGACTGCTCCTCGGTCCACGCCGTCGCGCCGGGCGAGAGCTGCTGCAACATGAACCCGGTGCCCCGTCCCGCATGGCAGGTTACGCAGCGGCCGTGCGTCGGGCGATGCTTCAGAAAAATGGGCTCGACCCGGGTCCGGTAATACTCGAAATCGGATTCTGTGTCGGCGGCGAAAACCGCGGATTGGAGAACCATTCCGGCGAGCGTGGCGAGAACGAGAAAACGCATAAATTTACCTTACGGAAGGACCACCATCGCGCTGCGCTTGGGCACTTCGCCCACGGGAATGCGCGCGATTTCCTTGAGCGTCGCCGTATCGATCGCGGAAACCGCGTTCGAGCCGGCATCCGATTCATACACCGTTTTTCCGTCGGGCGTGAAGGTCAGCCAATCCGGCACGTTCCCCACCACCACGTGACCTTTCAGCTTCAGATCCGGCAGCGAGTAAACGAACACCGCGCCCGCGACCGAGCTGTTCACCCACAGCGTCTTGTTATCGGGCGAAACCGCGATTCCATGCGACGGAGCGCCGCTGCGCGCGCCCACCAGGCTCACCGGCTCATTCGGAAGCTTGATGCTCTTCACAATCTGGCGCGTCTTGAAATCCACCACGTCGAATCCGTTGAAATCCGACAATTGCACGAACATCCGGCTCATCAACCCGTCCGCACCCAACTCGAACGCCACCGGACGCACGCCCGCCGGGAAATGGATATCGGCCACCGGCTGCATGGTGTGGACGTCGATGATGGAGATGATTTTTCCGGCAATCGAAATCGCCGCGACCCATTGATTGTCCGGCGTCAGATAGGCATAATGCACCGCGCCCTTCACCGGAATGGTCTTGATGCGCTTCATGGTCGCGGTATCGATTACGTCGACGCCGCCGGGCGCCTGGGCGATGGCGACGAAAACGAATTTGCCATCGGGCGTGGCGGAAATGCTGTTAGGACGGCCAGTGAGCGGAGCTTTGGCGATGATCTTTCCGCTGACGCGATCGACTGCGTCCAAAGTGTGTTCGCCTTCGCAGCTGAAATAGACGGTTTTCGCGTCGGGTGAAAACGCGACGCCGCTGGGAATTTCAATATTTTTGATCTCCTGGACCACTTTATTGGTCTCCGGATCGATCACATGAACCCGGTCACCCGCGGAATTGGTGACGTAAATGCGAACCGAGCCGGCGGTTAGCGGAATCGCCAGGAGAAGTCCCAGACCGGATTTGGTCAGTAAGGTCATACCAGTGCTCCTTCCCGTGTGGAAGATTATACACCGGAACCGTGGTGTTAAAAATGGCGGATGTCAGATCTCTGAGCCGTTGCTCTACGCGAACGACTTCACGAAGGCGGCCTGGAACTTGTCCATCTCTTCCCTGGTTCCTACCGTTACGCGGATCCAGGTCGGCATGCTCGGCCACGGACGCCCGACGTAAATCAGATCCTTGCGCAGCGCCGCGATCGCTTCCCGCGTCGGCTTGCGGGTGTCGACCATAAATTTATTCGATACCGAGGGAATCACCACGAAACCTTTCTTCTTCAGAAAGGCAATGGTGTTGTCGCGAATGTCCGCGTTGATTTTCTTGCGCTGCGGGACGACTTCTTTGGCCTTCAGCGCCGCCATCGCGCCCGTAACCGACGTCACCGGGTTCCAGTTGATGCCGAATCCGCGCGTCTTCCTGATCAGATCCGGACGCCCGATCGCCACGCCGGCGCGCAATCCCGCCATGCCGTAAATCTTCGAAAACGTGCGCAGAATGATGACATCCTTTTCCTGCGCCACCAGGCGTATCGAGGTCTGCTCTTCCTTGCCCGCGAAGTGCACGTAGGCTTCGTCGATCATCACCACGCATCCGGCAGGTTTATTCGCGACCAGCCACTCGATATCTTCTTTCTTGGTGAGCGTGCCGGTGGGATTATTCGGATTGCAGATGTAAATCAGCCCGGCGTTTTCGACCGCGGCCATTTTGCGGACATCGTGCGCCCACTCCTTGGTGAGCGGAACCTTGACGATGTTGGAGCCGATGAATCTGGCCGCTTCGCTGCCGGCTTCATAGCCAGGATCGGCCATCACATAAGGATGCGCCGGCGAAGTGAACGACAACACCGCCTGCAACAGCGGCGCGCTCGACCCATCGTGCACCTGCACGTATTTCTGCGAAATTCCTTCCTGCGCCGCCATCACTTCCGACAGCTCGCCCGGCAGATAAAACATATAGCGTCCGCCCTGCGGCAGGATCGCCGACATCGCGTCCAGCGCTTCCTTGCACGGACCCAGCGGATTTTCGTTGTTGTCGATTTTCACCGCCCCCGGCGGCAGCTTGCGGCTGTCGATCGCCACCTGGGCAAGAGCGAATTCGTTACAGAACGGCAGGCTGGAGCCGGCGGCAAACAGCGTCGCCAGCCGGCCGAAGCTGCGCCGTGAAAAACCGCGCGCCAGAAAATCGTTTTGCTGCTCGGTGGTCAGTGTCACGTTCAGTTCTCCTTTGGAACATTCGAGAGCTTCCAACGGCAGTAGAATACCCGCAAAAAGCCCTGAAAGTCAATCGCTTATGTTTGCGCTACAAGCGCAACGCAAAAACGTTCACACTGCTAGAATCTTAGCTGATCACGAGCGTTACTTAGGATAACCCGCAAGCCTTGGCGCCCCCGGCTTCCATTCCGGCGGAAGAGCGAAGCCATTGCGATTCGGCATCTTGACCTGCGGCAAAGTCTTCTGGTTCATGACCTCGTCTTCCTTGATCACGCCGTTCCTGAACAGCAAAAACGCGGTGAGCGCGTAGACTTCATCCGGTTTGAGCGATCCCTCCTTGCCCAGCGGCATGCCGCGATGGATGTAATCCCACATCACCGTCGCGAACGGCGCGTGAATCCCCATGGCGTTCGAGTCGTTCACGCACGGCGCCAGACAAAAATCCGAAGGCTGCCGATGATAACCTTTCCTGCTGATCAACGTGGGAGCGTCGGCGCCCGACCCTTGGGCTCCGTGGCATCCCGCGCAGCCCTTGCGGACGTACAGCGCCGCGCCTTCTTTCGCCGTTCCCTGCCCCGGCGGTAGTTCTTTTCCCGTCGGGCTGATGGAGATGTCCCACGCTTGGATTTCATCGGGCGTAGGAGTTCTTCCCAGGCCATAATCCGGCGCCTGCGTCCAGGCCGGCTGGCAAATCGCGATCGCCGCCGCGATCAGGAAAATTTTAGGCCAGGCCATTGTGTACACTCCCGTCGCTCGCGACGCGCCACGGTTGAACCGTATTGTCCAAGCCACGTATGCGAACTTTATCTACCGGCTCATGCCAATAGGCGGCGACTTCGGCGCGCGTCGGTTGCCGCGTGCCCAGCTCATCGGTGCAGCGCGACATCAGCACGGACTCTTTTCCGTTCCAGCGCCAATGGAACCCGAATCGCGTGTGCGCCATGCGATAGGCCGGCGTGCGCAGTTCGGCGTCTTCCCAACTCTGGCCGCCGTCGGTCGAAACCTCCACGCCGCGAACCGCGCCCGCGCCGGACCACGCGAGACCGCTGATCTCGTAAAAACCCGGCCCGGCAAGCTGCTGTCCGCCGGAAGGATAGGTGATCACCGATTTCGGCCCGAGCTGCCGCGTCAGCGCCGCCGCTTTCGGGTCCGGATTCATGTGGCCGTAATCGTCGTAAGTCATGTAAAAACGATCCACCACTTTGATCCGCCGCAGATACTTGATCTGATAAATCCCCTCGAATCCGGGAACGATCAGGCGCAGCGGATAGCCTTGTTGCGGACGAATCGGCTCGCCGTTTTGCCCATAGCAGAGGAGGCAATCGTCCAGCGCTTTGGCGAGCGGAATGCTCGATGCGCCCTTCACTTCTTCGGCGCCCTCGGCGACGATCCAGGACGCCGAATTTTGCACGCCGGCTTCTTTGAGCAGCAAAGAAAGCGGCACGCCGGTCCATTCGGCGCAGCTGGTCAATCCGTGCGTTTCCTGAACCGTTTTGTCCGACGCCCGCGCGCGGTTTCCCTGGCATTCGACGAAGTGAATGCGCGTTACATAGGGGAAGCGCTTCAACTCGTCCATGGTGAAAATCAGCGGACGGTCCACCATGCCGTGAATCATCAGGCGATGCTCGCTCGGGTTGATGTCGGGAACAAACGAACCGCGATGCGTGGCCGTATAGAACAGCGAGTTCGGCGTGATGATCCCGACCGAATCCTGAAGCGGGGTCAACACGTGAAACGTAAGTCCGAATTCATCGGGCGAATGCCGCCCGGCCACCGGCACGCGTATCGAGGTGACAAAGCGCGAACGCTGGCCATAAGCGATCAACTCTTTATTCGAAGGCAGATCGAGCGCCTGCCCCTTGGCAGTCCGGGCGTCACCCGCGGCCAAACCCGCCAGCGCCGCGCCCTTTAGAAATCCCCTGCGATTGGGTTTTCTCGAATCCATGGGTCTCTCCTTGAAGAATCAAGTTTCCCGTCCGGTTCGCTCAAAAGTATACACCCGTTGGAGGTGAGCTAGCAGGGTGCTGAAAAAGGGGACAGACCGCTCTGTCCACGGCCATGGTCGCACACGGTATGAATAACTTACAGGCGGGGACAGAGTAGTCTGTCCCCTTTTCAACACCCTGCTAGAGGGCCTTGCGCTGTGGGGTTTGTGGGGCAGGCCCTCGGCCTGCGGCGGGCGCGCCGCCCGCCTCTTCTTGAGCCGGCCAGGCGGGCTTGAGAGCTCGCCCACGGGCCGCCCGGGCGCTGGTCAATCCTGCCTGGCGATCAGCCCCTGCTCGGCCATCGCCTTTTTTAAGATCGCCGCCGCCGCCGGAAAATCCCGCTTCGCATTGGCGAAAAATGTGCCGCCCGCCATCATCAGCGGAGTCCAGCCGCTCTGCGTCTTCGCGTCGAGCTTGGCCCCGTGATCCACCAGGTATTGCACGATCGACGGCTGGTTCGAAACCACCGCGGCGTGCAGCGCGGTGCAGCCGCTCCAGCGCGGATCGCTGGGCACGATCTTGCCCAGCTCCTTCATGTTCAGCGGATAATAGAGCAGCAGATACTCGGGCGAGCCTTCCATTTTGAAGTCGCCGAAAACGGCCGCGTAATTAATATCGTTGCCCAGCGCGATCGCCAGCTTTACCGCCTCCAGACGCTCCGCTTCGGAAACCCCGGTGTACGGACCCGCCGATTCGCCCTCCCAATAATCCAGACCCGCGGCCACGATCAGCGGGCTGATGTGCAGATCGTTGTTCTTCTTCGGATCGGCTCCGTGCTCGGCCAGCAGACGCATGTACGGCGCGTCCCCATTGCGCGCCGCCAGATAAAACGGCGTGGCCCCGGAATAGGTGAGAATGTGCCGCCCGAGATGAATCAGCGGCGGATTCACCGCGGTCGCGTCCTTCGATTGCAGGTTCAATCTTTCCTTGAACTTCACCTGGAGGTTCGGATTCGCGCCGTGCTCGAGCAGCAATTTCGCCAGCTCCAGCGCGGTCATGTTGCCGACCTGAAGGGGCGTACCGTAAGATCGTTTCCCCAGACCGTCGCCTCCGTCGGAACCCGGCTTGCGCAGCCACGCGATGGTGTGCAGCGCCGATCCGCGCGCGTCGGGAGCGTTGGGATTCGCGCCATGCTCCAGCAACACCGCGGCGATTTCGAAGCACGCATTGACCACCGCGACGTTCATCACGCTGGTTCCATCCCCAGCCGTGTCATTCGCATCGGCGCCATGCGCCAGCAGCGTTTCCACCGTTTCTTTATGGCCGTTGCGCACCGCGAACAGCAGCGGCGTGAATCCCGCTTTCGATTTCGCCTTAACCTCCGCGCCGGCCTCGATCAACGTTTCCACCGCGGCCGTATTGCCTTTCGATGCCGCCCACATCAGCGCCGATTGTCCGCGCACCGGCTCCCGCGCGTTCACTTCCGCGCCATGCGCCAGCAAAACTTTGATGGCGTCCAGCTTACCCGCCAGAGCCGCACTCATCAGCGCCGTCTGCCCTTCTTCGGAGGTGCCGTTGGCGTCCGCGCCGGCTTTGAGCAGATGCTCGATCAGCACCGCGTCGCCGTTGATGCAGGCGAGCGAAAGCGGGGTGATGTGGTAACGCGTGGCGGCGTTGACGTTCGCGCCCGCCGCGATCAGCAGATCTGCGATATCCAGCCGGTCATTCCGCGCGGCGTAATGGAGCGCCGTGGAGCCATCGGCGTCGGCCGCGTTGACGCCGGCCTTTTGCGCAAGCAGCGCGCGGATCGTTTTCGCGTCGCCGCTCCTGGCCGCGTCAATCAGCCGCAGATCGGCGCCCAGGCTTACCATCGACAGCAAGCCGATCCCGAGAGCACTGCCGCAAAGTCTCATGCGCCATTGATTCCCCGACAAGTATATTACAGGAAAAACGGCCTAAGCGTCCCTTTAGGAATAGCGAAGCAGCGCCTTGAACCCGTAATCCATGTGTTGCTGGATGTGGCAATGAAACAGAGTGGGCCCAGCCTGATCGGCCGTAAAATCGACGCTGGCGCGCCCATAGGTGGGAACGACGACGGTGTCCTTGATGATGCCGGACGTCGGCTTGCCGTAGATCTCGGCGATCTCGAACGGATGCCGGTGCAGATGCAGCGGATGGGCGTCATCGGTGCGATTGTGAAAGGTCAGACGGTAGCGGGTGCCTTGCTTGAGCAGGAATTCCTGATCGTGAGGATACTGCTTGCCGTTCACCGTGAAGGTATTGAATTGGCCCGCGCCGCGCGGAATTTTTTCGAAAATCATGTCCAGCCGTTCGGTTGGCGCAGGCGGCGGCGACGGCTTGCCGAAAATCGTGTAATCCCAGACGAATTTCGGCGGCGGCGTCCACTGCGGGGTGCGATGTTGATTGGCGTACTCGATCACCACGCCCAATCCGCCCTCGCGCACCGGATCTTCGGGCGCGCCTAAAATCCAGATACCCGGCTGATTCATTTCCACCCAGCAATCGATCCGCTCCCCCGGCCCGAGCATCAACACGTCGACGGCCGCCGGCGTCGGCACCGGATTCCCGTCCAGTGCGAGCACGTTGAATTTATGCCCCGGCAGCGCCACATGACGATTCTCGATGGCGCTGGCATTGAGAAAATGAAACAGCACGCGCTGCCCCGGCGTCACCCGGATCGGCTCGCCCGCGCCCAGGGCCTTATCGTTCATGGAATAAATATCCGCGGCGACTTCGAGCCCCGGCTGACGCGTATCGAGCACCTTCGGCTTTTCCGGCTGCGGCCACGACGGGTCGAGATCGTCCGTATCCATCGACTGATTGGTGAAATACGGCTCCCAATCGCGCAGCGCCAGATAATGTTCCTGATCGTAATTTCCCGGATTCGGCGCGCCGTCGATGATCAGAAAACCGAACATCCCGGTAAATGTGCCGCGATGCAGATCCTCCATCGACATGGTGTGGGTGTGATACCAGCGCGTTCCGGCGGGCTTCGGCGTGAACTGATATTTCTGGGTCCCGTGCGGAGGCACGACGGGAGTCCCTTCTTCCTCGGTTCCGTCGACGTCGGAAGGGATCTCCAGTCCGTGGAAATGGACGTACTCCGGCACGTCGGTATTGTTGATGACATTGACGGTCACCGGCACGCCCTCTTTCATCCGCAGCCGCGGACCTGGAGATGTGCCGTTATACCCAGTGGTGCTGATGACCCGGTTGGGCGCCAATTCGACGGTGACGGGCGCGATTTGCAGGGTGAATTCGGTTTTCGCGACATCCTGCGTGTTGACCGGCGC
>DATJNW010000149.1:0-8743 GCA_035507655.1 Bryobacteraceae bacterium | reverse complement strand
ACGCTACGCTGAAGTGAACGGCTCTGTGGCGGAATTGGCAGACGCGCCAGACTTAGGATCTGGTACTCGAGAGGGTGTTCCGGTTCGACCCCGGACAGAGCCACCAGGTCAAGTCTCGGTGAGCGCAGATGCCATCTGGTCTGGGTGGAGACACGGGAACAACCCCCGGCATGACTGCCGGGGCTTTCACCAATTGTCGACTCTTACTACGGCGCTAATTATTCTGGCCGGCGCTGGTCGACGGCATTCCTTCCTGCGGATAGCTGGTATTGATAAAGCGATCCATGTCGTCGTGCAGCTTTTCCCGAGCTTTCTTGTCGATGTACAGCATGTGGCCCGCTTCGTAATAGTCGAACGTCACGTTCTTGCGGATTTCCGGTTCGAGCATCATGTGCGAAACGGTCTCCTCGATTCCGTTGAACGGCGTGGCGAAATCGTAGTAGCCGCACACTACCAGAAGCTTTAGGTGCTGCTCCTGCGTCATGGCCGAGCGCAGCGCTTCGGCGACCATCCCCGGCTGCCCGTTGTCCCACGGACGCACGTTCGCGGTTACCGTGTAATACATGTCGGTGTGCCAGTTCAGCTCGCGGCGGACGTAATCCTGGAACTCGGCGACGAAAGCGCCTTCATAGGAAGCTTCGCTCGGATCGTATTCGTCGCGCTCGCCCGCGGCGTCGCGGTCGCGGCCGGTGAAGCGCGCGTCCAGGCGGCCGACGGTTTCACGCTTGTCGCGCAACAATTCCTTGAACCAGCGCTGCGGACTGATGCGCAGATTGCTTTCTTCGATGTACTGCGGCGAAAGGCCGGTGTAATGCGCCAGATCGGCCACCACTTTTTTATACTCTTCGGGCGAAATCTGGTCGCCCTTTTCGAGCGCCTGCGCGTATTCGCCGTGCGCGAACACGCGCGCTTTCTCGGCCACCTGCGCTACCGTCAACCTTTGCAGATCGGGCGGCAGCAGGTGATGATACCAGGCGGCGCAGATCATGCTCGGAAGGAAGAAGCGGGTGCGATCGTCGGCGCCCCAATTGGCGAACGCGACGGAGGAAACCAGCGCGACGCCGTTCAGATAAACTTCGTGGCGATGCTGGAGAATTTCCGAAAGCTGCGCGGATCGCGTGGTGCCGTAGCTTTCTCCAATCAGAAATTTCGGCGAAGCCCAGCGCCCGTTGCGCACCAGGTACTGATAAATAAAATCGGAGAAAATGGTCGCGTCGTTCACCACGCCGTAAAACTGCGTGGGATTCTGCCCGGGATACGCCCGGCTGTAGCCGGTCGAGACCGCGTCAATGAACACCATGTCGGTCGCATCCAGAAACGAATCGTTGTTGTCGACCACCTGATACGGCGCGGGCATGCCGTGGCCGTCGTCGGTGAGCAGAATGCGGCGCGGACCGAGTCCCATCATGGTGAATAGCGAACCCGATCCCGGGCCGCCGTTATAGATGAACGCGACGGGGCGCCTGGCAGCATCGGAGACGTCGTCCTTGGTATAGGCGACGAAAAAGATGGATGCTTTCGGCTCGCCGGCGTCGTCCTTGATGATGTAGTTCGCCGCCGTCGCGGTGTAGCTGATCTCCTGGCCGCCGACGCGGGCTTTATGATGGGTCACCGAAGTTTTTTCCTCGGGCGGAGGTCCGTGGCGGACCTGATTGACGGGACCCGGTTCGCCCGCGGGCTGCTGGAATTGTCCGCGGCCCTGCGCGAACGCGACGGCGCCGGCGATCGCGGCGATCAACAAAACTTTTTCGATTTTCATGGAAGACCGCTCCTTTCTGCGATCAACATCCTCCGAAGTCAGCGTCTCAAAGCTGTCCGCCGAGGCGCGACGGTAACGGAGTGCGTTGGCCGGCGATGAGAATATCTCTCCCGCCGGAACACGTTATACGACGTTATTATATGACGTACGTTATCACCTCCTGCTGCGGACACCACCTGCGTGGCGAGGAGCGAGGGTATGCGGACGCTCTAGCCCGGCTAGCCCGCGGTCAGCGACAGAATCATTTCCTCCATAATCACCCGATCGTCCGGACGCGCGTCGCGCAGGGCACAGTCGACTTCAAACAATTTCGTCACTGCGCGTTCCAGCCGGGATTTGGGAAATGCCTGCACGGTCTGCTCGATTTCGCGCGCGCGCTGCGGCCACATGCGGGCTCCTAAATTCGAAAAATGCGACTGGATTTGCGAAGCGTTGCGCAATCCCGCTTCGCGCGCCACCAGCGCCATGCGAAATTGCGTGGCCAGGAACGTCAGCGCCAGCGGCATGTACTCGCCTTCGCGCGACAGCATTTCCAAAATTTCGAGCGCGCGCCGGCGATCGCCGCGGCCAAGCGCGGCGACCAGCGCGAAAATGGTGGACGATTGCGCTTCGGCGACCAATTCCGCGATGTCCTGCGCGGTGATTTTTCGCGTTCCGGCAAACAATCGCAATTTTTCGATTTCGATCGCGATCCGGGCAATGTCGCCCGAGGTCGCTTCGAGCAGCAACGCCAATTCCGCCAATCCGAGCTGCAAGCCGGCCTCCCGCGCCAGTTTTTGGGCTTCGGCTCGCGCGGCTTCGGGCGAATATTGGCGAAATTCCACCGGCGCCGGCACGGCCGAATAGAATTTCTGGACGCGCTCCATTTTGGGTTTGTCGTCGCCTTCGAAATCGTAGCGGCTGCACTCGATCACGACGACGGTTCCCGGCGACGGCTCGCGCAGATATTCGGCCAGCCCGGTCGAGTCCGCTTCCGCGTCGCCGCGCGGCAAGGCGGCTTCGGCACTCGCGATCCACACCACACGGCGCGCCGCAAACAGCGAAAGCGATCGCGCATCGTCCAGCGCGGCGGCCAGTGTCTCCTCGTCCAGGTCGTGATGCGTGAATCCCGATGCGCGCTCCTCCTTTGGAAGCGCCGCATCGAGCGCCACATCGAGCAAAGCCCGGCGCGCGCGTTCCCGCTGAAAGGGTTCATTGCCCAGGAAAAGATAGGCCGGCGTGGGGCCGTGCTTTTTCAAACGATCGAGAAATTGTTCGGGGGTCATCAGAAGCTGGAAAGAATGCCGCTCACCACCTGCTCCGCCACGAACCTGGCCACGCGATCCACCGCCGGACCGCTTTCATCGAAATACTGCTGTTCGTTTTCGCTGACCTCATAGCGTTCGCGCGCGTCCATCACCGGCCGCGAATACAGAACCTTTCCCGTGGCGCGCTCGATCAGTTCGATTTTGAGATAGACGTGCAGGTCCGTGGCGGTTGCGCGGCCGGTGACAGGATCGACCACGGCCACGCCCGCGATATAGTTGAGCACGCTGCCGCGCAGCACCAGGTCCGCGGTGTTGGGATCGGGAACGATCTGGTACCTGGTGCGCGCGATAAACTCTTTGGAGATCGCTTCCGACAGACGATCGGTAAGGTTGTAATGAATTGTGCCGTTGCTGAACGCGGGAATGCAGATGGTCTGCGCGGTTTTCGGCAGGATGTTGGAATGCCCGGCGACGTGGTATCCGCAGGACGCCGCGGCCAGACTCAACAGGAGCGCGGCCGTTTTCACGCCACCTCCTGCGCCACCGCGACGGCGTTTTCCGCCACGAGCTTGAGATTGTCCGCGACCATCCATAGCCAGCAGGCGCGCGGCGAATTGTGATCGGCGGCAATGGCGCCCACGCTCAGCCCGCTGGCGCCGGCGACGCCCGCGTTATTGGGCGGCTCATCCGCGCGCAGGTCGATTCCCGAGCGATCGAGCGCGCTCGAAATCGCCTCCACGCCGGGATTTTCGGCAAATTCCACCCACACCGAAAAGCTGTGCCCATGAAATACCGGCGCCTGAATCAGGCGCAGCGACGGCATCGGAATTCCCGAATAGGGCGCGAGCAGCGAAGCCAGGTGACGTTCGAGACGCTGCTCGATTAATTCCAGCGCTTCCAGCGCCTCTTCGCCGTAACGCGCCAGCAGGTTGAAGCCGAGCTGCGCGTCGAAAACGTCCTGGGGCAATTTCTGAAATGACAAAATGGCGACGGTTTGTTTTTGCAGCTCGTCGAGACCGCGCTGGCCGCGTTCGCTGGCCGGCTCGAACACGTGCACGAGGGAACGCTCGATCGGCGCCAGCTTCGACAGGCGGGAAAATAGCATCGCCAGCGCGATCGCCGCCGGATGCGCGATCACTTGAATGCGCGATGGCCCGGGTCGCTCGGCTTCGGCCGACGGCGCGCGTAAACGGGCTTCGGGTTGTTCCTCGAGCGCGGCGGTGGCGTCGATCAGAATCGGCCCATCGGGCGGATTCAGTTTCAGCGCACGCCGGCTCGAGGCGGGCGATCCAGCGAGAAACGCGATCCGCGCGCCTTCCAGATTTTCCGCGGAAAGCGGCGTCATCACCACCGCTTCTTCACCCTCGGCCGACAGCACGGACACGTTATCGGCGGCCGCCGAGATCATCTGCACGCGCGGCCGCGGATTGGTCTCACTCAGCAGGTCGCGAATTTCGCGAGCCAGCAGAGTATCGCCGCCGATCAGCACAACGAAATCTTGATTCTTCGCAGACACAAATACCCTCTTTATACACTGCCGACCTGATGCTCCGGCTCCCGCGGCGGCGCTGGTTTGAATCGCCGCCGGATGGTGCCGCCGATGCGGATCGCGATCCCGCAGCCCACATAAAACGACGCCATCAGCAGCAGCGCCGGCTGTGAAAAATTCCAGATGACGTAAATCACCGCGCCGAGCAGAACAAAAATCAACGGCGAGCGAGGACGCATCAGGCTCAGATCCTTGAAGCTGGGATAGCGCCACGTGCTCACCATCAGGAACGAAAGCAGCCCCAGCAGGGCCAGCCAAGCCGCCGAAAAAATCCACCAGGTCAAGGGCTGCCCGTCGACGGCGTAGACGATGCTCGCCAGCATTCCGGCCGCGGCCGGAATCGGCAGCCCGACAAAATATTTTCGATCCGGCCGGCCGGGGTTCTTGGGCACCGGATTTTTTTGAATGTTGAAGCGCGCCAGCCGCGCGGCTCCGCATAACAGAAAAAGGAACGACAGAAAATATCCGGCGCGGCGAAGCGGTTCGAGCGCCATGCCCGCCGCCGGCGCGACGAAATAAACTCCCCAGGCGAAGGCCAGCGCCGCCGGCGCGATGCCGAAGGTGATCACGTCGGCGAGCGAGTCCATCTCGCGCCCGAAATCGCTGGTGGTATTGGTCATGCGGGCGATGCGTCCGTCGAGTCCGTCAAAAAACACCGCCGCACCGATGGCCATCGCCGCAAAGCGGAATTGCAGCGCCGCAGCGGCCGGGTCCTGGGTGAACAGTACGGAGCCTTGAAATACGGCGAGCAGCGCGTAAAATCCCAGGAAGACGTTGGCCGCGGTGAACAGCGTCGGCAATGCGTAAGCGGCGCGTCGCGGGCGCCGGTCCGGCGAGCGCGGATCGATCCAATGGTCTCGAAAACTCATGCGCTTCTCCTCCGGGCGATGATCGATGAGCCGGCGGCGACACGCTCGCCCGCGCGCACGGCGATCTCCCATTCGGGCCCCAAAAAAACATCGACCCGCGAGCCGAATTTGATCAGTCCGATGCGCTCGCCCGTGTCGACGATATCGCCGACTTTTTTGTAACAGACGATGCGCCGCGCGATCAGTCCCGCGATCTGCTTGAACACCACGCGCGTTCCGTCGCCCTGCACGGTCAGGATGTTCTGTTCGTTCGAATGGCTGGCCTCTTCTTTGCTCGCCACCAGGAACCGGCCTTTTTGATATTTGATACAGGCGATTTTCCCGGCGATGGGCGTGCGGTTCACGTGAACGTCGAAAATATTCAGGAAAATGCTGACGCGATTCACGCCCCCGGCGTCCGGCAGGATGGCTACGATTTTTCCGTCGGCCGGCGCCACGGCGACCGCGCCCGCGGGAATCTGCCGTTCGGGATCGCGAAAGAAGTACAGACAAAACGCGGCCAGAATGTAAAATGGCACCCCGGCCGGCCATGCGAGCAGCCAGGCCGCAATTCCGCCCAGCGCAGCCAGCGCCGCGCCGTAATAGATGCCATAAATGACCACGTGATTCTATTTTAGGGCCGCGCGTTACAGGACCGCCATCGCAAGCCTGACGGCTTAGGTTACGCGATGGCTTCGAGCTCGGCCGACAATTCTTCCCACTCGGCCACGCGCGTTTCCAGCTCGCCGCGCCGCGCCGCCACCAGATCGGTGAGCCGCAGCGTCTCTTCCACCGTTTTGAAATCGGCCAGCTCCCCTTCGTGGCGCGCGATGTCCGATTCGAGCGAGGCTACCTGCCGCTCCACTTCGCGCAGGCGGTCGCGAAGCTTTCTCACTCTCATCGGATTGACGCGTTTTTTGCTTTCCGCGGGCGCGGCGACGGGAACGGGTTCCGGCTCGGGCTCCGAAACGACAGGGGATTGGCCGCCCTGCTTGCGCCACAAATAATCTTCGTAGTTGCCGGGATAAACATCGACGTGGCCGTCTTCAATCTCGATAATCCGCGTGGCCAGCTTGTCGATGAAATAGCGGTCGTGCGAAACGAACACCACCGTGCCCGAATACTTGCTCAAGGCTTCGAGCAGCACGTCTTTGGCGCGCATATCCAGGTGATTGGTGGGCTCGTCTAACAGCAGAAAATTCGATGGCGCCAGCAGGATCTTCGCCAGCGCGTAGCGATTGCGTTCGCCGCCGCTGAGCACGCCGATGCGCTTGAACACATCATCGTCGCTGAACAGAAAACATCCGAGCAGCGTGCGCAGTTCGGTGTTGGTCGCCGATCGCGACGCGCTGCCCAGATCGTCGATCATGCGCGCGTTCGGGTCCAGCTCTTTGTATTGGTCCTGCGCGAAATAATCGGGCAGGGCATTGTGGCCCAGCGTGTAGGAGCCGCTGGTCAGCGCCTCGGTGCCGGCGAGCAGCTTGATCATGGTCGATTTTCCGGCGCCGTTGATGCCGACCAGAGCAATGCGGTCGCCGCGCTCGATGATGAAATTCGCGCCGCTGAAAACCAGTTTTTCTCCGTAGCTTTTCGCGACGTCTTTAAACTCCGCCACAATGCGCCCGCTCGGCTTCGGTTGCGGAAAGGAGAAATGAATCGTCTGCTCGTCGGGCGGGATTTCGATGCGCTCGATTTTTTCCAGTTCCTTGATGCGCGACTGCACTTGTTTCGCCTTCGTCGCCTGATAGCGGAAACGATTGATGAAGGCTTCCAGCTGCTCAATCCGCTCGCGCTGGTTACGGTACGCCGCTTCGAGCTGGCTGCGCCGTTCCTCTTTCTGAAGCAGATACTTGTCGTAATTTCCCGAATAAAAATGAATCTGCTTGTTCCAGATTTCGACCGTTTTGTTGACGGTTATGTCCAGAAAATAGCGGTCGTGCGAAATTAACACGTAGGCGAAAGGATAATTTGTGAGATACTGCTCCAGCCAGTTGCGCGCTTCTAAGTCGAGGTGATTGGTCGGCTCATCGAGCAGCAGCATGTTCGGCTTTTCGAGCAGCAATTTCGCCAGCGCAATGCGCATCTGCCAGCCGCCGGAAAAATGTTCGGTGCGCCGCGTCCAGTCTTCCTTGCGAAACCCGAGGCCGTCGAGCACGGTGCCCACCTGCGCTTCAATCGCGTAGCCGTCGCGATTGCGAAATTCGGTGTCGATGTGATGAAGACGGTCGGCCGCGGCGGCGTATTCGTCGCCGGCGGGATCGAGCTCGCCGATCGCGTTGTGCAGCGATTCCAGTTCGCGTTCCATATCGTGCAGGTCGGCAAAAACGCTCATGCATTCTTCGAAAATCGAACGCCCGGAGAGCGAAAGGCCGTCCTGTGGAAGATACCCCTGGGTGATCCCCTTCATGGAGGTGAGCGTTCCGTAATCGAGCGACTCGATTCCGGCAAGAATCTTGAGCAGCGTGGTTTTTCCGGTGCCGTTGGCGCCGACGAGCCCGGTACGCTCCTTGGGCGTGATGAGCCAGTCGCAATTTTCAAAGAGAAGTTTTTGGCCGAAACGTTTCCCGGCGCCGGAGAGTTGAATCATTGCTTAATCGAGCCGGATCAGGCCGAGGCTGATTTGGATCGCCTCGTCAACACGGCTCATAATTTCATCATCGACGGAACCAAGCCGTTTGATCAAGCGGCGGTTGTCGATCGCGCGAATCTGGCTCAGCACGGCTACCGAGGTTACAGCCAGACCTGTTGTTCCGGCGGGCAGCAAAACATGGACCGGGCTGAGCGGGAAACGCACGGTGGAGGTAATCGGCGCGACGATGGTCATCGGCGTGAGCCGGTTGAATACGTTGTTCTGGATGATCAAAGCCGGTCTTGTCTTTCGAATTTCCCGGCCTACCGTCGGATCGAGCGTCGCGAGGTAGATTTCGCCGCGCCGCGGCCGGGCTCGTCGAGTTTTTTCCATTCTTCCTGATCCACGGCAAACCAGTCCTGGGCGATTTCGTGGTCCAGATCGCGATCCCGAATTGCCGCGCTCTCCAGCCGGGCGCGTACAGCATCCGTGCTTTGATGATCGATGTAGTGGCAGACCGCGGCATCGATGAATCGGCTGCGTTCGCCGGCTTTGGTGACGCGGTCTAGACGCCGGACCGTCTTTTCGGAAAGCACGATATTGATCCGCTTACTCATGCTATACACACATTATACACACAATCACGGAAACGGACGCCCGTTGATGATGATCGTTCCACCGATCCTCTGAAGATACGCTTTCAACTTCGGCGCGTCGGGATGCGGAATTCCAACCAGTCGCAGCGGTTCCTCCGCAAGCACCCGGATAGGA
>DATJNW010000148.1:0-5723 GCA_035507655.1 Bryobacteraceae bacterium | reverse complement strand
GCCAAAGCACCTGCTGCATCTGACCGGCCGCGCCGCCTAAGGCGATTTGCTTAGAGTTACTTAGAAAAATTGTCAGGCAAATTTTACGCGGTAGGCGAAACCTGACCAGGGTGCTGAAAAAGGGGACAGGCCGCTCGGCATTGATATCGCTGACGCAACCTTGAGCAACCCCCGGTCAGTATGGGTGCGTGGCGCACGTACTTCTGCGTGCCGCGTCGGCACTCTTGCCGACGCTGGTTCCGCTCGATCAGCCATTGCGTCGAGAAGAGTCTCGACGCGGCACGCAGGAGTGCGTGCGCCACCAACGGACCGAAGCAACTGGTTGGATCAAGTATATTAGCGCCGAGTAGTCTGTCCCCGCATACGCCCATTTGGCCGGCCGCTTCGTTTTTTAAACTCACAACCGCTCCGAACAGGTCAAAACCGTCGCGGCGCGCTTTGGCGCGAAATCTCCAATCTTTTCAAGTAAAAAGACGTACTCGCGACGTTCGCCGGTTGTTTTCCCGCGCTATACCTGGTTCGGCGGGGAACCATGAAATTTCAGGTAATTTTAGCTTGCGCAGCCAGTCTTGTCTGGGCTCAAGCGAGCGATACGGAAGCTCGAGCGGTCCTCGGTTTGGAACAAACGGGCGCCAGCGCGGCCAATCCCGAGCAGAAACTGTTCTTCGATTTTCTCATCGACCGCTCGCTCAGCGCGCCGTGGCTTTCCCTGTGGGGCGACGTGCAGATCGGCAGCTTCCCGCAGCAGATTACTACGCCGATTGCAGAGTTCAACCTCGCGACGTCGATTGCCAATCTGCCGGTGAATCAGGTCGCCGAATCGGGCGCGTTCTCGAGCGGCATCGATGTTCATCCGTTCCCAAGCTGGAACGCGGGCGGCGGAAGCAGGCGCTTCGGATTTGTTCTGGGCGCGGGCGCGACGGCTCCGCTGCCGCCGGCGAGCCGCTTGAATATTTTCGCGGTGCCCGATGGCGCCTCGCCGCAGTATGCCAGCTTCATCGCGCAATATCCGCAGGCTGCCGGCGCGAGCTACATCGGATTTCTGCCGCCGGACCGCCAGCAGTTCTATCGCAACTGGGGCGCGGGATTCCGGCTGACCACGTCCTACAGCGGCAGACCGGCCGCGATGTACACCTTCACCCTCGGCCAGGACGAACAGATCACCGCCGGAAATTTGCACGGCGCGGTCGCTAAATTCGACGTGTTCTATCCGATGCCCGTCCGGATTCGGGGCTACAATTACCTGTATTTATTCGCGACCGCCGATCTGCGGATGGCTCGCGCCGCAAACACGACTCCGTTCATTCTCGCGCCCGCTCCATCGACCGTCAGCGGTTCAGACCCGTCGGTCGCGATCGTCCCGATCGCCAGCGCGCGCGACTTGTACCGCATCGGCGTGGGCGTAGACGCGGTCGGACTGATCTGCGCGATCTTTCAGGGAAATTGTCAATAGGGACGACCCAGAATTCGTGCCTGCTCTTTACTTCTTCTCCTGCGCCCGTGCTCCCGCCAGAATATCCACCAGCGCGCGATTATCTTCGTGGCAGGCGTATTCGAAAATTCGATCGGTGGTCGCCGCCAGCGGCAGTTCGCCGGTCCACGGTTTGGTGAACGTCGACGGATCCTCAATCGTAAACCGGTAAACGATTTTATCCGGCGCCTCGCGCGTCAGCCGCTCGATCACCTTCAGATTTTCGCTCGATCCGTGAAATTTGGTTTTGCCGTTGAAATTGGTGGTCTCAATCACCAGCGTTTCGCCTTCCCAGTGTCCGCGTGGATCGCCGGTCCATTGCCGGATCGAGGGCGCGAGATGCGGGCGTCCGTCCAAAGGAATGATGCGCGATTCGTGAATCATTTCGCTCTGGATCATCACGTAACCCGGCGTTTGATAGATCTGATAAAGATTGTTGTACGGGCCCGGCAGCATCGGCGGACCGGCCGTCGACCAATAAAGACAGCGCTCCTGAAGCGAACGGTCCGAAGCCTGATCGGCGGGGTGCATGCGGGCGTAGGCGCGGTCGCGCTCGATACGGGCGCGCGCTTCGGGCGTGAGCGCGGGAATTCTCCCATCCGGGGGGTCGACCACAATCGAGGTGTGAATCACGCCGCCGATGCGCACCAGCCCGCCGCCGCGATCAAAAAAGAGTTCATTATAGCCGCGGCCGACGTCGGTGGCGTCACCACCGTCGCGCCGGTCGCGATTCAACTGGCCCAGCAGCCGATCTTGGTACGCCGCCGCTTCTTCGCGAGTCAACGTGGGTTTATCGCGAAACTCGGCGGGACGCTCCAGCGAAGTCAGTGTCGAATTGGTCCAGGTTCCCTGTAAATCCGGCTGGCCGTCGGGCGTGCGCGGGGGCGTCCATGGTTTTGCCGGGTTTTGTGCGCGAAGCCAAAAACTGCCGATAAGGAGCAGCAGGAGAATCGATCGATTCACTGGAGATCTCCATTTCCGGGGCGGTAGCCCTGGGAGTAGTCTCTCAAAAAATGCGCATGCGCGAAAGGATGAACCGCTCTTGGCCGCGGACTTGCTGAAAGCTTCGGAAGCGCTCGCGGAGGGCGAAAATTCGCCGTTCGACCGGAGTGGAAACCTGGCGCAGGCCGTCGCGCAGCTCGACGAAGGCGTCCTGGTCACCGATCTCGACGGGAAAATTCTCTATCTCAACCCCGCGTTCACGCGGCTCACCGGCTACAGCGCCGAAGAAACGCTCGGCCGGACGCCGCGCATTCTGCACTCCGGCAAACAAGGTCCGGAGTTTTACCATAACCTGTGGTCCACCATCCTTGCCGGAAAAGTGTGGCACGGGGACCTCATCAACCGCCGCAAAGACGGGACCTTCTATTCCGAAGAGATGACCATTACGCCGCTGCGCAACGCGCGCGGCCAGACCACCAACTTTATCGCCGTCAAACAGGACGTCACGGAACGGCGAGCCGCCGAAGAGGCGCGTCAGTTTCTGGGCTCGATTATCGAAAGCTCGCAGGACGCGATTTTCTCCTCTACGCTCGACGACAAGATCAAGAGCTGGAATCCCGCGGCCGAGCGGTTGTACGGCTACACCGCCGAGGAAGCGATCGGGCAGCCGATGAAGATGCTGATCCCGCCCGAGCATTGGGTGCACGTGGACCGGAACCACGTCGAGCTGCGGAGCGGAAGAAAGATCCCGCCTTTCGAAGGGCTTGGACGCACTAAGGATGGCCGGCGCTTTGCCGCCGGCGTCTCTCTTTCGCCCGTTTTTGACGCCTCCGGCGTGCCCGTGGCGAACGCGGCGATCGTGCGGGATATTACGCAATGGAAAGAAGCGCAGCGCGCCGCGCCATTTCTCGCTTCGCTGGTCGAATGCTCCGACGATGCGATTCTCGGAACCACGCCGGAGGGACTCATCCTCAGCTGGAACAAGGGCGCCCGGGAAATCTACGGATACACGGCCGAGGAGGCCGTCGGCAAAAATCTCGAAATCATCCTTCCGGAAGACCGGCATGAGGAGGTCCGGCGACTGGCCGCGACTCTTTCGGCCGGAGAAAGCATTCTCAATCTGGAAACGGTGCGGCGCCGCAAAGACGGTACGCTGCTGGACGTTTCCATCTCGCTCTCTCCGATTCGCGATGCCGCCGGCCGGGTGGTCGCGGTCGCCTCCATCACGCAAAACATCAGCGAGCGCAAGAAGGCGGAGCGGCTCTTGCACGCCTCCGAACGCAGCTACCGCCAGCTTTTCGAAAACAACCTGGCGGGCGTGACGCGAACCACGCTCGACGGCCGGCTCCTCGAATGGAATGAAGCCGCGCGGCGAATGCTTGGCTATCAAGGCAGGGACTGGCCGCACGCGAGTGCAGTGTACACCTCCGCAGCGGAGCGCGCCACGGTGATGGCGGCGCTGAAAGCGGAAAAAGTCCTGAAGAATCTTGAAATGTGGATGCACCGCAAAGACGGCTCGCTGGTCTGCGCGCTCGCCAACATGGCGCTGATCGAGGACACGCGTCAGCCGGTGATTCTAACCACGCTGGTGGATATTACAGACCGCAAGCGCGCCGAGGAGGAACGCGATCGCGCCGCCGTCGAAGCGCACGCGGCCAGCCACGCCAAGAGCGAATTTCTCGCCAATATGAGCCACGAAATCCGCACGCCCATGAACGGTGTGCTGGCCATGACCGAGCTGGTGCTTGAAACCGAGCTAAGCGAGGAGCAGCGCGATTACCTGAATATCGTCAAAAGCTCGGCCGATTCGCTGCTGGTGATCATCAATGACATTCTCGATTTTTCCAAAGTCGAAGCCGGCAAGCTGGAGCTGGAACGGATCGCCTTCGACGTGCGCAGCGTGCTCGATGGCGCGGCCAAATCGCTGGAAGTCGCGGCGCGGGAAAAAGGACTGGACTTGCGCTGGCGGGTCGCCCAAGAAATTCCCGCGGAGTTAAGCGGCGATCCACACCGCGTACGCCAGATCCTGGTCAACCTCATGAACAACGCCATCAAGTTCACCGAGCAGGGCGGCGTCACCGTCGAAGTGAACAAGGAATCGGAAACGGCCGATTCGCTGCTGCTGCATTTCCTGGTGCGCGACACCGGAATGGGGATTCCGGCGGAAAAACAGAAAATGATTTTCGACGCGTTCGTGCAAGGCGACAGCTCCGCCACCCGTCGTTTCGGGGGCACCGGCCTGGGGCTGGCGATCGCCTCGCGCCTGGTGCGCGTGATGGACGGCGATATCCGAGTCGAAAGCGAACCGAACCGCGGCAGCGATTTTCATTTCCGGATTCGTCTGGGGCGGTGCTGATTGACTGACTATTGAGCACCAATCTCTAACAGGGTGTAGAACCAGTGGCATAAGCCGCCAGGGTTGTGCTGCTCGCGGCGCGATCTCGGGCCGTCGAAACACAAGCCTGGCGGCTTATGCCACCTGGGTGAAATGGCGCAACCCAGCATAACCCGCGCCGCAAGCCATTCATTTTATTAAGAAACGCACTCGGCAGCCGATTTGCTCGTCAGTTCCCCGGGAAGCAGCGTAGAATCAAATTTAATGATGGAAACGAGCATTTTCTGGCTTCGCGTCGCAACCTGTCTCTACGGACTGGGATTGCTGCACTCGATGCTGGCGATTGTGCGGCGCAATGTGAAGCTGTACCCGGTGGCGCTGGGCTCCTTTCGCGTGGCCGTGGTGCTGCACGGGGTCGCGCTGGTGGAGGCGTCGATGGCGTACGGGCGATTGCCGCTCGATACGTCGTTTGCGACGCTGAACGTCGGCGCGTTCCTGATCGCGCTGGTATTTCTCATTGTCGAATGGCGCTACCACTTCGCCAGCCCCGCGGTCGCGCTGTTTCCGCTGGTTTTTCTGATGACGCTGGTGGCCTCGCTGGAACAGCCGGTGGCGGCCTGGCCGAACATCGGCGTGCGCGACGCGTGGCTGGTGGTGCACATTGTTCTGGTGCTGGCGGGGTTCGCCGCGCTGCTGCTGACCGCGGTCGCGTCGATCTTTTATTTAATGCAGGAGCGGCGCCTCAAACAGAAACGGACCGGCACGCTGCTCGAAAAACTTCCGCCGCTGGCGACGCTCGATAATTTAATTTCAGTCTCCATGGGACTGGGATTCGTGCTGCTCACGCTGGGCGTGATTTTCGCCATCGTGTGGGCTTGGGTCGAATTTCAGACGCGCTGGCTGTCTTACGCGAGCGTGCAATTTTCCCTGTTCACCTGGTTCTTGTGCCTGGTGATGATCTTTCTGCGCACCACC
>DATJNW010000147.1:0-87170 GCA_035507655.1 Bryobacteraceae bacterium | reverse complement strand
TCCCGTCCGAGCGGCGCGTGGCTGCTACGCCTCGCGTGCTCGATCTGCTGAAAAAATCCTCGGTTGAAACCTGGATTGAATCCGGCGCGGGACTCGAATCCGGTTTCGCCGATGACGAATACATCTCCAAAGGCGGACGCGCCGGGCCGTCGCTCGATGTTCGCGAAAACGCGCAGATTTTCCTGCACGTGCGCGTGCCGCAGGAACCGGCGAAACGCGATGCGATCGCCATCGGCTTCTGCGATCCGCTCACCGACCCGGCCATCGCGGCGAAATACGCGCAGGCCGGCGCGACGCTGTTTTCCATGGAATTTATCCCGCGCATCACCCGCGCGCAGTCGATGGACGCACTTTCGTCGATGGCGTCGATTGCGGGATATAAAGCCGTGCTGCTTGCCGCGGTCAATCTGCCGCGATTATTTCCGATGATGACCACCGCGGCGGGAACCATGCCGCCTGCGCGAGTCCTCATCCTGGGCGCGGGTGTGGCGGGATTGCAGGCCATCGCGACGGCTCGCCGATTGGGCGCGGTGGTCAGCGGATACGACGTGCGCGCGGCGGTGAAGGAGCAGATCGAAAGTCTGGGCGCGAAGTTCGTCACCATCAAGATTGAAGAGAGCGGCGAAGGCGAAGGCGGCTACGCCAAGGCGCTGAGCGACGCCGCGATCCGCAGCCAGCGCGAGCAGATGGCGCAGGTGATGAAGGACCAGGACGTGGTGATCACCACGGCGGCCGTTCCCGGGAAAAAAGCTCCGCTGCTGGTGACGCGCGAGATGGTTCACGCCATGGCGCCCGGATCGATCATCGTCGACCTGGCGGCCGAGCGCGGCGGGAACTGCGAAGTGACGCGCCCCGGCGAAACGGTGCTGGAACGCGGCGTGATGGTGCTCGGTCCCATGAATGTTCCGGCCACGGTGCCGCGCCATGCCAGCGAAATGTACGCGCGCAACATCGTGACATTCTTGAAAAACATGATCACTAAGGATGGCCAGTTGAACATCGACCTGAATGATGAGATCACGCGCGAAACGCTGATTACTCGGGGCGGGGAAGTGGTTCATCCGAAGGTGCAGGCGCTGCTGGGAGTCAATGCGTGAGCCGCGTCGATAGCCCCCTCCATCACTGGCGGGGACAACGAACGGAATTTATATGTCAAATGAATTAGAAGTCAGCCTGTACGTTCTGGTGCTGGCGGTTCCTCTGGGACTCGAGCTGGTGCGCCGCGTGTCGCCGCTGCTGCACACGCCGCTGATGTCGCTGACCAACGCGATTTCCGCCATATCGGTGGTCGGCGCCATTCTGATTGCGGGAGCGGGCGATTCGCAGACGCTCAGCCAGGTGCTCGGCTGCGTTGCCGTGACCTTTGCCACCATTAACATCGTCGCCGGATTTTTGATCACGGACCGCATGCTCAAAATGTTCAAGAAAAAGGAGACCAAGTGACTCCCGGAGCGGAAGCGACCCCCGGAATCTGGCAGGTCGCCTACATTGTCGCCGCGCTGACGATTGTTCTTTCCATCAAATGGCTCGCTTCGCCGGTGACCGCGCGGCGCGGCGTGATTTCGGGCGAATTCGGGTTGCTGTTCGCGATCGTGGGAACGCTGCTGCGCCAGGAAGTGGTCAACTTCGAATGGATTTTGGTCTGCATGGCGATCGGCACCGCCATCGGCGTGCCGCTCGCGTATTTGATGCCGATGACCGCGGTGCCGCAATTGACCGCGCTTTCGCACGCGTTCGGCGCGTTCGCCGCGGCGCTGGTGGGAACGGCGGATTATTATAAGTCGATCGCCCAAGGTCACCCGTTCACCGGCGCGACCATGGCGGCGATCGTGATCGAAACCGTGCTCGGCTATCTCACCTGCACGGCGAGCGTGATGGCCTTCGGCAAATTGCAGGATCTTGTCCCCACCCGCCCGATGACGTATAAGGGCCAGAATTTCGTCAATGTGGCCCTGCTGGTATTCGCGGTTGCGCTCGGCGTGTGGATGATTTACGAGCCCGCGCCGGCGTGGGTGTTTCCGGCGTACACCGTGCTGTCGCTGTTATTCGGCGTGCTTCTGATCATGCCGATCGGCGGCGGCGACATGCCGACGGTGATCGCGCTGCTCAATTCCTACGCGGGCGCAGCGTGCTGCGCGATGGGGTTCGCGCTGGGCAATCGCCTGCTGATTATCGCCGGCGCGGTGAACGCGTCTTCTGGATTTATTCTTTCGGTGATTATGTGCAAGGCCATGAACCGGTCGTTCACCAACGTTCTGTTCGGGGCTTTTGGACAGGTTCAGGCAGGGGCGAGCACGAAGATGGCGCAGAGACCGGTGCGCTCGGCCACGCCGGAAGACGCCGCGGAGATTCTTTCGAGCGCGCGCAAGGTGATCGTCGTTCCGGGATACGGAATGGCCGTCGCGCAGGCGCAGCACAAGCTGCGCGAGCTCGCCGATTCGCTGATCAAGCGCGGGGTAGACGTGCAATTCGCCATTCATCCGGTCGCGGGAAGAATGCCGGGGCACATGAATGTGCTGCTCGCTGAAGCGGATATTCCTTACGATCGTCTGCATGAGATGGAAGACATCAACCAGGATTTTGCGGAAACCGACGTCGCGCTGGTGATCGGCGCCAACGACGTGGTGAACCCCGCCGCGCGGCACGATAAAACGAGTCCGATTTACGGCATGCCGATTCTGGATGTCGACAAGGCGCAGACGGTGATGGTGATCAAGCGCAGCATGAATCCGGGCTTCGCGGGGATTGATAACGAGCTGTACTACATGCCCCGGACGCTGATGCTGTTTGGCGATGCGAAGGCGGTGGTCGGGGAGATCGCCAAGGAATTGCCGGTTCACGCGTAGCCGTTATCATTTAAGTATGCAAGTCGTCCTGCCGGAAAAGACCTCGCTCGTAGCGCTGCGGCTCGATCCGCAAATGACGGACGACGAATATTTCGAATTTTGCATGGCCAATCCCGACGTGCGTTTCGAAAGAAGCGCGCAAGGAGAGATCTCGATCGTGCCCCCTGCCTCACCGGAGTCTGATTATGATTGCGTTGAGGCGGTCAGGCAGCTCGCAAACTGGGCGAGACGCGACGGCCGCGGCAAAGCGTTTGGGATGAGCATCGAATTTATTCTGCCGACGGACGCGGCATTCTCGCCTGATGCATCTTGGGTCTCAAATGAGCGACTTAAGAAGCTCACGAAACAGCAGCTCCGAAAATTCCCACGGCTGACTCCGGAGTTTGTGATTGAGGTGATGTCGCCGACGGATCGCCTGAAAACCGCGCAGGAAAAAATGCAGGAATGGCTGCGTGGCGGCGTCGAGCTGGCGTGGTTGATCCATCCCGATGAGAAGACGGTCTACATTTATCGCGCGGGGCAAGACGCCCCGGAAAAGCGCGAGGGTATCACGAGTCTTGCGGGCCAGGGTCCGATCGATGGATTCGAACTGGATTTAGCGGAAATCTGGGCCGGATTATAGGCCATTTCCGACCGCCGCAAGCGGGATGTAAAATCGAATCAATGAAATTAGCGGCGTTGGCGCTGGCGGCGATGGTCGTTGCTGGCGGCGGCGATCTGGACGCGATCCGGGAGACGCAGGCTAAGCTGGTCGCGCTGCGCGGCGAGAACCGAGAGACATCCGGCGCGACTCAGGAGCTCACGGTGTTGAAGCATCAACTCGCCGACTGGGCGGATTCCCGAATCGCCAATTCCGGACCGCATCCCGAAGCCGCAGCGCTCACGGCCACGCTGAACGCGGAGTTTGATCAGAAGAAGTACGTTGTCCCCGACGGTGATCAGTATCGGGAATATCTCGGCGATGTTGGCGCGTTCGAGGTATCACATCCCGACGGAGATGAATCGTGGTTGCGGCTGACAACCAGCGTAGGCGTGCATTGCGAATATGAGGACTCCGTTTATCTTTTCGAATGGCGGGACGGCCTATGGCATCGCCGGTTCACGGCGGAGCAAACCGACTATACCAAGGGCAAGTATTTTCCCCTTCATTACAACTACGTCGGCGTTTCGCAGCCCGACGGCGCGGGGGAGCGACTCGTTCTGGCGATTGCGAATACTGAGGGCTGTGCTTCTACCTGGCAGTCGATCGACTATACGATTTCGCGGATCGGTTCGACCGGGAAAACGCTTCTCCACGGCTCTGATGTCCTCAACATCGGGGATATTGAACCATATCACGGCCGGATAGAGCCGAATCGGGCTCTCATCGAATTTCTGGGACAGAGCCAAGACACCGACGTGCTAGTTCGGCCGCACGTTCTTCAATACGCGATTGACGGAGACAAAGGCCGCCGAATCGAACCGATTGCATTGTCAGCGCAGGATTTCGTTGACGAATGGCTAACGAAGAATTTTTCGGAAATCGCTGCGTGGAGCGACGGCTCGTTGCGCGATCTTCACGATAAGTTGATCAAGGACTCCTGGCATTTCAACTTCGTGCAGCGCTGCACCAGCCACTCCGACCGGTGGCAAATCGAGGTCCGCCAACTGAATGACGGCGGCGCCGCCGCCGAGTATTACTTCTTGGTCGCCCAGGGAGGGCAATATGGCTTCAGGATGCTTGACGTCAGCAGCGAGCGTCAGCCGGGGTGCCCGGGCTCTGCCAAGCCACGCGAGGGTTCCGATGCGTTTCCCACGCTGTTTCCCAAGAAGTAGCGAAGTCGGCGAGCAACCTTGCTTTAGTAAACTAGCTTCCAGGTGCGCGTCTTTATCTCCGCCGGCGAAGCTTCAGGTGACCTTTATGCCTCCCGCGTGGTCGAGGCGATTCGCTTTCGCCATCCCGACGCGGAGTTTTTCGGCTGCGCCGGACCTCGCATGCAGGCCGCGGGCGTCAAAGCCATCGTCGATTCGCGATCGATCGCGGTTCTGGGATTGGTTGAAGTTATCGAGCACATCCCGCGCATCTATAAGCAGTTCCGTAAACTCGTTCGCGCCGCGGCGGAATTGGAGCCGGACGTCGCCGTGCTCACCGATTCGCCGGATTTTCACCTGCGCCTGGCGAAAAAACTGAAGCGGCTGAAAATTCCGATCGTTTATCTGATCGCTCCGCAGGCTTGGGCCTGGCGCGAAGGCCGCGTCAAGACGCTGCGCGCGACCGTCGACCGGCTTCTCGCCATTTTTCCCTTCGAACCCGAGTTTTTCGAAAAACATGGCGTCCCGACCAGCTATCTCGGCCATCCGCTGGCGCGGATTTTTCGTCCGTCAATGACCCGCGACGAGTTTTGCCGCAAATTTCAACTTGACCCGGCCGAACCAATGATCGTTCTGCTGCCCGGCAGCCGTCACGGCGAAGCGGCGCGGCACATGCCGGCGCTCATTGAAGCGGCAAAGCGCATCCGCGAACGGCATAAGGCCACGTTTCTTCTCGCTTTACCTCCCGGATTCGGCGCCGAAACCTCAACATTTTGGGAACGCGTTCGGGCGTCGTCCATCCAAGTAATAGAAGGATCAACCTGGGATTCGCTTGCTCATTCGCAGCTGGCTCTGGCCGCCAGCGGAACGGTGACCATCGAGGCGGCGCTGGCCGGCACCCCAATGGTCACTTTTTATCGCGTAAACGCGTTAAGTTGGATACTGGGACGGTGGATGGTACGCGCCTCGTTCCTATCGATGGTGAACCTGGTGGCGCAACGGCGCATCGTGCCGGAGCTGATCCAGGAGGAAATGACGGGGAAACGGATCGCGGCAGAGGCGATTCGGCTGCTCGAGAACGAAGACGCGCGGCGCCAGATGCGCGCCGATCTGGCCGAAGTGGCGCGCGTTCTTTCGACGGACGCCGATCCTATCGAAACCGCGGCCGATTGGATTTTGAAGGTGTTCCGTGCTGGTAAAGAAACCGTTCACGTTGGTTAAGGAGTTGTTGAAGATCGGCCGAGCCCCCGGCGTTACGGCCGGGGCTGGATCGGTACTCTACAGCCCCGTCAGTTATGGCGGGGGCAGCAATCAGGCGCTTCGACGGATCCTGGTTCTGCTGAGTCTGGCGGCGGCCGTGGCGTCGGCGCAGGATCGCGGGTCGCGCGCGCGCATCGATGTGCAAAGCTACGCCATCAACGCGCAGGTGGATCCGGCCGCGCAGTCGATCAGCGCCACCGTCATCGTGCATTTCACGCCGCTCGACGACACCAACTCCGTTACGTTCGAGCTGAACAATTCGCTGAGCCTGTCGAAAGTGCTCGACGAGGACGGCCGCCAGGTTCCGGCATCGCGCAGCGCGCAGGATATGACGGTGCGGCTGAACCTGCTCGATATGCTGCCGCGGGGCAAGCCGGCCGCGCTCACTTTTATTTATGACGGCAAGCTGGCCGGCACGGAAGAGTCGCCGGTGTTCGGGATTCGCTTCGCGGCGATTCATCCTGATTTCGCCTATTTCATGTACCCGGCGCGCTGGTTCCCGGTGAGCGATTACACCGTGGACCGCTTCACTTCGGATCTGAAGGTGACGGTGCCGCAGGGATATAAAGTGGTCGCGCCGGGCGTCGATTCGAACGTGCAGGGTCCGGCGGGAATGACCACCACGCGATTCGTTTTCGATCAGCCGTCGTTTCCGGGTGATTTCGCCGTGGTGAAAACCGATCCGGTGAAGGTGACCGCGAACGGCGTCACCACTTCGTTCTACATGCGCACGTCGGGCGATATGGCGAATGCGTACGGACAGGAGATCGCCAGGGCGATGGCGTATTTCGCCAGCGTCTACGGCGCGCCGTTTAAGAAAGATTTAACCGTGGTCGAAACCGAGGACGGCACGCCGAACGGCTACGCCGCGCCGGGGATGCTGTTCTTTTCGCCGCACGGATTCGGCAAACAGGTGAACCAGCAGCTGGTCGCCAATGAAGTCTCGCAGCAATGGTGGGGAGTTCTGGTTTCGCCGACCTCGCGCAATCATATCTGGATCGAAAACGGGCTGGCTCGCTACGCGGAAATTATGTACGCCGAGCAAACCAACGGACCGGGCGCGGCCAATACGCAGGTGCAGGCGAGCTACACCGAAGCGCTGACGGTGAGCGATCCGCCGCTGATTCAATCGGGACGGCTGGAAGATTATTCGCCGGAATTTTGGGCCGACACCGCGGGCAAGGGCGCGGCGGTCTTCAACATGCTGCGCTACGTGATCGGCGACGATAATTTCCTGAAGGTGCTGCATGAGATCCCCGATAAATTCGCGTTCAAATCGATGAGCACGGACGATCTGCGCAAGCTCGCCGAAGACGCTTACGGGCAGGAGTTGAGCTGGTTCTTCACCGAATGGACCGAATCGAGCGGCGCGCCGGAGTTCAAATTATCGTATACCGTGTTCCGCACGCAAAAAGGATTTCGCGTGATGGGCAAGGTGACGCAGGACCTGGACCTGTTCCGCATGCCCGTGGATATGCGGGTGCAGACGGAAGGCAATCCGGAAACGCAGAAGGTGGAAGTGGTGGGGACGTCTTCGGAGTTTGCGATTGAGACGTTCGGCAAGCCGAGCACGGTTTCCCTGGACCCCGACGACAAGGTTCTGCACTGGGACAGCAATATTCGCGTGGCGGTTTCGATCAAGCGCGGCGAGCAGTTCGCGGAAATCGGCGATTATTCCTCGGCGCTGCGGGAATATCAGAAGGCGCTGGACGTGGAACGGAACAGCTCGCTGGCGCATTATCGCGTGGGCGAATTGTTTTTCCTGCAACAGAACTGGCAGGCCTCGGCGAATGAATTTCGCGAAGTGCTGAACGGCGATCTGATTCCCAAGTGGACCGAAGTTTGGGCGCACATCAACCTGGGCGAGATTTTCGACATCAGCGATCAGCGGGATCGCGCGGTGAACGAGTATCGCCAGGCGCTGCGCACCAAGGACAACACGCAGGGCGCGCTGGCGGTGGCGGAAAAATACATCAGCCAGAAATATCAGCGTCCGCGGACGACGAATTAAAGCGTTCCAGCGAAGGTCGAAAAAATCGCAGCCGGATATTCCTGCCGGTTTGTGGGACAGGCCCTCGGCCCGCGGCGGGCGCGCCGCCCGCCTCTTCCTGAGCCGACCAGGCGGGCCAAGGTCCCGCCGCAGGCTGCGAGCCTGCCCCACAGGCCACGTCGTGATTTTGTTGCACGAAGAGATTAATTTTCTTCGCGCAGCGCCGACGCCGGCTCGATCCGCACCGCGTGCGACGCCGGAATCGCCGTCGCCGCGGCCGCGACGATCGCCACGAACAGCGCCGCGAAAATCATCGACACCGGATCGGACGGCGCGATTCCATACAACAGCGCGCGCATGAACGGCGCGACCATAAACGCCGCGGCCAATCCCAGCGCCACGCCGATCGCGACCATCGCCAGCGCCTGCATCCCGATCATTTCGCCAATATCGAACGGCCGCGCGCCGAGCGCCATGCGGATCCCGATCTCGCGCCTCCGTTGCGCCACCGCATAAGCGAGCAGCCCATAGATCCCGATCGCCGCCAGCAGCGCCGCGAGCGCCGCGAATAAGGACGCAAGAAGCGCCGTGAGCCGCTCGCCCTCCGTGCTCGCGTCGATTTCTTCGTTCATGGTGTGGACTTCCGAAAACGATATCGCCGGGTCGAGTTTGGCGAGAATCGCGCGGACGGGTTGGATGATTGTTTCGGGCCGCCCGCGCGTGTGCACGTAGACGTTCAGCGAATCGTCGCGGAACATCAGTTCGTAAACGGTGGGCGGAGCGGGTTCGCGCATCGACCGGTACTTCGCATCGCTCACCACGCCGACGACTTCGAAATCCGGTTTCGCCGGCGCGCCCAGATCGTTGCCGAAGGTTTTTCCCAGCGGATTTTCGCCGGGGAAGAAACGCCGAGCGAAGGCTTCATTCACGATGACGCGCCGCGGCTTGACGGAATTATCCGAAGGCTCGAAATTCCGTCCGGAAAGAAAACGGATTCCCAAGGTCTCAAAATATTCCGGCGTTGCGATGTTGACGCTAGTAGTGAAATCGTCATTGGCGGCCGCGCGTTGTCCTGTCGCGGCGAACGTCGCTTTCACTCCACTGCCGCGCATCAGCGCGCGCCCCGCCACGCCGACGTCGGCCACACCCGGCAATTCCTTGATGCGATCGACAAAGGCAATGCGCAGCGCCCTGGCTTGCTCCTGAGAGAAACGCCTCACGCCGGGGTCGAGCGTGAACGCGACCAGGTGATCGCGATCGAACCCGGGATTCTGATCGTGCAGATCTTGGAACGTTCGCACCAGCAATCCCGCGCCGGCGAGCAGCATGGTACACAGCGCCACCTGAAAGACGATCAACGCGCGTCGCCCGCGCCAGCGCAAACTGGATCGCGCGCCGCGCAACACGCTGTCGAGGCTCGCGCGCGACGCCGCCAGTGCGGGCGCGAGGCCGAAGAGCACCACCGTCAACGCCGAAATCGCAATCGCGAAAAACAGTGCGTGACCGTCGATGGCTATATCGAGCACGACCGGCAGCAGATTGGTCGCGCGGTCGCGCATCGGCGGCAGCGCGCGGACCAGAAGCGGCGTCGAAACAAAGGCCAGGAGGATTCCGCCGATCGCACCGCCGAGCGCGAGCACTCCGCTTTCCGCCATCATCTGCCGCACCAGCCGCATTCGCGGCGCGCCCATCGCCAGACGCACCGCGATCTCTTCCCGCCGCGCTGCGTTGCGAGCCAGCATCAATCCCGCGACGTTGGCGCAGACCATCAACAAAAGCAGTGCGACCAGCGCGCCCATCAACTCGATCGCGCCGCCGAATTTTTCGCGCATGATGGAAACGCCGTGCGCCAGCGGCTCGAGCGCCATGCCGTCGCGCAACTCAGTGCCGGGAATAATATGGACCTTATCCCAGTACGCCTTCGTCGTCGGAAACCACAGAGCACGGCTTTCCGACTCCGCCTGCGCGATGGCGACTCCAGGCTTCAGCCGGCCGGCGATGCTGAGCCCCGCCGTCTGCGTGATATCGGGAGTGCGTCCGTCAGGCCATTTGTCGAAAAGGAGTGGCAGCGCGCTTCCCAAGACGCGAATATCCGGCTCCAGGTCCGATTTGACACCGTGAAAACCGCGTGGCATCACCCCCAGGATCAGGAAAGGATGCGCGTGCAGCGTGATCGTTTTGCCGACCGCGCGTGGATCGCCGTGAATCGCTTGCGCCAGAACTCGTAACTCAACACCGCGGCATCGGCGGGATCGCTGGCACGCAGCGTGCGTCCATAGATCGCGTTTACGCCAAACACATCGAAGAAATCCGGCGTCACCAGGTTCACGCGGACCATTTCCGCGGGCTCCGGTTCGGTCATCGGGACGAACGGTTCTTCATCTTCGGCGAAGACGCCGGAAAGCGTGCTTGAATGATCGCGGAGCGCAGCGTAGAAATCGTAGACGAAGTCGCTCACGGTGCCGATCCCCGTCCAGTACTGCACCATCCGGACCAATTCTTCCGGATGCCTCACCGGCAGCGTCCGCAGCCACACCGCATCGAGCGCACTGAAGATGACCACGCTCGCACCGATTCCCGCGCTCAGCAACACGACCGCCGCGACCGCAAATCCCGGCGACCGCGCCAGCATTCGAACGGAATATTTGAGATCGTTCATGGCTTTGTGGGGCAGGCCCCCGGCCTGCGCAGGGCTCTCAGCCTCGCTGGTCGGGCGAGCATCAATTCTCCTCGCGCAGCGCCGACGCCGGCTCGATCCGCACCGCGTGCGACGCCGGAATCGCCGTCGCCGCGGCCGCGACGATCGCCACGAACAGCGCCGCGAAAATCATCGACACCGGATCGGACGGTGCGATTCCATACAACAGCGCGTGCATGAACGGCGCGACCATAAACACCGCGCCCAATCCCAGCGCCACGCCGATCGCGACCACCGCCAGCGCCTGAATCCCGATCATTTCGCCAATATCGAACGGCCGCGCGCCGAGCGCCATGCGGATCCCGATCTCGCGCCTCCGCTGCGCCACCGCATAAGCGAGCAGCCCATAGATCCCGATCGCCGCCAGCAGCGCCGCGAGCCCGCCGAAAAGCGAGGCGAGCGTCGCGGTCAATCGTTCGCCTGCCGCGCTCGCGTCCACTTCGTCCGACATCACTTCGATTTCGGTAAATGGCAGCGCCGGATCGAGCGACGCGAGCGCCTGCCGAACGGGGTCGATGATCGATTGCGGTCGCACGCGCGTACGCACTTCAAGCTGCATCTGCTCGACCGAGGTATCCGACCAGACGCCGTAAAAAGTTGGCGTCATCGGCTCACGCAGCGAACGGTATTTCGCGTCGCTTACCACTCCGGCGATCTGATAACCCGGCTCCCCTGGTCCGAGGCGCCGGCCAATCGGGTCAATGTCGGGGAAAAATTTATTCGCGAACGCCTGGTTCACCACGATCGGCGTTGCCGTACCCTTGCGGAAATCGTCGTCTTGCGTCAGATCGCGGCCGCGCAGAATGCGCATGCCCATCATGGTGAAATATCCGGGCGTGACGGTATTCCGGCTGGTGTTTAAGAAATCGGCGGGCGTCTGCTGCTGGCCTTCGGGCACCACCGTCATTTTGATTCCACTGCCGCGCATCACCGGACGGCTCGCGATGGCGACATCCACTACGCCTGGCAGATCGCGAACGCGCTCGGTCAAGTCGAGGCGAAACGCTTTCGCCTGCGCCGCCGTGTATCCGGCCAGCGACGGATCGACGGTGAAGGTCACAATATGATCCGCATCGAAGCCGGGATTGACGCGCTTTAACTGCTCGAAGGTGCGCGCGAGCAATCCCGCGCCGGCGAGCAGCACCGTGCACAGCGCGATTTGAAACACGATCAGCGCACTGCGCCCGCGCGAGCGTCGCGATCCTCGCGTGCCGCGCAGAACCGAATCGAGACTCGCGCGCGAAGCTCCGATCGCCGGCGCCAGTCCGAACAGCAAAACCGTCAGCGCGGAAATGGCGAAGGAAAACAGCAGCACGCGATGATCCACGCCGATGTTCAACGAAATCGGCACACGCGACGTCATAAGATCGCGCATCGGCGGAAGCGACCGCACCAGCAGCGGCGTCGCGATCAGCGCGACGATCAGCCCGGCAATTGATCCCAGGGCGGCAAGCAGCGCGCTTTCGGTCAGCATCTGCCGCGCAAGACGCCAGCGCGTCGCTCCCATTGCCAATCGCACCGCGATCTCTTCATTCCGCGCCGCACTGCGCGCCAGCAGAAGCCCCGCCAGATTCGCGCAGACCATCAACAATAACAGCGCGACCGCCGCGACCAGCAGTTCCAGAGCGTTGCCGAATTTATCGCGCAGAATGGACGTGCCGTGGGCGAGCGGGATCACTTCCATGCCGCGCCGCAGCTGTGCGTCAAGTTGGGCGGGCTGCCGTCTCAAGAACGATTGCTCGAGATTCGCGCGCCACAGGCTGTAACTTTCGGCCTGCGCCTGCGCAAGCGTCGATCCCGGCCTAAGCCGGCCGGCGATGGATAAATTCAGCAACGCTGGAGGGGAGATACCTTGCGGGAGCTCACCCCAGTCGTTCAATAGCGGCGCCGCGCGCATCGGCAGCCGCACGTCGGGCGAAACATCCATGGAAATTCCGTTAAACTCGCGCGGCATCACGCCGACGATCAGGTATTTGTGTTCGCGCAAAGTGATGGTCCGGCCGATCGCGCCCGTGTCGCCATTGAATCGCCGGCGCCAGAATCCGTAGCTCAGCACCGCCGGAATCATTCCCGGATTTTCTTTCGCATCCGCAGCGTTCAACGTGCGCCCGAGCAGAGCTTGCACCCCCAGCGCTTCGAAAAATTCCGGAGTGACGGTGGTGACTTGCACCTGCTCGGCCGGTCGCGGCTCGTTCATGGCGACATACCATTCATCCTCGCCGAAGACGATCGAAAGAGTGGTCGAATGGTCGCGCAGCGCTTCATAAAAGGCGTACTCGAAATTGCTGCGCGTGCCGAGCTGCGGCGTCTTCTGCACCATCCACACCAGATCGCCCGGGTTTTTCACCGGCAGCTCGCGCAACAGCACCGCATCGAGCGCGCTGAACATCACCGCATTCGCTCCGATGCCCGCGCCGAGCAGCGCGACTGCAATCGCCGTAAATGCCGGTGTCTTCCGGAGCATGCGCGCCGCGAACCGCAGATCGTTCATAGAGGCATTATAATTTCGTTGTGCGGTTGCTGGTCTTCGCCCTGGCATCTTTCGCGCTGCTCGCGCAGGATTTAACGGTTGAAAAACAACAGAAACTGGGCGCCGGGATCGCTAGCGAGATTGAAGCGAAAACCACTCCGATCGCCGACGGCATCGTCCAGGATTATCTCGATCGGCTGGGCGCGACGGGCAGGCATTGCGTCCCGCACCGAAAAAACCACCCACGCTGCGGAACCACAAGTAGTGTCTTGGAGGGCGGGATTTATCCGCGCAGAGCCTCAGCTCTGCCCTTCGGATCGAGCAGCGGGGCTCAAAGCCCCGCGCGGACTGAAGTCCACCCTCCGTTCCATGAGCTCGCTGGAGACGATATTAGGAGAAACCGCTCCTAGCGGTTGCGGCCCTGTTTGGAGCGGTTGACGCCGGATAGTTTGAACGGGCGTAATTCCTGGCTCAGCGCGCGCACGCGGTCGATCGCCTCGTCGAGCGCTTCAGTCACTTCACGCACCTGCTCCGCCGTTTCCGGATGGTCCATTTTGATGAGCTGCAGGCGCAATCCCGCGGCGGAAAGCAGCGGACCTATCTCGTCGTGCAGAATTTTTCCAACGCGTTCCAGTTCCATCAGCGTTTGCGCTTCAGGGCGCGCCGCGCGGCTTCGGCGACGTTCTTCGCTCGCAGGCCATACTTATCGAGCAGCGCGTCCGGCGGACCCGATTCGGCGTAGGTGTTCTCGATGCCCACAAACTCCATCGCCGCCGGATGCGTCTCGGCGACCACCTGCGCCACGCGAACGCCCAGGCCGGAATCGACCAGATGCTCTTCGGCGACCACGATCGCACCGGTTTCCGCCGCGGCGCGCGCGATCATGTCCCGGTCGATCGGTTTGATGGTGTGGAGGTCGATGACGCGCGCCGAAATTCCTTCCGCATCGAGCAGATCCGCCGCGAGCAGCGATTCGGCCACCAGCAACCCGCAAGCGATGAGTGTCACGTCCGAACCGTCGGCGATCTGCACTGCTTTGCCGATCGAAAATTCCTGATCCGCCGAATAGATGACCGGCGCCTTGGCGCGGCCGGCGCGAATGAACAACGGGCCATCGTACGCCGCCGCGGCGTGAACCAGCCTGGTCATCGCGAATTCGTCGGCCGGGCAAATGGCGGCGAACCCGGCCAGCGAACAGGCCAGACTGATATCTTCGATGCTCATTTGCGACGGACCATCTTCGCCGATGGAAATGCCGCTGTGCGTGCCGACGATTTTCAGATTCACGCGCGGAAACGCCGCGGTGACGCGCAACTGCTCGAATCCTTTGTTGAGCGCGAACGCGGAAAAACTCGACGCGAACGGAATTTTTCCGGAGCACGCCAGGCCGGCGCCGATGGCCACCATGTTCGCTTCGGCGATGCCGCATTCGAAGAATCGCTCCGGAAACTGTTTGCCGAACTCCGCCGTGTACGTCGATTTCGACAAATCCGCGTCGAGCACCACCACGTGCTGATTCGCCGCGCCCAGTTCCACCAGCGCCTTGCCGAAGGCTTCACGTGTCGCCGCGCCGAGCCTTAATTCGTATTTCGTTCGAACCGGTGGCGTCGCCATTATGCCAGCTCCTGTAAAGCCCGCGCGCATTCTTCGCGCGTCGGCGCGGTGCCGTGAAACTTCGGATTATTTTCCATGAAGGAAACGCCCTTGCCTTTGATGGTGTGCGCGATCAGGATGGTCGGTCTGCCCTTGGTGGCCGCGGCTTCGGCGAAGCCGCGTTGCAGCGCCGCGATATTGTGCCCATCGAGTTCGATCGTGTGCCAGTTAAAACTGCGCCATTTGTCGACCAGCGGAGCGAGCGGCATAATGTCTTTCACGAATCCGTCCAGCTGGATGCGATTGTTATCGAGAACCGCACAGACGTTATCGAGCTTGTATTTCGCTCCGAACATCGCCGCTTCCCAGATTTGCCCCTCCTGAATTTCGCCGTCGCCGAGCACCACATAACTTCGCGCCGGGCTCTGATCGAGCCGCGCGGCGAGTCCCATGCCGATCGCCAGCGAGAGCCCCTCGCCGAGCGATCCGGTGGAAGCTTCCAGTGCGGGAAGAAAGCGCACATCGGGATGGCCCTGATAGATGGAACCCATCTTGCGCAGCGTGTTGAGCTGATCCTTGGGGCAATAGCCGAACTCGGCCATGACGGCGTAGAGAATCGGGCAGCAATGGCCTTTCGAGAGAATGAAACGGTCGCGATCCTTCCATTTAGGATTGGCGGGATCGTGGCGCAGGACGTCGCAAAAGAGCGTGACCACGATCTCGGTTGCGGAAAGCGATCCGCCGGGATGGCCGGATTTGGCCTCAGTGATCATCCCGATCACCTCGCGGCGCATTTGTTTGGCGATGGCGGCGAGTTCGGCGGGATTGCTCGTTTTCTGCATCGTTCTTCGAGTTTAGCATTGAGGGAAACGTAGCATTGAAGCACAGCGGCGCGCGAACGATGGTATAAGAGTTATATACCGATGCGCTTCCGTTTCGACCGGGCAAAAAACCAAACGGTGAAACGGAAGCACGGCGTGGGCCTGGAAGAAGCGCAGGATATTTTCGACCAAGCGTACGTGGTCGACCAGAGAAGCGGTGACGCCAGCCAATTCCGCGCGATCGGATGGTGCCGTGGCGATCTTTGTTCGGTGATCTTCGAAATTCGCCGCGATTCGCGCGGAGAATACTATCGTCTGGTCACCGCATGGAAAGCGACGAAAGAGGAAGAACGAAGTTATGCCGAAAACGTCTAAGAAACGCCGCGGCGCTGAGGAAATCGCGGAGATGGCATCGCAAGGCGAAGATATTTCCGCGTGTTTCACCAATAAATTCACGGTGGTGAGACCGGTTCGCCGCGTGAATATCGACCTGACCGAAGGGATGCTTCGCGAGCTCGATCAGCGCGCCGTACGGCTGAACATCAGCCGCCAGGCGGTGATCAAGACTCTGCTCAGCGAGGCGTTGAAGCAGCAGACGCCGAAAACGCCGGGGCGCTAGCCGCGGCCCTTGAGGAGTGATATGTATCTGCCCGACACCACCCGGGTGTTGCTCCCGTCGAGGAGGACCCCTTCGCTGCGAGGGAGCCGAACGGTGAAGCATGAAAGATACCGCGTCTGCTACGCTCTGACGGATGCTCGACGAGCTTCAATCCCTCAAAGGCCGCTTCGGCCGCGATGCCGCGCGGCGCACCGCTGAGCTTCTGGAACGAGCCAGATTCACTCGATTCCGCGTCCCTGATGATCTCACTCACCTCCACGAGACCGTCCTCTTCCTTCGAGCTTATCCGCAATCCCCGCGCGTCCGCCAACTCGCCGACGAAATTCTCTTTTCTTTTGCCGATCGCCTGCGCGGCCTCGATCGTGAGCCCTTCGAAGATCCCGAGGTTTCCGGCATCGCCGGCACCGGTCTTTCGACGAATTTCAGCTACGACGTCGCCAAAAGCCTCGCCGCGCGATACCTGATCCAAATCGATTGGGAAAATTACGAGCACGCCGACCGGCTTGGTCCGGTGCTCGCGAAATTGATTCCGCTTGCCGGCGAAGACGCCGCGGTCGAGCCGCACGTCGATTGGCGGCGCTGGTTTGAATCGGCGCACGGCAGCGCCAAATGGCTGATCGATCGCGTCGATCGCGAGGTTTACGATCTGCTCGAAATCCCGCTGCGCTGGGAGTTGGGAGATTCGCCGGCTTCGCGTTCGCGCACGCGCCTTCCCCGGCGCGAAATGTTTTATCATGACGGTCCGCTGATCAGACGCAGCGAAGTGTCGCTCGAAGCCGTCTTCAAAGAGCCGCCGATCGCGGTCCAACGGATCGCGCGGCCGAAAAAAATCCTGGAATTGATCCTCGATACTTCCGCCGTCCGGTATCGCGAGCTGTACGGTTTCTCGCATCCCGACGCGGCGCACGTTTATCACGCCGATTTCGGGCGCGGCGTCGATTTTTTCTTCTGCGGAGTGCCTCCCGAATGGCGTTTGCCGCTGCGCGCTTATCATGCCGGGATGTTTTTTAAAAACGGTGTGCCGGCCGGGTATTTCGAAGGACTTTCCTTATTCGAGCGAATGGAGTGCGGCTTCAATCTCTATTACACTTTTCGCGAGGGCGAAACGGCGTGGCTTTATGCCCGAATTTTGAAATTATTTCGTGAGCAATTGGGCGTCACCTGTTATTCGATCGACCGGTATCAGATCGGGGACGAAAATGAAGAAGCCATCGAGTCTGGTGCGTTCTGGTTTTATCGCAAGCTCGGGTTCCGCAGCACGTCGAAAGAAATCGCGCGGCTGATCGGGCGCGAAGAGCAGCGCATGGCGCGTCATCCGGAGCATCGCACCACGCCAGCGATGCTGCGCAAATTGGCTCGCGCTCCGCTGATTTACGGTGGCGGCCAGGAATGGGATGGATTCGAGCTGCGTAATCTGCGGAAAATGCCGAAGCTTTCGCGCGATTTACAGCGCGCAAAGCGCGCCCCGGAGGAAACCGGCTATTTGCGTCTGCTGCAGCGGGATCGCGCGTTGCGCGCGAAAATTCTCAGCCCGCCGTCGGGAAGGTCTTCGAAATATGATCGTGCCAGGTAAGGCTCTCTTCGTCCACCAGGGCCCACACCAGACCCAAGCCGGCGGAAACCACGCTCAGCAGACTGGCGATCTGGCGCATGCCGCGCTGGTCGCGATCAGGACGGCGGCCGTCGAAATCGACCAGATGCAGTCCCGCAAAACGCATTCCCGGCGAATCGCCTCCGGCGAGATACCAGAGGCTGCGATAAAACGCCGTAATCAGCACGGCAACGCCCAAAAAGAACGGGAGATTTTGTTTCGAAAACGCCAGCACGCCGCCGGAGATGAAGAAAATCGCCAGAAACAGGCCGACCGCAGTGACGATCAGGCTGGCGTCGATCGCCGCGGCCAGCAGACGATGCGTCGGCGAGGCTACCGGAGCGTCGCAATAAATCACCGCCTGAACTTCGGTGTTCAGCGAGCGCGCCGCTTCTTCGGCATGAAAATTGAGCGACTGCTGCGCGTCCGAGCCGCGCCTTGACGAAGCACTCTTCGGGTTCGCCGTGCGTCTGCGCTTCACCTGTGACGAATCTTCACGCGCGCGCGGCTTCACCGGCGTCAGCATCGGAATCGGGATTACCTTGGGGCCGTTCGATACGTCTCGGAATAACGGTGGTTGATAACTTACTCTCTCTGGAGGCGCGTTTTCAAGCGACGGAACCGGCGCGCGCCCCGGCACGCACTCCAAAGCCAGCGCCGTCGAAGTGGCAACGTAATCGTTCGGAGCCGGGCGCGCAGCGGCCAGATAGAGGCGGCGTCCACAACGGACGCAGCGCCGTTCTTCCGGCTCATTTACCGCCTGGCAGTATCGGCAAAGCATCGAATCCTCGCATAAGCCCGGGACGCTTGCGCCCTGCGGGCCTGGCTGGTCCGGCGCATACCGCTTCGCCGGATTGCTTGACTGCTCTGGCCGGCCTCTGCTACGGTGCTCCATTGAGCCTCCGTCGGAACTCCAGCCGTTATAGTACTACCGCCTCATACCTTCCTATCATATTCGGAACCATTTGTCACGAACTTTATAGGTTGCATCTGGCGCTTTTTTTCCTTCTAACCGTCCTTTTTGGCTTTGAGTTGAACGGCCAAACCTTCAGTCCTGCTTTACCACAACCCGCGCAACCTGCTGTGCCCAGTCCGAATATCAATCAGAAAATCAGGCTTCCCCATGAGAACGCTCCTCCTGCCGGCGCAACCAACGTGGACGCCGCGCATGAAACCGTGAACGGGGTATGGCGCTACCTGCGCGGCAACGTTCACGTCGAAACCAGCGACATGCTGCTGGAGGCCGACGAGATCGACTGGAACACGGAATCCGGTGACGTCGAGGCGCGGGGACATGTCCACTATGTGAATTTCAATCACGGGGAAACACTCGATTGCGATCGCGCCGAATACAATATGGATCAGGAAACCGGCGTATTTTATAATGTCAGCGGCACGTCGCAATCGCAGGTGCAAGCCCGTCCCGGCCTGCTAACCACGCAAAATCCGTTTTATTTTCAGGCTAAATGGGCGGAACGCGTCGGCGACCGTTATATTTTGCATGACGGTTTTATGACCGATTGTCTGCTGCCCAACCCCTGGTGGATTCTGCGCGCGCCCCAATTCGATATGACGCCGGGCGACAACGCCGTCGCCCATCATGCCTGGTTTTATCTGAAAAATCTGCCGGTTTTTTATGTCCCCTGGTTTTATAAATCGCTCAAGAAAGAGCCGCGCAAAAGCGGATTTCTTTTGCCCGAGGTGGGCAACAGCTCGCTGCATGGCAAAATGGTCGGCTTCGGCTACTACTGGGCCATCAGCCCCAGCATGGACCTGACGTATCGCGGTTTGTATTACACCTCGGCCGGTTTGGCCAATCTGGTCGAACTGCGCGGCAAGTTCAACCAGAATGACGGCTTCGACCTGAACGTGTTCGGCGTCGATTCCACCCAGACGGCCGCCTACAGCAGCAGCGGACTGCGCGTCGACGCGTTCGCCAAATACACGTTGGGCAATGGCTGGCAGGCCATCGGCCAGCTCGATTATCTGTCGTCGTTCGCCTTCATTCAGGATTTCACGCAAAGTTTCAACGAAGCGGTGTTCTCCGAGACGCAATCGGTGGCCTTTCTCACCAAGCACTGGAACGATCTGGGCGTGTACTTCGCCGCTTCGCGCGATGTCGATTTTCAGAGCACCGCGCCCGGCGATACCATCGAGGTCCGCAAGATGCCGTCGGCCGAGGTGAATGAGCGCGAACACCAGCTCAATATCGACAACTGGCCGGTGTGGGTGTCGTTCGACGGCAGCGCGGGCCTGCTGGACCGCACCGAGCCGCTCTATGAAACCGCGCGCTTCGTCGACCGGCTCGATTTCGCGCCCAAGGTCAGCACGGCGTTTCGCTGGCACGACATTCAAATTATTCCGACCTTCGGACTGCGCGAAACACAGTACGGCGAGAGCCTCAATTATGAAACGCAGAATGGCGAGACGGTCCCGGTGGTGAGCGGCAGTCCGCTGCTGCGCAATGAGCGCGACGTGACCGTCGATCTGGTGCTGCCCGCGCTCGAACGCGTCTTCGACCATCCGCCGAAATGGATGGGCCAGAAAGTCAAGCACGTGATCGAGCCGCGCGTCACTTATAAATATGTCGACGGAATCGACAATTTCAACGATATTATCCGCTTCGATTCCACCGATATTTTCGCCAATACCAACCAGGTGGAATTTTCGCTGACCAATCGTCTTCTCGCCAAGGACAAAAACGGGACAATTACCGATTTCCTCACCTGGCAAGTCCGCTGGGACCGTTATTTCGACCCGACTTTCGGCGGCGCGGTGATTCCCGGCCAGCGCAACGTGATCTGGCCGGAAATCGACCTGACCGGGTTCGATTTCCTGGACGGCCCGCGCACTTATTCACCGATTTCGAGTGAGTTCCGGGTGCAATCGCGGGTGAATTTCGAGTGGCGCCTGGATTACGATCCGCTCACCAAGCGCATCGCCAACAGCAGCGTGCAGGTGGACGGGCGCATTCAGAAATGGTTTTGGGCGTTCGGCCATACCGATATCGACGAGCCGACGGTGCTGGAGCCGCGCGCCAATCAGCTGCACAGCCGCATCGGCTACGGCAATCCGAACAGCCGCGGATGGAACAGCGGACTCGATGTCTTTTTCAACCTGACGCCAGGTCCGGGCGCGGTGCTGCCGCTGTGGGACGCGCAGGTGACCTACAACACCGATTGCTGCGGGTTCAGCGTGCAATACCGCCGCTTCAACATCGGTCTGCGCGACGATAGCCAGTGGCAGGGTTCCTTCGCCATCTCGAATATTGGAACCTTCGGGACATTGAAGCGCCAGCAAAGCATCTTCTAAATAGTTTTGCTGTTTCCATGGAAGTGGCGTAAGCCGCCAGGCTTGCGCTCCGCGGTCGTCGCCGCTCAACAGCACAAGCCTGGCGGCTTATGCCACCTCGGTTCCGACCGGGACCTGTTCGACGATCTCGATGCCGAACGCGTCCAGGCCCATCACCTTGCGCGGATGATTGGTCAGTAAACGAATGGTCGAAAGCCCCAGGTCCGCGAGAATCTGCGCGCCGATGCCGGTTTCATGCTGCGCGGGCGCCTGCCGCGGATCTCCTTGATAACCGCCGGCGGGGTAATGGTGCCGTTTCTCCGCTCCGGTTTCGTGCAGATAGACCAGCACACCTTCGCCTTCCGCGGCGATGCGGCGCAATGCAGCGTGAATCGTTTGTCCGCACCGGCATTGCATGGATCCGAACACATCGCCGTAAACGCAGCGCGCGTGCATGCGCACCAGAACGTTGTTTTTTCCGGCGACGTCGCCCGCGATCAGCGCCATGTGCGATTCCCCATTGAAGGTGCTGACGTAATGAACGGTCCGGAAGGAGCCGAATTCAGTTTCGAGGCACCCGGTTTCGCGGCGTTCCAAAAAATGTTCGGTCTCGAGGCGATGGCGGATCAGCTCGGCCACCGAGATCATCTTCATGGAATGCACCCGGCAAAATTCGGCGAGCTGCGGGACGCGGGCCATGGACCCGTCCGGGTTCATAATTTCGCAGATGACGCCGCCGGGCTGGAAGCCCGCCATGCGCGCCAGGTCGACCGCGGCCTCGGTCTGGCCGGCGCGAACCAGCACGCCTCCTTCGCGCGCGCGCAGCGGAAAAATATGGCCGGGCCGCGCCAGGTCGCGCGGCGTGGTTCTCGAATCGATGGCGGTTAAAATGGTTCGCGCGCGATCGGCGGCGGAAATCCCGGTGCTGACGCCTTCCACCGCATCGATCGATTCGCAGAACGCGGTGCCGAAGCGCGACGTATTCATCGGCGAAATGAGCGGAAGATGCAGCGCGTCGCAACGCTCGGCCGCCAGCGCCAGGCAGATCAATCCGCGGCCGTGCGTGGCCATGAAATTGATCGCTTCGGGCGTCACCGATTGCGCCGCCATGGTCAGATCGCCTTCATTTTCGCGATCCTCATCGTCGACGACGATCAGCATGCGTCCGGCGCGAAAATCCTCCAGAGCTTCGGGGATGGAGGCAAAAGGCATCAACTTCAGAATACAGGAGTCAGGAGCCAGAAGCTGACGGCCGGCCGGCTGTTCTTCTGGCTTCTGACTTCTGGTTCCTCAAAAATTAGGCATCCCTATTTTCTTCGATTCCCGGCTATAGTAAGAACATGGGTCTTCGTCCACAGGCGATTGCCGGCGCTTCGCTGCCCGAAGTCCATTCGACCGTACTGACTTCGGACGCGAACTTTCTGCGCCGCATGTTCGCCTTCGCCGGTCCGGCTTATCTGGTGAGCGTCGGCTACATGGACCCCGGCAACTGGGCCACGGATCTGGCCGGCGGATCGGCCTTCGGATACCGTTTGCTGTGGGTCCTGGTTTTGTCGAATCTGATGGCCATCCTGCTGCAAACGCTGTCGGCGAGGCTGGGCATCGTCTCCGGCCGCGATCTGGCGCAGGCCTGCCGCGAAGCTTATCCGAGAGCGGTCTGTAACGCGCTGTGGATTCTCTGCGAAATCGCCATTGCGGCGTGCGATCTGGCCGAAGTATTAGGCGCGGCGATTGCGCTGCATCTGTTATTCGGAATTCCGCTGCTGGCCGGAGTTTTGATTACGGCGTTCGATACCCTGCTGGTGCTGTGGTTGTCGCGCTACGGAATCCGGCTGATTGAAGCCGTCATTCTGGCGCTGATCATGACCATCACCGGATGTTTTCTGATCGAGCTGGTTTGGGCGCATCCGGTCGCGCATGAAATTTTTTCGGGCATCATTCCGCGCATCAATAATGCCAGCCTTTATATTGCCGTCAGCATTATCGGCGCGACGGTGATGCCGCATAATTTTTATCTGCACTCGGCGCTGGTGCAGACGCGGCGCATCGGTAAGACCGACGCGGAGCGGCGCGAGGCCTGCCGCTTCAACCTGATCGACTCCTGCGTGGCGCTCAACGGCGCGCTGATCGTCAATGGCGCCATCCTGGTGCTGGCCGCGGCGGTGTTTTTCACACAGCACATCGCGGTGACCGAAATCGAGCAGGCGCACGAACTGCTCGCGCCGCTGCTGGGCACCACTGCCGCGGGCATTCTCTTCGCGGTCGCGCTGCTGGCGAGCGGGCAATCCTCGACGCTCACCGGAACGTTCGCCGGGCAGATCGTGATGGAAGGATTTCTGAACCTGCGCATGGTCCCGTGGCTGCGCCGTTTGATGACCCGCACCATGGCCATTATTCCCGCGGTTCTGACCATCGTGATCGCGGGCGACCAAGCCACCCTGAACCTGATCATTTTGAGCCAGGTGGTGCTGAGCATGCAACTCCCGTTTGCGATCCTTCCGCTGATCCGCTTCACTGACGACCGCGCGCGCATGGGCGAGTTCGCCAATCGCGCCTGGGTGAAAATGCTGTCGTGGGCGACGTCGGGAGTGATTCTGGCGCTGAATTTCTGGCTCGCCTGGGACGTTTCGCGCGACTGGGTGGCGGGGTCTTTATGGCGGATCGCGATTCTCGCGCCGGTGGTGCTCGCACTGGGCGGATTGTTGATCTGGATTTGTTTTGCCAAACTGCACGCGCCGCACGTCCACGCGCCGGCCGCCCTGCTGGCCGGCACGCTGCGCGCGCCGGTGTATCGCCGCATCCTGGTTCCGCTGGATCAAAGCGAGCATGACCGGCCGGCGATCGCGCACGCCGCGGCGATGGCGCGGCAGCACGGCGCGGTGCTGCACCTGGTGCACGTCGAAGAAGGCGCCACCAGCCAGCTTTATGGCCCGCTGTCCTCCACCGCGGAGATCCAGGAAGGCGAAAGATATTTTCACGCGATTATCGGCGAACTGGCGGAGCAGGGAATTCGCGCCGAGTTGAGCATCCGGCACGGCCGGAAGCCGAAGGATGAAATCGTCAGGCTGGCGCGCGAGATTCGTCCCGACCTGGTGGTGATGGGCGCGCACGGGCATCGCGGCGTGAAGGATTTGATTTTCGGCAACACCATAAACGCGGTTCGCCATGAGGTTGCCGCGCCGGTGCTGGTGGTGGGCGATAGCGGGTAGGTGGGCCGCGGGCCGCGGTCACACCCACTACCGCAGCCTGCTACCATATCCGCCATGAATAACGACTTCAAGTGTGGTCCGGTTTCGGCCGCGCCGGGCAAAATGGCCTCGGGAGCCATCGATCTCGGCGACGCCGTGATTCCGCTCACGGTTTTTAATGGAGCCAAAAACGGCCCGGTGCTGGCGCTCGTCGCCGGCAACCACGGCTACGAATATCCGCCGATTCTGGCCCTGCAAAATTTGCGGCCGCGGATCAATCCGAAGAAACTCAGTGGAGCGGTGGTGATGGTGCACGTCGCCAACATGCCCTCGTTTCTGGGCCGCACCGTTTATTTCAGCCCCATCGATCAAAAAAATCTGAACCGCGTTTATCCCGGAAAAAAAGAGGGCACGGTTTCCGAACGCATCGCCTACGCGATCACCCGGGAAGTGATCGAAAAATGCGACGCGCTGCTCGACCTGCATTGCGGCGACGGGAACGAATCGCTGCGGCCTTACGTGTATCAGATCGAAACCGGTGAGGCGGACCTGGACGGACGCATCGCCGAGCTGACCGCGCACTGCCGCTTCGATCACATCATCGTCGATCGCGGCCGCCCGCGCGATCCGGCGGCTTCGCTGTACTGTTCGAACACGGCGATCACCCGCGGCAAGCCGGCGGTGACGGTGGAAGCCGGCGCATTGGGCGTGCCCGATCAAAAATCGGCGCGGCGGATCGCGGAGGGCGTCGAAAACGTGCTGCGCTATCTCAGGATGACGAAGGGGAAGGCCAAGCGCGTGAAAAAGCCGGTATTTCTCGATCCGGCTCCGGTGATCGCCAGTCCGGAGACGGGCATTCTTTACCCCAAAGTGAAGTGCGATCAGACGGTGAAAAAGGGCGAGATTCTAGCCGAAATTACCGATTTCTTTGGGAAAAGAATCGCCCGGGTGAAGTCGCCGGTGAAGGGCAAGGTGCTGTACATCGTCGCCACGCCGCCGATCACGCGCGGGCAGCCGGTCGGCTGCGTAGGGGTGGTGAAGTAAGTGGCATAAGCCGCCAGGCTTGTGCTGCCGGCGATGCTCGATTGTGGCCCAGCGCCAACAAACGGGCAGCCTGATCAATTCTGAGGGGCCACAGGACCCGAGTCCGGATACTCCACGCCGATCAGGAAAAGTCCACGCGCCGGAGCGGCCGGCCCGGGTGGAATTCTGGCGCCCGGCTCGAGTCGCGCCAGAAAATCTTCGCGCGAAAGATTTCCCTTGCCCGCTTCGAGCAGAACGCCCACCATATTGCGCACCATGTGCTTCAGGAATCCGCTGCCGCGGACCTGGAAGGTGAGCCGGTCCTCACATTTAAAAATTCGCGCCGAAAAAATCCGCCGGACTTTCGACAAATTCAGTTCATCGCGATCGTCGGAGGCGGCAAACGCGGAAAAATCGTGCTCGCCCTCGAACCGCGGCGCCAGTTCGATCATCTGCTGCTCATCCAAAGGATAGGGATGATGATGAACGTAGCGCCGTTCGAAGGGCGGACAGATTTCCGCGCGCAGCATGCGATACTCGTAGGTTTTCGCAACGGCCCCATAGCGCGGATGAAAATCGGCCGGGGCTTCGGCGGCGTCGAGCACCCGAATATCGCGCGCGAGCAGCCGGTTCATCGCTTTGACCAGGTTCGCCGGCGGAATCGGGTTGTTCATCGAAAACGCCGCGACCTGCGCCAGCGCGTGCACCCCGGCATCGGTGCGTCCCGACGCGGCCACCTCGACCGGCGCGCCCTCGATCTCGCTGGCCACCGCTTCGACGGCGGCCTGAACGGTCGGCAACCCGGGCTGGACCTGCCAGCCGTGATATTCGGTTCCGTCGTAGCTCAGGGTGATGCGGATGCGCCTCATTTCCTGAGGTGATCTAACGAGCCCGCGAGCCGGGTTTTTCGATCGCCACCCCTTGCCTGCACAGCGGGCAATCCGCGGCGGAATAGGAGACCACTTCGAGCGTCGCCAGCGCCGCGCGCGGGACGCCCAGTTCGGCGTGGCCGCCGCTGCGGTCGATAATCGATCCCGCGCCGAGAACCCGCGCGCCGGCCTGTCGCAGCAATTCGATCACTTCGCGGGTGGTGCCTCCGGTGGTGACCACGTCTTCGACCACCACCACGGTTTCTCCCGGCGCCACGGAAAATCCGCGGCGCAGCGTCATTTTTCCCGACGCATCGCGTTCGGTGAACAGGAAGCGCGCGTCGAGCGCCCGCGCGGCTTCATGGCCGATGATCAGCCCGCCGATCGCCGGAGAAACCACCACCGAGGCGCGCGGCAGCCGGGACGCCAGCTCGCGGCCGAGCTCTTCGGCGATCGCCGGGTGCTGCAAAACCAGCGCCGATTGCAAATATTCGGCCGAATGCAGACCGCTGGTCAGCCGGAAATGTCCGGTGAGGTAGGCGCCCGTTCGCCGGAAGCGTTCGAGCGTGGATTCGGTGCTCATTGAAAACAATGTTAACAATCGGGGATACACCCGAGCTTGCCGTTTCGGTAAGTCTTTCCGCTTTGGAAATCCAGAACGGAACGTCACGCCGGAACGCTTGAAGAGAGAGTTGAATCTTTTCTTAAATTTGCCCAGCGTCAAAAGCTGGCATGAGAATTGCTTGGCAAGGGGCGTATGAAAAAGATGAGAGCTCAAGGAACCTCGGTTGCTCCTCTCAGCAGTCTCCCCGAGCAGTATCCCATACCCCTATCCCTCTAAGAATTTCCCCGAAACCCTACCCAACCTGGTTCCTTGAGCCCTCGCAGGGGCTCTCTATAGAAATGGCCGGAAGCGGCCGATACAACGATCATGGAACGTCCACAAACTCCCGCCCCCGAAGACGAAGTTCGCTTTCTGCTGAGCCTGCTGCGCATCGCCAATCCAGGCGAGCGGAATTCGCAACCGATGCAGTCGCTCGAAGAATTGCTCCCGGCGCCAAATAATCACTAACCTTGCAGGAGCTAACATCGAAGGATGAGGATCGTCAGCCTCATCGCCAGCGCGACAGAGATGGTGCATGCGCTGGGGCTGGGCGAATTTCAGGTCGGCCGGTCGCATGAGTGCGATTATCCGCCGGAAGTGTCGGCGCTGCCGGTCTGCACCAGACCGAAATTCGACGTTTCCGGCGACAGCCGCGAAATCGACGCCCGCGTGAAACAAACGCTGGCCACGGCATTCAGCGTCTACGACGTTTTCGACGAGGTGCTGGAGCGGCTTCAGCCGACCCACATCGTCACCCAGACGCAATGCGAAGTGTGCGCGGTGAGTTTAAAAGACGTGGAGCGCGCACTCGGCGAACGTTTTCCTTCGCGGCCACGGGTGGTGGCGCTCGAGCCAAATTCGCTCGCGGACATTTTTAAGGACATTGTGCGGCTGGCGGGGGCCGCTGGCGTCGAGGAGCGGGGAACCAGGTTGGTGCAATCGATGCAGCAAGAAATGTCGGCGATTGCGGCGCGGGCGCGTGCGGCGGGACGGCATCCGCGGGTGGCGGCCATCGAATGGCAGGAGCCGCTGATGGCCGCCGGAAACTGGGTTCCCGAATTGATCGAAATGCTGGGCGCGAAAAATCTGTTCGGAACCGCGGGTGCGCATTCGCCGGGGATGACCTGGGACGATCTGGCGGCCTCCGATGCGGACGCAATCGTGGCGATGCCGTGCGGCTACGATATCCCCCGCACCCGAGCCGAGATGCACTGGCTGACCGATCGCGCCGGCTGGAGCGATCTGCGCGCGGTCCGCGAAGGCCGCGTTTTTCTCGCCGACGGGAATCAATACCTGAATCGTCCGGGACCGCGCGTGGTCGAATCGCTGCGCATTCTCGCGGAGATTCTCTTTCCCCAAGCGTTCGAGCCGCGCCTCAACGGAGTTGGGTGGGAGAGAGCGGAAAGCAGAAGACAGAAGTCAGAAATCAGGAGTCCGAAGAACCCCGTTCGTCAGGCGGGCTCCTGACTTGTGATTTCAGTGCGCCGGTTCTGTCTTATAATCACAGGAGGAAGTTCCATGCCGACCAGGGTCATCTTCGGTTCGCTCGCCTGTTGCCTGCTGATTCTGTCGGAGGGCTACGCGCAGCAGCCGCCGCAGCCGCCTCCTAAACAGCAGCCTCCCGCTGCGAACGCGGACGCAAGTACCGCGGGCCAGGCTCCCATTCGCGTGCAGGTCAATGAAGTCGTGGTGCCGGTGACGGTCACCGACGAGAAAGGCCGCTTCGTCTCCAACCTGGAGCAGAAGGATTTCACCATCTATGACCAGGGCCGGCAACAGTCCATCGAATATTTCACGCGGGAGCGGAATCAGCCGGTGGTGGTGGGGTTTCTGCTCGATTTGAGCAACGACAGCCGCACCCAGTGGAAGAACTGGGAAGCGGCGGCGGAGGAGATGGTTCTGCAAATGCTCCCCGATCAGGAGCAGCAGATCGAGAAGAAAAAATTCGCCGGCTACCTGATCGGCTATTCCGACGAAGCGCATCTGCTGGTGGACACGACCAGCGATCCGCAGCCGATTCTGGACCGCCTGCGCAAGCTCAAGCCGGGCGGTGGAGCGGCGCTGTACGACGCCATTTATGAAGCTTGCAGCGACCGCAAGCTGGTGCAGGGCGAGCCGATCGAGCCGCGCCGCGTGATCATCGTGATCGGCGACGGCAACGACAATCATTCCTCCAAGACGCTGGACCAGGTAGTGGAGATGGCGCAGCGCAACCTGGTGACCATTTACGGGCTTTCGACGCTCTATTCCGGTTTCACCAACGACGGCCAGGACGCGCTGGAGCGGCTGGCGACGGAAACCGGCGGGCGCGTCGAGTATCCGCTGGCCGATCCGTATAAAGATATCAGCGGCTATCTTTCGCAGCCGCGCGATGAGGGCAATTACGCCATTCAGCCGGGCACCGGAGGCTACGCCTCGGCGGTGTCGTCGGCGATTTTCGGATCGGTGGCCGCGATCATCGGCGAAATCACCACGCAATATATTCTGCGCTATATTCCGGACGTGAGTCCGCAGGATTCGGCGCGCCAGTTTCGGAACATCGTGGTGAAGGTCAACCTGCCGACGGTGAAGGTGCGCGCCCGCCGCGGTTATTATGCGTACGGCGTCAACTGATTGACCACCACTCTGGCCACGCACAGCGCGCGCTACTGGATTCTCGAAGCCGATTTTCCCGGCTCCGGCGCGGTGAACGCCGGCGTTCTGCTGCTGGATCCCGCGCAAGACCGGTTATGGGTCCGGCTGCGGCGCGATTGGGACGCGGTTGCCGGCGAGGAAGCGGAAGTGCTGGAGGAACTCGCCGCGGATCTGGAAGCGAAGGCGCGGGAATTGGGGGCGCGGCGGCTGCTGGAGCATTTCGAAGACACGCTTTCCAATGCGCTGCGGATTTCGGACGCCCGGGAAATCGTGGCCCACGATTTCGAGCGCACGCTGGCGCGGCTGTATCGGGAAAACGTCCGCTCCGAGGTGCGCGAATTCGTGACCCATCTGCCGCGCTATTCGCTGGCGGTCGCGGCGGGAAAATTTCTGGAAAACAGCGAAGTCACCGCGGAGGGTTGGGAAGAGGCTCCCGCGGATTTGAAGCTGGCGCCGGAAATGTTCGTGGCGCGGATCGCCGGACGTTCGATGGAGCCGAAAATTCCCGATGGCAGTTGGTGCGTGTTCCGCCATGGCGTGGCCGGATCGCGCAACGGGCGGCTGGTGCTGGTGGAGCGGTTGGGCGGCGGAACCAATGACCGCTATACGGTGAAGCGCTATCGCAGCGTGAAGCTGCAAGCGCCCGACGGGACCTGGAGTCAGGGAGGCATCACGCTCGAATCGCTGAACCCGGAGTTTCCGAGCTGGGATCTCGATCCGGAAGAAGACCGCTTCCGCATTATCGCCGAGTTCGTCCGTGTCCTCGATTGAGACTCCCCGGCTGATTCTGCGGCGCTGGAAGGCGGACGATCGCGAGCCTTTCGCCCGGCTCAACGCCGACCCGCGGGTCATGCGTTTTTTTCCGTCGACGCTATCGCGCGTCGAAAGCGACGGCCTGGCCGGCCGCATCGAACTCGCGCTCAAGGCGCGCGGCTGGGGATTGTACGCCGCCGAAGGGCGCGAGAGCGGGGAGTTCCTCGGCTTCATCGGACTTTCGGTGCCCGATTTTGCGGCCCACTTCACGCCGTGCGTCGAGATCGGCTGGCGTCTGGCGGCCGAATTTTGGAATCGCGGTCTGGCCACGGAGGGAGCGCGCGCGGTGGTGTCCTACGCTTTCGAAACTCTGAAGATTCCCGAGCTGGTTTCCTTCACAACGGAGGGCAATTTGCCTTCGCGCCGGGTCATGGAGAAAATCGGAATGACCCACGACCCGGCCGACGATTTCGACCATCCGCGTCTGGCCGAAGGCCATCCGCTGCGGCATCACGTGTTATATCGCTTGAGCCAGACGGATTCAGGCGCATCGGGTAAAACAAGCGCGGGTCCGGCTTGAATTTCGCAGCCGGCCTTCCCACATTGCAGGTCCTGCTGATCGTATTCATTGCCACAGCGATTCGCTCGACATTCGGTTTTGGCGAGGCGCTGATCGCCGTCCCGCTGCTGGCTTTTTGCATGCCGCTGAAGGTGGCCGCGCCGTCGCGGTTCGGGTCGAAAAGGTCGCGGCGCTATGGGGCAGCGGAAAACTGCGCGACAGGCGAAAGGAAATACCCGCTTAAAAGCTTCTTGCCGGAAATTTCAAATCGGATAGAAATTCCACTCGCACTGGGTCGTTTGCCCGGAAGCCGATCGCATATTCGACTCCAATCGATAATCCCAGTACCCGCGCGGCTGTCAACTGTAGATCGAGATAATTTTTGGCGCGAATCTGCGTTTCATGGCAGCGCATCGCCGCTTCCCAGTCGTTCACGACTTGGCTGACGTCGATCACCACGTCCGGCGGCCAGCCAACGTGCTGCGTGATCGAATAGAAATACAAGCCGGTGATGTGGTGCACTGTCATTTCGGGCAATAAACCCCCGTAGCGCGCCAGACGGCAGGCGTCGCGCGTCAGTTTTCCGGCCACCGAATGGTCCGGATGCTGATTTTCCTCCGTGTCCGGCGCGAGCACGATTTCCGGGCAGAAGCGGCGGATTTCCGCGGCAATTTTGCAGCTGTTTTCGGGCTTGTACTCCAGCCGGCAATCACCGCCGAAATCCCAAAATTCAATGGCCGCGCCGATTTTCCGCGCGGCTTGCCGCGCTTCCGCCTCGCGCATTTCCGGCGTGCCGGCCGAACCCGCTTCGCCGCGCGACAGCACCATCATCCGCACTTCGTTCCCGCGGCGGATTTCTTTAAGCAACGCCGCCGCGCAGCCGAACTCGATATCGTCCGGGTGCGCGCCGACGGCGAGAAATTTCATCCGGCGATCCTTTCATACATGCGTTCGTAAACCGGAATGATGCGCGAGGTGCAGTAGCGCGTCTCGGCCGTTTTTCGCGCGGCGGCGGAAATTCGCGCATACAGAACATCGTCGGTCAACAGTTCGACTGCGCGAGCCGACTGAGCCTCGATCTCGCCCACCGCTTCAAGAAATCCGTCGACGCCGTGCGTGATCAGCTCCGGCGTGCCGCCGGTCCGCGTCGCGATGGGAGGCACGGCGCAGGCCATCGCTTCGAGCGCGGCCAGGCCGAAAGCTTCGATCTCGCTCGGCAGCAGCAGGACGTCGGCTTCGGGAATCAGCCGCTCGATGTGATCGCGCTTCCCAAGGAAATCGATGTGCTCGGAAACGCCCAGCTCGTGAGCCAGCATTTCCGCGGGCCCGCGATCGGGACCGTCGCCGGCCATCAGCAGGCGCGCGTCCACGGATTTTCTCACTTCCCGCAAAATGCGGACGCAATCGAGCACCCGCTTGACCGGCCGGAAATTGGAAATGTGCAGCAGCGTGGTTCGCTTCGCGCGCTTTTCGCCGGGGCGATAGAGATCGCAGTTGACGAAGTTGTGAATGACTTCGACGGGCTTCGAAACATTGAAGACGTCAATGGTCTTATTTCGCAGATATTCACTGATGGCGGTGATGCCGTCGGATTGCTCGATGGAGAAGCGGGTGATCGGAAAGTAGGAGCGGTCCATGCCGACCAGGGTGATGTCGGTGCCGTGCAGCGTGGTTACGAACGGCAGCCGGCGGCCGCCGGTCATTTTTTGCGCCAGCATTTCCTTTGCCAGATGGGCGGCGATCGAATGCGGAATCGCGTAATGAACGTGCAGCAGATCGAGATGGTAGCACTCCGCCACTTCCGCCATGCGCGACGCCAGCGCCAGGCAATACGGCGGAAAATGGAACAGCGGGTAATTGGAAACTTCGACTTCGTGGTAATGGATGCGCGGAATCGCCGTGTCCAGGCGGATCGGATTCGCGTAGCTGATGAAATGAACGTCGTAGCCGCGCGCGGCCAGCTCCATGCCGAGCTCGGTGGCGACGATGCCGCTTCCGCCGTAGGTCGGATAACAGGTGATGCCGATGTTCACGCGAATCAGCGGGTGCTGACCCAGTCCATTCCATCCGGGCCTTTGCCGGTGGAGATGCGCTTGACCAACTCGAGCGTGTGCAGATCGACCACGCCGACATAATTATCCGGCGTGGCGCCGATGTAGGCCTTGGAGCCGTCGGGCGAGATCAGGATTCCGGCGATGCCGCTGCCGACTTTGATGCGCTTGATTTCCTTGCGCGTGGCGGCGTCGATCACCAGCAGGTTTCCGGTGTTCAGATCGGAAATCAGGACGCGCTTGCCGTCGGGAGTGAATTTCAGCCGGTTCGACCGCTTCGAATCGACCGGGAAGGTTTCGATCACGCGTTTTTCGCCGACGCGAATGATGGAAACCGTCTGATCGCCGGCATTGGCCGCCCACAATTCCTGTTCATCGGGCGAAAGATCGAAGCCTTCCGCTCCGCGCCCGACCTTCACCAGGGTCTGGTGCCAGTCGCCTCCATTTCCGCTGTGATCGAAGATCGAAATGCTGCCGGACTGAATGTTCGAAGCGAAAATCCTGCTGCGATCTTTGTCCAGCATGACCATGTGCGTGCCGTCCTGGCCGGTGCCGATGATCCAGTCCACGCGATTTGTCGCGGGATCGTAGCGGCCGATGGTTTTCGATCCCTCGCAGGTGAAATAAACCTTGCCCTCGGCGGCGAACAAGCCGTGCGGGCGCGATTCCGGCGTCAGATCGACCAGATGAACTTGCTTGAAAGTGTGAATATCGATCACCGCAAGCGTGTGGCCGGGCTGTTGCGCGGTTCCGTAATCGGAGGCGACCGCGTATTTGCCGTCGGTGGTGGAAACCACTTCGTGCGGGCCGTTGCCGGTGGGGCCGCGGCCGAGAACTTGATCGGTCGCCGGGTCGATGACCGCGACGTTGCCTTCTTTGTTGAGCACCAGGAGTTGTGCGCTAGCGCTCCATGCGAAAACCAGCGTGAAAATGATCGGCTTCATCGGTACTCCTTTGGCTGATTGCATTTCTAATCTATCAATCCGCGGATCAGGACGGCCGGATGCTCGGCCTTCACGCCGGCTAATTCGGCCATTTGGCGCCGGCAGGAGGTTCCCGTGGCGGCAACCACGTCGTGCGCGCCGCGCGATTTCACCGCCGGCAGCAATCTTCGATTGGCGATGGCGACGGAAACGTCGTAGCGGGATTTGGCGTATCCGAAGGAGCCGGCCATGCCGCAGCATCCCGCGTCCAGATCGACTACTTTGGCGCCGGGCACGCGCGCGAGCAGCGCAATCGAGTTGGGCAACAGGCCCATCGATTTCTGATGACAGTGTCCGTGCAGAAGGATTTTTTCGGGGCCGGCGCGCAGTTTCAGGTCCAGTCCGGCGGCGAACTCTTCAAACATGACGCAGGCTTGGGCGACGATGCGCGCGCGCTTTTGCGACTCGCCGCGGAGCAGAGATGCGGCGTCTTCTTTCACCGCCGATAAACAGCTCGGTTCGCAGAAGAGAATTTTTTCGCCGCGCGCCGCGATGGGAAAAAGTCCGTCGATCACGCGCGCGGCGTGCTCGCGCGCCTGGGCCAGCAGTCCTTTGGAGATCAGCGGACGGCCGCAGCATCCTGGCCGCACCACGTTTACGCGGCAGCCGGCGCGCTCCAGAACCTCGACCGCGGCGACGCCGATTTCGGGTTCATAGAAATTGGTGAAGGTGTCGTTAAATAAGACGACGTCGCCCTCGTTCCGGCCGCGCGCCCATTGCGCGAAGGTCGTGCGGCGCCATTCGGGCAGCGCGCGGCGGCGATCCACCCCCAGGAATTTTTCGTTGATCCAGCGAGCCGGAAGACTCCCGCCGATCCAGTTGGAAAGCGGCGCAAAACGGCTGAACACTTTACTCAGCAGCGCGATATTGGCGAGCGCGCGATCGCCCAGCGGGGTCCCGTGGCGCGCGTGATAATCGGCCAGAAATTCGCTCTTGAAGCGGGCCATGTCGACGCCGGTGGGACATTCGGATTTGCACGCGCGGCACTCCAGGCACAAATCGAGCACGCGATAGACGCCTTCGTCGCCCAGGCCGGATTCGTTCAGTTTGCCGGACAGGGCCAGCCGCAGAACATTCGCGCGCCCCCGTGTTGAATCGGATTCTTCGCGCGTGGCCATATAAGAAGGACACATGGTGCCCGACAGCTTCTTCCGGCACGCGCCCACGCCGCTGCACATTTCGACCGCGCCGGCCAGGCCGCCGAATTCGGAAAAATCGAAAAATGTTTTGGGATTCGACGCGTGGTAATTGGCGCCGTAGCGCAGATTTTGGGTGAGCGGCGGCGCATCCACAATTTTTCCGGGGTTGAAAATGTTCTCCGGATCGAAAGTGCGCTTGATTTCGCGAAAGGCTTCGTACAGCGCGTCGCCGAACATGCGGCGCATAAAAGGACTGCGCACCAGGCCATCGCCGTGCTCGCCGGAAAGCGCGCCGCCGTATTCGCAGACCAGCTCGGCGACGTCGTTGGCGATGGCTTCGAATTGGGCGATGCCGCCGGCGGTTTTCATATTGATCACCGGGCGGACATGCAGGCATCCGACCGAGGCGTGCGCGTAAATTCCCGCGGTGGTGCCGTGCGATTCGACGATTTTCAAAAATCGTCCGATGAACGGGCTGAGTCGTTCGGGATCGACCGCGGTGTCTTCGACGAACGGAATCGATTTGGCTTCTTCCTTCATCGCCATGGAAAGGCCGAGCGCGGATTCGCGCAGCTTCCAGATTTGCGATTGCTGCGCTGGGTCGGTTTCCGCGCGATAAAACGTACCCATGTTGCGCGCGCGCAGATCCTGCTCGAGCGCGGCCAGGCGCGGCGGTAAGGCGGTTTTTTCGTCGGCGTAAAATTCGACGCACAGCGTGGCCGCCGGATCGCCCGCGATGAAGGTGGTGCGAATCTTATCGAGCGCGGCGTTTTGGCGGGTGTTGTCGAGAATCGCTTTATCCATCACTTCGACCGCGGAGGGTTTATGGCGCAGGATCACCGGCGAAGCAGCCAGCGATTCGAGCAGATCGTCGAATCCGATCACCATCACGGCTTTCGCTTTCGGCAAGGGAACCAGCTTTAATTTCGCTTCGAGAACCACCCCCAGCGTGCCCTCGCTGCCGACCATCATCTTGGCCAGGTTCACGGGGCCGTCAACGAAGCAATTCAGGTTGTAACCGCCGACGCGGCGCACGATTTTCGGATAGCGCCTTTCGATTTCTTGGGTATGTTGCCGGGCAAGACGCAGGACGGTCTGGTAACAGCGGGCTTCGAGCGAATCCCCGGCGGGAATTTCCGCGCGCGGGATTTCGCGAAAATGAACCACGCTGCCGTCGCCGAGCGCCACGGTTTGTTCCAGCACATGATCGATGGTCATGCCGTAAAGCACGCTGCGCGCGCCGGCGGAATTGTTGGCCATCATGCCGCCGATGGTGGCCCGGCTGGCGGTGGAAATATCCGGCGCGAATCGCAGACCGAGCGGCGCGAGCTGCGCGTTCAATTCATCGAGCACCACGCCAGGTTCGACGCGCGCCCAATGCTCCTCCGCGTTCACTTCGAGGAGGCGGTTGAAATATTTCGAGGTGTCGAGAACGATTCCTTCGCCGATCGCCTGTCCGGCCTGCGAGGTTCCTCCGCCGCGCATGGTGATGGGACACCCGGCGCGCCGGCAAATGTCGATCGCGCGCAGAATATCTTCGCGTGTTTTCGGGAGGACGACGCCTTGCGGGCGGATTTGATAGACGCTCGCGTCCGTGGAGTAGAGTGCGCGGGAAATTTCATCGAAGCGAACTTCGCCGCTGATGTGTTGTGCAAGCCCGCTTTCGAGTTCGCGGGTTTGCATCAAGAAAGCGCCTCAGCGGGACAGGTTGGTGCGAACGGCGAAGTTTCAGAGAAACTCGGGGCCAGCATGACCGAAGAATACCAGACCACGTAATACCACACCGGCCGATTTGTCGAATCAAAGACTCAGGACGTTACCGTTCGACTGCTTGCGCCATCGCCGGCGGGTAACGGTCGCCGGAGGTGAGCGAGGCGATGCGCTCCAGTTCGGCCAGGTCTTCGGGCGTCAGATGGATATTTAACGCGCCGAGATTGTCGTCCAGATATTTGCGGCGCTTGGTTCCGGGAATCGGGACGGCGTCGGGAGCGGCGGCGAGAATCCAGGCGAGCGCGATTTGCGCGGGCGTCGCCTGGTGTCGGCCGGCGATGCGCTGGACGATCTCGACCAGTTTTTGATTCGCGGCCATGTTCGCTTGGTTGAAGCGCGGCAGGCTGCGGCGAAAATCGCCAGCGACGAAATTCGCGTTCGATTCGAGCGCGCCGGTCAGATAGCCGCGGCCCAGCGGGCTGAAGGGAACCAGACCGACGCCAAGCTCGCGCATGGCGGGCAGAACGGAAGCTTCGATGCCGCGTTCCCACAGCGAATATTCGCTCTGCACGGCGCTGATTGGATGCACGGCGTGCGCCCGGCGGAGGGATTCGGCTCCGACTTCGGAAAGACCAAGAAAGCGAACTTTTCCGGCTTCCACCAGGCGCTTCATCGCGCCGACGGTTTCTTCAATGGGAATCGCCGGATCTTTACGATGGAGGTAATAAAGATCGATCACCGCGATGCCGAGCCGGCGCAGCGAGCCTTCCACGCTGCGGTTGACGTTTTCAGGCGAGCCGTCCATTTTGAGCGTGCCGGCGCCGACCACGATTCCGAATTTGGTGGCGATAACGATGCCGTCGCGCCGGCCGCGAATGGCTTTGCCGACCAGTTCTTCGTTGGTGTGCGGTCCGTAGGCTTCCGCGGTGTCGAGCAGGGTGACGCCGCGGTCGAGCGCGCGATGAATGGTGGCAATCGATTCGGCTTCATCGTCGTGGGTGCCGTAGCCGTGGCTCATCGACATGCAGCCGAGTCCGAGGGCGCTGGTGATCAGACCTTGGGTTCCGAGCTTCCGTGTTTCCATCTGATTTCAGCTTATCGCGCGGTTCGGCGCCGCACGGAGGCGACCGTCCGCGCCGATGCGCGTTGGATATAATTCAGGGATCGTCATGAAACGTATTTGCGCCGTTTTTTCGATTTTTGCGATTTCCGCGTGGGGCCAGCAATTCGATGAGAGTTTGCTGAAGCATTTTTTATGGCGATCGGTGGGACCGTCGGGCGCGGGCGGGCGCGTGGTGGATATTTCCGTCGCCGGCGATTCGCCCCAGGAAATCTATATCGCCACCGGCGGCGGAGGCGTTTGGAAAAGCGTCAACGAAGGCACCACCTGGGAACCGATTTTTGAACATGAAGACGTCGGCGCGATCGGCGCGGTGGCGGCCGATCCGTCCAATCCGGATACCATCTGGGTCGGCACGGGCGAGGCCAATCCGAGGAACAGCGTGAGCTGGGGCGACGGCGTTTATAAATCGGCCGACGGCGGAAAAACCTGGAAGAATCTGGGGCTCAAAGAGACCATGCACATCGCGCGGATTCGCATCGATCCGCGCAACCCCGACGTGGTTTATGTCGCGGCGCTGGGGCATATCTGGGGCGCGAATCCGCAGCGCGGAGTTTATAAAACCACCGACGGCGGCGTGACCTGGAACCAGGTGCTGAAGATTAACGACGACACCGGCGTGGTCGACCTGGTGATGGATCCGCACGATTCGAACACGCTGTACGCGGCGGCTTACGAGATGCGGCGCGATGGCTTCGCGGGCGGCGATCCGGGGAAGCAGTGGGGTCCGGGGAGCGGGATTTATAAAACCACCGACGGCGGGCGCAACTGGCGAAAAGTGACGCGGGGATTGCCGCGCGGCGATCTGGGGCGCATCGGGCTGGCGGTTGCGCCGAGCGATCCCGCGGTGCTGTACGCGGTGGTGCAGACGCCGTCCACCGTTCCGCCGGAAGCGGGCGAAGAAGGCGGACCACCCCCGCCGTCAACCGCGCCGAAAACGATGCGCGACGGCGGCGTGTTCCGCTCCGACGATCGCGGCGAGACCTGGCGCTGGATGAATCCGGTCGATATCCGGCCGTTTTACTACAGCCAGGTGCGCGTCGATCCGGCCAATGAGAATCACCTGTACGTGCTGGCGTCGCAGAATAATGAATCGTGGGACGGCGGCGCGACCATGCGCCCGGTGGTTGAGAATATTCACGTCGATCATCACGCGCTGTGGATCGATCCGAAAAATTCGCGGCACCTGATCGACGGCGACGATGGCGGCGTGTACATGACCTGGGACGGCGGCAAGACCTGGGATTTTCAGACGCGGCAGATCGCGGTGAGCCAGATGTATTCGGTCGATGTGGACATGCGCCAACCGTATTTTATTTACGGCGGATCGCAGGATTATTGCTCGTGGGCCGGGCCCAGCGCGACGCGCAACCAGGTGGGCATCAAATATACCGACTGGTTCAAGGTGCAGACCGGCGACGGTTTTCAGGCGCGCGTCGACCCGGACGATTACAACATTATTTACGCCGAATCGCAGAACGGAGGCGTGGTGCGGCACGATCTGCACAGCGGGCGCAACACTTCGATCAAGCCGGTGGCGCGCAGCGGCGAGAAGGCCTATCGGTTTAATTGGGAAACGCCGCTGCTGATTTCTTCGCACGATTCGAACGCGCTGTACCTCGGCGGGAATTTTGTTTTCAAATCGGCCAATCGCGGCGATGCGTGGACGAAGATCAGTCCGGAATTGCCGACGGCGAAGGTGGGGACGATCACCACCATTGCGGAGTCGCCCAAAATTTCGACGGTGCTGTACGCGGGCACCGATGACGGCAACGTGTGGGCGACGCGCGATGGAAAAAATTGGAAAAACATTACGGCGAATTTTTCCGGAATGCCGGGGAAACGCTGGGTGAGCCGCTTAGTCGCGTCGCGCTGGGACGCGGGGACGGTTTTTCTCGCCTTCGACGGCCATCGCAACGACGATTTCACGACGTATCTGTTCAAATCGACCGATTACGGCGCAACCTGGACGTCGATTCGCGGGGATCTGCCGCCGTCGACGCCCGTGCGCGTGATTCGCGAAGATGTGAAGAATCCGCACCTGCTTTTTGCCGGTACGGAAGCGGCGGCTTATGTTTCCATCGACGACGGCGCGCACTGGTTGCGGCTGATGAATCATCTGCCGGCGACGCCGGTGGCCGATCTGATCGTGCATCCGCGCGACGGCGATCTGATCGCGGCCACGCACGGGCGCAGCTTCTGGGTGCTCGATATTTCTCCGCTCGAAGAATTGACCCCGGCGGTGCTTTCGAGCGAGGTACATTTATTCCACGTCAAGCCGGCCATCGCCGAGGATTATCGCGTCTTCACCAACGACGAATTTCTCGCGGAAAAAAGGTTTATCGGCGAGAATCCGGCGCCGGGCACGGCCATCAGTTATTACTTGAAATCGGAGCCGGGCGAGGTCAAATTGAGCATTGTCGATAAATCCGGCGCCGTGGTGCGCGATCTGACGGCCACCCACGAGCAGGGTATCAATCGCGTGCAGTGGGATCTGCGCGGCAAACCGCTGCTCCAGGCGGCGCGCGGGGGTGGTCGCGGAGGGCGCGGCGGCGGGGGTGGTGGCCGGGGTGCGGGTGCGGCGCCGGAACCGGGGCGCGGCGGCGGACGTGGCGGCGCCAACGCGGCGCTGGTCGATCCGGGTGAATACCTCGCGCGCTTGACCGTCGACGGACACGAATATACGACGCCGGTTCAGGTGGAGGCCGATCCTTCGGTGACGCTGACCACGGAGCAGATCGATTCGCGGCGCAAAGTGATCACCGCGGTGATGGCGCTTCAGGCGAAAACGGAACCCGCGAATACGAAGGCCGAATCGCTCGATACGCAGTTGACCGCGCTCGAAAAAGATCACGACGCGGAGGCTGCCGCGAAGGACGCGCTGGATGCGGCGGTGAAGGAATCCGGCAAAGTGAAGACGGAAATGGCGCGGATCAATCGCTCGGCGACGCAGTTGTTCGGCCAGATCAGCGGGTCGCCGTTTTTGCCGACCGCGACGCAGCGGGAACAGCTCGAGGATTTGCAGCAGGAGTTTGGCAAAGAAGGGGCGTCGCTCGACACGCTGCTTCAGAAGACGGTTCCGGCGATCGAGAAACGGCTGAACGACGCGGGCGTACCTCGGATTTCCGTCAAGTAGAAGTGGCTCGCTGAGACCGCTGAAAAACGCGACTTGGCAACTTGCGCAGTCTGGCGCAACCTGCTGGATGAAACGGTAACAATCGCGGCGCGCGGGCGCGGGTCTGCAATACTGGAAGCGCAAACATGCGGTGGTTGGCGGTCGCGGTGTGGCTGGCCGGCGTCGCGCACGGCGGCGCGCTGTATCTTGACGATTCCTGGCCGGATGCCACCCGGCCCACTCTTCAGGAACTTGCCAACGACGTGTGGGACGTAGTGGCGGAGATGTTCCACAGCTCGCTGCCGCTCGATCTGCCGATTCGCGTGCATCAATCAGATGCCGCGGTTCCGGTGACGATTGTATTTGAAAACGAGATCAACGTCCAAATCACCGCGCACGGGACTTTTTACGGGCAGTTTGCGTTTCAGCTCGGACATGAATTGGGACACGTGATGCTCGATCCGCGGCGGACCAACGGGGTGGTGGAGGCGATCTGCATCGCGGTTTCCTATGAGGTGTTGGACCGGCTCGGGCAAAAAGAGAAGGATTCGCCGTCCTATCCGTGGCTTGCCGACTATGCGAAAAATTTCAAGCCGTATCGCAAGAACGATCAAAAAATCGTGCTCGCCAAATCTCCGCAGGAAGTTCGCGACATGGTGAAGGGCAAGAAATGGCCGAAGCTGGCCGATTGGCTCCGCGCGCATCGGACGGAGCTGGAAGCGGGACACGCTGACGATCGCAATGTGCAGACGCTGGCGGCCATCGCGCTGCGGTCTGGGCCGGTCGACTGGGGCCAATTCGCGGGAATCGCGGGCTGCACCACGCCTTCGGCGCAGGATGATCCGGCCTTCAAGGTTCTGCCGATCGGCGCGGATTGCATCGCGCGCGCGTCCGGCCTGCTGTGCCGGATGAGCGTAGGGTGTGCGCCCTAATCTTGGCTTAAATGCAACTGCGGCATAAAGGGTCTTGGCAAAACCATTTCATTGTAGGAAACTGTTCAAGGCCGGGTTATGCACAATCTTACGAAACGGGTTCTTCTCTTTTTGATCGCGGCCGCGGCGGCCGCTGGGCAAACTTTCAGCACTTTGTGGACCTTCAGCGGCAATTATGTGTACGGCTCCGAAGCGTATCTGGTGCAATCGACCGACGGGAATTTTTATGGCACCACCAACGACGGCGGCTTGCATGGCGTGGGAACGTTCTTCAAGATCACTCCCGCGGGTGTGCTGACCGACTTGTATAATTTCGGCTCGACGGCGACCGATGGCATCAATCCCAGCCCGGTGGTGCAAGGTCCGGACGGGAATTTTTACGGGACCGCGCAGGGCGCCAACGGCGGGCCAGGCAGTGTTTTTCAAATGACGCCGGGCGGGACGCTGACCACTATCTATACCTTCAGTCTTGCCACCCTGGACGGCGCCAACCCGGAGGGCCTGATCCTCGGCGCCAACGGGAATTTTTATGGAATGACCAACACCGGCGGCGGCGAAGGCGGCGGAACAATCTACCAGATCACCACCGCGGGCGTGGTGACCACCCTTTACAGCTTCTCGCAAACCCAAACCGGGCCGGGCTTGAGCGGCACGCTGGTCCAGGGATTGGACGGGAATTTTTACGGCACCATGACCGGCGGAGGCCAGAATTTCAAAGGATCGGTGTTCAAGCTGACGCCGGCCGGAGTGTTCTCGGTGTTGTACAGTTTTGGTCCCATGTCGAGCAATGCCGGACCGCCCGGCACTCTGATTCAGGGATCCGACGGGAATTTTTACGGCACTACAAATCCGGGCGATTCTGTTTCCGGCACGGTGTACCGGATCACACCCCAGGGAGCGCTGCTGACGCTGTACAATTTTGCGGCGCAGCCCGGCAACGGCGCCAATCCGACGGCGCTGATTCAAGCCTCCGATGGAAATTTCTATGGTCTGACGGCGGCCGGCGGCTCCGCCGACAGCGGCACGATTTTCCGGCTGACCGGCAGCGGATCGCTGACCACTTTGTACGATTTTGGGGAGACCAATGGCGCCGACGGGATCGATCTTTTGCAGGGCGCCAACGGGAGTCTGTACGGCACCACCAACGCCGGCGGAGCACATGGCCAAGGGACCATTTTCGGTTTTACTTTGCCGGCGCTCTCGCCGTCGGTGCCGGTGATCAACTCGGTGGCGAACGCGTTTTCGAACAGCCCGACCATCGCGCCGAATACCTGGGTGGCGATCAAGGGCTCGGATCTGGCGCCGGCGGGCGATTCGCGGATCTGGCAGTCCTCGGATTTCGTGGGCACCCAGATGCCGGCGGCGCTCGACGGCGTCAGTGTTTCGATGAATGGCGAACCGGCGTACGTGTACTATATCAGCGGCGCGCAGCTTAACGTGCTGACTCCGCCGGATCTGGCGACGGGCGCGGTCATGGTTACGGTGACCAATAATAGCGCGACCAGCGCCACGTTCACGGCGCAGGCGCAGCCGGATTCGCTCGCGTTTTTCGTGTTCAACGGCGGGCCGTACGTGGTGGGCACGCACTTGAACGGCAGCGATCTCGGTCCAACGTCCCTGTTCCCCGGCAGCAGCACGCCCGCGCAGCCGAATGAGACGATCGTGCTTTACGGCAACGGCTTCGGCAACGTCAGCGCGCCGATCGTCAAAGGCTCGGTGACGCAGACCGGCGACCTTTTTCCCATGCCCACGATTTTGATCGGCGGGGTCGCGGCGCAGGTGCAATTTGCCGGGCTGGTTTCGCCGGGGCTGTATCAATTCAACGTGGTGGTGCCGGCCGGCGCGTCCAATAACGATAATTCGCTGGTGGCGCAGTACGCCGGACTAGCGACGCAGAACGGCGTGCTGCTGACCGTGCAGAGCAATAATCCTCCCACGGTCGAGAGCTTCACGCTGTCCTCGGCGACGGTGACCAGCGGGATGACGTTGCAGGCAACCGTGACGCTTTCAAGCGCGGCGCCGTCTGGAGGGATCGTGGTGACGCTGGGGTCGAACTCCGCCGCGGTGTCGGTTCCCAGCACGGTGACCGTCCCCGCCGGCGCGATGTCGACCACCTTCACCATTCTGGCCGGGTCGGTGAGCGCGGCGCAATCGGTGAGCCTGACCGCGTCGTATCAGGGCAGTTCGGCGCAGGTGGGGGTGACGGTGGTGCCGGGCGGCGGATCGACGCTGCCGCAGTTCAGCGTGTTCAATTTTGATTTGACCTTCTTGAGCTCCACCGAAACCAGTACTTCGGCCACCGGTTACGTGCTCGCGTCCACCACCGGACCCGGTTACGCGGGCGGAACCATTCAGGCAGCGTTTGGATCGACGCCCGCTCCAATTTCGGCGTTCCTGGTTCAATTTGACACGGCGCTGCTGAGCGGGCAGACGTTCTCGCTGGCCAACGTGTCCGTGGGCAACAGCGCCATGGAAGATCCCCAGGGCGTTTCTTACGAGATCACCTCCGGTTTGATGACGCTGACGCTCGGGCCGAATTCGGCGCCGGAGACCGGCACCGTGAACGGGACCTTCCAGCTGACCAGCGCGCTCGGCACGATAACCGGAACGGTCACTGGAGTTTATACCGCGCAGTGAGGCATCCGCCGCTTCCTTTTGGGCGCGGTTCATCATCGGTTGGAGGTCGTAACTAGTAACGGGAGGCAGCCATGGCCAAAAAGCTGGCGATTACGATTGCCGGTGCGGTGTCGCTGGGAAGTTACGAATCCGGCGTGGCGTTCGAAATTCTGGACGCGGTGTCGCAGCACAACCAGTGGGCGGACCAGAACCAGGCTCCCGGCGAGCGCATCGAAATCGACGTCCTCACCGGAGCCTCGGCCGGCGGCATGACGGTATCGATGATCGCGCAGCGGCTGCTGTTCGATGGCGCCGCGCTCAGCCTGCCCTACGACAATCCCCTCTATAACGCGTGGGTGCGGGATATCGATATTTCCGGGCTCCTGGCGCGCCAGCCGGATGAGCCGGCGACGCATTCGCTGTTTTCCTCCGATTGCGTGATCGAAATTTCAAAGCAGTATCTGACGGGCCGCTACGCGAGCGATCCGCTTCCGCCGCCGTCGCCGCACCCGGCGCTTTCGCCCGACGGAAATTTGCAGCTCGGGCTGGCCTTGTCGAATCTGAATGGCGTCGATTATTGCCGCGATACGCGTAGCGGCGGGCAGTTTGTTTATACCGATCACGAAGATCAGTTGCTGCGGCCGTTGAACGTTCAGGCCGACGACCGGCCGGATATTTGGGAGATCATCCGCGGCGCCGCCGTGGCTTGCGGCGCGTTTCCCTTCGCGTTTCGCGTCGAGGATCTGGCGCGCAATATCGTCGATTACGACTCGCCGTTTCTGATGAAGGAGCTGTGGGGCGGCAATGCCAGCCGTTTTTTCTCCTATACCGACGGCGGCGTGTTTCAGAATCAACCGCTCGGCATGGCGAAAAATCTGGTGGAGATGCTGCCGGACGGCCATCTGCACGCGCTAAGCCGCGGCTATTGCTTTATCGCTCCGCAGCCGAAGACGTCGGAGCAGATTCCGTACACGGACGATCCCTCGGCCGATCCCGCCACGGCGTTCGGCGCCGCGGTGGCCGATTACAAGGCGCTGCTCCAGAGGATCGCGCTATGCGTGATAGGGCAGGCAAGTTTTCAGGACTGGATCATGGCCGAGGATGTGAACGAAAAAATCCGTCTGCTCGATCGGCGCGCCGATCAGTTGCAGGCGTTGTTCAACAACGGCAGCCTCACGGCGGCGCAGACGCGTCCGGTGTCCGATGCGGTGCTGGCGCAATTTTTCGAGACTCCCGCGGCCGCGGCTAATCTCGAAGCCGCCCGCGCGCAGCTTCGCGTGCAGTATGCGAAAGAGTATGCCGATTTCGTGGACCACGCCACGGCCGAAGCCTGGCTCGATTCGGTGCTGGTGCTGGAACTGGCCGCGGGCCTGCACGAAAAAGAAGAAATGCTGATCTACGATTTCGTCGCCGACACCAGCAAGCTGGCCGGCAACGGGCTGGACGCCTTCGAGGGATTTTTCGACGTCCAGTATCGCAAGCACGATTACGATTACGGCCGCAGCGTCGCGCAGCAGAAGCTTAACGATTACCAGGCGCAGGCCGGCGGGATTTTCTCCAATCTGCACTGGACGCCGAAGCCCATCGACGCGATCGACCCCAATCTCAACCAGGTCGATTTTTCGCAGGTGGACCAAGCGAAACGGGTGCAGGTGAAAAGCCAGATCGATTCGGGCGTCAATGCTCTGCTTCAGGAGTTGAACGTTGATCTGGCGGTTCGCAAAGTCATCGAGGTCGCGTTCATCGACGGGCGGGTGAAAAAGCTGCTGGCGCTGTAATGCCGGTGCCCGGCATGACCGAAGCACAGCAGACCAAGTAATAATGGTTCGGTGCTTCATCAATCCGCTGTTCCCACGCCCGCCCTGCTGCTCGACATCGATGCGTTTGAATCGAATCTGCAACGGATGGCGGTTCGCGCGCGCGAGTGCGGAAAAAAGCTGAGGCCGCATGTGAAAGCGCATAAGTGCGTGGAGATTGCCCGGCGGCAGATCGCGGCGGGGGCTTGCGGCGTTTGCGTCGCCACCATCGCCGAAGCGGAGTTGATGGCCGGCGCCGGCATCGGAAACATTTTGCTCACTTCGCCGCTCGGCGAAATGCACAAAATCTCGCGCATGGCGCGGACCGGGGCGATGGTGGTGGTGGATCATCCGCAGCAGGTCGCCTGGTACGCCCTGACAAATCAGCCCGTCGATGTTTTAATCGATCTGGACGTTGGCGATCATCGCACCGGGGCGCGATCGGTGGAACATGCTCTCGAGTTGGCGCGTGCAGTCGACCGTGCGCCCAACTTGCGATTGCGCGGCATTCAGGCGTATTCGGTCAGCGGATCGCACGCGGGTCCGGAGGAGCGTCGCCAGAATTCATTGCGAACGTTCGAAACTGCGGCGGACGCTCGCGATAAATTTCTTCGCGCGGGATTGTCCACCGAAATTATCTCTGGTGGAAGCACCGGCACTTGGGAAATCGATCTCGGCCTCGCGGAGCTGACCGAATTTCAAGCCGGCTCCTACGCGCTGATGGATCTCGCTTATCGCAAACTGGGCATCGATTTTGCGAACGCGCTGACGGTCTTGGCCACGGTCATCAGCGCCAATCATAAAGGATTCGCCACCGTCGACGCGGGCTATAAGGCTTTTTCGACCGATCGCCCGTTCCCGCCGGAGCCGCGGAATCTGCCCGGCGCGAAATACCGCTTCGCCGGCGATGAATTCGGGGTCATCGAAGGCGGCGATTTCAAGCTCGGCGACCGCATCGAATTTATTCCGCCGCACGTCGACCCCACCGTGAATCTCTACGACCGCATTCACGTCCGCCGCGGCGAACTCATCGAAGAAATCTGGCCTATCATGGATCGTGTCCCGGTGAGGTCATACGCATGAAGCGTGGCTTGCGCACTCGTGCGTGCCGCATCGAGACTCGTCTCGATGCCTTTTCGCGCGCAGACGTGTCGCGAAGAGTCGCGACACGGCGCGCACGAGTGCGTGCGCCACAAGCAGACCCCCTGGAGCAGAAACATTGCGGCGAGCCTGGAGCCTGGGCCCACAAGGAGGGGAGTTTCGATGCCCGACAAAAGAGAAGAAAATAATCCAGCCCGGTCAATGCTTGTGCGGGACAGCACGCTCCTACGCCCCAGTCGAATCCGCCATCTCGTTTTGGCCATGACCGTCGCCGTCTACATGATCACGTACATGGATCGCGTGGTCATTTCCAACGCCGCTCCCGTCATTCGCACCGATCTGGGATTTTCGCTGATCACCATGGGCTGGATTCTCGCCAGCTTTCGCTGGAGCTACGCGCTGTTTCAAATCCCCGGCGGATGGCTGGGGGACCGCATCGGACCGCGCCGCGCGCTGACGCTGATCGTCACCTGGTGGAGCGTGTTCACTTCAGCGACCGCGCTCGCCTGGAACGCCGCCTCGATGATCGTGATCCGTTTTCTGTTCGGCATCGGCGAGGCCGGCGCGTTTCCCATCGCCACGCGATCGCTTTCGCGCTGGCTGCTTCCCGGCGAACGCGGATTCGCGCAGGGGATCACCCACGCCGGCTCGCGATTGGGCGCCGCGCTCACACCGCCGCTGGTGGTTTTCATCATTGTGAAATACGGATGGCACGCCGCGTTCTACACCTTCGGCGGTTTCGGAATCGCCTGGAGCGCGCTGTGGTTTTTCTGGTATCGCGACACGCCGGCCGAGCACAACAGCGTGAACCAGGCGGAGCGCGAGATGATTCAATCGGCCATCGGTCCGCAGCGCCCGCGCGGCGCGCCGGTGCCGTGGGCCAAAATTCTGCGCGCTCCCATGCTGTGGAACCTGTGCCTGATGTATTTCTGCTACAACTATTGCCTTTCGACCTACCTCGACTGGTTCCCGACTTATCTAAAGGAATATCGCGGATACACGCTCAAGGAGATGGGCTTTTACGCGATGCTGCCGCTGCTGGCGGGAACCATCGGCGATCTTTCGGGCGGCTGGTTGTCCGACATTCTGCTGCGCCGCACCGGACGCATCAATTTCTCCCGGCGCAGCGTGGCCATCGCCGGATTCCTCATCGGAGCTTTCGCGATTCTGCCCGCGACCTTCACCAAAACTCCCGAATTATCCGTCATTTTTAGCTGCCTCGCGTTTTTCGGGATCGAAGTGACCGTGGGCGTGTCCTGGGCCATCCCGTTGGATGTCGGCGGGGATTGCGCCGGGTCGGTTTCCTCCGTCATGAATATGTGCGGTAATATAGGAGGCGCCATTTCGCCCACCGCGCTGGCGTATCTGGTCAAGGCCTACGGCTGGAACGTTCCGTTCCTGGTGACCTCGGCCCTGTGCGTCGCAGGCGCGGTGCTTTACGGACGAATCGATGCCGGCAAAAGGATCAGTTTATGAAGATCAATCCAAATAAATGTGTAGCCTGCGGCAATTGCACCTATGTTTGCCCGATGGGCGCGATTTATATCGATCCAGTCATTCATCGCGCCACCATCAATCGCGATGAGTGCGTGGAATGTTACTCCTGTTATAACGGACTGAGCCAGGAGCATCTGAATCCGGCCTTTGTCCGTTTCGTGCGCAAGACGTTTCAGAAATTGCGCATCCGATTCGATCCGGAGCCGGACGTTTGTCCCACCGGCGCCTTCGAACCGGACGAGCTCACCTGGCCGCGCGTGGTGCGCCGCGCGTTTTCCGATCCGCGCGTGCCGCACGAATCGACCGGCGTACACGGCCGCGGTACTGAAGAGGTCAAAACCAACGACGTCAGCGGACGCGTGAAGGTCGGGGAAGTGGGATTCACCATCGAATTCGGCCGTCCCGGCGTCGGCGTGCGTTTCCGCGATATCGAGAAGATGAGCACTACGCTCGCTCGCGCGGGTGTGGCGTTTGAAAAGAAAAATCCGGTCACCAGCCTGATGAGCGACATCAGCCAGGGCAAGATCCGCGAGGATATTCTCGACGAAAAAGTTCTGTCGGCGATTCTTGAAATCAAGGTGCCGGTGGCGCGCACCGAGGAAATCATTCGCCTGGTGAAGGAAGTGGAAAAAGAGGTCGATACGCCGGTGGCGCTGGGCGTGGGCGCGCGCTGCGATGAGCACGGCGAGGAAAACGTGGTCGCGCCGATTCTTGAAAAGATGGGCTACAACCTGGCGCGGGCCAAGACCAACATCGGTCTGGGACGCATCACCAACGTGGAAGCTCCGCCGCAGCAGGTGCAGGAAACGGTAGGTGCCGCAAAATGACCAATACCCTTCATCGCTTCGGACCCGCGGAAAGCTTCCGCGACGATTACGTGGTTTTCGCCATCGCCAGCCGCGGCAAAAACGAGCAGGGCGCGCTGCCCAAGCTGCGCCGTTTTCTCGAAATGGCGGTGCCCTTTAAGCCGGTGAACCTGGGCGACGCGGTGCACGGCGGCGCGCTGCGTCCGTGTAAGAGCCTGAATCCGACCTCGCACTGGAATCGCGAAGAAAAGCCCGATTTTCAGGCGGTGATCAACGGTCTCGATTCGCAGTGCACCGTCGCCGCGGTGTTCGATAACCGGGTCGCGGCGGAGGATTTCGTCAAGGCCGTGCGCGAAGCCGAGCTGGGGTTGAGCATCAACATTTCCACCTCCATCGACAACGCCGAACAGTGCTGTTTCGCCGCGGGCATTCCCCGCCACAGCGTCGGCTATTCGCTCGGATTCGAGGGCAAAACCGAAAAATTGCCCGACGACAACGTGATGATGCTGTCCACCATGTGCGGTCACGGAATGGTGAGCCATTCGCTCGCCAAGAAGATGATCGACTGGGTGAAGGAAGGCCGCCGCACGCCGGAGCAGGCCGCCAGTTACCTGACGCGCTTTTGTTCCTGCGGCATTTTCAATCCCTCGCGCGCCAAGCGGATTCTCGAAGCCGCCTCGCACGGCGAACACATTTAACCGCAACCCGAGCCCCCGCCATGACTGGCGGAGCTACAGGTGCGCGTTACAGCCCCGCCAGTCATGGCGGGGGCTCATCGCGAATCAACGCAGATCTCACGCACTACCCGGTGCTGAGGCCGGCGGGAACGCCGTATAATGGTGGATTAAATCGTGATTACGCTGGCGACTTCGGAAAATTCCACCATTCATCTGCATCCGCGCGATAACGTGGCGATTGCCCGCGTGCCGGTCGGCGCCGGAATGACCGTGCGCGGGGTGACCTCGCGGGCCGCGATTCCGGCGGGACACAAAATCGCGCTGCGGGCCATCGCTCCGGGCGAAAACGTGATCCGCTATGGGCAGATCATCGGACGGGCGAAGGTGCGGATCGAGCCGGGCGAGCACGTGCATACGCACAATCTCGGGTTTGAGGAATTGTCACTCGATTACGAATTTCCGGCTACGGAGATTCCGATTCCCGCGGCGCCGGCGGACGCGCCGACGTTCCTGGGTTACGCTCGCGCGGATGGGCGGGCGGGGACCCGCAATTATATTGCGGTGGTCGCGGCCAGCAACTGCGCGGCGCACACGGCGGAGCTGATCGCGGCCAGCTATGCGCATCAACCGATGCCGGAAAACGTCGATGGGGTGGTCGCGTTTCCGCACGGGGAGGGCTGCGGGCACACCATCGGTCCGGACACCGAGCAGTTGCAGCGAACGCTCGCCGGCGTATTGGATCATCCCAATGTTTCTTCAGCGGTGCTGCTCGGTTTGGGTTGCGAGGTGAACCAGATCGGGCATTATAAGGCTCCGGTGGCGATGACGCTGCAAAATTCCGGCGGGACGCGCGCGACGGTGGAAGCGGCGCGGCGCGAAATCGCTTCGCTGATCGAGCGCGCGGCGGCCGAAAAACGCGTGGAAACATCGGCATCAAAAATTGTTTTGGGATTGAACTGCGGCGGATCCGATTCCTTCAGCGGGATCACCGCCAACCCCGCCCTGGGCGTTTGTTCGGATCTGGTCGCGCAGGCCGGCGGGTCGGCGGTGCTGGCGGAAACCACGGAAATTTTCGGCGCCGAGCATTTGCTGGTGCGCCGCGCGCGGAATCGCCGGATCGCCGAAAAGCTGCTGGCGTGCGTCCGCGGATACAAGGAATATTTGGGACGCTTCGCCGGCAGCAGCTTCGACGATAATCCGTCGCCGGGAAATAAAGAAGGCGGATTATCGAATATTTTGGAGAAATCGCTGGGTGCGATTGCCAAGGGCGGCACCACCGCGCTGAACGATGTGGTCGAATACGCGGAGCGGGTGACGACGCCGGGATTTGTTTTTATGAATACGCCGGGATACGATCCGGTTTCGCTGACGGGCCTGGCGGCGGGCGGCGCGAACCTGATCGCCTTCACCACCGGACGCGGCAGCGCCATCGGCTTTCCCACCATTCCGGTGATTAAAATCGCCAGCAATTCGAATATTTTTGGACGCATGCGCGACAATATGGACGTGAACGCCGGGCGCATCGGCGACGGCGCCGCGACCGTGGACGAAGTGGGCCGGGAAATTTTTGCGCTGCTGCTGCGCGTCGCTTCCGGCGACCGCACGGCCAGCGAACGGCTGGGCCATCACGAATTCGTGCCGTGGCGCATCGGGCCGGTGCTGTAGCAGGAACTCAAGGAGTCAGGATTTGAGCATATGAAGATCGCGATTTTGCTGATGGCGGGCGTTGGCGTTTTTGCGCAGCAGATGAAAGCGCCGGAAAAATCGGCCTTCGATAAGGCCACGCTGGAGGCGTATCTGCGCAATGTGGAGCTGTGGAATCCGGCGGTGGACGTGAAAATCAGCGACGCCCGGCCGTCGCCGGAGATTCCCGGGCTGCTCGAAGTGAACGTTCACTTGAGCTACAAAGGCGCGTCGCAGGATCTGCGTTATTACCTGACCAAGGACGGACGCAAAATTGTTCGCGCCGACGTTTATGACGTGAATCAGAGTCCCTTCAAGGCGAACCTCGACAAACTGAAGACGGATTCGCGTCCCGCGCTCGGACCGGTGGGCGCGCCGGTGACCCTGGTGGTGTTCAGCGATTTCCAGTGCCCGGTTTGCAAGGAGGAAGCGCAGGTGCTGCGGCAGAACGTCGCCATCACCTTCAAGGACAAGGTGCGCGTGGTGTTCACCGATTTTCCGCTGGTGCAGATTCATAACTGGGCCAGGCCGGCCGCGGTCGCCGGACGCTGCGTGTACAAACAGAATCCGGCGAAGTTCTGGGACTACTTCGATTGGGTGTATGAAAACCAGCAACTGATCGGGCTCGATAATTTCAGCGACAAGTTCCAGACCTGGGCGCAGGATAATAAGCTCGATGGAATGGCGCTGGGCGCGTGCATGGCCAATAAATCCGCGGATTCCGAAGTCGCGGGCGAGCTGGATGAAGGCAAGTCGCTGGGCATTCAGGCGACGCCGACGCTGTTCATCAACGGACGCAAGCTCGAAGGCGGCATCCCCTGGCAGACGCTGGAAATGGTGATCAACATTGAGCTGGATCATGTGGCCAAGATGACGGAAGCCGAGAAATGCTGCGAAGTAGGCATTCCGAAAATCGTGAAATAGCGGCCTGGGCCGGGCCCGCCGCCTGCATCCGCCACAGGCTACAGGCCCGCCCCGCGTTGCTTCTGCTCGCCCTGGCGTCGGGGCTGTTTGCGGCGGACGTCAATCCGCAAACGTACTGGGACGAAGTGAAATTTCTCGCTTCGCCCGCGATGAAAGGGCGCGCGACGGGATCGCCGGAGCTCGAAAAAGCGGCGAACTATATCGCCGCGCGGTTCCAGTCTTTTGGCTTGCAGCCGGCCGATGGAAAATCGTTCGAGCTGGCGTTTCCGGTCAGCATGGGCGCGACCCTCGGATCGAATAATCATCTCGAATGGGGCGACGCGCCGCAGCCGGTTCAGCCGTTCAGCTTTTCTTCCAGCGGAACGGTCCACGCCGAAGTGATTTTCGCCGGCTACGGCATCACCAACAACGAAACCCATTACGACGATTACGCCGGCATCGACGCACGCGGGAAAATCGTGCTGATTCTGCGCCATGAGCCGAAGGAATCGAAGGAGCTGTCGGAAAACGCGACGTTCGCTTTCAAGGCGTCGAACGCCAAGATGCACGGCGCCAAAGCCGTGATTCTGATCAACGATGTTGACCAGCATCCCGGTTCTTCCGACGCCTTCGAAAAATTCGGCGAAGCGGCCGGGCCCACCGATGCGGGCATCATCTTCGTGCAGATGCATTCGGCCGACGCGGAAAAAATCGTCCACAACCTGCGCGAGGCGGAACAGGCGATCAACCGCGGCGGCAAGCCGGATTCGTTCGCCACCGGCGTCGCGGCGTCGCTTTCCGTGGACATTCATCGTGAAACAAAAACGGTGCATAATGTTGCGGCTTACCTTCCCGGCGAAACCGGGGAATACGTGGTGATCGGGGCGCATTATGATCATCTGGGCCTCGGTGACGAGCATTCGCTGGCGCCCTCGCAGATCGGACAAATTCATCCCGGCGCGGATGATAATGCATCCGGGACCGCGGGCGTGATCGAGCTGGCCCGCTGGTTTTCAAAACAGCCGAAACAGCGGCGCGGCATTTTGTTTTTGACCTTCGCGGGCGAGGAACTGGGCCTGCTCGGCAGCGAGTGGTACGTGAATCACCCGGTTCTGCCGCTGGCCGGCGCCGTAACCATGATCAACATGGATATGATCGGGCGCATCCGCCAGGGCAAGGTTTATGTCGGCGGAAGCGGCACCGGATCGACCTTTGCGAAACTGTTCGAGGACGTGAAAGCGCCGCCCTCCCTGCATATGGAGTTGTCGGAAAAAACGGGTTACGGATCGAGCGATCACACTTCCTTTACGACCAAGCAGGTTCCGGTGCTGTTTTTCTTCTCCGGCCTGCACGGCGATTATCATAAACCGAGCGATACGGCCGATAAGATTGATGCGCCGGATGCCGCCACGCTGCTCGATTACATTGCGGATCTGACGGCTCATCTGGAAAACGGCGCCGCGCGGCCGCAATTTGTTCGCGTGGCGGAGACGGAGCCGTCGCAGATGAGTTCCGGCGGCGGATCGGGCTACGGTCCCGAGTTCGGCTCGATTCCGGACTTCAATGAACCGCCCAAAGGCGTCCGCTTCGCCGATATTCGCGATGGCACGCCGGCGGCGCGGGCGGGATTGAAAGCCGGAGATATCCTGATCGAATTCGATGGTAAGGAAATCGGAAATCTATATGATTTCACTTACGCGCTGCGCGCCCATAAGCCTGGAGATTTGGTACTGGTAAAGGTCCTTCGCGGGTCCCGGATAATTGAGGCCAAAGTACTGCTCACCGAGCGCCGCTGATCTGCCATACTTTTCTTGAAAGCACGCTCCAGAAACGCTGGGCTGGGACAATCCAATGAATCCTGAAAAAACGCTGCCGCCGTTGATTCTTCATCCGTTTGCCGACGCGAACGGGCCGGAAAAGCTGGTGGAAAGCTCGCGCGCCAGCCTGATGCTGCAAGGGTTGCTGCCACCGGGCGAGCGCAGTAGTGAGGAGCTCGATCGCGCGCTGATCGAAGGCCGGTATTGTGAAATACGCATGCTGTTTTACGTCGGCAAAGATCTGCTGCGATGGATTGAGCAGTGCCTGGAACATATCGAGCGGCATGAGGAGATGCACAATCCGGGGATTAAGTATCAGAGTTTCGCGGCGTACCTGGTGAATCATACTCCGGCGGCGGTGCAGACCAAGCTGCGCAAATGGGGCGTGGCCGATTATAAAGCGATCTTTACCCGCGCGCTGGGGCTGAACGCGATTCTGGCCGGTATTCCCCGCCGCGAGCTGCTGTCGGAGCATTTCATCCGCAACTATTATCACTACGCCGACCAGATGTTTTCCTGCCGCCAGAACGAGGCGCAGTTCGAAGATATTTCGGAGATGGCCTTCGAGTTTGAGATTTACGCATCGGGGGAATATTCGCGGATTCTGGAACGCGAATGGGCGGAGAGTTAAACTGGTGGGATGCGTCCTGCTCCCAACGAACACGCCGCGGATTACCAACAGTACATTGCGCTGGTCCCGGACGGCGATATTCTCGCCACGCTTGCCGCGCAGGGCCGGGAAACGGTGGCGATGCTCGCGCGGTTGAGTGAGGCGCAGGGCGATCATCGCTACGCGGCGGGCAAGTGGACGCTGAAAGAAGTCGTCGGGCACGTAATCGACACCGAACGAATTTTCGCCTGTCGCGCGCTGCGTTTCGCGCGCGGCGATCGCACCCCGATTCCGGGATACGAGCAGGACGATTACGTTCGCAACGCGGAATCGGGCGCGCGTACGCTGCAGAGCCTGATCGAAGAGTTCGAGGCGGTGCGGCGGGCGACGGTGCTGTTCTTTGCGGGCCTGAGCGGTGCAGCGTGGTTGCGGCGCGGGATCGCCAATCACAACGAGATGTCGGTTCGCGCGGTGGCGTGGGTGCTCGCCGGGCATGAGCTTCATCATCGGCGGGCGCTCCAGGAGAAATATCTCTCGCCGACGGCTTAAACTTAACCGCCGCGATTCCTCCGTAACTCCAGGTGGCATAAGCCGCCAGGCTTGTGCTGTTCGCGGCCGGCGAATCGACAGGCGCCGAACGCAAGCCTTGCGGCTTACGCCACTCCCCGATAGAAACCCCCAAAATGGTATACCTCCGCACCCCGCCAGCCGAGGAAGCAGTTCACTGCGACGCGAGAACTTCCGCCAGGTGCATCGCGCGGATGGGCGAACCGGCGCGGCTGAGCGCGCCTTGAATCTGCATCAGGCAGCTGGCATCGGCGGAGACGACGATTTCCGCTCCGCTGCGCACGATCGATTCGATTTTCGTGCGCGCGATCGCGCCCGAAACCTCCGGGAATTTCACCGAAAAAGTTCCGCCGAAGCCGCAGCATTCCTCGGCCGCGTCCATTTCGATGAGCCGCAGGCCGCGCACGTTTTCGAGCAGCCGGCGCGGCGCGGCCTTGACGCCGAGCTCGCGCAGCGCGTGGCAGCTGTCGTGATAAGTGGCGGCGGCGTTGCGCCGCGCTCCGAGGTCCGTCACCTTGAGCACTTCCACCAGAAATTGCGAAAATTCCCAGACCCGCGATTCCCGGTGATTCTCCAACAGATCGGAATAATGGTGGCAGATCATCGAGGCGCAGGAGCCGCTCGGCACCACGATATATTCGGCGCCTTCGAACACTTTCAGAAAATATTCGGCGACCGCGCGCGCTTCCTCGCGATACCCGCTATTGAAGGCCGGCTGGCCGCAGCAGGTTTGCGCATCGCGAAAATCGATTTCGCAGCCGGCGCGTTCAAGAACGTCGGCCATGGCCAGGCCGACGCGCGGAAAAATTTGATCCACCAGGCAGGTGACAAAAATCGAGACGCGGGGCATCATCTCAACCATTAGTCCGGAATTTCGATGTGCCCTTCTAAAAATTTCACGGCCCGTCCGGCGATGCGCACGCGTTCGCCGCGGGCTTCGCACCACAATTCGCCGCCGCGCCGGGAAATCTGGCGCGCGTGCAGTTTCGTCTTATTCAGCCGCCGCGACCAGTAGGGAATCAGCGTGCAATGCGCCGATCCGGTGACCGGATCTTCGGGAACGCCTTTGGCCGGCGCGAAAAATCGCGAGACGAAATCGCAGTCGCGCCCCGCTGCGGTGACGATGAAAGCGAAGCGGTCAATCGCGGCCAGCTTTTCCATGTTCGGCGCCAGCGCGCGAACTTCCTCTTCCGAATCGAACACGCAGAGATAATCGCGGGCGCCTAAAACCAGCTTCGGCGCGGCGCCCAAGGCAGCCGTAAGCCCGGCATCGACGGCGCATTCGGCGGCAGGACGCGCCGGAAAATCGAGCGCGTATAAATCATTTTCGCGCTCCACCGTCAGCTCACCGCTTTTTGAAAAAAACGACACGCGGGAGCCGGATTGCTCGCGGCGAATGGAAAAAATCACGTGCGCGCTGGCGAGCGTCGCGTGGCCGCACAGATCGACTTCGACCCCCGGGGTGAACCAGCGCAGGCGATAGCCGTCGCCCTCGGGGACGTAATAGGCGGTTTCAGAAAGATTGTTTTCCGCGGCGATCGATTGCAGCACCTGATCCGGAAGCCAGCGATCGAGCGGACAGATCGCGGCGGGATTGCCGCGAAAAAGTTCGCCGGTGAACGCGTCCACCTGGTAGATGGGAATCCGCATCTCTTCACTGTATCAACTGATAGCCGGCTTCGCCGTTGGCCCTGGGCCGCGGCCGTCGGAAGCGTTCCTCGCGTTTCTTTTCAGGCTAACTTTACGCGGAAGTCCGGATGCCGTTTGTGCCAATCGGTCTGCGCCTGAAACGCGGCTCCCAAGGCGACCAACTGGTTTTCAAACCACGGACGCCCCACAAAACTGATCGCCACCGGCAGTTTTTCGGCGAACCCGCAGGGCAGCGAAATCGCCGGATATCCCGCCAGATTCCCCGCCGGAATCAGCCCATTCAACCCGCGCGATTGCGGCCGCGGCCGCGCTGAAGGTGCGTCCAGCCGGTCCGTAACCTTCGGCGCCGGTCCCATGCGAGTCGGCGCGAGCAGCACATCCACATTGAAAAATAATCGCCGGATCTGATCCTGCACCATCGAGCGCACCCGCATCGCTTTCAGATATTCGCTCGCCGGCAGCTCCAGCGACGCTTTCAATCCCGCGATCTGCCGCTTGTCGGCCAGCTCATCCACGCGTCCGCTGCGAATCAGTTTTTCGAAAATCGCGCCCATTTCGCCGTTGAGCACGGTCGATAAGATCGCGCCGTAAGGAAAATCGGGCAGCTCCACCTCTTTGATCTGCACCCCCATCGACTTCACCACGCTCAACGCGTTCTGCAAATCGGGGCGCGCCGGCGGCTCGGCCCATTCTTCAAAATCCGCGGGCGCGTAGCCGACCACCACATCTTTCGGCTTTTTCGCGTACTCCGGACCGTAATAAAAACTTTTTCCAGCCGATCCCGGGTCGTCGGAATCGCCGCCCGAAATCGCTTGCAACACCACAGCGCAATCCTCGGCCGAGCGCGCCAGCGGCCCGATTTTATCGAGCGTCCAGGAAAGCGCCATGCATCCGTGCCGGCTCACCAGGCCGTAGCTCGGGCGCAAACCGGTGACCCCGCAAAACGCGCTGGGCGTGAGGATCGATCCCGAGGTTTCCGATCCCAACGCGAACGTCACCAATCCCGCGGCCACCGCAATCCCCGATCCGCTCGATGATCCGCCGCTCCATCGCGTCCGGTCCCACGGATTCAATCCCGGCCCGGTCAGCGAAGCCGACGGATAACGATACCCTCCGCCGCCCGCCAGCTCCACCATCGCCAGTTTCCCGATGCAGATCGCGCCGGCTTTATTCAACTTGTTCACCACCGTCGCGTTGTCGTCGAAAACCTGATCGGCATAAGGCTTTGCGCCCCAGGTGGTCGGATGATTGGCGACCGCCACCAGATCTTTTACGCCGTAGGGAATGCCTTGCAGTGCGCGATAGCGCTCGCGCTTGATTTCGTCGTCGGCGTCCTTGGCCTGTTTGATCGCTTCTTTCTTGAGCGAATAGGCCAGAGCGTTGTAAGTGGGGCCGATTTTTTCCAGGCGTTCGCAAAACGCGCGGGTCAGCTCGACCGCCGAAAATTCCCTCGCGCGCAGACGCTTCACCAGATCGGAAATGCCGGCGAAAAAAACGTTATCGTTAAGGGTCGCCATCGCTCAAGCTTTAAAATGGCAGGCCGGTTCGGTGGCCATCGGCAGCGGAATTTTGTCGAGTTGCTGCGCGTTCTGTTCCAGAGCCTCGTGCGCCGATCGGGTTTCTTCGTCGTCCCCCTGCGGCGCGGCCACCGCGGCTGAGGCGGCCAGCAGTCCCGCCAGTTCCCGTCGCGTGATCGCCATGCCCAAAATTATAAGCCTTCTTTCGGCGTGCGTTCACTGCCCCGCTCACCGGCAAAACTCGCAAAGTTCCCAAGCACATCCCGCTTCGCCCGGCGTGCGGGCTCGCTTTCCATCCCCTAACGTGTGGGCAAGGAGATCACGTGCTCTGCCAGCGGAGAACGGATTCGGCCAGGAGGGGTAATTCTAGACACGATCCCAGCGGGCCTGCGAGCGTTGGATGTCGGCCGGTACACGACCGGTGCCAAGCCGTTGCGGCGCAGTAACAAGCGGCTGGTCGCGCCAGGCGACCAAATAAAAACTGGCTAAAGGGGCGCCCCGATAAATCGTTCTTTGAAAAAATCGAAGTGATCTGTGGGGCAGGCTCTCAGCCTGCGGCGGATTCGCAATCCGCCTGTTCGCTTGCAACACGGATCGGCGCCGGTCGAGAACCGCGCAGTCAGAGCCCGCCCGCAACCCGAAAATGACACCTTGGCGGCTCGTCGCTGACCTGACGCGCACAGCTCCATGCATGCGAACGCTGTCCCGGCGCGCATTCACTACGCTCCCACCGCGTTCTGCGCCGACGCCAGCGCCTCCTGCGCCGCTTTCTCCATCACCGCCCGCGGAGCATTATCACCCGTCCAGATCTCGAACTGCCGCGCGGCCTGTTCCAGAAACATTTCGATCCCCGGAATCACTTCCGCGCCCTGCTCCTTCGCCTTGCGCAGCAGCAGCGTCTCCAGCGGATTGTAGACCAGGTCGAAAACCAGCTCCGCCGGAACGCGCCCCGTGAAAAAGCACTGATCGACGCGCGGCGCCATGCCCAGCGGCGTGGCGTGGATCAGCAGATCGAAGCTCCGCGATTCCGCCTGCTCGCGCGACAGCGGCTCGGCGTCGCACGCCTTGGCGAGCGCCCGCACCCGATCCAGATTGCGCCCGGTAATGGCCAGTTTCGCGCCCGCTTCGGCGATCGCGTAGGCCGCCGCGCGAGCCGCTCCGCCGTTGCCGGCCACCAGCACGCTCGATTTGCCCAGCCGCACGCGCCGGTTCAGCGGAACGGTGATGCCTTCGACGTCGCTATTGGCGCCGCGCCATTTTCCGGCCTTGCGCCACACCGTGTTCACCGCGCCGATGCGCCGCGCCATCGGCTCGACGATGTCCAGATAGCGCAGAATTTTTTGCTTGTGCGGAATGGTCACGCTGAACCCGGCCAGCGGCAATTTTTCGGCGAGCAGCAGAAAATCCTTGAGCTGCACCGGCTTCACCAGAAACGGCAGATACACCGCGTCCAGCCGCCGCGCCTGAAAGGCGCGATTGTGCACCGCCGGCGAAATCGAATGCCGCACCGGATCGGCGATCACGCCATAAATCCGCGCATCGCGCGTGAATTTTTCCACGCGATAAAGATGCCGCAGCTGCCGCGCGCTCACCTGCCCGGACGCGGTGCCTTCGGCCGCGTTGGGCGTCGCGTAGGTATACAGCCCGCCCAGCGCGGTGGACAAAACGCGCGTGGGAAACCCGGCTTCGCCCATCGCCAGCAGCACCATCGGCGTTCGCGGATTGACCCGCGCCAGATTCAACACCCGAAAATTATCCGACGGTTTGCGCGCCGTGGTCACCAGCTTGTAGCCGTCGGCGGGAATGCGCGTCATGCGGCGCAGAATGCTTTCGAGCGGCGGCGTTCCGCCGTAGTTGTGGTAAGAAAGCAGCACGTACGCCTGCGAGCGCAGCGATTGCAGCGGTTCCACGCAATTTTCCGCGCTCTCGATTTCCACATCGACGGCCTGCGCGCCGGCGCCGATGGCCGCTTCGAGCACGTGCACCTGCTCCTCCACGCTGCCGTTGAATTTTCCGTGATTCTGCCGCCGCCGGCACGTCGCCAGAATGGTGCAATCGGCGTGACGCGACAGAAATTTGCGGATCGCCGCGACGCCGTTTTCCGGCGCGGGCAGATAATCGATGCGAAATTCGAGAAAGCGCTCGCCCGCGTCGTATTCTTTGCGCGCATGCGCCAGCAGAGTTTCGGCGTCCGGAAATCCGAGGGCGATGCAGATGCGGGGTAGTGAGGTGCGCTGTTGCATTCAGCGTCGGTCTAGCATAACACAGGCGGGTTTCGCTAGAATCGTGCTCGGAAGCTAGTCTTGGCCGGTGCCGGGCCTGGTCTTCAAAACCAGCGTGGGGCACATCGTGCCGCGGGTGGGTTCGACTCCCACTAGCTTCCGCCAGTTCCGTTCCCATCGCTACCGCCGCGGCTTTCAGATAAAATCACCTCAAAGGAGTTGGGATGACTTCCCGCGATCTCACCCGCCGCGCATTTCTGGCCGCAGCTTCCGCCGGCCCGTTTTTGGCCGCCGCCGAAAGCAAGCGCCTGCGCATTCGCGATCTGCGCACCATGACCATCCAGGGACCGGCGCGCAATTACGTGCTGCTGAAAATCGTCGCCGGCGACGGACTCTATGGCATCGCCGAAGCTTACGGATCGCCCGCCATCGGCGTCAAAGAGCAGATCCTCGGGATGAAACCCGGCCTGGTCGGCAAAGATCCGCTGCAAATCGACACCATTTACACGTTCCTCGACGAGCACGCGAAAAACCTCAGCGGCACGCGCACCGATGGATCGGCGCACAACCTGATGCGCGCGGCGAGCGGCATCGAGATGGCGCTATGGGACCTGGCGGGAAAAGCGCTCGGCGTGCCGGTGGCGACGCTGCTCGGCGGAGCGTTCCGGCCGAGGGTGCGCGTCTACGATCATGCCGCGCCGCGCAACATGCTGGACAAAGCCTCCTGCCGCGAATGGGCGCAGCAGGTGAAACAGCATCCGGCTGGTTTCACCGCCCACAAATTCGGTTTCCCGCACACCAGCCTCAGCGCCGATCTGGCGCGCGACCCAGCCAATCGCGTGCTCACCACGCGCGAGCTGATCCAGGCGCGCCAGGGTTTCGAAAATTGCCGCGAGGCGCTCGGCTGGGATCACGACATCATGGTCCATTGCCACTGGGAATACGATTACCGCACCGCGGTGCAACTCGCCGAAGCGGTCGAGCCGGTCAAGCCGCTGTGGCTCGAAGACCCGCTCGGAGTGGATTATTCCGAGGAATGGTCCGAGCTCTGCCAAAGCTCCCGCGTGCCGATCTGCACCGGAGAAAATCTGGCGCGGCGGCAGGGTTTCCGCGATTTCATCATTCGCCACGGCTGCGATATTCTGAATCCGGATCTGCGCAACAGCGGCGGTTTCCTCGAAACGCGAAGGATCGCCGACATGGCCGACACCTTCGGTCTGCCGATGGCCAACCACAACACCGGCAGCCAGCTTCACACCTGGGCAACGTGCCAATGGGCCGCCTCGATCCGCGATTACCTGACCTGCGAAACCATCACCGGCGAGGGCGGTTGGATGGATAAGCTGTTGCTGCTCGACGGTCCTTATATTCAGAACGGTTTCGTGCGGGTCAGCGATAAACCGGGTTTGGGCGTGGACCTGAATCCGGACGTGGCGCAAGCCCATCTGGCGGAAGGCGAGAGTTGGTGGGGATAAGATCAAGGCGCGGGCCGGCCCCACAAGAACAGGACAGTAGCTCATGCTTTTGAGAGGTTCGGCGAAAAAGGTGACCATCTATGTCAACGAGGACACGCAGCATCACTTGAGCCCGCTGTACGAATCGATCCTCTCATTCTTAATGCATAAAGGCGTCGCCGGCGCGACGGCCACGCGCGCCCTGGCCGGATTCGGCGGCCATCGCGTCATTCACACGCCGAAAATGGAGGCGCTGTCCGAGCACCTGCCGGTCCGCATCGAGTTCGTCGAAACCGCCGAAAAAATCGACGAGCTTCTTCCGACGTTGTACGAGATGGTGAGCGACGGAATGATCGAGGTGCAGGACACCACCGTCGTGAAAAACGTGATGAAGGAGAAACATAAGCCGGAGCCCGCGCAGCCTCACACGCGGCAAGCGGGACCCGCGCAGCTCATGCGCATTTTCATCGGAGAAGCGGATCGCTGGAATGGCGAGCCGCTCTACGACGCCATTGTGAAGCAGCTGCGCATGATGGAAATCGCCGGCGCCACCGTTTATCGCGGCATTCTGGGATACGGCGCCAAGGGGCACACGCACAAGCAGAGCTTCTTGCACGTCATGCGTGATTTGCCGGTCGTGATCACGGTGGTCGAGTCGGAAGACAAGTTGAAGCAGGCGGCGGAGGCGATTGAAGGGATGATCGCGGACGGCCTGATCGTTTTCTCCGGCGTCGAAATGGTTCGTCTGACCCGAAGAAGCCTGCTCGAAAATCAATGAACCGCGTCCGCCCCAACGCATCCGAACCTATTTGCTAGACTCGGAACGTACTAACTTGGCGGAGTGGCGAAATTGGTAGACGCAACGGACTTGCAGTAGGTGAGCAGCAGGCGGGTAATCGCTTGTCTGAATGTTGTCAAATTCGGCGAACCCTTTAAACTGGCAACGCCGAGCGAAGCCCGTATATGCGGGAACGTGTAGAGACTAGACGGCAACGGTCCGGACCCCGATCAGGTCCGGATCAAGGCATAGTCCGGACCACAAACAGCGCTCTCGCGCTGGTGGCGAAAGCCATAGTGGTAAGAAAATCCGTTTTTCCGCAAGGAGAGTAAGGGTTCGAGTCCCTTCTCCGCCACCATTTCCTGCGCGGGAATCTCGCGAGCTTCCCCCGGCTTTCTCATTTTTCGGTAGTGCGTGAAAGCTGCGTTGATTGCGAAGGATGGGGGCTCAAGATCTCACGCACTACCCATTTTTCCATGATTTAAACGGTAAAATTCTGGAATTAACCCTAACGGAAGGATTGCGGATGTCCCAAGTGTGGGGTATGCTGTCACCGGGAGTATTTGCTTCGCGTCCGGCTCAGACTCCTTAAGAGCAACAGGAATCAGGAGGAACCCCCAGAGTGGAACAAGCAGCGAAAGTGTCCATTGACTTTCAGGAAGCGTTACGAAGTATCCGTATTCATTGGCTGAAACACATGGTTCACGACCTCCGCGGACCGTTATTCGCGGCGCGCGGCTATAGCAAGCTTCTGCTCGATGGGAAAGGCGGAGACGTAACCGTTACTCAGCAGCGGTATTTAACGACAATTCTCGAAAATATCGAGAAATTAAGCGGCTGCGCGGATCGTTTGCAGGAATTTTCAGGCCAGGAAGAGTTAAGCCTCGAGCTGATTGACCTGGCGGATGTACTGCAATTTGTGGTGGCTGACTGGCGGCAGCGGGAAAAAACGTTACATCTCAACGAGCATATTCTTCCCGGCTCGGCTCCGATGGCGGGAGACCGTGCGAAACTAAACTTCGCCGTGCATAAATTGCTCGGTGCCATGGTCGAATTTTCCCGGTCCGGTGGCAAGATCGACGTATATGCCAAACGCGAAGAGGACGAGTTTCTCATCAGAATGACCGCCTCCGCGAACGGATCTTCCGCTCCGCAGGAACCGCCCAGTCTTCCCGATCTCACCAGACCCTGCGAGGTCTTACGTTTGCACGGGGGCGTCGCCTCCGCCGATTGCGCGCACGGGGGAATGTGTCACATTACGGTTCGCCTGCCGCTGATCGGGCCGGAAGCGAGCGACGCGCGGAACGTTACGCTGGCGCAAAGGTAAGTAGAATGCATTACGCTTGGCCGATGCGTGCAGACAAATCAGATTCGGAGAAACGAAGTGTTTGGGTTGTGGATGATGACGAAAGCACCCGCAACTATTTAGGGGACTTCTTATCGACGCGCGGCTACGAGGTTCAATCGCTCGACTCAGGAGAACAGGCCATTCGCCGGCTGAGTTCCGGCCAGCGCCCCGCGCTGCTGCTGCTCGATATCCGGATGCCGCACATTGGCGGCCTGGACGTCCTGGCCCAGCTGGAAAAAACCGGCCGCCGCGTTCCCGCCATCGTGCTGTCCGGGGTGGACCAGGTTTCGACTGTCGTCAAAGCCATGCGCCTGGGCGCCAGCGATTACCTGGTGAAACCGCTAAATGAGGAAGATCTCGAACGGGCCGTGGCGAAAACCATCGCCGAATATCCCGCCGCGGATTTCCAGGAAATTTCGCCGCTCACCGCCGATGTGGTGTTTCCCTCCACCAACCGGCGCATGCTGCAAATCAAAGCCATCTGCGACCAGGTGGCGCGCGCGGACGTTCCGGTGCTGCTGCTGGGCGAATCCGGCGTCGGCAAGGAAGTGCTGGCGCGTTACATCCATTGCCAGTCCGGACGCGAGGAGCCGTTCGTCAAAGTGAATTGCGCGGCGCTGCCGGCCGATCTGCTCGAGTCCGAGCTGTTCGGGCACGAGCGCGGCGCCTTCACCGGCGCGATGCGCGAAAAACCCGGCAAGTTCGAGCTGGCGGGCGAAGGCACGCTGATGCTCGATGAGATCGGAGAAATGAGCCCGCTGCTGCAAGCGAAGCTCCTGCACATTCTTCAGGACGGAGAGTATGCGCGGCTCGGCGGAACTCGTCCGATGCGCAGCGATGCGCGAATTCTGGCGGCCACCAACAAGCGTCTACAGGAGCTGGTTTCGTCGGGGACCTTTCGCGAAGACTTGTATTTCCGCCTGAATGTGATCACCATCGAAGTTCCGCCGCTGCGCGAACGGCCGGAAGACATTCTCCCGCTTTGCCGCCGCTTTGTGGAACGTTACCGCGCCAAATACCGGAGCAGCGTACACCAGCTTCCGGGCGAGCTCGAGCAGGCCTTCGCGCGCTTTCATTGGCCGGGAAATGTTCGCCAGCTGGAAAACGCGGTGCGGCGGTTTTTGATTCTTCCCGATCTTCCGCAGGCGCTGGCCGAGCTGCAAAAGCCGGCTCCGCAGCGCGAAATGGCGCCGCCGCCGCCGGACAAGCTTTCCCTGAAGGAGCTTTCCGCCGAAGCGGCCGAGCGCGCCGAAAAAGAAGTGATCCTGCGAACCTTGGAAGAAGTGAACTGGAATCGCAAGCAGGCCGCGCGCAAACTGAATATCTGCTACAAGTCGCTGCTGAACAAACTCCGCCGCTGGCAGCTCGGCAGCCGTCCGGAACTGGAGGATAGCGAAGAAGCGCAGGTCGCTTCCGCGGGCGAACGCGGCATCTGACTTCGGCTTTCTCGCCGGGGCCACGCTCCGGCGCACGCCTGATGCGTTGCATCCCCCTGGTCCGCACACCCGTTGTTTTTCCTATGGCGAAAGCAAACCGACCGGACTTCGGCGCCAAAGGAAATCCTGTTCTCTCTAATGGAACCAGGGTGCGACTCAAAATCCGGGCGCGCCGCGATGGGCCTTTTGTTTATTAAGGCTGCCGTCAGTGGAGTGCGGCTTGCTAACTGCACTTCTTCTGCGCGACGGTTCGCGCGGACCGGGAATCATGAGACGAGCCGATATCAAACTGGAGACGCCGGACTGGCGCGGGTTCCTGCCGCAAGAGGCCGATAAGTTTCGCGCTTCCTCGGCGCATCTGCTGGCCACCGAGGAGGAAGAGCGGCGGCGCGTTTCGCGCGAACTGCACGATGAGCTGGGCCAGCGCCTGGCGCTGCTCGAAATCCAGATCGAAGAAATGGGGCGGCGCCTCGGCTCGGACCCCAACGTCGCTTCCGGGCTGAACAAACTGCGCGCGCAAGTCGGCGAGATCGCCGACGACGTTCATCGCATCTGCTATCGCCTTCATCCGGCCGTTCTGGAGCACCTGGGCCTGATCGCCGCCCTCCGTTCCTACTGCCAGGAGTTCGCCGCGTGGAGCGGCGTCCGAACGCGCTTCACCGAGTTCGGCGTCTTCGGCGCCATTCCGCCGGGCGTCGCGCTGTGCATTTATCGCATCGTTCAGGAGGGTTTGCGCAACGTCGCCAAGCACGCCTGCGCCAGCCGCGCGCTGGTGATGCTGCGCGTGGAGGGAAGCGCCCTTCAGGTGGTGGTCAAGGATTTCGGACAAGGCTTCGTCGTCCGCGAGGGATGCACCAAAGGTTTGGGTCTGACCTCGCTCGCCGAGCGCGTTCGCCTGGCGGGCGGGGCCTGCGTGATCCGGTCGGCGCCGGGACACGGCACGCGCATTCAGGCGTCCGTCCCGCTGCTTCAAACCCCTCCTTCGAAAGCCGTCTTAGCTTGCGCCGGATGAGACCAGCTGCTGTAAGCACGGAGATTTTTCGATGACCAATCCCATACCCGTCCGTCCCCGCTTGAAGGTTCTGATTGCCGACGATCACACCCTGGTCGCCGAAGGTCTGGCGCGATTACTGGAGCGTGATTTCGACGTGGTCGAGACCGTCGAGAACGGCGCCGATCTGATTCGCGCCGCGCAGCAACACCTCCCCGACCTGGCGCTGATCGATGTTTCCATGCCGGAGCTGACCGGCGTCGAAGCCGCGCGCAAGCTGCTCGAAGTCGCGCCGCAGTGCAAAATCATCTGCGTCACCATGCACTCCAACCCGGAGTTTGTCCGCGAAGCTTTCCGCGCCGGCGCGTCGGGTTACGTGCTGAAGCGCTCCGCCGGAGCCGAGCTGTCCGACGCCATTCGCCAGGTGCTGAACGGCAATGCTTACGTGAGTCCGCTGCTCACCAAGGACGTTCTCTCCATTCTGTTGCAGCCGCGCACGCCCGCCCTGACCGCCCGCCAGCGCGAAATTCTGCGTTTCGTCGCGCAGGGTCTGTCCGCCAAGGAGATCGCCAGCCGCTTGAATATTTCGGTGAAGACGGCCCATTTCCACAAAACCAGCATCATGGAAAAATTGAATATTCACACCACCGCGGAACTGACCAAGTACGCGCTGGAGCACGGCATCGCGTCGTAAGCGGGCGGCTCTCGCCGGCGTTCGACCCCCGGCATCACTGCCGGGGCTTTGCAAACGATCAGCGCTCTGCTGGAGCGATCTCCTAAAATGAATGAATGCCTGCGCCGCTCGAAATTGCTGCCGAAGAAGTCCGCCGGCGCCTGGATGCGGGCGAGCATCTTCATCTCCTCGATGTGCGTGAGCCGCAGGAATACGCCATCGCCCGCATCGAAGGCAGCGAACTGATTCCCATGCGCGCCATCCCCGCCGCGCTGGCGAAACTTCAAGCCGAGGCCAGCCATGCGACGCTGATCGTCTATTGCCATCACGGCGTCCGCAGCCTCAACGCCGTCCAGTGGCTGCGCCAGCAGGGCGTCGAAGCGCAAAGCATGAGCGGGGGCATCGACCAGTGGAGCCTCACCATCGATCCGTCGGTGCCACGATATTAAAGATGAAGTTCTATTTGAAACCCACCTGAACCACCTGCCGCAAAGCGAAGAGTTGGCTTCGCGAAAAAGGTTTGAAGGCGGAAGAAATCGATCTGAATCGAGGATTGAGCGAATCGGAGCTGGACCGGCTGATCGGCCCGCGCGATTACCGGGATTTTTTGAACACGCGCAACGAGCTCTATCGCGAGCGCAAAATGAAGGACCATCCGCCGCCGCGCGCCGCAGCGATTCGCCTGATGGCCGCGAACCCCAACCTGATCCGCCGTCCGATTTTGATCGACGGCTCGAAAATTGCGCTGGGATTCAACGCCGCTGAGTTCGAGAAAGTCGTGGCATAAGCCGCCAGGCTTGTGCTCCGCGATTTTCAGTATTCGCGGAGCAGGCTCCGCAGGCCGGGGGTCTGCCCCACAAACCCGGGACGGCCGACGAGCAGCGCAAGCCTCACGGCTTACACTGCGATTCAGTGCCGGAAGTGCCGCACGCTGGTGAATACCAGAGCTAATCCTAACCGGTCCGCCGCGGCGATCACCTCCGCATCGCGCACCGAACCTCCCGGCTCGATCACCGCCGTGATCCCTTGCCTGGCCGCTTCCTCCACTCCATCGGCGAAGGGAAAAAACGCGTCCGACGCCAGCACCGTTCCCGGCAACGGCAAAATCGCCTTCATCGCGCCGACCTTTACCGAATCGACGCGGCTCATCTGCCCGGCGCCGACGCTCACCGTCTGGCCCGCGCGCGCATAAACAATCGCGTTCGACTTCACGTGCTTGACCACTTTCCAGCCGAACTCCAGCGCCGACCATTCCTCTTCTGTCGGCGCGCGCTTCGATTTCACCTCTGCGCCGGACCGCACCAGCCGGTGAACATCCGGCGTCTGCGCCAGAAATCCTCCGCTGATCGATTTCACCACCAGTTCCGGTTCGCCCGCTTCCACACGCAGCAGCCGCAGATTTTTCTTCGCTGCTAACACGCGGCGCGCGTCTTCGGAATATCCCGGCGCGGCGATCGCTTCAACGAACGTTTTGGCGACTTCGCTGGCCGTTTCTCCATCCAATTGGCGATTGAACGCCAGCACGCTTCCATAGGCCGAAACCGGATCGGCCTCAAACGCCCGCCGATAGCTTTCGGCCAGCGTGTCCGCTTCCGCGCAGCCGCAGGGATTGGTGTGCTTGATCACCGCCGACGCCGGCTTGTCGAACTCCTGAATCAATTGCCACGCGGCATCGAGGTCGACCAGGTTATTGAAGGAGAGCTCTTTTCCCTGAAGCTGCTCCGCTCCCGCGATTCCCGCGCGGCCGGCCGCATAGAGCGCCGCCGATTGATGCGGATTCTCGCCATAACGAAGCGCCAGCCTTCGCGGCGCGCGAATATCGAGCGTCGCCGGCAACACCTCACCCGCCGGTGGAATTTCCGCGAGCCGGTTCGACACCGCGCGATCATACGCGGCCGTTGTCGCGAAGGCTTTTTTCGCCAGCCGCCAGTGCGTTTCTTCGGACAGCGACCCTGCCGAGGCGCGCATCTCCTCAACAATCGGCGCGTAGTCCCCGGCCGACGTCAGCACCGCGACATCCTGCCAGTTTTTCGCCGCCGCGCGAATCATGGTGGGGCCGCCGATGTCGATATTCTCGATCAGTTCTTCGAGCGGCGCGTCTTTTTTCGCGGCGATTTTTTCGAATGGGTAGAGATTCACGCAAACCAGGTCGATCGGCGGGATCCCGTGCTCCTCTAAAGCGCGCAGGTGCTCCGCTTTCGAGCGCATGGCTAAAATCCCTCCGGCGATGCGCGGATGAATGGTTTTCACCCGGCCATCGAGCATTTCCGGAAACCCGGTTATCTCCGCGACCTCGCGCAGCGGCGCGATCCGCGCGTCTTGCAACACGCGAAACGTTCCGCCGGTCGAAACAATTTCCACGCCCAGCGTGGACAGCGCTCGCGCAAAATCGACAATTCCTGTTTTATCGGTGACGCTCAGCAGAGCGCGTTGAATGCGTGCCATGAAACCTGTATTGTACCCTCGAAGAATATGAAACTTGTGACCTTTCTCCCGCCCAGCGGTGTGCCGGAAGCCGGAATTCTCGACGACGGCCGGGTAACCGGCCTCGGACGCGAAATGCTTTCCGTAATTGCCTCCGGAATCGCGCCGCAAGCTTCCGGACCCTCCTATGATCGCGGCGCGGTGAAGCTGCTCGCGCCGATCCCGCGCCCGCCCAAGCTGATCTGCGTCGGCCTGAACTATCGCGATCACGCCGCGGAAGCGAAACTGGAGATCCCTTCGGTGCCGACCATTTTCGCGAAATTCTCGAACGTCGTGATCGGCCCCGGCGATCCCATCGTGATTCCCCAAGGCTCCGATCGCACCGACTACGAAGCGGAATTCGCCTTCGTGATCGGACCCGGCGGACGCCGTATTTCCGCCGCTCGCGCGATGGATCACGTGTACGGTTACACCATTCTCCATGACGTCAGCGAACGGCGCTACCAGATGGCGACTTCACAATGGATGATGGGCAAAACCTTCGATACTTTCGCGCCCATGGGTCCGGCGCTGGTGACCAAAGACGAAATCGCCGATCCGCACTCGCTCGATATCTGGCTTGAAATCAATGGCGAGCGGCTGCAAAACTCCAACACGCGCGAGCTGATCTTCAAAATCCCGGAATTGATTGAGCATCTTTCCAGCGTGGTGACGCTGGAGCCGGGCGACGTGGTTTCGACAGGCACGCCGGCCGGCGTCGGTTTTGCCAGAAAACCGCCGCGTTTTCTTAAACCTGGAGATGAAGTGGTGGTCGGTATCGCAGGTCTGGGCGAGCTGAAAAATCCCGTGCGAGCGGAGGCATAACTACCTTAAAGTCGCTAGGGGTCGGGAGGCCGCGCGCCGCATCAAAGTAGTAGAGGTTGAAACGGTTATGCGGCTAAGAACAATATCGAAAGCATCGGGCTGCCTGGTGGCGGCTGCGATGCTCGCTGCTTTCCCGGCTTTTGCCGCTCCGCAACAGTATGGTCAGGCGAATCCGCCATTCAGCCAGACCAATGAGCGGGGACCAGCGGCTCCGGGAACTTTGAATTATGTTGAAGGTCAGGCGGAACTGGCCGGGCAGGCGATCACTCAGAATTCTGTCGGCGCGCAGATCCTGCCCGGGCAGACGGTGACAACGCAGAACGGGCGAGCGGAAATTCTTTTGACGCCCGGCGTAATTCTGCGGCTGGACAACAACAGCGCCATCACGGCGAATTCCACCGAACTGGGCAGCGTCCAGTTCACGCTGAATCAGGGCCGGGCCATGATTGAAGCCGACCAGGTTCTGAAAGATGATCACATTGCTCTGGCGGTGGACGGCGCAAATGCCGTGATCGTCAAAAAAGGTCTTTACGAATTTAATACCACCAACGGCGGCATCCGCGTTTGGGATGGACAGTTGCGGGTAACCGTAAACGGCCATGAAAAGACGATTGACGGCGGCCATCAGTTGGCGATGGCGCCGAACGGCAAAATCAAAATCAAAGGCTTCAACAAGAAGAACGACGAAGATGCGTTCTATCGCTGGTCCAGCCTGCGGTCGTCTTACCTGGCTGAGGCCAATGTCAACACGGCGGGCCAGTATGCCTACGGCGGACCGGGATGGTATGGTCCGGGCTGGTATTGGAGCCCGTGGTTTGACGCTTATACCTGGATTCCGGGAGACGGCATTTTCTGGGATCCGTTCGGTTGGGGCTTTTTCGCTCCTGGATTTGTCGGCTATGCTCCGTTCTACGGTTACGGCGGATTCGGCTACGGTTATGGATACGGACATGGAATCGTTGGGCGCCCCGGACGTTTCGGTCCGGGCTATCGTCCCGGAGTGATGGCGCATAGAGGATTCGCGGGCCAGGAGTTCCATGGTGGCGCTGCGATCAGCGGAGCGCGCGGATTCGCGGGCGGCCGAGTCGGCGGATTCGGCGGCGGTGGATTCCATGGCGGAATGGGCGGCGGCGGATTCCACGGCGGAATGGGCGGCGGGGGCGGACGCGGCCGGTAATTCAGGAACGATATAATTCCTGATAGCGGGCGGCGGAAACGTCCCAGCTAAAATCCTTTTCCATTCCACGGCGCATTCGAGATTGCCATGACAGGCGATCCTCGAATGCGCCGATGGCGTTTAGAATGGCCTCCAGTTGCGCTTCCGGCGCATAGCCGTGGAACTTGAAGCCGGTTTCCTCATCGACGGAATCGTCCAGGCCGCCGGTGGCGCGGACGATCGGCACCGTGCCGTAGCGCAGGCTGTACATCTGGCTCAACCCGCTGGGCTCATAACGGCTGGGCATCAGGAACATATCGCTGCCGGCTTCGATGCGATGCGACAGGCCGTTGTCATAGCCGATGCTGACGCCGAATTTATCGGGGCGGAGGTAGGCGAAATAGCGGAACATCTCTTCGACCCGCGCCTCGCCCGAGCCTAGCACCGCGAAGGCGATATTTTCCTCGGCGAGCGGCGCGGCGATTTCGCCGAACAGATCGAATCCTTTTTGGTGCACGAAGCGCGAGACGATGCCCACCAGCGGACGGTCCGGACGGTGCGGCAATCCCAGCTCGTCGAGCAGCTCCAGTTTGCACCGCGCTTTTCCCGACAGATCCTCGGCCGAATAAAGCACCGGAATGTGCGGATCATGGCGCGGGTCCCATTCGCCGTAATCGACGCCATTCAAAATTCCGCTGAGTTTGTAGGCGCGGGAGCGCAGCAGGCCTTCGAAACCGAAGCCGAACTCGGGCGTCTGAATTTCGCGCGCGTAGGTCGGGCTGACGGTGTTGATCCAGTCGGCCCAGACGACGCCGGCTTTTAAGAAGCTCATGCGGCCGTAAAATTCGAGCCCTTCGCTATGGTACAGCGCCGGATCGAGGCCCAGGTCGAACATCGCGCCCGCCGGAAAATTGCCCTGATAGCCCAGATTGTGAATGGTCAGCCCGCAGCGGATTCCAAAAAAAGTGGGATCTCCGGCCAGGGCAGCCCGCAGAAACAGCGGCGCCAGGCCGGCGGGCCAGTCGTGCGCGTGTAAAACATCGGGACGAAAAATGTTTCGGGCGATCTCGATGGCGCCGCGGTTGAGCAGGCCGAAACGGATGTGATTATCGCGGTAGTCCCAGCCGCCTTCGTTGTAGATGCCGGCGCGATCGTAGAGCGGCGGGCAATCGAGGAAAAAATAGCGGACGCCGCGGTGCATCACCAGATCGACGTCGATCGAGAAGCGGTGCGGTCCGAGTGCGACGGGCATGGCGTGCCGCACGCGCTCGGACGGAAGAACGTGCGCGGTGCGGTACCGCGGCAGCACCACGGCCACGTCCTCGCCGCGGGCGGCCAGCGCGGCGGGAAGCGATCCCAACACGTCGCCCAGTCCGCCGGTCTTCACAAACGGCGACGCCTCCGACGCCACCATCAGGATGCGGGACATGAGTTTTCTTATTGTAGATGAATCGCGGGTGTGGTCTCAAAACCAAGCGGCGTACGGCTTGCCGCTACTGTCTGGCGAGCATGGCGGTTAGCGCGGGACGCGAAAAATATTTTCCGCGGGAAAATACCGCCGCGATTTTTCGCGTGTTGCGAATATCCACCAGCGGATTGGCGTCGAGCAGCACCAGGTCCGCAAGCTTGCCGGCTGCGATGGCGCCCAGCTCATCGTCCGATCCGAGGAATTGCGCCGGCGCGATGGTGGCCGCGCGCAGAGCGGCGCCGGCGGTCATTCCCGCGTCGGCCAGCTGCTCCAGTTCATCCTGAACGCTGGCGCCATCGCCGCTTCCGGCCAGCACTTCGACGCGGGTCCGGGTCGACAACGCGACCAGGCGGTACAGATCCCGGATATGATCCGGCGCGGTGCGCCCGGATTCCACCAGCAGCGGCGTGATGCGGATGCCGCGCGTCGCGCACTCCTCGAAAAAATGGATGGCTTCGGCGTCGGTCGAAACCGCTTTGCGCACGCTGGAGAGATTTTCGAGCGAGCTTTGGTGCGCCTCGATGGCGTCCCAGGCGCTGATCGAGAGCGGCACCGCGCCCACCACGCGCAGATGCCAGTGCCGCGCCTGCTCGGCCAGCGCGAAGTAGGAATCGGCGGAAAGATCGGGCTGAATTTTGATGAAATCGACGTTCATGTCCCACAGGCGATCGAACACTCTGCGCGCATCGCGCGGACCGGCCGCGGCGAGCACCGGAAATTCCAGGCCATCGGGCGACTGACCGGCAACCGCGGGACCGGAAGTGATGATGTGCGGTCCCACGGTCTTACCGGATTCGATCTCCTGGCGCCACGCGGAAACGCGCGCGAAATCGCTGCCCATGTCCTCGACCCCGGTGACGCCGTGGGCGATAAATTCCGGAAACTGGGACGCGCTCGCAAGATGAACGTGCATGTTCCACAAACCGGGAATGAGAAATCTGCCGCGCCCGTTGACGATTCGCGCGCCGGGCGGAATGGCCGCTCCGATGGAGGCGATGCGATCGCCTTTGATCACCACGTTGCGATGCGGCTGCGCCGAGCCGCCGACTACGTCGATGACGGTTACGTCTTTGATTACGATCGCCGCGTGCGAAGGCCAGCCAAGCAGCAGGGTCAGCGCAAGGTACTTCATGACCTCCCGACAGGATAACGTAGCCGCAAGCCGGGTCCGCGGCTTGTAACGGTTTTCCTGGATTCGAAGCTCATTTCTTGACCAGCATGAAATTTCCCTGGCGGACTTTTCCCGGCTTGGGCTCCGTCTCGAAATCGATTTCCAGAAGATTGAAGGCCGGACCGGGGATCAGCTCGACGGTTCCCTTGGCGCCATCGCTGGTCTGGAGAGGGAACACCTGGTCGCGCTTGTTCTGAAATTCGCCGGAAAAATCGAAGCGAATCACCGGATCGCCGCTTGAAACTTTGAACCGGCCAAACAGGGTTCCGTCGACGCGGCCGTTTTCGTCGTCGTGCACCACCAGATCGACGAATTCCGGTTCCAGGCCGTGGAACAATCCATTGCTCATGGGATAAGTCCACGCGCCGGCGTAGCGCGCCAGCGGCAGCGGGGTGATGGTTGCGGAGGGCACGCGAACCTCCGGCGCGGGCGCCGGGGCGGGAGTAGTGACGGGCGGCGTCACCGGCGCGGGCGCGACGCCGCGAGCCGCGTTCGAAAGGGTGCGGTAATACTCCGACCAGGCGGCCGCTTCCTGATTCGCTTCGCTCACCTGTTGCCGGGCGAGCGTGACCGAATCCTGGGACTGGGTGAGCGATTTCAGGCGCGCCTGCTCCTCGGCATTCGTCGCCGATTCCACCTGTGCGGCGGCTTTCTGTTCGCCATCGAGCGCCGAAGCGAGCGCGGCCAGCGCCGCGTTTTCCCGATCGAGCATGCCGCGCACCTGCTGGATGCCGGGGTCGGGATCGTTGCCGTAGACTTGCAGGCTGTGGCGGACGGAGGCGATTTCCGAGGCGACGACCTGCGCGGCCTGCGGCGCGAATTTCGGCTCGGCCGCGCGCGCCCGGTTGAGAAAGGCGAGGCGCTGCTCCTGGTCGGAAGCGACGCGCGCGAAAAATTCGGCGAGCGCCGCGGAATATCTGGCGGCCTGATTGGAGACGCGATCGATAGCGGCGCTCAACGCGGGACCGGCCGCCGCGGCGTCGCGTTCGAGCGTCGGGTCGGCTTCGCGCCAGGCGCGGTACGCCTGCCGATAAGGGTCGCGCGACACGGCGGCGAAAGCGCAGACGGTCAGGATGGCGGCGAGAACCGCCGCGCGTCCGGGCTGTGAAAACGCCAGGAACCCGCGCCACGACGGGTGGGGCCTGGCTGCGCCGCGCGTCATTGCTTCCTCCGCGCGGGCGGATTGGGATTGATAATGTCGCACTCGGTTCGCGCGCGCGCCAGGCGCACGGCATAATAATCCGTCCAGCGCAAGGTCTCCAGCGAAAGGGCGGAGAGCTGCGCCTGCACGGCCCGCTGCCGCGCCTGGCGCGCCTGATACAGATTGTTCAAAGCGGTCAGCAGCGCGGCCCGGCGCGCGATCTGGGACTGAATCGCGGTGGAGCGCGCCGCGATTTTCGCCGCGATCGCTTCAAGCTGAGTGCGAGCGTCGCCCAGCGCGGGACGGAGTTTGACGCTGTCGCTCAGGTCGCTCAACTGGCCCTCCACCGCGATCCGTTCCTCGTCCGCTTCGGCGCGATCGGTTTCCAGTTCACGCGCGGCGGTCTGCCCGGCCTGAACGGCCAGGCGCGCGGTTTCGGTATCCTGCCCGGACTCGGCGAGCGCGGCCTGCAAATACTGGTTGCGCGCGGCCAGCCGCGCCTGCGATGCCTGGCTGACGTCTTGAATCGCCTGCGTCAGCCGCGGATCGCAGGGCAGCATCCGCGCGATTTTCGCGTCCAGTCCTGTGGCGAGCGTTTCCCAATTCGCCGACGCGCGCGCGGCGGTTGCGGCGAGCGAATCCAGTTGGCTGCCCACCTGCGCCGGAGCGGCCGCGGCGAGCAGCAACAGAAATGCAACTCTGCGCAATCTTACTCCGCTCGTGAAGTTTGCGGACCCGCATTCTTCACGTATTTATCGAACCAGCGGAATTTTTCCCACAGCACGTGCTCGATGGTCTCCTTGGCGCGATAACCGTGGGCTTCGTCGGGCAGAAACACCAGACGAACCGTTCCGCCGTTGCCGCGAATCGCCTGGTACATGCGATCGCTCTGAATGGGGAAGGTGCCGGAGTTGTCGTCCGCTTCGCCGTGGATCAACAGAATCGGGTCCTTAATTTTATCGGCAAAGAAAAACGGCGACATGTGTTCGTAGGTTTGCGGCGCTTCCCAGAAACTGCGGCGCTCGCTTTGGAATCCGAAGGGGGTCAAGGTTCGATTGTAGGCGCCCGATTCGGCGATTCCGGCACGGAAAAAGTTGCAGTGCGCCAGAAGATTCGCGGTCATGAACGCGCCATAGCTGTGCCCGCCGACGCCCACGCGGTTGGGATCGACGACGCCCATCTCGACGGCTTTGTCGATGGCGGCCTTGGCGTCGGCGACGATCTGCTCGACGTAGGTATTGTTGACCACGTCGATGGTGCCGACCACCGGCATCGCCGCGTTTTCTAAAACCGCGTAGCCGTCGAGCAGGAAGAACAGCTCGGAATATCCGGTGATGGTGGTGAAGCGATTGGGCGAGCCTTGAATTTCGCCGGCCGTGGCCGCGTCATTATATTCGCGCGGATAGGCCCACATCACCGCCGGAAGACGCGTGCCGGGTTTGTAATCGGGCGGCAGATACAGCTCCATCGACAGCGGAACGCCGTCGGCGCGTTTGTAGGTGACCAGCTGCTTGGTGATGCGGCGGACGCGCGGCGCGGGATCGGGGTAATTGGTCAGAGCTTTTTCGGCCGAGCCGGTATGCAGGAAATAATTGGGCGGCTCGGTGGGGCTTTCGCGGCGGGTGATGAAGGAATGGCCCTGCTCGTCGAGCACCGCTTCCACCACTTCATATTTATCCGGCGCGCTTTGGAAAATCCGCTCGCTTTTGAGCGTGTCCAGGTTGAAGCGGTCTAAAAAAGGATGGTCGCCTTCCGGCGACGCTCCGTCGCCTTGCAGCAGGATGGTTTCGCCGGACTGCATCAGCGTGGAATCGCCGCCGCCGCGTCCGCCGAATCCGCCCCCGCCGCCGCGTCCACCTGAGGCGCGCCATTCGATCGGCCGGCCGGGATCTTTGTAGCGATCCTGCGCGTTGCGGCTCCAGATGAGCTTGGGCTGCTGATCGGGTTTCCCATGCTCGATTTCAAAAGTGCGCAGCAGGCGGGAAATGCGCGCTTGATCCTCGACCAGCGCGAAATTCTTGCCGAACTCAATTCCCGCGAAACGCTCCTCGGTCTGGAAAATTTCCGCCGGCTCGCCTTTGAAGGGAGCCTGGATCGCCATGATGCGGTCGCGGTGCGGAACTCTTTCATGAGGATTGCCGCCGTCGAGCGCTTCCACCCAGAAAACGGTCGCCGGCTGACTGGCGACCCAGCGAATCGAGCGCGGTCCGGTCTGCACGCCGCCGAGCGGAACGCGCGCCGGCAGCGGCAGGCTGGCGACATGGTAGGCCAGCGCGCCGGTGGGCGTCCAGATTTCGACTTCTTTCGGAAATTCGCGATAGGGATGCAGGTAGGAGAAGGGGCGATGCTCGCGGGTGATCAGCAGGTGCGAGCCGTCGGGCGAGGAGGTCACTTCATCGAGGATCCCGGGCTTGCCGATGGGCGTGGCCGAACCGGTCGCCGCGTCGACGCGCACCAGCTGCGCGGTCGCGTAGTATTCGAATAAATCCTCGTCGTGCGGATCTTTGAGCATATCCTCAAAGGTCGCGACGCCGGCGGCGTGGCCGTCCGATTCCTGAACCGCGGGACCGACCGGCACGGCCGGGTCGCGCGGCGCGGGTCCGCGATGCGCGGGAACGGTTTTGACGATTAATGTTTTATTGTCTTCCAGCCATTCGATGGGCTCACCGAGCACGGCGTTGAGCCGTACGCCCGCGATTTTATGCGCCTGGCCGGTCGCCGGATCGCCCAGCCACAGCTCGATTACGCCCGACGGTGTGATGTTCGAAAACGCGAACCGTTTTCCGTCCGGCGACCAGCGCAGCGCACTGGCCCGCGCGCCGGGCGGCAGAGCCACGCGAATTTTGGTTCCTTCCGGCAGCTTGATCAAGGTGATCGCGGTGTTATACGCCGCCAGATGCAGGCCGTTGGTGTGCGGATCGATGCGGATTCCCGCCAGGCGCAGCATCGGCGCGGCGACTTCGGCGATGGAGGGATAGCGCGCGGCTTCCGAGAGCGTCGCGTAGGTGCGCGTCGGGTTCACGGCCAGCGCCGGCAGCGGCGGAGCGTTCAGTATGTCCAGAATCTCCTGGGGAGGTTTCTGGTAAGCAAGCTGGTCGGCCGGAAGGGGTATAGCAAGAAGGAGCAGAAAAAACGTACGTCGCATAAGGTCCTTGTTTTGGAATCCTGTGTATCCGAAAGCTTATTGAACCGGCGGGGTGATTGTCAATCGATATCGCCAGCCGCGCCGATCCGGGTATCATGAAAGCGGAACTCGCGACGAGGAATGCGTGCTTACAGGCGAAGGTCAGTCTTCGTGGTCTGTCTGGCCGCGATGTGGTTGGAATCGTGTCTGGTCGAGCACCACAGAACCGCCCCGCCGGGCCACGTCACCAATCGCACGCTGCGGGAGGCGAGCAAGCAGCAGCTGATCGATCTGATCCACGCGGATTTTGATCCGATCCGTTCCTTCAACATGAGCGCGGACATGTCCGCGGCGACCGGCAAATTGTACGGCGGCGAATTGACCGAGTACGCCACGGTGCGGACCTACGTCCTGTTTCTGCGGCCCGATAATATTCGCGTGCTGGGCCTCGATCCGGTGCTGCACAGCACCACCATTTTCGACATGGTTTCCACCGGCACTCAATTCAGCGTGTATATTCCCAGCAAGAATCGCTTTATTACCGGCGACAATCAGGCTCCGCCGGGCTCGAAAAATCCGCTGGAGAACATGCGTCCGGAGGCGTTCCTGCATTCGCTGATCATCGAGCCGCCGGCGGCCGTCGACAGCACGCTGCTCGAAAACGACACCAATGAAAACCAGGCGATTTACATTCTTTTCATGGCGCGCGAAGAGAACGGGTCGCTGCATTTGAATCGCGCCGTGTACTTTGACCGTTACACCCTGCGCATCGTGCGCCAGAAAACCTTCGATGCGGAGGGCAACATCGCCAGCGAGACGCTTTATTCGGACTGGAAGCCGTACGGCGAAGGTCCCGTTAGTTACCCCTCGGTCATCACCATCCGGCGGCCGGTCGAGGGTTACGAGGTCACCATGACGGTGGTGGACCTGAAGATGAATCCGGCGGATGTGACCGCGGCGAAGTTCGTGCTGCCGCGGCCGGCCGGAACGCAGTTGACGGTGTTGAAATGAGGCGCGGAAGCGAGGGACGGTTCACTGGTCCTTGGCCAGCACCGCGCCGAACGCGATCCTGACCGGAACCTGCTTGAGGGCCGCGGAAAAGGTGGCGCCCTCGTTGGAACTTCGCACCCACAGCGTCTGCGGCGCGCCCCGGGCAAATTGAATTTCCACCGGAACGTCCACCGAAAAATCGTCATCCACCCCGCTCTGGGCGATCGAACCGGAAACCCGCATCCCATGCACCGACGATTTCAGCTTCAACGCCGGAATTCCGGTGGCATAAACCCAATTGTCGAAAAACGCGTCGACGGCCGAGGGGTCAACGCGCGGCGGCAGAAATTCCTTCACCAGGTTCGCGAAATCCTGGGTCGAAATGGCGCGAAATTCGTAGCGGCGCCGCATCTCGGCGAGCATCTTCAAGAATCGCTCCGCTCCCATCCGCTCCCGCAGCATATGCAGAATCCACGCGCCTTTTTCATAGGTAATCGCGCGCCAGGCCGATTCGTTGCCGGTCGATTGCAGGCGCGGGCCCCAGGTGATCGGACCGGCCGATTCGAGCGTCCGCCCCTGCGCGTCTTTCGACCATAAATGCTCGCGATAGGCCGTCAAAACGCCGGCCATCGCCTTCTCGCCATTTTTGTGCTCCAGCCACAGCAGCGCCGAATAGCTGGCGAGCGCCTCGGTCAGCCACTCGTCCTGATAAGTTTCGGCGGTGACCACGTTGCCCCACCACTGGTGCGCGACTTCGTGCGCTTCCATCAGCTCGGAAAAAAACATCTGGTGCGTGGGATCGCGCAGCCCGGCCGGGCGCTGGTTGGGATTCAGGTAGGCGATGGTCGAAAGATAAACCAGTCCCGGAAAACCCTGCCCGAAGGTTCCCGGAATCGGCGAAACGGTCAGCGTGTTCAGCGCCGGAGGGCCGAAACTCGCCGTGAAAAATTGCAGCGCGGAAGAAACGTCGTCGGCCACGGCGCGCAGCCGCGCGCTCGGATCCGGAGGAACCACAACCGCGGTGGCCGCGGCCTGCGTCACCCGATCGAGCACCGCGCGGTGGCCCGTCGGCGGCGTCTCCAGCGGCACCAGCGGCTTGGGCTGGAGCGATGTTTGCAGATGCCGGTTGCCGTACACCTCAATCGAGTATCCGGGCGCGGAGCCGGAAACCACGTCGTAATCGCCCAGATTGAAACCGGCCATGCGGATCGGATTCGGCGTGCGCCAGCGCGTCACCCGCCACTCCTCATCGCTGTGGTCCTCCACCTTTTGGCCGCAGGACACCAGCGTCAGCCGCTTGGGATAGCGAAAGGTCAAATCGTAATTGGCGAAGGTTTCGGCCGCGCGCGGATACCAGGTGGCGCGCGCGCCGACAAAATAGACGCCGACGCCCGCCTCTGAAATCACCGCGCCCTGCTGCGCGAATTCGAAATCGTGAACGCTTGCGGCATCGAGCGGCCCCGGCGCGATCACCAGGAACACGTCGTCATTGCTGCCGCGCAAGGCCCGGCCGCGCACCGAATCCTGCGCCAGCAGCTCCGCCGGCGCGCCGTCGATCTTCACCGTATCGACGGTCATCGCCTGGGAAATCTCGAAGGGAAAAACGCGCAGCGGGCGCGGTCCCACGCGCACGTTCACGTGCGTATCGACTTTCATCTTCAGATCGTTATCGAGCGACGCATCGATCCGGAAACTCGAGGTGGTGAACCACGGCGCGTGCTGCCCGGCCGATCCCTCACGCGCGCTGCGCGAAGCAAAACTGGTCCAGACGTCGTAGCCGTCCCGTCCGCCCCGCTCCTTCAACTGCCCGGCGACGATCTGCTCGCGCGCCCGCGGATCGAAGAGAACATCGAAGTTGCCTAAGTCCCGTCCGGCGACGGCCATGAACAGAATTCCGGACTGGCCGGCCGGTTCCAGCATATCCTCCACCATGCGCAGCTCGAACCCGGTTTCGACGTTGGCCAGCACCGGCCCCCATTTTTCGGCCAGCACCGCGCCGATTTCCGGCGCTTTTCGCGCGGCGGCGTCGTGGATCTGGTCCATCAGCCCGGCCGGCACGCCATCGGAGAAAATCAGCAGCGCTTCGAGGAAATGCTCATCCAGATTGGCCGATTTGGTGAAAAACGCGAGCGATTGCCGTTCCCCCCGCGTGGGGGCCAGCATCAGCACTTCACCATCGCCGCCTTCCACCTCGCCGGTGAACACGGCTCCGCGCCGCTTGCCGGCCACCGGCTTCGAAAAAATCAGATAGCCGTCGTTGAAGTAAACGTGGATGTCTTCTTTTTGATAACTGAGATCGCGGACGCGATAACATTCGTTTGGATCGAGGCCGGCGTCGCGGATGGCGCGCGCCATCTCGGCCGCGGAGGGCAAAGCCGCAAACGCGCAGGAGCCGAACAACAACAGGTAGAGAAAGCGGGACACGTTCCTTACAGTTTACTCCCGCTTGCCGAAAAGCCGCTTGGCGGTAGCCCCCGCCATTACTGGCGGGGCTATAACGGTTAACGGGTACTACAGCCCCGCCAGTGATGGCGGGGGCTCTCCGTGAAGCGCGCCTGGCGGCGTCAGATGAACATCTCTTCGTCGGCCGTCGCCTGTAGCGGACCGTCGTGCCGGCCCCGCATCAGATAATTCAGTCCCGCGCGGATCCCCGCCGCGACGCCCTGAATCTCGCGCAGCGGCTTCATCACCCCGCTATGCAGCACCGCGACCGCCTCCTGCGCCCGCTGCATGGCGTCGTCGATCACCATCTCCGCGCGATCGAGCTGCACCCTGGCGCGCGCGGTGGCGTCTTCCAGAACTTCATCCACGCGCGCGAGCTGTTTTTTGGTGCTGTCCAGAATCTCGTTGGTCTTGACGGTGATGTCGTGGATCTGGGTCCTGCTGTCCTCGATCACCGTGCGCGAGCTTTCCATCAGCGCATCGATCTTGGGCAGCAGCGGCAGCGCTTTTTGCTCCAGCGCTTTGGTGCTGCGGTAAATCGCAAACAACATTCCCGCCTGAATGCACAGGGCAACCGCGGACACGAAAACAAATGCCGCAATGATGATCAGCAGGTTCTGGTCCATAGTGTTTTGCGTCCGTTGATTTGACGCTTTATTCGCCTGGGTTGTTCAGTGGGTTGTTCAAGGGGTTACCCGGCGGCGTGTTCACCGCCTCGCGGTACGCCTGACGGCCCGCGTCCATCGCCGCACTCAGATTGTCTTTGTGCTTTTGCAGCGTCTGCTTGCTCCGGTCGATCGCTTCCGAGGCCTGGTCGCGCAGTTCCGAGCCGCGCCGTTTCATATAATCCGCGCCCTCATTGGCTTTGTCGCGGATCATTCCGCGGGTCTCTTCCCCCGATTTCGGCGCGAACAGCACCCCCACCGCCACGCCCAGTCCCAACCCGAGGAAAAAGTAAGAAATGCGGTTTTCATCCTCCATGTTACGTTACTCCCTTCCGCTTCAAATTCACTCCAATAAAAGAATAGCAGTCGCCGACGGCGCCCGTTCGGCGTAACCTAAGAAGGAAACCGTTACCGTGCCGCGCGCGCCCAAACCGCTGGATCTCGAAGGCTTGATGAACTACGCCGCCCGCGCGCTGGCGTACCGCGCGCAGACCATCTCCGAGCTGCGGGAAAAACTGAAGCGCCGCGCGGCGCGCCAGGAAGATGTCGACGAAGCGCTGCGGCGTCTGAAAGATTCCGGATTCCTGAACGATAAGAGCTTCGCCGAATCCTTCGCGGCCTGGAGACGCGAGAATGAAGGCTTCGGAAAAGCGCGGGTGCTGCGGGACCTGATGGCTCGCCGCGTGGCGCCCTCGCTGGCGCGGCAAACCGCCGATGCCGCTTACCGCCAGGTGGACGAAATCGCGCTGATCGAAAAATTTCTGGAGCGGAAATTTCGCGGCAAAAATCTGGGCGCGCTGCTGGCGGAAGAAAAAAATCTGGCCTCGGCGTATCGCAAATTGCGGGGCGCCGGATTCAGCGCCGGGAACTCGATTCGGGTGCTCAAGCGCTACGCCTCGGAAGCGGAACGGCTGGAAGAAATGGAATCGCCCGAAGAATCCTGAAATCGCGTTGCAACCGTTTGAAAACGCCTGTAACCGCGGCTCGGCGGGAGCAGTCTGTTACTATGAGCACGTGCGGGTACGGGTTCTTTTTTTCGGCGTGACGCGCGAGATTGTGGGACTGCGGGAGGATACCATCGAAGTGGCCCCGGCGGCGCGGCTGGAATCGATTCTGGAGGGCTACACCAATCGTTTTCCCAAGCTCCGGGAGATGGCGCCGAGCATTGTGATCGCCCTGAACCAGCAGTTTGCGCCGCCGGATTCGCTGGCGGCTGAAAACGACGAGATCGCGTTCCTGCCGCCGGTCAGCGGAGGGTCGGGAACGTTCACCCATCAGATCGTCTATCCGCAGGCCGGACATTTTTTCGCGCTGACTCGCGATCCGGTCGACGGCGGCGCGGTGGCGCGGCGGCTGCTGCGCGGCGAGGATGGCGCGTTCGTCAATTTCGAAGGCGTGGCGCGCAACAATACCAAGGGCCGGCCGACGCAGTATCTCGAATACGAATGCTATGAGCCGATGGCGGTGAAGGTGATGGCTGAAATCGGCGGCGAGATCGCGCATTCCTTTCCCATCGGCCGCATCGCCATGGTGCACCGCCTCGGCCGCGTCAATATTGGCGAAACCAGCGTGTCGATTGTGGTCACCGCGCCGCACCGCAAACCCGCCTTCGAGGCCGCGCTGGAGGCCATCAATCGGTTGAAGCGGCTGGTGCCCATCTGGAAAAAGGAATTTTTCGCCGACGGAGAAGTGTGGGTCGATGGAGAATGGGACGAGGCGGTGGTCAAGGCCCGAGCATGAAACTGGCCCTGAGCTTCGCCGCCGTGGCGGTGGCGTTCGGGCAAAACGCGCCGGCGCACTTCACCAGCGAGGTGCGGCTGGTCCGGCTGCTGGTGAACGTGAAGGATCAGAAGGGCGCGCTGGTGGGCTCGCTCGATAAGGACCAGTTTACCATTTTCGACGACAACGTCCCGCAGGAGATCAGGTTTTTCGAGCGCTACACCACCACGCCGCTGTCCATCGCGGTGCTGGTCGACACCAGCGGCTCGACGCGGATCGACTGGACGGTGGAAGTGCGCGCCATCACCAAATTCTTCCAGGCGCTGTTTGGGGAAGGCAATGAACACGACGCCGCGTCGCTGTTCACCTTCAACTACGACGTCACCGAGCAGAGCGATTTTACGCGCAACGCCAATCGCCTGAAGAATCGTCTGCGCGACATCCGGCCGGAAGGCGGAACCTCGCTGTACGACGCGATTTATCACGCCGCGCTGCACCTTCAACCGCGCCAGGGCCGCCATGTTCTGGTGCTGGTGAGCGACGGCGGAAACACCACCAGCTCCAAGAAATACGGCGAAGCGCGGGAAGCCGCGCAGCGCGCCGACGCGGTGATGTATCCGATTGTGGTGGTGCCCATCACGAACGACGCCGGCCGCAACACCGGCGGCGAGCACGCCTTGCAGCAGATGGCCGCCGACACCGGCGGGCGCTGGTTCGACGCCACGCTCAAGGATCTGGACCGCACCTTCGACGAGATTCTGCGCGATCTGCGCGCGCAGTACATGGTCGCGTATTATCCCACCGACGCGCGCCAGGGATTTCATCAGGTTCACGTCGAATTGAAGCGCCCGGATTTGCGGGCTACGACGCGGACTGGCTATTATGGGGAAGATCCTCGCTAGATCCCTTTCATGGCCGGAAAAGTCAGCAACACGAAAGCGCCAGAACAGACCTTTGAAGAAGTGAAATATCTGCGGCGCCTGATTGACGAGCGCGTCCCGGTGCGCGTGCGGCTGAGTGATAACCAGGAAGTGCAGGGCGTGATCGAATTTTACGACGCCAATTTCATTCGTCTCACGCGCGACAACGCGCCGAATCTGTTTCTGTTCAAGCACGACATCAAATATCTCTACGAGCTCTGATTGCCATCCTATTTAGAGACTGCCCAAGACATCGCGCGCGAATCCGGCGCGCTGCTGAATGAATTTCTCGCGCGCCGCATCGGATTCGAGCTGAAGGGCGAATTCGACCTGGTGACCGAAGCCGACCGGTCCAGCGAGCGGCTCATTGTGAATCGTTTGCGGGAGCGTTATCCGTCGCATTCGGTGGTCGCGGAAGAAGGCAGCGGCGAGGATCGCGCGTCGGAGTATTGCTGGTACGTCGATCCCCTGGATGGGACCACGAACTTTGCGCATGGTTTTCCGATGTTCAACGTGACACTGGCTCTCGAGCGTGCGGGCGAGTTGATCGCCGGAGTAATTTTCGATCCGGTTCACAACGAAATGTTCTCGGCGGAGCGCGGCTCCGGCGCGTTTCTGAACGGCTCGCCGATTCGCGTCTCGAAGGTTTCGAGCATCGAATCGAGCCTGACGGCGACAGGATTTCCCTCGCGCAAGCGGCACCTGAACGTGAACATTCATTTTTACTATCAGGTGGCGATGCTGTCGCACGGCGTGCGGCGGGCCGGCGCGGCGGCGCTGGATCTGGCTTATGTCGCCTGCGGACGCCTCGATGCGTTCTGGGAATTTTCGCTGAACCCGTGGGACATGGCCGCGGGAATTCTGTTGATCCAGGAAGCCGGCGGCATGTGCTCGGATATGCGCGGCGGTCCGGTGAATCTGCGTGGTCCGCATCTGCTGGCGGATAACGGGCCGCTGCACCAGCCGATGGCCGATCTGTTCGCCGAGATTTTCGCGGGGCGGCAGCGGTTTGCGTTGCCTCAAATCTGATCGATGCCGACCGTCCTGAGGGCGTCGGGCTATCGCTTCTGTTTCTTTAGCCGCGAGGGCAACGAGCCTGCTCACATCCACGTTGAGCAAGCCGAGCGGTATGCGAAGCTCTGGCTCAGTCCGGTTCAATGGCACAGTCGAGAGGCTTCCGCAGCACCGAGTTATCTGAGATTATAAAAATGGTTCGGGAGAACCGCGAACTATTTCTGGAGAAATGGAATGAGCACCTTAAGCGTCCGGGTTGAGCCTCTGGCGATCGCGGTTG
>DATJNW010000146.1:0-16828 GCA_035507655.1 Bryobacteraceae bacterium | reverse complement strand
GAGGCGTGCCCTTTTCATATAGCTCTTTTGAAAAGGCAACGATCAGAATCGAATTCTTCGCGCCCAGCCCGATCAGCATGACGAGGCCGATCTGGAGATAAACGTCGTTTTCAAGCTGCACCATGTAGGCTGGCGCGAACGCAGCCAACAACACGCGGCGCAGCCAAAGAATGGCAACGGCGCCGAAGACCGCTACCGGCGTGCTCAGCAATACGCTGAAGGGCAGGGACCAGCTTTCATAAAGCGCCGCCAGAACCAGAAACACAAATACGAGAGCGAAGCCGAATATCACCCACGAAGAAACTCCCTGGCGCGCTTTCTGCTCCTGATACGACATGCCCATGTAGTCGAAGCCCATTTCGCTCGGCATGGTTTGATGGAAGACTTCCTCGAGCGCCGCGGTCGCCTGATCCGAGCTGTACCCTGGGGCGGCGCTTCCGTTGATCTGCGCGGCGCGATATTCGTTGTAGCGCAAGGTGAATTCGGGGCCGGATCGTTTTTCGAAGTTCGCTAAGGCCGTCAGCGGCACTGCCGCGCCCCGGTTGTTGCGCACATAAAACTCGCTAAGGTTGTCGGTATCGGACCGGTAAGGGGCCTCGGACTCCACGTAAACCTGCCAGGTTCGTCCGAAGTCGTTGAAGTAATTTATGAACAGACCGCCCATGTAGGCTTGTATGGTTTGGTACACATCGCTTAACGCAACGCCCTGCTTCAGCACTTTCTCCCGATCCACCTGGATGAATCGCTGCGGGACGCTGGGCAGAAACGTAGTGAAGATGGACCCGATTTCCGGACGCTTTCGGGCAGCGGCCAAAAACTTGTCCAGGTTGTGAGCCAGGAACGGGATGTCCTTCCCGGCGCGGTCCTCAAGGACAAACTGAAAACCGCCGGACGTGCCTACGCCGGGGATCGCGGGCGGCGAGAAGGTGAACGCGGTTCCCGCGGGAAGCTTGCTAAGTTCGCGGTTCAGACGATTCTCGATGGCATGATATTGCTCGTCTCTCGATTTGCGATCGCCCCAAGGTTTCAACGTCACGAAGAAGAAGGCATTGTAGGTGGTTTGTGCGAAGCTTAACAGGTTGAATCCGATGACCGAGGTGGTGTATTCGACGCCAGGCGTGTCGGCAAGAATCTTCTCGACTTCCGCGCCGGCCTCGCCGGTGCGTTCCATGGATGAGGCGACGGGAAGCTGCAAACTGACGAATACGTAGCCTTGGTCCTCATCGGGCAGGAAGCTGGAGGGAAGTCGTTTGGCGAAGAAAACTCCGGCCACGCCGCAGAGGACAAGGATCACCAGCACGGCAGCGCCCTTGCGAATTACCACATCGGACCAGTGGACAAAGCCATTCGTAGCCCGTTCCCAATAGCGATTGAAGACCCCGAAGAATTTCGCGAGTGGTCCGCGGCGCCCGACGTCTCCAGCGGGCGCGGGTCGCAGCAACAATCCCGCCAGCGCCGGGCTCAGCGTGAGTGCGTTGAACGCCGAAAGCAGCACCGACATCGCAATGGTCAGAGCAAATTGTTGATAGAGCCTTCCGGTGATGCCGGGGATGAACGCGGTCGGCACGAAGACGGACGCCAGGACCAGAGCAACGCCAACCACAGGGCCGGAGAGTTCCTCCATCGCTTTGCGAGCTGCATCTTTAGGCGCCAGTCCTTCCTCGATGTGGCGCTGCACGCCCTCCACGACAACGATCGCGTCGTCAACGACCAAACCGATGGCCAGCACCAGCCCCAGCATCGAAAGTGTGTTGATGGAGAAGCCAAAGATCGGGAACAGCACAAAAGTTCCGATCAGCGAAACAGGCACCGCCAGCATCGGGATGAGCGTGGATCGCCAATCCTGGAGGAACAGGTAAACCACAAAGATCACCAGCATGATCGCGATGACCAGAGTCTCGACGATTTCCTTCATGCCTTCTGTCACGGAAAGCGTCTGGTCCAGCGATACGGCGTAGTCGACATCTTCGGGAAAACTCCGTTTCATTTGCGCCATCAGCTTGCGCACGCCGGCCACGGTTTGAACGGCGTTCGAGCCCGGTAACTGGTAGATGGCGAGGATCGCGCTGGGCTTGCCGTTGAAGCGGCCTTGTATGCTATAGCTCTGCGCTCCCAACTCCGTCCGGGCGACGTCCTTCAGCCGCACGGTGCCGCCATTGGGAGCTTCGCGAACCACGATGTTGCCGAATTCCTCCGGCGACGTCAGGCGTCCCTGAGCCAGAACGGCATAGGTGTACTGCTGCTTCGCGGGAGCGGGCTCGCCACCCACCTGACCGGCCGGGTTCACGGTGTTCTGCGCCTGGATCGCATTGACAATATCCGTCACGGTGATGTTCAGCTTCGCCAGCTGATCCGGTTTCACCCACAGCCGCATCGCATACTGTCCCGCTCCGAAAATCTGGGTCTGACCAACGCCGTAAGAGCGCGCCACCGGATCGTTCAGATTAATGTAGGTGTAATTGGCTAGAAACGTCGCATCGCGAGTGCCGTGCGGCGAGTAGATGGCGACCAGCATCAGCGGAGCCGTGGTCGCTTTCTTGATGGTCACACCGTAGTTATTCACCTCGGGCGGGAGCTGACCGGTAGCCAGCTGCTGGCGAGATTGTGTCAGGATCAGGTCCATGTTGGGATCTGTCTTGAGATCGAAGTCGGTGAACAACGTCGTGCTAGAACTGCCCGTCGCGTTGACCGAATACATATAGTCCAGATTGTCGACGCCATTGACTTGCTGCTCGATTGGCGTGGCGACCGCCTGTTCCAGAGCTTTCGCATCAGCTCCGACATAGGTTGCCTGCATCCGGATCTCGGGCGGGGCGATGTTCGGAAATTGTGCTACCGGCAAAGTCACCGTCATGACCACGCCGACGATAACCGTGAGAATGGCGATAACCATCGCCACGATGGGCCGTCTGATAAAGAAATTGGACATTGGTTTCCTTTCCTTGGCTCGTTAACTCACTTCGTTAACTGGAGGCGAACGGCTTCGGCTGAACCCGCATGCCGGACCGGAGCTTCTGCTGGCCCTCGACCACGACACAGTCGCCCGGCTCCAGCCCGCTGGTGATCACCCACATGGCGCCAACGTGATCGCCGACCTGAACCTGGCGCATCGCGACCCGATTGTCATCACCGACCACCATCACTTCGTAACCGCCTTGAAGCTCGCTCACCGCTGGTTGTGGAACCAGCAGAGCGCCTTTGTCCTCGCCCGTCACGGCGCGAACCATGGCGTACTGGCCGGGGCGCAGTATGTTGCCGGGATTCGGAAACAGGGCCGTCATCTGAATGGCGCCGGTGCCGGGGTCCACCTGGCGATCAGCGAAAGAGAACCGGCCGTCGTGCGGATGGGTGGTCCCGTCAGCAAGGATCAGCTTCAACTTCAGATGACGAAGCTCCTTGGCGCGCGCGAGACTGAGATACTCCTGCTCGCTCACGGTGAACACCGCCTTAATGGGATCGAGTGTAGAGACCGTAGTCACCGCGGAGCTCGAAGGGGAGACCAGGTTACCCACCTGGACGGTTGCCGCTCCGGCGATCCCGTCAATCGGCGATGTCATTCTGGTGAAACCGAGGTTCACCTGTGCTGTTTCGAGAGTGGCCTGGGCGGCTTTCACCGCGGCGCCCGCGGCTTCAATCTGCGCCTTCGAAGTCGCCACCTGGGCCTTAGCCGCGGCTACCTGCGCCACGTTGGATTGATTGGTCTCGACCGCATTATCCAGGTCCTGCCGGGTGACCGCCTTATCCTCGAAAAGCGGCGTGTATTTTTCCTGGTCCAACTGCGATTTGCGCTGATTCGCCTCAGCGCTCAGAAGCTGCGCCTGCGCCTGCGCCAGACCAGCCTGAGCCTGTGTCAGTTGCGCCTTCGACTGCGCCAGCTGTCCCGCGGCCTGATCGACGGCGGCTTGAAACGGCCGCGGATCAATCTCGAAGAGTAACTCTCCTTTGTGAACGAAAGAGCCCTCGGCGTAATCCTGCCGCAGAAGATATCCGGTCACCTCCGCGTTAATGGCTGCGTTGACCAGTCCGTTTAGCGTGCCGATCCATTCGTGGCGGACCGGCAGATCGCGCTGCTCGACGGAGGCGACCTGGACCTCCGGCGGCGGCGGTGCGGTTGGCGCCGCGGTGGTTCTGGCATGGGTTGTCAGCGTCGCGGCTCCGGCAACCAACAACAGCGCAAGGGTGAAGCCGGCGATCCGGCGATTGTGTTTCGCTTTCACTTTTGACCTCCATCAAATACTTTGAATTCGCGTCTGCGCTCCTGGTCGAGAGTGTTTACCAGGTGCTTGTTCTCCACTCCGGTGACGACGAACGTTGCTCCCGCGCTCCGCATTTCTCGCAGGAGCTCTTCGCCCGGCGCGTCGATATAGGTGACATCGTTCAGATCGACGAATGCCGGCGCGTGTGGCGCTCGATCGCGGGCTTCGCGCCAGGACGAGCGCAATTCGTCAACCCACACACCGGCCAGACGGCCGCACAAGATCCAGCGCTGTCCGGTTGAGGTCTCAGAATAAGCAACTCGAAGCATGGCGTTGTGCCCCCGCTTGCCAGAAAAAGCATGTGGGAGTCCAACTCGCCAACGCCGGTTTTTAAGGAGTTACGCTCGGTGAGTGCGGAGCGCCGTCAGGCAGGCTACCAGGATTTGGGCATTTGCTGAAGCAGGCTCAACCGGCAACGCGTGAGACGCGAATCCCGAGTTTCTGCATTCGCGCTTGCAGGGTCGATCGCTTCAGTCCGAGAAGAGTCGCGGCGCCGGCCGGTCCCGCAACCACCCAGTTGCTTTTTTCGAGAGCCGCGAGAATCTGTTGCCGCTCGGTCTCTTCGAGCGCGGATCGCAAGTCCTTGCCGCCTTTCGCCGCAACGGGAGCATCGCCGCTTTGCGTTGCCGCCGGCGGCATTGCGTTGGAAGCGTTCAGCTCATCCGGGTTGACTCGCAGCACGGGTCCGCCAGTGAGGATCACGCCCCGCTCGATCACATTCTGGAGCTCGCGAATATTTCCCGGCCAGGGATAGCGCGTCAGCGCGCTCATCGTTTCCGAATCGATCGCGTCGATGGTCTTACCGAAAGACCGGCTGAACTGCTGCACGAAATGGCGCACCAGCAAGGGAATGTCTTCGGGACGTTCGCGCAGCGATGGCACCCGGACGGGGAACACGTTGAGACGATAGAAGAGATCGGACCGGAACTTCTGTTCGCTGACCAGCTGCTGAAGATCGCGGTTAGTGGCCGCGATCAGCCGCGCATCGGTTCGCAGGGTGCGCGTCGAACCAAGCCGCTCAAACTCGCGCTCCTGCAATACGCGAAGCAGTTTCGGTTGCAGCTCCAGCGGGATCTCGCCGACCTCATCGAGAAAAATCGTACCGCGATGGGCCAATTCGAAACGGCCGATCCGCTGGGCAATGGCTCCCGTAAAAGCTCCTTTTTCATGTCCGAAAAGCTCGCTTTCGAGAAGCCCGGTCGGGATCGCCGCGCAATTGAGCTTCACGAACGATCCGGATTTACGGGAGCTCAGGTTATGCAGCGCGCGCGCAATCAACTCTTTGCCGGAGCCGGTCTCGCCATAGATGAGAACCGTGGAATCGGTGGGAGCCACGGTCTGAATCTGATCGAGCACGCGGCGCAGCGCCGCGCTTCTGCCGACGATCTCCTCGAACTTCAATTCGCTGCGAATTTCGTCCTGGAGGTACAACTTTTCGAGCGTCAGCTTCTCCCGCTCTTCGGAGACCTCGCCGAAGGTGCGCGCATTCTCAATGGCGATCGCCACCTGCCGGGCAACCTGATTCAAAAACGGCAGGTCCTGCTCGCCGAAAGCGTCCGCACGAAAGGTCCCAAGGGTAAGCACCCCGAGAATTCCCTGACTGGCGGTCATCGGCACATGAGCGAGCGTTCCGAGGCCGTGCATTGCCGCGATGCGGTCGCCCTCGATCTGGGCGCCGCTGAGAATCAGCGCCTCGCCGGTGCGGAATACCTGAACGGGTGCGGCGTTTTTGTCCGGCTCGGGCTCATAACCTTCTTCGATCGGCGCCGGAGCGTCGGGGAAATCCAACGCGAACAGCCGCAACTTGCCGTCCCGCGAGCACGCCAGCGCGATTCCCACGCCATCGCACTCCATGACGCGCCGGATCTGCGCGGAAATCTCGCGCAGCACGTCGCGAAGATTCAGATTTGAAACCACGCGATTGGTCAAATCCAGCAGCAACTGCAATCGCTCCCGAGCGCTTTGCGAGGCGCGGAAATTGATGACGTCATCGGTGGCGAGCGCGATCTGGTCGACCACAAGCGAGCAGAACCGCACTTCATCGGGCGAGAAGCTGTTGGCGTGGGATCGTCCCAGAATGAGGCTTCCCAGCCGCCGGTGCGCCGTGGTGAGAGGCAGCGCGCAAACAGACTTCAATCCCTTTTCCCGCAGAATCTCACTTGATTTGGGGAAGCGCGGGTCGTAATCGACCGTGTTGAGGACCACGCTTTCCTGATTGCGATACACCCACGCCGGCAAACTCTCGCAGTCATCCTCGCACGGACGTTGACCCTGGTCGTGACAGGCGGGACCAAGATACCAGTTCACCTTGTTCGCCGATTCGTCGAACTGCGCGATGGCGTCGAACGGGACCACTTGCCCAAGCTCATGCGCCAGGATATCGAAAAGGCTTTCGGATTCGAGGCGCGCCCGGATCAGATTCGAGATACGCAGCAACGCTTCATAGCGCTCCGCTACGGATTGGTCTGTCTGCGCCGAAACGGCTACCATCCACGCCCCCTTTTCGGTATTACCTGTCTGTAGTAGATGCTTCCGGTAAACGCCGGGATTCAGAACCGGCTCCATTTCTCACCTCGTCGCCATGGTATCCGGCGTGCAACGATTTTTGGGATTCGCAGAATCAGCGAAGTGGTTGAACCGCGGCCGCCTGGTCACCGTTGATCGGGAGGGATCGCCGGATCGCCGAATTCGGCCTGAGGCTGCTCCAGCACCTGGACTTCCGCCGTTCCTGCCAGATCATCCAGCGCAGCGCGGCGGGAATATCGCGACTGAGCGCAACCACTTCGATTTCGATATAAACTCCGCCATCACGCTCCTCAAACCGGGTGAAACTGTGCAAGCGCCAAATCAGGCGTGTTCCGCGATTTTCCGGCAGAACGTGCTGCGAGGGAGTGTCGTAATCGGCGATCTCCCGAAGACGGCGCTCGATTCGGATTATGAGGCCTCGTATATCCGTGTCGACGAGCACCGCTGCTACAGCATCAGCGACACGACGCGTATTCAGTGGCACAGGCCTATCACAGCGAAAAGGAAATAAGAAAGCATTGTAGAACGAATGATTCGCAAGATCGGACGGTCTGTATTGGCACGCACGACTTCCTCTTTCTACGGCTGGAGGAACGAAACCACTGAATCGATGAGCGATGCGCCATAGAAATAAAGCGATATAAGCCCCGCTATGGTTGCAAGCAAGGTCACTCCCGCGTAAGCCGCCAGGCGGCGTCCGGATTTAGTCGAGCCGGCGTTTGAACGCGAGAGTAAAACGAATCCGCTGATGTGGGTTGTCATATTCTTTTGCTCTTGCATGGTTTTCTGAACTGACGCCAGAGTACGAGCACGCACCGTGCCGGGGTTTCGCACTGTCGATTCCTTTCAAATCAACCCCGGGAGACCCTGCCAGTTGCCGGCGTTGCACAGACCGCTGACAGATCTTCGACACCTGCCCGAATCCCGGCACCGTTTCAGTCATTCAAAGCGTTTGCAGAAAAGCAGGTAAAGTCTGACAATCCAAGGCGACATACAGACAAAGAAGAAGGGACAGCCAACGAAGCTTCACAGGATAGTCATAATCTGCTCCGATAGACGGCGCCCCATCGGCCGTTTCCGCCTCATTCCCGCAAGAAGGTGAAAACCCCGCCTCTAAGTTATTCATGCCGCATGCGACCATTGCGCGACTGTCGCCACGCTATTTTTTGTTCCGCCCGTGTTCGCGATCGTCGTAGACTGCCAGAGGAATGGCGTAAGGCGCGCGGCTTGCGCTCGACGCGTGTCGATTCATCGGCCGTGAACAGCACAAGCCTGGCGGCTTATGCCACCCGAACACAGCGGCGAGCGCCGTCGGGACCATGCCAATAATCATCGCCAGCGCGCATTGGCGTGCCGCGCGGAAAGTTGCGCAGCGGCAAGCCGCCTTCGTGGGAGCCTGTCACTCCGCATGAGCGACTCGAATCGATTTGCCGTCAGTGCGTTGTGGACCGCCGCGGCGTCCCATCGGACCAAGTCTGAGTTAAAACCATGAAGATGGTCACCCGTTCTTCGGGATCGTTCGCGGCGATTACCGGAGAGCCAGGCAGATTGGCTCCCCAGCTTTTCGCAACATCACCCGAAACGAAAAACATGACATGCGGATGCCAGTTCCTGCCTTCGTCGCCCAGATACTGCTGCTTTGCCATCATGTAGCACATCGCTCCCGTAGCCAGCGCGGGTAGCTCCTTCTTGTCCAATGCGGAAGTAGTAGCCGCGAGAATCTGTGCTTTCGATTTTCCCGCCAACACCAGTTCGGTTTTCCTCAGAAAGATGGGCAGAAACGTCCGGGAGGCTGCCGGATTGAAGCAATTCGGGGCGCGAACCTTGGAGTTCCAGAATTCCGGATCATCGGTCGGCTTCGCCCAGGATCGCTCGACGATGCAGACGAAGCCGTTCGAGCCCTTCACGGCGGTTACGTAGCCATGCCGCCGCAGCACCATCACTTCGGCGGCCTCCGAAATCGATGCGGGAGCAGAGCTCCGCGCCAGGGCGATCTCCGTCTTTTCGTCCGGAATCAAATACCGATCGAGAGGAGCCATTTCCGGATAGGGGTCCTTCGCAGTTTGCGCCGGTGCGCAGGCCGGCCAGAGGAAAAGAATCGGAATAACACATCCTAACGCGGTGATCCTTATGTTGTCCTTCTGCATTTCATCCTCCGATTAAGGCTAACCGCCGGGCGGCGCAACGTACCATTGATCATGCTATCCGATTTGTCCTGACCAAGGCGATTCGGAGACCGACCACCCGCGCAGCCGCACATGGTAGAAAGAAAAGGTGGGAAGTAAGACAGCCGCCGGGCTTTACTTGCTTCTGCTGGTAGCCGTCGTGGTCGGTGTGGACATCCTGTTCTTCAGGAACCGGTTCTGGCAGCGGCTGATGGTGAACGTCGGAATCGTCCTGGTGTTCGTGGCGTTCTACTTGAGGTTCCTGAAGCGTTCATGAACTCACCCGGTGCGGCTCGTCGAGCACCTTCCCTCCGGCGCCGGGAAGCTGTGGCCTTGATGCCAGGGACGCTGTGCTGCGGCGCAATGAAGGATCGCCGGGGAATGCGGGAGGCCATAAGCAGTGCATTACGATATATCACTTAATGCCTTCCTTGGCATTACGGAGCAAGGCCGCCCAGCGATACATTCCATGGACGAACTTCCCGCAGGGCAGGGTCAGGAAAAAGGCCAGGACCACCGCCAGGTGAATCGCGAGCAGCAGCGGCATCGCCGGCGTACCGCGCAGCGCCAGCAGCAGCAGACCGGTCAGGCTGGTGGCGAGCAGCAATGCCAGAAACGCCAGATCCAGCCCGTTTTGCCGCGAATCGCCCAGGGCGGAATCACGATGGATCCGCAGCCACAGCAGGCCAGCGGGACCGATCAAAAGTCCCACGCCGCCGGCTGATCCTAGAATGACCGGCAAACTGAAATATCCGTAGGGCGCGAGCCAGTGAAAAGCGTAATGGTAGAAGGCCGCCACCGAGGTCGCGGCGAAGCACAGCGCGAAACCGTAGAAAGTGAAGTGATGAAACCAGCGGCGAAGCTGCGAATGGTGTTGATCCGGATAGGTGCAGCCCGCGCCTCCGCTGGCAAGATAACGGAGCCGCAGCGCATCGTCGCAGGAACGGCGCAGCGCGGCGAATCCTGCCGTGCCGCCGCCCGAATCGCGCCAGAACCGCCGCAAGCCCATCGCCAGCGCGGCCAGCACCAGAACAGAAACACCACCGTAAACCGCGACCATCAAATTATGCGGCACCACCGCATAAAAATCGGCGGCGCCGGCGGGACGCGGCGCGAAAGCGATGGCCGCCGCGAGAGCGATTCCAAGAATCAGCGAGACCAGCAGGCCGTTTCGCCGGAAGCCGAACCCGAGCGGCGCGGGCCACGCGTTCCGGCGATACGATTCGAGCCGGATCTCGGCAAGAATTTTCGGGAAGTTTACGGCGAACTCGTGCGGCGGAGCGTATTGGCAGGCGTAATAGCACTCCGCGCAGTTGTGACAGAGGTTGGCCAGATAGCGGAGGTCGCCGGCCGTGAACGTTCGGCGGCGTTCGAGGGCGGGGAACACGGCGCAGTATCCTTCGCAGTAGCGGCAGGCGTTGCAGATGGTCGCCATCCGCTCGCCTTCGGCCAGGAGTTTAACGGAGTCCAGCGGCGGCCTCCTGTCCGGCGATGCGGCCGAAGACCGTGCCGATGGTCATTCCCAATCCTCCCAGATATCCCTGGCCCAAGATGTTTCCTCCCATGATCTCTCCCGCGGCGAACAGATTTTCCGCGGCCTCGCCGTTTTTCCAAAGAATCTGCGCCCGCTGGTTGACCTTCACCCCGAAATAGGTGAACGTGATTCCCGGCCGGAGCGGGTATGCCAGAAACGGCGGCGTATCCAGGCGCTGTGCCCAATGCGTTTTTTCCGGCGCCAGGCCGCGGGTGCGGCAATCGTCGAGCTTGGCAAAGTCGAAATGACCGGGGATCACCGCTTCGTTGAAGCGCGCCACGGTGGCCGAAAGCGCGTCCGCCGGCAGACCCAGGCGCGCCGCGAGCTCGCCGATATGATCCGCGCGAACCGGCGGAAAAACCGAAGGCATGAACAAACCCGCGCATTTCGCGTCGATGATGGAATAGCCGATCTGATCGGGCTGGGCCGCGAGCAGGCGTCCCCAGATCGCGTAGCGCTTGGGCCACAGATCCTCGCCCTCGTCGTAAAAACGCTCGCCGAATTTGTTCACGACGATGCCCAGGGGAAGGCAATCGAGACGGGTGACGATGCCGCCGTCGAATTTCGGCGCCCGGGCGTCGATGGCGACGGCATGGCATTGCGCCGCGTCGCCGGCCGGCTCCGCTCCGCGGTCGAGCAGAGCGCGCAGCAGCCGTCCTTTATTAAAAGGAGTGCCGCGGATCACAAAATTATCCGCAGCCGGTCCCCAGATTTCCTTCAGCCATGCGAGATTCGATTCGAATCCGCCGGAGGCGGCCACCAACGCCCTCGCCGGAATGCGCCGCGGCTGCCCGTGGATGATGCACTGCGCCGCCTGGAACCGGCCGTCGCGGATTTCCAGATCGGTCACTTCCGCCTGGTAGAACACCCGGATTCCCCGTTTTTCCGCAGTCGAATAATAGGAATTCAGCAGCGCCTTGCCGCCTCCCAGAAAGAAGGCGTTGGTGCGGTCGAGATGCAGGGTCCCGCTCAGCGGCGGCTGGAAACGGACGCCGCGCGCCATCATCCAGGCGACGCAGCCGGCCGATTCGCGGATGGTCATCCGGGCCAGTTCGGGCTGCGTTTTCCCGGCCGTCACGCGTAGCAGGTCTTCAAAATACTCGTCCTCGGAATAACTGCCTGAGAGCAGCCGAGTTGGGCCATCGTGCATGCAGCGCAGATTGCGCGTGTGCCGGCTGTTGCCGCCGCGCATCTCTGGGGGCGCGCTTTCAAGCACCACGACACGGCAACCGGCCTCCGCCGCGCTGAGGGCCGAGCACAACGCGGCGTTGCCGCCGCCGGCGATCAGAACGTCGCAATCCGCAAATTGATCTGCCACTTCGATAGAGCCCCCTGGCGGCGACCGCGTCGAGAAATTTATCGTACACTGGGTTGCCGCCGGGAACAATTCTTTTCAGAAGGGGCAAACACTGCAAGCTGCTGTTTAATGGTCTTTACTACGGAACGGCGAAGCCTGCGGACCTGAACTAACGTCGCGATGGCTGGAAAAACGATCAGCGAGAAAATTCTCTCGGTCAAATCCGGCGTGGACGCGCGTGCCGGCGATGTGGTGGTGTGCACCGTCGATTCGGCCATGGGCAACGACGGATCGACGCCCATGGCGCTCGACTATTTCGACGCGATGGGCGGCGCCCGGGTGTTTGCGCCGGAGCGGATCGTGTTCGCGCTGGATCACTACGCGCCCGCGCCCAGCCAGAAGACCACCGAGCTGCACCAGCGCATGCGCGACTTCGCCGCGCGCCACGGCATCGAAGTCCGGGAGATCGGCGACGGCATCGGGCACCAGCTGATGGTGGAATCGGGGCGGGTGACGCCGGGCAGCCTGGTGGTCGGCGCCGACAGCCACTCGGTTACCTATGGCGCGTTGAACGCATTCGCGACGGGCATCGGGTCTTCGGACCTGGCGGCGCTGATGATCTGCGGGCGCGTCTGGCTGCGCGTGCCGGAATCGATCCGCGTGACGCTATCGGGCGAATTGGGGAAGGGGGTCTTCGCCAAAGATATCGCGCTTTCGCTGGCGCGGGAGCTGCGCGCGGACGGCGCGACCTATCAGGCGATGGAGTTCAGCGGGGCGGGAGTTTCTTCGCTCGAGATCGAGGACCGGCTGGTGCTGAGCAACCTGGTGGTGGAGATGGGCGCCAAGAACGGAGTCTTTCCCGCCGACCAGAAAACTTTCGCTTATCTCGGAGGCTCGTTCGCGGGTGTGGCCGCGGATACGGATGCGTCTTACTCCCGCGAAATTGTTGTTGACCTCGAAAAAATTGTCCCGCAGGTCGCACTGCCGCACCAGGTGGACCACGTGGTCGCCATCGGTGAAGCGGCCGGCACGCCGGTGCAGATGGTTTATCTCGGCACCTGCACCGGAGGGCGGGTTCGCGATTTTCATCAGGCTCGCGATGTGCTGAAGGCGGGAGGCGGAGTGGCGCGCGGCGTCCAACTGGTGGTGACGCCGGCGTCGCGGACCGTGCTCGAAACCTTGACGCGGGACGGCACGCTGGCCGATTTCATCGCGCTGGGCGCGGTGGTGGTGACGCCGGGGTGCGGTTCCTGTTGCGGAACCTGCGGCGCGATTCCGGGCAACGGCGTGAACGTGATTTCCACGGCCAATCGCAATTTCAAGGGACGGATGGGCAACAGCAACGCGTCGATTTTTCTGGCCTCGCCGGCAAGCTGCGCCGCGGCGGCGCTCACCGGCAGGATCGTCGATCCGCGGGAGATTGGCGCGGCGGCCGTGGAGCAGGAGCCATGATGCAGGGCCGCGCCCGCGTGTTCGGCGACGACATCAACACCGATTACATCATCACCTCGCGCCGCAAGCGCGAAAGCCTGGACCCGCAGGTGCTGCGCCGGTACCTGTTTGAGGAGATCGATGCAAATTTCGCGGCAACCGTCGAGCCGGGTGATCTGATCGTCGCCGGGAAAAACTTCGGCTGCGGATCGGCCATGGAAGTGGCGGTCACGGTGGTGCTGGGCGCGGGGATCAAAGCCGTGCTGGCGCAGGGATTTTCGCGAACCTATTTCCGGAACGCGGTGAATAATGGCCTGCTGCCGCTGATCTGCGACACCTCCCGAATCCGGGAAGGCGACCGTCTCACTATCCACAGCGAAAATGGGTTGACCATTTACAACGAAACCACGGGCGAGACGACGCCCGCCGCGCCGGTTCCGAGCATCATGATGCAGATTCTCGAATGCGGCGGGCTGGTTCCGTATTTCCGCCGTTATCGAGACTTCAAGGTGTAACACTTCAAGGAGTAACGGCGATCGAGAGGCGTAGCATCCGGCCGAATCGCGGCGGCCGGCCGATCGCTGTGGAGGTAACGATGTGATATTTTACAAACGTGAAGAATTATAGAGGCGTCGACGGATTGGCTGGGCGATTCGGGAGCCGCGGGCGAGGCCATGCGTAAGCACATACAGTCGAGTCTCGAGCAGGCGCTTCGCCGCCTGACGCCGTACTTCGGCATGCGTGAGAAATACGCTCAGACATTTTCGCGGACTTCGAAGAAGCAGTTCCCGATAGAGTCGCTGGTGGCCGCCGAAGAAGAAGTCACCGAGTCCAGCTTTGTTTAATCAGGCTCCGACCGTCTCCAGCGCCGTTTCTGCCCGGCACGTCATAAGGCGCTAAGATGGCCAGCCCGGCGCCAACCCGCGCACCAAAGCAATTCTGGAGCGTTCTGCGCGTCGCTAGCGGAAATTCGCTGGAAATGTACGATTTCCAGGTATTCGGCTACTATGCGGCGGCTATTGCCGCGACTTTTTTTCCGCGCGGCAACGATTTCCTGTCATTAATGCTTTCCTTGACCACGTTCGGAGCGGGATTTCTGATGCGTCCGCTCGGCGCCATCGTGCTTGGCACTTATGTCGATCACCATGGCCGGCGCGGCGGATTGCTGCTGACGCTTGGATTGATGGCGGTGGGAACGGTCTCCATTGCCGTCACCCCGTCGTATGCCTCCATCGGCGTGATCGCGCCACTGCTGGTGCTGGCGGGCCGGTTGTTGCAGGGTCTGTCGGCGGGGGTGGAACTGGGCGGCGTTGCCGTTTATTTATCGGAAATCGCGACTCCGGGTCACAAAGGTTTTTATGTGAGTTGGCAATCGGCCAGCCAGCAGATCGCGGTGATGTTCGCTGCCGTTCTTGGTCTGATGCTGACGTCTCGCCTGACTTCTGATCAAATGGCGAGATGGGGCTGGCGGGTTCCGTTGCTGGTCGGATGCCTGATTATTCCGCTCCTGTTTCTGTTGCGAGGATCTTTGCGCGAGACGCCGGAATTTCTGGCGCGGAAACGGCATCCCGCCCCGCGCCAGATTTTGGGCACGCTCGCGCGCAACTGGCGGCTGGTGCTGCTCGGCACCATGCTGACGACCATGACTACCGTGTGTTTCTACATCAGCACCGCCTACACGCCCACCTATGGAATTTCGGTGCTGCATCTGGCCGCCAAGGATACGATGATTGTGACTCTTTGCGTCGGTGCGGCGAATTTTATTCTACTGCCGGCCTCCGGAGCCCTCTCCGACAAGATCGGCCGGCGTCCCCTGCTCGTGACCGTGGCCACGCTCGCGCTGCTCACGGCATATCCCGCAATGGTCTGGCTGGTGAAGGCGCCGTCTTTCGAGCGTTTGATCTCGGTGGAGTTGTGGTTTGCCTTGTTGTTCGGGATGTATAACGGCCCGATGGTGGTCTTTCTTACGGAGATCATGCCCCTGGAGATCCGCACCGTCGGCTTCTCCCTGGCGTTTAGCTGCGCGACCGCGGTTTTCGGAGGGTTTACACCAGCGATTTCCACGTTATTGATTCACATCACCAACAATCGCGCGATTCCGGGCCTGTGGCTGGCGTTTGCGGCAGCCTGCGGGCTACTGGCAACCTTTATGCTGACACCCTCGCGAGTAAGCGTTCACCAACCCGAATCTCGCGGTTAAAGTTCGTCGAGGACAGGCAGATTCTGCGCCACATTTCGAGATCAGGCTTGAAGATCGACGACTGGCCGAATGCCGCGTCGGAAATTCGTCAGCCGGCACTTCACCCGGCCCTCTTGAAATCGGTAGCATCATTGAGATGACAGGCGAGGGCGCGATTTCCGGGCCCAGGACCTTGCTGGCGCCGCGGCCCGGCACGTGCAATCCTATTTCCCACCGTCAGCAGATGCGACCAAGAACGGTGGACAACAGGAATCTGGGCAAAACAATTCCCCTTTGTCGTCTTCGGCGCATCCGTCGAGCGGAACTCCCGATGGATACGGTGGAATTGGCGCGCTATCTGATTGGCAAAGTGGTGGTCCATGATATCGAGGATGGCCGGCTCAGTGGGCGCATCGTCGAGACGGAGGCTTATCCCGTCGGTGATTGCGCAGGGCACGCATTTCGGGGGCAAACGCGGCGTAATGCCTCATTATTTCTTGCGCCAGGACACGCTTACGCATATTTCGCCTACGGCTCGTCGTTCATGCTAAACGTGACGAGCGAGGCGGCCGGAGTCGGGGCCGGAGTCCTGTTGCGTGCCCTCGAACCTATCGAAGGAATCGATCGGATGCAATGTTTCCGCAGTGGGGCCGGCGTGCTTGATCTAGCCCGGGGGCCGGGCCGGCTAGCTCAGGCCATGCAGATCGATTTCGGGCAAGATGGGCTCGATCTGTGCGCCGCCGGCCCGCTCTGGCTCGCCAGCAGCCGGCGGAAAACCGGCGCCATCGGCGAAAGCGTGCGCATCGGTTTGTCGCGCAACGTGGATCGAAGGTTGCGCTTCTACGAGCGGGGCAACCCATACGTGAGTGGTCCAAAGAGGCTACGCGAGTAGTTTGGCGAAATGTCGCGGGCCGGCCTTGCAATCACAGATCAACCTGGACATCGCCAGATGGCCTCGAACAGCAGATCAGCACGTTGCCCGTGGCTGGTGGCTCGAGTGGGTCAGGCCCATAGCGCACAGTTCCTCCGATCAAGGCGCACTCGCAAGTGTGGCAGACCCCTGTGCGGCAGGACCACCGTGCGGGAACGTCGCAAGCCTCCGCAAGTTCCAGCAAACTGGAAAACCGTGAATCCCACGGAACCGTAAGCCCGCTTCGTGTAAATGAAATTTGTGGTCCGATGCCGGGCTCCCCTGCGGGAGCGTGAACCGGTGGGCGGGAGGATTGCGCAATTCCTGGCGTGAACGGCGCTTCAGCCCCAAACACCTCCAGGTGAATTCGTATGGAATTGACTCCCCATGTCTTCAGGCCTTGGGTCAGTTGTTTCAGGAATGATGGTGGACCGCACAGGTAAAAATCCGCATCGCGAGTTACCCCCAGCCGATCGAGCAGCGGCGTGTCCACATGCCCAACCGAGTCGTAATCCACGCCGGCTTCATCA
>DATJNW010000145.1:0-6487 GCA_035507655.1 Bryobacteraceae bacterium | reverse complement strand
TGTTCTTCCCGGAGAACAACGGGTCGGCATGTCTTCGCCGATCAATCCAACCGAAGCGATCGGCGGGTTGCTGAAAGGGCCGCTGGCGCGCTCCTTTCTCCAGGCGCGGACAGCTAAGCGCTGGCGAAAATGGAGGAAACTGCAATGGCCCCCTCGTCACTGAGAGCCATGGCAAGCGCGGAGCTTTCCAGGATCTCGCGCACGGGGCGCATTCTGCCGCCGACGAAAGCCTGTGCCCCCACCAGCCGGATTCCGTGACTGTAATCGGCATAGCCTGCGCCGTGAACGGTGCTCAGCGGCTGAATCGGCATTCCGGGCGCGCGATGCCAGCCATAAATCGCGATCCGTCCGGGGATGCGCGTGAGGCGATGACTCAGCACGACATCTTTCTTATGACCGGCCACCAGCACTCCTGCCGGAAAATTGCGCGCCCGCGCCTGCTCCCCGATCAGCGTGTTGTGCATTCGATAATACGCGGTGGACGTCATTTGCGGACCGGCCGGCAAGGGTTGCGGGATGAAACGAAATGCGCATTGATCATAGATTGCGTCGACCATTTTTCGCGTCGGCAGCACGAAACCCCAGCGATCTGCTATGGACACCGCCGTATGAAGATTCATCGGAACGCGCAGGAAATCCTGGTCAGATCCGATCGCGAGATATTCGGGCATGACAAAGATTTTTGCCGTGGCTGTTCTCGATTTGAGCTCGACGGGAACGAGCTTGGTTAAGAATTGCGGCAGGTTGCCTTGCACCAATTGATCGAGAATCGCCCGTTCGCGTTCCTTCCTGTCCATACCGGCGACAAATTCCACGAATTGCGACCCGGTGAGAGCATTGGGCAGGCGCGGGGGAATGCGGCTTGTCAGATCCGTTTCGCTCGCGCGAGCGAATTGCGCGATTACGGCGGAGAATGCGAGCTTGATGCCACTGCGGCGCGTCAGGTGCTGCTCCAGGCAGCCGGAAGACAGCATTCTCCCATCTTACCTGACGGTTTCTAATAAGAGGTGAACAACTTGCCCCAATCCGTTCGGAGCGCCTGCCGGACTCGTGCCCGGCCGACGAAGTTATACCAATAAGCGTCGTGATACAAACGGGAAGCGACATACGACCATGGGGCTACTACCGTGCGTAATAACAGGCGTTCGAGCCGTCTCAGCGGACCCCAATAGATCATCTTTTGACCGCGGCTGGCGAACGTATCGCCAACGTGAAAATGAAAATTGACCTTCGTGATATCTTCGCCGACCACTTCTATCTCCTTCACGTCGCCACAGCCGAGCCCTTGCTCGTGGGCCAGACGAATGAATTTGATCGAGAGCGGATCGAACCCCATCATTTTCGCGGCGATAGCATCGATTGCCACCATATCGCCGCTTGCCAGGATGTAATTCTTGACATGTGGCGTCATGCATCGCGGACCTGGTCCGTCGCCGGCGAAAGTGCCATCCATCACCGCAAAAAGGCCGGGATGGATTTCCTTCTGGATCGCCAGCAGATCGACCAGCGTTTCATGAATAACGCGGTGAGTCCAGTGGCGTTTTTCAAACAGCAAGCCGCCGAACGCGTTTTTCATGGCGCCCGTCATGGTCGTGAAGACGTGCGTCTTCATCGTCGGCAGATGAATCACGTTCGATCCGATCAGCCGCTTGGGAATGCGAATCCCTTCCGGGTAGACCTGATCCAAAACCCGCATCTTCGCTTGCGGCGTGTACCGGACCCACTCCTCGCTTTTTTCGTACAGATGGATGTTGCGTAATCCGTATTTATCGACGACCACCTGCTTTTGTTTATTCGTGATTTCTCCCCGGCGGGCACTGACCACAACCGTCCGGTTGTGGCATCCGTAGAGATTCTCCTTGGCGTAGCCGTCTTCGAGAAGTGCCGAAATTACGCCATCAAGCTGCCAGGGGGTGGTGGAGCATGCCGGATAGAAATGATGCCAACTGATGTTGATCTTGAGAGCGGTCTGATTTTGCTTCGGCAGGAAATCTTGATAATTGGCCATCCGCATCAGCCGATGATAATCATCGATGACCGTTTCCGGAGTTGTCTTCAAAACCGCGACACGCGACCGGGCCATAAGTTTTTCGCGCAGGAATCGGGACGATGAACCGCATATCTCCCGCTCCGTGTGAAGCCGGTGCAACTCATGCTCCAGCAGATCTCATCCTGTTTTGTGCGTTTTCCAAAAAGCGGCGCTTACATACTGCGCGAAATGCCGCAATGTTCGAGCGCAAAGAAGCTGGTGCCCGATCGTCGCCGGATTATTTTTGCGCTGGCGAGAATCCTACTCGGCCCGAAGCGCCGCAATCGGATCAGTTCGAATTGCGCGGCGCGCGGGCATCAGGCAGGCGGTACTCCCCGCCAGCAGAACCACACCCGCGACCGCCGTCAATACCGCTGGATTCGCCGGGCTGATGTGAAACAGCAGGCTGGAGAGCAATCGTCCCGCGCCCACCGCGACAATCACGCCGAGGACCACGCCACCGGCCACCGGCTTCAGCGCCTGCTGAAGAATCAGCGCCCAAAGATCACCGCGATGCGCGCCCATGCTCATTCGAATCGCTAATTCTTTGCGGCGCCGGGTCACGTCGTGCGCCACCAGTGCGTACACTCCCATCGCCGCCAGCAGTAGCGCCAAGGCCGCGAACGACAGGAGCAAAGTGAGTTGGTAGCGTTGCGGCGCGACGGCACTCGATTTCAGCGCGCTCAGCGGGCGTAGTGTCGGGATGGGCGCGTCTGGCGCCACCTGCCACACCGCCGTTCGCAACGGCGCCGCCAGCGACTCGACCGGCAGTGCGCTGCGCACCACCAGCGAAACCGAGTATGGAGGATACTCCCAATAAGGCTGGTAGACCACGCTGGGCGGCGCGGTGGTCAGCGATCCGTCCAGTGCGTCCGCGGCGACGCCGATCACGGTCGGCGTGAACTGGCGGTTGAACACGATTTTCCGTCCGACGAGATCGCGCGACGGGACGCCGGGCCAAAGCAATTCCGCGGCGGCGCGAGAGATCACCACAACCGAGGGCATTTTCGCGTCCTCGGCATCAGTTTTCGGTGGCCAACCCGCCGGACGATCGCTCTCGGCCAGATCGCGCCCTGCCAGCAACGGAATCCCGATGGCGGCGAAATAGCCCGGACTGAGGAATCGCACGTTGACCGCGGGCTGCTCGGCGGCGCTGTAAATACGGCCGGGAACGCCGGCGCTGTCGATCCAGGTCTCGCCTTCGAGCGGCAGGTGCGAAGTGAACGCAGCGGCGCTGACGCCGGGAATCGCCATTACCGCGGAGGGAATCTGGCGCAGAATGCTGTCGCGCCGCGCGACGGGATACGGGTTCAGGACGATCTCGGCCGCCATGGCGTGGTCGGATGCGAAACCAGTGGGCAAAGTGATCAGCCGATAGAAGCTGACCCCCAACAATCCGGCAATCGCCAGAAGAAGCGTCGAGAGCGCGGCTTGCAGTGCAATCAAACCCTGACGCGAACGCAGGCTGGCGCGGTCAGACGTCGTTGCGGCGCCACCGGTTTTGAGATACGCCTGCGGATCGGCGTGGCTCAGCCGCAGCGCCGGCACAACTCCGGTGAGCAGCCCCGCCAGAATCGACAGCAGCAGGCCGAACCCCAATACTCGCCAGTCCATGTGAATTTCGTCCAGACGCGGGATGCCGGCAGGCGCCACGGCAATGAACGCTCGCAGGCCGAACGCCGCGCAGCCGACGCCAAGCACGCCTCCGGTCAGCGCCAGGATGAGGCTCTCACTCAAGACTTGGCGGACCAGCCGCCCTGGCGCCGCGCCCAGCGCCGCGCGAATGGCCCAGTCACGCTGATGGTCGGCGATGCGCGTGGTCCACAATCCGCCGAGATTGACGCAAACGATCAGCAACACCGCTCCGACGCCGGCGAGCAGCAGCCACAATTCCTGCTGCGCGGAGGCGACCGCGTAATCCCGCACCGTGCTGAGCTGGGCGTAGAGCGAAAGCTTTTCGGGAGCGGTTCGAGCCAGATTCGCCTGAATCACGTTGAGCTGCGCCAGCGCCTCCGGCAGCGTGATCCCACCGCGCAATCTGCCCAGCACGGTGAAATTGAAATTGGAAAAGACCGCTTTCAGATCGCCGCCGCTGTGCGGCCCGAAATGCAGCGTCTCAAAATATTCCGTCGGTTCGCCCGACAGCATCGGACCCAGTTCGCTCCCCGCCAATCGAAAATTCCCCGGCAAGACACCGATGATCCGCGCTTCCCTTCCGGCCGGACCAATGTGGCGTCCGATCGCGGAGGGATCGGCATGGAAGGCCGAGCGCCACAATGCATCCGTAATCACGATAGGGTCCGACAGATCGGTTTCGTCCGGCGGCGCGAACAGCCGTCCCAATTGCGCCGGTACTCCCAAGACTCCAAAAAAATTGGAGGTAACGCGCGCGCCGTGCAGCAGCTGCGGACGCCCCGTTCCAGTCAGCGTGAAGGAACTCGACTGGACGGCCGCCAGGCCGCTAAAGTCGGTGGCCTCGCGCTGCCAGGCGAGGAACGCCGATGGAGTGTCGAAGAAGGCGGACATGCTGTCAAACTGCGCTATCTGTGGCACCCGCTCGCCCACCAGCACCAGTTGTCCGGGATCACGGAAGTCGAGCGGCTGAAGCAAAACACCGTTAACCACCGAAAACATCGCCGTGGTTGCGCCCACTCCCAGGCCCAGCATCGCGACCACGATCCACGGGAAACTCCCGCTTTTTCGAAGAAAGGCTCGGCGGATCATATCCGAATGATACTGATTTGGTGAAGAAATGTTCCCGCCGGTGAGCCAATACACCAGCGGAACAGACTCCCGGCGCCAGGCCGAGCCCTTGCAATTCGCCCTATTTTCGCCCGCCGTTCCCCGAAGAAAGAAATCCGCGAAAGACGAGTTATCAATGACATAGGCCCTCGTTGCTCCGGGGTCACCGAAACAGTTCGAGCCTCGATTGAATCTTAAAAGACAGGAAGCGCCTGGCGCAATCGCCAGCGTCTTAGCCGTTCTTAGTGACTGCTCGGCATGAGGTTTTCCAATGATTTGCCGCGCGGAAGCCCGAACGTCTCACCACCGCGTTTATCCCGACTCCCGTGCCTTACTCACCCGATCGTCGCCGTTCCCAACGATTTCCAATTGAACGAGATATCCATTATCAGCTCCTGAGTAAGCGCGCTGGTAGCGTATCGGGCAACGGCCAGACCCTGAACATTTCCAGCTGCGGCGTGCTGTTCACCTGCGATTCCACCCTGCGGCCTGGGTGGAGAATCAAACTTTCCATCAGTTGGCCTGCTCTGCTGGATGGTAAAGTCGCGCTGAAGCTCGTCGTACTTGGGCGAGTGGTCCGTTTCGAGCCCGGGCGAGTGGCTGTGGAGATAAGGCAATATGAGTTCCGGCGTTGACTCAGTCATGCAATCGAAACGCAACGCTAGCGCGATGAGAATCATCGAAGGTAGTGGAGATAAAATTCGATGAATCTCGTCCTTCTGCTCGTCGTGGTTTTGGAAGTTTGCATTGGCGTTTGCGCGTGGCTTTCGCCGCAATGGTTGCGCGCCGTCGCGGCGCACTTGCTCGCCCGCGCGGATGTCCTTGATTTGGTGCAGAATGAAAAGCGCCGGCGAATGCAGTATTGGACCGCGCAACTGGGCCTTACGCAGCACTCGGAGGAGATGAATCAGGGCGGCGAGGCCGCGCCGACGCTGGTGAACCGCCCAAAAGTGGCTTAAAAAGACGACTGGTTTTGCCTTCCCTGCGCGACGAACCCGGACGCGGCTCGATCTCTTCAGCAATGTCTTGATGCACAAAAAGTGGGCTGCCCACGCTTTGGGGCAGCCCATCCTCCACAATCGGGAGTTTCGTACGTCTCGGATCCGTTCCCAATGCTTTCGTTTTATTGGACGAATTGGGAAATTTCTGCGTTTCCGAGGAACTTAAAATCCGGTTTGCTTCATCACGTTGTCGCTGCGCACGATCTCCACTCTGCGATTTGCGGCGCGGCCCGCTTCGGTCGAATTGTCCGCGATCGGATGCGCCTGGCCGCGGCCTACGGTGGTCATTCTCTTGCGATCCACCCCGTGATCGGCCAGCCAGTTCGCCACCGCGTCGGCGCGCTGTTTGGAAATTCTCATGTTCTCAGCTCTGCTTCCGGTGTTATCGGCGAATCCTTCGATGCGGATGGTCCACGCCGGATTATTTTTCAACGTGTCGGCGACGTGCGCCAGCACTGGCTCGGCCGATGACGGCACCGCCGGCTGGCCCTCGGCGAACTGAATCGGGCGTTCGGTCAGCATGGCCTGCATTCCGCGGCGGCGGTTCATCGGCGGAGTGGGAGGATTGTTGACCCGATTGCGCGCGTCGGCCGCTTCTGCCGTACGCGCGCTGCGGCTGATTTCGGCGACGAACTGCCGGCCGGCCGGCGGCACGGAAACTTCGCCGTCGAGAATTTCACGGTTGGCGATCTTGCGCCCGTACAATCGCCGGTTC
>DATJNW010000144.1:0-9099 GCA_035507655.1 Bryobacteraceae bacterium | reverse complement strand
CCTGGTGAAGTCGTTGGGCGCTGACGAGGTCGTGGACTACACTAAACAGGATTTCTCGCGAGCCGGCCGGATCTATGACATGGTGTTCGACACGGTCGGGAAGAGCGGTTTCTCGCGCAGCCTGCAATCCCTTAAGCGCGGCGGTTTCTATGTTCGGGTGGGCGGCTCTGGACGGTTATTGTCGATTCTCTGGGGGATTGTTCAGGAGAAGTGGGCTTCAATCACGGGTACCGCGAAGGTCATTGGCGGAATGGGACGTGGTGGTGCCGAGGATCTGTCGTTTCTCAAGCGGCTACTCGAGAGCGGAAAACTAAGGACAATAATCGACAGACGATATTCGCTGAGCGAGATCGCCGAGGCTCACAGGTATGTAGAAGCGGGACACAAGAAAGGACACGTAGTCATCGTCCTCGAAAAAACGAGCGGTTAGGGGTCACTTGACGCGGCACCGCCGAACCCGCGGATCTGCTCGATGTCGCGCAATATCGACCAAGCGGCGAGGAACCACCACAAACCTCTCATAGTACAATCGCTTATGCAAACGCTATTTCGTGCTGTCTTGGCCGTCTCCCTCGGATCTGTTGCGTTCGCCGAAACTTATCACTTCGAGCCCAAAGAGTTCTACAACACCTTCTCCGGCGCGCATAAGCCCGTTCTGACCATTAAGCCGGGCGACCATGTGATCACGTCCACGATCGACGCCGGTGGAACGGACAAGGCCGGCGTCAAGCGCGGTCAAGGTCCCAACCCGGAGACTGGTCCCTTCTACATCGAAGGGGCCGAACCGGGGGACACGCTCGTCGTACACCTGCTGCGCCTGGAAACCAATCGCGCCACCGGGTTTTCCGGAACACTTCTGGCCCCTTACGCTGCCGATCCTGCGTTTCTGCGCTTCGAAGGGCTTCATCAGCCGAAAACTCTGACCTGGCAACTGGACAAGAAAATGGGCGTCGCTCGACTGGAGTCTCCGGATTCCAAGCCGGGCCGTCTCGAATTGCCCTTGCGGCCGATGCTGGGTTGCGTCGCTACCGCGCCGCCGGGAAAGGCGGCCATCCCGACGTCGACGCCGGACAGTTTCGGCGGCAACATGGATTATAACGGCATGAACGCAGGTGCCACGCTGATGTTGCCTGTGTTCGAGCCGGGCGCACTCTTCTTCCTGGGGGATGGCCACGCGCGGCAAGGCGATGGCGAAGTGACGGGGGGTGCGATCGAAACTTCGCTCGATGTCGAATTTTCCGTGGAATTAAGGAAAGGCAAAAAGATCTCCTGGCCACGACTGGAGAATGACGATTACATTATGGTGCTCGGCAGTTCGCGTTCGTTCATCGAGGCTCTCCAACACGCCAACACAGAACTGCAGCGCTGGCTGATGGCAGAGTATGGCTTTGACGAACGCGGCTCTTCTCTTCTAATGGGCCAAGCCATGGAATCCGAGATCGCGAACGTCGTTGATCCGGAATTCACGATCGTCGCCAAAATGCGAAAGCGATATCTCAAGTCCGGCCGCTAAGTGGTGTTATCGGCCGGGATCAGTGCAGCGGAATCCGGAACAGGTTTCCCGCAAACTCCGATTTCACGAAGGCGTAGGTCTTCGGATCGGGTCCAGGCGCCACTTCTTGCCGGATCACTGGGTACTCCTCGTCTGCGTTTGTGCTCAATCCCGATTGAGGCAACGCTGGCAGCCCGGCGGCACGGCGAACCGGCAAGACCAACGTTCTGCCCCCCAACGCCGGGGTAGGGTTCGGGGTGACATAAAAGAATGCCCCGTCGGGGGACCAGTTGAACATGCAGAGGCCGTCGCAAACGCGCTGTCGGGTTCCATCTCTCAGCGACACCGCGACGCTGGCGTCTTCTCCGGCGCCAGCCACGCCCGCCCACGACCCGTCCGGCGATACGCCAAGCTTGTCGAGGATCGGCTCCTGAAGAACACGCTTCAGCCCGCTTCCGTCCGTCTTGATGCGGGCAAGATAGTCCAACTTCGTCGTCAACTGGCGAAAAACCAGTTCGCCCGGTGCGCCGAAACTGACGCTGTCTCCTCCTCGCACCACCAGGCGGGGAGGGGCGCTCCTGTCCAGAGGCGCGATAAAAACCTGGCCTTCCTGACCAGCCCGGGTGGTAAAAGCCACCTGCTGTCCGTCGGGCGAGATGTCAAAATCGATCATCGGAACCCCCGGCAGCGACGGATTGGATTTTCCGGAGGCCCATTCCGCCGACCACAGTTCGCTTCCGCTGGATGCATTTTTCTCCACCAGATAGTACACCCGTTTACCGTCGGCGGAAATCTTCGGAGTGGATGCCGCTCCCTCCTGGGATATCGGACGATCACCCGAAGCGTCGTGTATCCACACCGAACTGTTGCGAACACCGACCGACGAGATCAGCGATCTTCCGTCCGGCGCCACGGCCAGTCCCTGCTCCTCGCCCGGTCCGAAGGTGATCTGCTCCGCGGCGCCGTCGGGAAATCTCTGCCGCCATAGATGCGTGGCTCCGTTCATTAGGTGAAGTCCTGCGCTCGTCGCCGTATTGAAGTACATCCATCTGCCATCCGGCGACCAGCCCGCCGCAAGACAGGCGCCCTGCGGACCGACCTGCCCCCCTTTGCCGTCTCCCTCCATCGCAACCAGCCGGCACCGCTGCCATGTCCCGGAGCCATCCATTTCGACCACCAGGAGGGACTTCCGGTCCGGCGAGGCCAGGGAATAATGTGCCATGGCGCGCACATGGTCCGGGAAGTAAATCTCGTGCTCGTCGGCACGGCTTTCGAGCGACGTCACGATCCCCATGTGCAGCACCGTCCCGCTCATGACTTCTGAGAAGAGAACCCTGCCATTTCCGATCCACGTCAGGCCTGCGGCGTTTCGCATGAACAGCGAGGGCGAGCCTCCTGTGACCGGCACCGTCCAGGTATTCCAGTCGTGAAGCGTCTGGACCGTGTAGGCGACGCGCGAGCCATCGGGCGTGAACACCGGGTTGTACTTCGCGTTCGCATCGTTGGTCAGTTGCGTTGCCTGGCCATCGGGAAGCAGTTTCACATAGATCTGACTGTGGGGCAGGAAATAGTTTCCGCCCCGGAAAAACGCTACCATTCGCCCGTCCGGGGAGATCGCCGGCGCGGCCGCGGAATCGTTGAAATCGGTGAGCTGAACATACTCTGAGGGCGAAGTTACCGGCCGCTGGTGAAGGCTAAAATACCAACCCGCGACTCCGAGCAGCAGCAACGCGGCTACTCCCGCGGCAGCATAGAAAACCGAGGCGCGACGAGATCGGCTGACGTTCGGTGCGACTTGCGTCTCGCTTGGAGCCAGCAGTATTCGCCTGGCGCGCAGCAGATCGGCACGCATGTCGGCAGCGCTTTGATAGCGCGCCTGCGGTTCCTTTTCGAGGGCCCGCTCGATCACGCGTTCGATCTCCGGCGATACCTCGCGCCTCAATTCTCGCGCGGGCCGAGGCGGACGATTCAGCACCGCGTCGACGGTGGCCGCCCAGCTATCGCCGGCGAATGGCAAGGTTGCGGTCGCCATCTGATACAGCACCACTCCGCAGGCGAACAGATCCGATCGCGCGTCCACGTTTTGGCCGCGCGCCTGTTCCGGAGACATGTAAGAAATCGTTCCAATGGTGGTGCCGGGAGCGGTGAGACTCTCCGCCATGGCAGTTGGCGCGTCGGGTTGCCCCGCGGGCGACTTGGCCAGACCGAAATCCAGAATCTTCACGGCGCCCTGACGGGTCACGAAGATATTGGCGGGCTTGATGTCGCGATGCACGATTCCCGCGGCGTGCGCCGCCTCCAGGGCATCCAGAAGGGGAATCGTGGTAGCGATCAACTCGTCGTTCGTAAAGGGCTGACTGGCGATGCGCTCCTTGAGCGTCTGGCCGTCCATCAGTTCCATGACAAGGTACGGCCGACGCTCATGCTCTCCGATGTCGTAAAGAGTGCAAACGTTGGGATGGTTCAGAGCGGAAATGGCCTGCGCCTCGCGCCGGAATCGCTCCAGGGCGGCCGGATCCGCGGCCATTGTGCCGGTCAGGAACTTTATCGCCACGAGGCGGCCCAAACGTGTGTCTCGCGCCCGATAGACCTCACCCATGCCGCCTTCGCCGAGTTTGCTCTCCAGTTGATAAGGACCGAGTCGAGCGCCCGAATGCAGGATCGTCATGGTGCGAACGTCGAGCGACGGCAGGCTGTCACTCTGGCGTGCGAGCAGGGATTCCACTTGGCGGCGTATTTCCGGGTCGGCCCGCGCGAGCAGCGCGGCACGCTGCTCGGGGGAGCTTTCGCGAGCGGAGTGATACAGCTCTTCGATTTGCCGCAGGAGATCCGGGGTCATGCCTGGACTCAATCATGACACTATATGCTAAGCAGACAGTTCTCGGGCGAGCCAGGCCCGGGCAAAGTCCCAGTCGCGGCGGACGGTGCGGGACGAAATCTGGAGGACCTCGACAATTTCTTCTTCCTGCAGACCACCGAAATATCTCAGCTCCACGACCTTGGCCTGGCGCGGAGCCACTTCCGCGAACGCGGCGAGCGCGTCGTCCAACGCGACCAGCGAACGGTGCCGTGCCGGCGACACGATCGCGGTTTCATCCAGGTTCACGCGCGCCGCACCGCGGCCGCGTTTGTCGGAGGCGCGCGCGCGGGCGGCGTCCACCAGAATGCGCCGCATCATTTGCGCCGCGATAGCGAAGAATTGCGCGCGCTGCCGCCACTCTACTTTCGTTACATCGACGAGTCGTAGATAGACTTCGTGGACCAGGGCGGTGGTTTGAAGCGTGTTGTCCCGCCGTTCGCCCTTCATGTGGCGGCGAGCCATGCGGTGCAATTCATCGTAAACCTGCTGGGACAACCGTTCGAGCGCGGCCGGATCGCCCGCCGACCAGGCCTTCAGCAGATTGGTGATTTCCGCGTCCAAAGAAAAAGTATGACACCGATGGCCGCTTTCAGCTTGCGCTTCCGCCTGTACCAGCGACAGGAAATCATCCTGGCTGGAGGAAATATGAAATCGATGTTCATTTTCGGTGCGAGCACCTTGCTCGCGGCACTTGCCGGCGCGCAGCCGCAATATAACGTCACCGACCTCGGCACGCTGGGCGGGCCAGGGACGAACAGCAACCCGCTTGGGATTAACGCATTCGGCTGGGCAACCGGGTCGTCGAACCTGGTGCTCAACGGACCGCAGCACGCCTTCCTTTGGTATCGAGGCCGCATGTTTGACCTCGGCACGCTGGGCGGACAAACATGCCCCACCTGCAACAGTGCAGCGAACGGGCTGAACGAGTTAGGCCAGACAGCGGTCGGCTCCGAGACCTCCAACACGGACCCGAAGGGCGAGGACTTCTGTGCTTATGGCACCCACCATCAATGCCTTGGCGCAATCGGAAGAATCGGGGCCCTGACGGCTCTGCCGCTCCTGCCTGGCGGCAATAACGCCAATGCCTTCGATGTGAACGATCTAGGCCAGATCGTCGGAGTTGCCGAGAATGACACCACCGATGCAACCTGCGCCAGCGCCACACCTTCTCAGGTTCTTCGTTTTGAAGCGGTGAGATGGGGACCGGACGGGCGGACCCAGGCACTGCATCCTCTCCCCAACGACACCGTCGGCTACGCCCTCGGGTTGAATAACAGCGGCCAGGCGGTTGGCGCGTCGGGTTTGTGCTCGAACGCCCCGGTCTCCCCGATCCCGTTCGCTCCGCACGCCGTGCTCTGGGACAGCAACGGCTCACCCACTGACCTGGGCCACCTGGAGGGCACGCCAGCGGGCGTCTTGAACGTTGCTACCAGTATCAATGACCGCGGGGAAGTAGTCGGATTTGCCTGCGTCGGCCCGGACACCAATCCTGCAACATGCCCCGAAGACACCTTCCTATGGACCAAGCAAACCGGTATGCAGGACCTCGGCCGGTTTCCCGGATCCATCGTGACCGGGCCCTGCTGTTCTCACACCATTAACAACAGTGGCGTGATCGTTGGCTTTTCGCTAGACGCGAGCTATAACGAGCGCGCCATCATCTTTCGAGGAAAAACGCCGGTGGACCTCAACACGCTCATCCCGAAGAACTCAGGCTGGTATCTTGAATGCGCTCAGGGGATCAACGATGCAGGCGAGATCGTGGGCTTTGGCACGATAAACGGCAGCACGCATGCATACCTGGCGACACCTAGGTACTAGAATCACGGCGTAACAGAATCGGGTAAACAAAACGCAAAAAGCCCCAACCTTCCGGGTCGGGGCTTTGCAACCGCGTTAGCGGTCATTATCGATTGGTTATATGGGTGCTTCCTCATCACTGGCCGGAGGGAGGACGGAGAAGAATCTGCGCATCTAGTCGCCTATGCTCTCGGACCCAAGTAAGATCGTTGCCAGCCGAAATCGCAGATGCCCTGAATGACCGTTACTCGGTTCTTAGGGCGTCCATCGGGGAAATGGACGCCGCTCGGCGAGCCGGGATGACGGCGGCAATAAATCCGGATATCGCCAGCGCGCTTGCCGCCACGCCCAGCGCGAGCGGATCCCAACTGGAAACACCGTAAAGCTGGGCGGAAATGAGACGTCCGGCGCCGATCGCCAGCGGTATGCCAAACGCGAGCCCCGCCAGAACACGGAGCGAGGCTCCGCGCAAAATTAATTGGATGACGCTTCGACGTCCCGCGCCGAGCGCCATGCGAATCCCGATTTCGCCCGTCCGCTGCGTCACCGAGTACGCGGTCACGCCGTATAGTCCTACACCGGCCAGCAACAATGCGATCGTCCCGAACAGACCGGCAAGGCTGGCAACCGCGCGCTGCTGGTCAAAAGACAGCGCAATTTGTTCCCTCATGGTGCGCACGCTGATGATCGTGAGGTTCGAATCGATTTCGGCAAGCAGCTTCCGGAGCACCGGCTCGAGCGCACCGGGGAGCAGGTCGGTATCGATCATGATTCCGCCCACGAAGTGCGAGCGCAGCTCCAGCTTCGCCATCCCATCGGTTTTATAATTCACATTTTGCGCCAGCGGCACGTAAAACATCGGATAGGCGGGCTGGTTCAAGCGCCAGCCCTGGAACTTCGCGTCGCGAACAATGCCGATGATCCGGAAAGTCCCGGCATTTTCCGGCATATCCAGACCGAAATGCTGATTGAGCGGATCCTCATCGCTGCGGAAAAATCGCTTGACAAACGCCTCATTCACGATCGCCACCGGAGCCGACGTCTCGTTGTCGGCCTCGCTGAACGCGCGGCCGCGAAGAATGCTCATTCCAAGATGCTGCATGTAATTGGCGCTGACGCGATCCCACGATGCGTTCGATTGTGCGTTCATCCCGCCGGGAGGGTGCCCTTCGACATTGATCAATTCGCCCCAGTTGTCAGTGAGCGGATTGTAGATCGCAAGCCCCGATCCGCGCACTCCGGGAATCTGATCGATGCGCTGCTCCATTTGCCGATACAGTGCCTGCAATTTCGGCAGCGGGTAGTCGAACGGTGGTGATTGCATCGCGACCACGACGCGTCCAGCGACTTTATATCCGAAATCCTGATTCTCCAGCCGGTCCAGACTGCGGGCGAGCATGGTCGCCCCGGCGACCAGGACAACAGACAGCGATGCCTGCGCTACCAGCAGGCTTCGCGAGGCAAACGTGGCGCGGCCAATGGAGCCACGGCCCGATCCGCGTAACGCATCTGCCGGATCGGTGCGCGTGGCGAACCATGCCGGAGCCGCTCCGAACACGACCCCGGTCAACAATGCCAAGCCGAACGCGAAAGCCAAAACCAGCGGTGACGGCGCGACGCTGATGGGCAGGAAGTGCGCGTTGCGGAATGCCAGCGCCAGCAGCAGACGGGCGGCTGCGCTGGCCACCATCAGTCCGGCGATGGTCCCGCCGATCGCCAGGAGAATGCTTTCGGTGAGCGCCTGCGAAATGATATGGCGGCGCGTTGCACCCAGCGCGAGGCGCACCGCGACCTGGCCGCGCTGTGCCGCCGATCGTGCCAGCAGGAGGTTGGCGACGTTGGCGCAAGCGATCAGCAGCACCATTCCGCAGACGCAAAACAGGATCTGAAGACTGCGGTTGTAATTTTCCTTCATCTCGGCCACGCCAGCCCCGGCGGGCACTACGTTGATCACCTGCTTGGGCAAGGTGCGGATCACGTCGGGCATCCAGTTGGCAGGATAACCGGAGTCGTTCTTCAGCCACTGCCGCACAACTGCGGTCAGCCGCGGAGCCATTCCCGCGACCGAAGCGCCCGGCCGCAGCCGCCCGATGACTCGCAACCACGCGGACACGGATTGCTCCAGTAAGGGCGCCGCACTGTCGATCGTCCGCTCCTGTTGCAGAGGAATCCAGACGTCGGGCGGATCGCCGCGCAGCGTTTCTCCGAAGAATCCAGGCGGCGCTACACCGACCACCGTAAAGGGGTGCCCCTCCACGACAAGCGTCGAGCCGACCACAGAAGGGTCGGACCCATAATCGACCTCCCAGGCATGGTGGCTGATGACCACCACGGGCGGCGCGCCCGGCCGATCGTCCTCCGGCGTGAACAGTCTTCCACCGAACGATTTCACGCCGAGGGTCAAAAAATAATTCCCGGTGACATATTCCGATTTGAGGGATCGCGGACTCTGTTCCACTCCGGACCGGCGCACGCTGCTCCGCCAGGCGCCGGCTTGAAAAGCCGTGATCTCCTCGAACTCCGGCGTCTCGGCCTTGAGCCGCTGGAATAACGCATACGAGAACATCCCCCAGCGATCCTGCGGACCCCCTTCCACGCAACAGTCGTCGCCATCGCCGAGACGATAGAGCCGTCCCGGATCGGAAACCGGCAGCGAGCGCAGCATCACCGCGTCAATCAGCGTGAAAATCGCCGTGCTGCCCCCGATGCCCAATGCCAAGGTGAGCACGGCCGCCGCGGTGAACATCGGAGACAGGCGAAGCCGCCGAAAAGCGTACAGGATGTTGGCGGGCAAAGGTCGCATCTTGGAGCTCTTAGACTAATACCGGTCACGGCCGGCCAGGTTACGCCCTTAAAGCCGCCGCTTCGCCAAATGATGAAGACGTCGATCCGTTAGTTTGGTTCGCCAAATTTCTCTCACCCGCCTCCGAACGGCGATATATTCCAT
>DATJNW010000143.1:0-128712 GCA_035507655.1 Bryobacteraceae bacterium | reverse complement strand
TTTCCTGAATACGTGCAGCGCCACGGATGTCGTCGACATGATCAAAGAAGGCGTCCGGATCTGCGCGGCCGGTCCGCAAGCGGCGGAGGCCGGGCGGAAGTTCACCAACCGGCAGATGCCGTATTAAGCCAGTTTTCGCGGCCCTCGCCGCATCGCGGTGACGTTCGCCGTCAGGTTTGTGCTCTTGGCGGTGAGCGATTGCGCCGCGCGGCACGCAAGCCTGACGGCTTACGCCACTTCATCCGTCGCGCCAGCCAGCGGGCGGTCGGGAGTTTCTCAAGACGCCTTTTTACAATCTCTTCACGGGCAGGCGAGGCGGCTGCGCAGATCGGGCCGGTTGGCGCGGAGCGTCGCTTCGCACAAATCGCGCAGCACGATGGGGCACTTTGGATTAAGCGCGGGTCGTTGCGGACCGGCCACCACGGCGCAACCCTGCGCGTCCAGACCGCTTTGATAGAGCTTGATCAACTCCGTGCGGAGGAACTGGTCGCCGGTCACGATCATCCCCTGGGCCAGCGCGATTGCGGCGTCCTCAGGGCGATCCTGTTCGGCGTAGGCATGAGCAATCTGCGCGTACACCTCGGCGTAGCCCGGGTCGATTTTCTGCGCCTGGGTGGCCGCGTTCAGCGCCTCCGCGGCGCGATCGAGATGCAGATAAGCTGACGCCAGCGTGCGGTATTCTTCAGCGGCGCTCGTGGGAACGGGACTGGTGATCCCATGGCGCTGGCCGTAGGCTTGCCGCGTGGCGGCGTCGATCGCGATGGAGCGAAGGGCGAGCTTCGCCGCTTCTTCATACTGCGCGCGCGCGGCGCCGCCGGTAAGCGAATCGCCCTTGAGGCGATGGCAAACCGCGGCGAGGTTCCACGGGCCGGCGGAGTTGATGGGGTCCGCAACCGGGGCCAGAATCGCGACCGCGCGATCGGCTTCGGCCACGGCGCGATCGAGATCCTGATGCGACTCGATCAGTTCGGCCGCCAGCAGGCGATGAAACTTGTAGCTGCGCGGGCTGGCTTGAACGCCGGCTTCGGCCATGGTGATGTCGTCGGTCCAATCGAGGTTGCGCACCCAGGTTCGAACGGCAAATCCGGCGATGAGCAGCGCGGCGAAACCGGCCAGCGCACGGCGCGAAACAGGAAGATGGTCCGCAGCGAGAACGGCGGCGGCGATCAATCCGGCGAGCGGCAGGTACAACAGGCGTTCCGCCATCATGGTGCCGATGGGGAACAATAAATTCGACGCGGGCAGCAGGTTCAGAAACGCGAAGGCGACGAAGAAAAAAGCCAGCCGGCTGCGTTTCCAGGCGGGCAGGGTCGCGGCGAGTGCGGCGGCTACGGCCAGCCAGCAGACCCAATCGCCGAAACTGCCGCGGGCCAGCGCGATCTGCGCGTAGGAGTAGTCCGCGGAGAGTTTTAGGGGCCAGAACGCGAGACCCAGATAGCGCCCGAGAAGCTTGATCGCGGTGAGCCGCCCGATCCAGAATCCGGCGCCGGTGATCGGGTTATCCAGGAACGGGTATTCGGCCGGAAGCGAGGCCGAAAGCACCGCGGTGCGCTGCCACAGCATCAAAGCGATGGGGATGGCGGAGGCCGCGCATCCATCGAGCATCTTTGACCATTCCTGGTTGAAACAAACTTCGTATAGAACGATCACGGCCGGCAGAACCACCGCACTTTCTTTCGAAAATGCGCCGATCGCGGTTGCCAGCGCCAATCCGGCCAGGGACGCCAGCCGTCGCGGCCCGGCCGCTTTCTTGCTCTCCAGATAACAAAGAAACCCGCCGAAAATGGCCGCTCCGCCGAGTAGATCGGCACGTCCGACGATATTCGTCACCGATTCGGTGAGCACCGGATACACGGCCCACAGCATGGCGATGAAAAAAGCCGGCCATGGCCTGCTCAGCCGCAGCATCAGCGCGAATAGCAGCAGCACGTTGGCGGTGTGCAGCAGAAAATTGATCCAGTGATAACCGGCGGGGTGATTTGCGTTTCCAAGAATCGTGTAATTGAAGAGATAGGAAAGAGTCGTGAGCGGCCGGTACAGCCCGCTTTCGCCGTTGGGCCACCAATAGGTGTGGTCCAAAATTTGCGTGAGGTTTTCGGCCGCAGTCGAGCGAATGCGCGGGTCGTCCAGGATTAGGGTGTGATTGTCAAGGGGGAAGCCGGTCGAAAAAGAATTGGAAAAAGCGGCCAGTGTCACCAGAACCAGCGCCGCGATGGCCGCGAAATGGCCGTTTCGCGAAGGCGACCGCCGCGGGGCCGCGGGCGGCGCGACTTTTTTCTTCTTCTTCAATCGCTCATGCTAACAAAATCGGTGTAGAATAATCGCGAGTGAGGGGGTGCCCATGTCGATCACGATAAAGCGGCGCGATTTTATTTCGTCCACGTTGGCCCCGGCGCTGGCGTGGTCCGTTGCCGGGTCATGGAAAGTTTCCGGTGCGGTGACTCACAAGCCGCTGGACCCGATCAATCCCGATATTCTGTACGGAACCACCAGCTCGCTGTGGCGTCCGGAACACGATATTGTCTGGGCGGTGAAGCGTATTTCCGCGCTGGGCTTGCAAGGCATCGAGGCGTACGGCGATCAGATCGAGGATTACCGCAGCAGGCCCCTGGCGCTGAAAAAACTTTTCGACGAGCACGGCCTGACTTTCATCGACGCGTCGAATGGTGAAAAGGGCCAGTCGACCGATTTCATCGACCCGGACCGCATTCCTAAAACCATTGCCGATCACGTGGCTTTTGCGCGCGATTTTCTGCATCCGCTCGGCTGCGATCATTGGAAGATCAATATGGGGCAGCGTCCGTCCGGCGGTCCCAGCGACGAGCAGTTGAAGCGGCTGGCCGACACGCTGAACCGGATCGGACGGCAGACCATCGAGATGGGGATTCGCCTGTCGCCGCACCCGCACATCTGGGGTCCGATGGAACGCGAGCACGACATTCGGCGGGTGATGGATCTGACCGATCCGAAATACGTGTGGATGATCGTCGACACGGGTCACCTGGTGTTAGGCGGCTGCGATCCGGTGCGGATGATCAACGATTATTTCCCGCGCATCACTGAAATTCATTTGAAGGATACTTACGCGAAGTATCGCGGCAACACCTCCACGCCGACGCAGGAGCAGCATAAAATCGCCAGCGTGTATCACAACATGGGTGGCGGCGGCGTCGATTTTCCAGCGGTTTTTAAGGTGCTGCGCGACCGTCATTTTAAGGGCTGGGTGATTTTCGATATGGACGGCCCGAGAAATGGCGACGACGGCTTTGCCGCGATCGGCGGGAATCTGGACGTCGCGGTGGACGATTACCTCGCGCATAACATCAATTATCTGCGCGACATTCTCGGCGTGCGATTGCCGCCTCCAGGTTAGTAAGGATTGTGCGGCAGTTGCTGAAAAACTCGCGCCGGGGCTGAATTTGAGTTTTTCGAGCAACGTCCCAAAGCCCCGCTTGATCGGCTGAAAAGAGGCGCGCGGCGCGCCCGCCCCAGGCCGAGAGCCTGTCCCACGCGGTGCTATCGTTATTGTTTCGTGGGGCATTCGATGACCAAATCTCTTTCCTGCATGTTCGCCGGGTTGCTGGTATTGTCGTCGCTGATCGCGTTTCAGCCGGGCGGTACGAATCACTTGACCGATCCGTTCGCGACGGGCTGGATGGTGGTCGACACGAACGGCGACGGCATCGCGGATTTTGTCGCCGGCAAGATTGTCGTGCCCGAGCATCCGACTGCGGCGCAGAACGCGGCGGCGGCGGATATTGCGGCACGCGTTGGTTTTGCCACCACGGGATTCACTCCGCCGGTGGTGATCAGCGCGGCGGAAGATCGCGGCGATGGTCCGCGAATTTATGTCGGCCGGCCCTCGCCGGTCGAGTTGGAAGCGGATGAAGGAGGCGTGTTTATCGAGAACGGGAATCTGATCGTCGCGGGGCGTGATGATACGGGACTGCTGGCGGCGGCCGAAGCCTTCGCCGCGCGAGCGCCGTTTTTGTGGCGCGTACCCGGCGCGCGGTTGAGCGCAATTGCCGACGCGGCAAAGGGGCAGTTGACCGGCGTTACCTATTTAAAAGGCAAAGCGGGTGTCGATCGGGTTTTCGTACAGAGCTCGGCTACCAGCGCGGCGCTTGAAGTGATGCTGAACGACGCGCGTTTCAGCAGCGTTCATCAGATCGTCGCCGGTGCGGTGAGCGCGACCAATCCGAAGCCGCTACCGCCAATGCCGGCGGTGCAGGGTGCGGCGGCGGGTGAAGCTCCTGAAGCGGAAGGCGCGGCGGGAGCGGCCCGGCTCGATCTGGCGGCGATTTACACCATGCGCGGTTTGTTCCGCGGAACGCCGCGCATGCCGATTCCGCAGAATCTTGACGGGCAGCTCTATGTTCCGGCGGGCGCGGCAGGAATCGCCATGGCGAATCTGGCGGCGCGCATGGGGATGGAAACAACGGGAATCACTTTGCCGTTTGCAACTCCGGCCGATGCGGCGACGGTCCGCGAGATTCGTACGAAATCGGTGGTGCCGGAATCATCTAACGCCGGCCAAGCAGCGCTCGAAAAATTGCGCGAAGAGAGTCCGTCGGCGCCGGCGGTGCCGGACGATGAGGGCGAATTGAGAGTGGTCGATAAAGCCTTCGGACGGCAGGCGACGGTGCTGGTGCGCGGTGATGAAGCGGCGGCGCTGGGATTACTCGCCGGGCATTTCCCGAATCTTTGGGAAACGGGTAAAAAAAATCTTTCGCTCGAAGAGATCCGTTACGATCTGCATCGCTTTTTTTCGCTGCGATCGAGCGCGGGGCAGGCCAGCGTGGCGCTGTATCGGCTGGATAAATGGGCGGAAGAGATCAAATCGCCGCGTGATGTGGAGGCCAAGGTTTTTGTGGACGTCGCCGATCCGGGGTTGAGTGCGATGGTTCGCAAGGAGTTGCAGGATCGGCTGGGCGTGAGCGAAGTGAAGGTGGAAACCGCGAGCCTGCACGCGGGAACGCAGTGCTGCGAAAAACTTCCCGCGCTGCATTATCACGCGCCCGGATATGTTTTTCACCCGGGCACGCCGGCGATTGAGGAAGATATCAGAATTCCGTGGGAAGGCACGCGGCTGATCAACGCGATTAAGAGCGCGCTGCCGAAAATCAATGGTCCGGTGCACCTGCTGGCGCGCGTGAGCGAGGGTCCGGAAGTACGGCGGGACTTGAAAAAACAGATCGAGGGTTTGTTGCCGAAAGACAGCGACGTCACCGTGCTGAGCGCGTTCAAGTCGGGTGTGAGCTGGCTGATGGATGAGATCGCTCCGCAGGTGAAGGGCAAAGCGGCGTCGATCAAAATTGAATTCAAGCGCGACGATGATCCGACGCAGACGCGCACCATGTATTCGCATGCGCGATGGGTGCAGGAATTGTATCCGGTGGATGAGATGCTCGCGCATGAATTGAAAATTCCGTTGTCGAAGATCGATTTCGAAGAGTTTGACGGCCGCGGGCCGACTTATCGCGTACACGTTTTCGACGCGGCAGGAAAAGAAATTCTGACCCGCGAGTTCACCGTAACTACGGTCGAGCGGCCCTACAACGGGGTGATGCCGGAGTACGAAAAAGTGCAGGTCGATACCGGTTGGGTGCGGATCGATGAAGGGTCGAAGGTGATTCTCGATCAGCGCATTCCCACCGATATCGAGACCTTCTGGGACCGCTATCAGAAAGAAGTTTTGCCGCGCGTTTATCGCACGGTGATGGCTCGCTATCACGGCGATCTGCGGCCGGAATTTGCGCCACCATTTGACACGCTCAAAATGGATTTTCATTTGAGCGAGCCCAATTACGAGCTGCCGTATATCGATAAAGAACGCATTTCCTCGCTCGAAGCGCTTCAGGAAGATATTTTTTATTCGACCGAAAATTTCGTGAACATGATGGGCGATCTGGAATCGGGACGCGCCATCAATTACGTCGGGCGAATCATTCCCATCGTGCATGCCTCGGAAGACGGCAAGGATGGTCACGTGCATCTGGAATTCTACGCGAAAGCCGACGGCGCGCCGTCGGTGGAATTGGCTTGGACCGACGCGCAGGGCACACGGCATCGCGAACGGCGCGATCTGTGGACGCTGACGGGCGCGATGCAGCCGCGGCTGGTGGCCGCGCGGGCTACGGCCAATGGTCCGGAAGGTCTCACTTGGGAATTGCCGGCCGATTTCAAAGATGACCGGCACGCGGAATGGGTGAATGAAGAAGGCGAAGATCAGGTGGACCGGAGTATTTTTTCTGTCGAGCAAGCGCGCGGGCAGCTTCATTGGCTGGAACAGATGCACGCTGCCGGAATGTATCGCGATCAAATTGCGTATCCGCATTTGAAGGAGATGAATTTCGAATTTGAACTGCCGCGTCCGCTGGCGGAAAAAGTTGAATTGCCCGCGCCGCGGGAATACGCTTCGGTGAAGATTCAACTGGCGGCCTCTCCGCGTCCGATGATTACGGATTACCAGCCGAAACCGGTGCAATGGGATGAGCCGATTCCGCCGGCCGAAAGCGCGTCGGTTCTTGCAGAGTTGGCGCAGTCGCCGGGAGTGGATGCGTATTGGATGGGACGCAGTTATCTTGGCGAAAATATCTGGGTCGCCGATGTGACGCTGCCGACGCCTTCGACGCTGCGCTCGATCGCGAAAGAGACGACGCTCAAGGCGACCATCGTCTATTCCGGACGCCAGCACGCCAACGAAGTTTCTTCGACCAGCCATATTTTGAAGCTCGGCGAGGAGCTGGTGAACGATCCGGCGACGCGGGCGCTGCTCAAACAAGTCAACGTGGTGCTGCATCCCATCACCAATCCGGATGGCGCGGAATTGAGCGTGCAGCTCGCCGAAATTACGCCGAACAATATGCTGCATCCGGGCTATCACGGAGCGCTGGCGGCGGACGTTTCGATGGGACAAGGGGAAATCGATCCGGTTTATCCGGAATCGCGCACGCGGCGGCAACTGCTCGAAGGCTGGCTGCCCGACGCGTTTTTGAATCCGCACGGCTATCCGTCGCATGAATGGGTGCAGCCGTTTTCGGAATATTCGGGATGGGTGCAGACGCGGCAGGGCGCGAACAACGGCCGCACGTGGTGGATCCCGCGGGGATGGTTTACTTCGCTCGGCTATGTTCGCGACGATCAGCATCCGTACAGCGAGAAAATCGCCTACGAATTGCGCGACCGCATCGTCGAAGCGGAGCGCAATGTTCCCGGTCTGCTCGATCTCGAAAATCGCATGAACGCGCGCTATCAGCGGTTCGGGCAACGCTGGCAGCCGGAGAATATGCAGCAGCCGATTGTGCACGGGATTCGGATCTATATGGCGCTCAAAGGCGCGGGCGGTGGACGCGGCGGCGTGGCCGCGGGCAGTGGAGGCGTCGGAAACATTTCGCCGGACGTCACCTGGGATTCGGGCTATACCGAAGCTCCGGATGAAACCGCGCATGGCGATTATATGAAGCTGATGGCGTCCGCGGGGCTGGCGTTCGATCGCGTGCACCTGGAGTATCTGGCGCACGCGAAATTGCGCATCCGGCGAACTGAGCGCGAACAGGGCGGGCGAGTGACCTGGCGCGTCGAACGGCTACGGCCCAATTTGCCGGTTTCGGAAAACGAACCGGCCAATGAGACGCCGACGCACAATCGATGATCAAGTCGTGGCCGCTTCCATGCGATTCATGGCGGAGAGCCAACGCTCGGCGATTCCGTTGAGGATTCCGCGAACCGTCGCCGCAAATTCCGGTTCCTTGAGATTGGCCAGAGCGTCGATTAATTCATAATGCTCGTGCGCCATGGCGCTGGTGAGCGGCGCGCCGCTGGCCATCACCACGAAAGCGAACAGAGGAGCCATCAGACGATCCAGCGTGTCGGCCAGATAATCGTTTCCCGAAAGCTGCCAGCAGCGCTGATGAAAAGTGTAATCCTGTTCCAGGAATTTGCGGCGGTCGCCCGACTCTCCGGCTTCGACCATGGTGTCGACAAGCTGCTTGAGTTCGTCCAGCTCCGCGGCAGTCACCCGGGCGCGAGCCCATTGAAAAGCGAGAAACTCGAATTCGATGCGCAGCATGTACAGCTGGCGCACTTCATGGACGTTGAAGCGGGTGACGAAGGTTCCCGTGTTGGCGATGCGGCGCACGAAGCCCTGCTCCTGAAGAGAAATGAGAGCTTCGCGCACGACGGGCGTGCCGACTTTCATCTGGCGCGCGATTTCGCGTTCCACGATGGCGTCCCCGGGTTTGAGCAGACCCGAAAAGAAGGCATCCTTGAGGGCGTTCGCGGCCCGCTCGGGAAGGGAAACGGGTTCAAGCTGTTCAAACATCAATTTCTTCACGATTCCTCGATTCTACGAAATCATCTGTGCTTGTACCAGACGAAATAGAATGATAAATTCGAGAACGCGACCTTTTCCGGCGTCCAATATGAAACCGATCCTAGCGATGGCGTTCTTTTTTGCGGCCGCAATGTGGGGCCAAAGTGAGCGCCCGGAGGCGCAGGTGAATCCGCTGGCGGGCAATCGCCGCGCGATCGCGGCCGGCCAGGAGCTGTACAACCAGGATTGCGCGGTGTGCCATGGCGCGTCGGCGCAGGGCGATCGGGGACCGTCGCTGGTGAGCGGCGTATTTCCGCACGGCGGCGCCGACGGTGAAATTTTTCTGTCCATCCGGTCGGGAATTCGCGGCAGCCAGATGCCCGCGTTCGCGCAGCTTTCAAGCGACCAGATCTGGCAAATTATCGCGTTTTTGCGCGATCTTTCGGGAATTTCCCCGGCGGCTTCGGCGGTGAATGAAAAGGTCGCGGGCGATCCGGCGGCGGGAAAGATCATTTTCGACGAAAAGGGCGGATGCCTCAATTGCCACATGGTGAACGGGGCGGGAAAACTGATCGGGCCGGATTTATCGACCGCGGGGGCGACTCCGGCGGAACGGCTGCGCGCGAAAATTCTCAATCCGAACCAGCCGCCGGCGGGTGGACGCGGCGGACGGCGCGGTCCTCCGCCTCCGGCAACGGTAATTGTGCGCACCCGGGATGGGCAGGAGTATCGCGGCGTGCGCAAGAGCGCGGATTCGTTCAGCGTGGCGCTGGTGGATACCGAGGGAGTGTACCGGTCGTTTGAAAAATCCGCGGTGGCGGAAGTGCGAATCGTGAATGCGTCGTTGATGCCGGCCGATTTCAGCCGCCGGCTGAGCGCGGACGAAATTCAAAATGTGGTCGCGTATTTGAAGACGCTGCACGGCGGCGATCCGGCGCTGCGGGCGGCGGGCGAGGGAATTCTTCCCTGGGAGCGGCTGCGCCATTCGGAAAAAGAGCCGCAGAATTACCTCACTTATTGGGGCGATCTGGCGGGAAAACATTTTTCCGCGCTCCGCCAGATCAATGCCGCGAACGTAAAAGATTTGCAGGCGAAGTGGGCGCTGCCGCTTCCGGGCAACGGCGGTACGGAAGCGATTCCGCTGGTGGTCGATGGCGTGATGTATACGATCGGTCCGGTAGCCGGGTCACTTGAGGTAATGGCGCTGGACGCGCGAAGCGGGCGCGTGCTGTGGCGTTATCAGCGGAAGCAGAAATTCAAAAATCCGAATGAGATTAACGCGGTGAATCGGGGCGTGGCGATCGCGGGAAACCGGGTGTTTTTGGGGACGCTCGATGCGTTTTTAATCGCGCTCGACGCGCGCACCGGCGCGCAGCTTTGGGAAACGCAGGTTGGCGACACCATGCGCGGATATTCGATCACCTCACCGCCGCTGCCGGTGAAGAATATGGTGATCACCGGAATCGGCGGCGGCGAATTCGGAATCATGGGATTTCTGGAGGCTTATGATCAGGCTACGGGCAAGAAGCTTTGGCGCTTCAACACCGTTCCGCAGCCGGGCGAACCGGGTCATGAGACCTGGGACGGCGATAGCTGGCAGCGCGGCGGTGCGCCGACATGGCTGACCGGAACCTACGACGCCGATCTGAACACGCTGTACTGGCCGGTGGGCAATCCGGGTCCGGATTTTAACGGCGACGTGCGCAAGGGCGACAACCTTTATAGTTCCTCGGTGATCGCGCTCGATGCGGATACCGGCAAATTGAAATGGCATTATCAGTTCACGCCGAACGACACGCACGATTGGGATTCGACCGAAGATATGGTCCTGGTGGATCGCGTGTGGCATGGCGTGAATCGAAAATTGATTCTGCACGCCGATCGTAACGGGATTTTTTACGTGCTCGACCGGACCAATGGTAAATTTTTAGCGGGCAATCCTTTTGTGCGCGCCACCTGGGTAAAGGGATGGGATGAGAACGGGCGGCCAATCCCCGTGGAAAACTGGCGCGCCGACGAGAAGGGCGAGCTGATTTATCCCGGCGTCGGCGGCGGGACCAATTTTCAGGCGCCGTCGTACAGTCCGCTGACCGGATGGATGTATTTCATGTATCACGACGGGCCGGCGAATTACATCAGCGGTCCGGCAAAATTCGAGCCGGGGGTGCAATACAGCGGGCGGGGAAGCTTCCGCAGAATGATGACGACGCCGGCGGGTGAAGCTCCGCCGTCGGACGGGATTCAGGCGTTCGATCCGGAAACCGGCAAGACCGTCTGGAAGTTCGAGCTGGCCCAGGGCGGGCTCGCGCCGGGAGTTTTGGCGACGGGCGGAGGAGTGGTGTTCGCGGCTTCGTCGGAAGGAAATTTTCTGGCGCTCGATGCGGCCAGCGGCAAAGCGCTGTGGCATTTCACCACCGGCGCGCCGATCACATCTTCGCCCATGAGTTATTCGGTGGACGGCAAGCAGTATGTCGCGATCGCGTCATCGGGAATGCTGTATAGTTTCGGTTTACCGGAATAGGAGTTCTTTCATGCGGTTTGTGGTTTCGATATTTACCTGCGCGCTTCTTGCTTCCGCGCAGTCGAACGAACTGAGAATCTACTACGTCGACGTCGAAGGCGGGCAGGAGACGCTGTTCATTTCGCCGTCGGGGCAGACCATGCTGGTCGATACCGGCAATCCCGGCGGGCGGGATACCGACCGGTTGATGCTGGCCATGCAGGACGCCGGCGTCAAAGAGCTGAATTTCGTGGTGTTGACGCATTATGATCGCGACCACGCGGGCGGCCTCAAAGAGCTGAGTGAACGCGTGCCGATCCACAACTTCTGGGATCACGGCGCGGATATGAATAATCCCGAGCAGGTCAAGGGACTTATGGATTATTATCCGTCGATTTACGCCAAGGGAACGCATCATGTCGCCAAGCCCGGCGATAAAATTCCGATTGAGGGAATGAATGTCCTGGTGGTCACTTCCGGCGGCGAAGTGATCAAAAAGGCGCTGCCCGGCGGAGGTAAACCGAATCCGGAATGCGCCGCGTTCAAGCGGCGCGATGAACCCGACGACGAGAACCGCAACTCGCTCGGAACCGTGATCACTTACGGCAAATTCCGCACCATCGATTTGGGCGATTTTCTGTGGAATTACGAATACAATCTGATGTGTCCCAATAATCCCATCGGACAGGTGGACCTGTATCTCACTTCGCATCATGGCCTGGACCGGTCGGGGTCGGCCACGCTGGTGCATGCGCTTCATCCGCAGGTCGCGATCATGAACGACGGGCCGCGCAAGGGCGGAACGCCGCAGACGATGGGAACACTCTACAGCTCGCCCGGACTCGCCGATGTGTGGCAACTGCATTGGGCTTATCCCGGCGGACTCGAATGGAACGCACCGGGGCATTTCATCGCCAACGTCGAGGATCCGCAAAAAGTGGCGGAGTTCCTGATGCATCCCGATGTTCGTCCGCCCGGCGGACGCGGAGCTTACGCCGCCGCCGGCAATCACAGCCCGGCGTATTGGATCAAGGTGACGGCGCACGCCGACGGCTCGTTCACCGTGCTCAATTCGCGGAATAATTTCAGCAAGACGTATCAAAGCGAGCGCAGATAGCTAATTCGGCAGTTCGGCGACCACGCACCAGAACTCGTAACAGATTTCGAGCTTGTGAAAATATTCTTCCCAGGTGCTCGATTTTTTGAGGACACAGTTGGCGCCGAGTTCATAGGCGTGGCGCAGTTCGGCCGGGTTTTCCGAACCCGAAATCATGATGATCGGTAAAAATTGGCACCCCGGCATGGCGCGGATCTCACGAATCAGCTCCAGTCCGGATTGCGCGGGCAGGCTCATGTCCATCAGAACGAAGTCGGGCCTGCCGCGACCGGCGAATTTCGCCTGGCTGCTCAAATAGGCCAGCGCTTCCGCGCCGCTACTCACCACTTCCAGCCAGGAGCAATGCTTCACTTCATCGTGCACCAGACGCGTCAGCATGGCATCGGCTTCATTGTCCTCGATGAGCAGGACATGTCTGCGCTTCAGGTCTTTTAACGACATCAGCGCGCTTCGCCATTGCCCTGCTGGTGACGCCACGCCCAGTATTGTGTCTGCTCGTTCTTATTTAACTTGCGGAAATCGCGATCCTGACGGTGAGTTTCCTGAGCCCACTGATGATAATATGTCCGTTCGTGACCGTTCCACGGGCGATATTGGTTACTGTAGTAATCGTAGACCCGGTAGTGGTGCGCGCAGGAAGAGAAAAGCAGGCAACTCAAGAAAATCGAAGGAATCCAGCCAGCTCTCGACATCAAATAGCCTCCAGCATTGTGTTCGCAATCCGCGTTCCAAAGCGCAGTTGCGCGGCTTGGATTAACGTGACATCGTTATAGGAATTGCTTTTCAAGGAGAGTGACCATGCACGCGTTTTTCAGAATCTCGATGACGGCTGTGCTGCTCGGCGGCTCGATCTACGCCGCGGATCTCGGCAATGCGCCGGTCCGCAAAATTAGCCTGGGAATGTATCTCGATCTGGTGAACGTTTCCGATCCGCAGATTTCACCGGACGGCAAGCAGATCATCTTCACGCGGCGCTGGGTGGACAAGATGAACGACCGCTTCGAATCCGCGCTGTACATCATGGACGCGGACGGCGGCCGGCAGCGATTCCTGGTGAAAGGCTCCGGCGCGCGCTGGTCGCCCGATGGCACGCGCATCGCGTATCTGGCGCAAGGCGAGCCGAAGGGCAACCAGATTTACGTGCGCTGGATGGACGCCGAAGGCGCGGTGACCGAGATCACGCGCCTGGAAGAATCGCCGGCGGGGATCTCCTGGTCGCCCGATTCGAAATCGATCGCGTTCAGCAAACTTGTGCCGCAGCGCGAATCGTGGAACATTCATCTGCCGGCGCGGCCGGAGGGCGCCAAGTGGACGCCGGACCCGGTAATCATCGATCGTCTGCGCTATCGCGCCGATCGCCAGGGCATTCTGCCGGTCGGATTCCGTCACATCTTCATCGTTTCGGCCGACGGTGGCGCGCCTCGCCAGTTGACCGACGGCGACTTCAACGACGGCGGTGGATTCGGCGGAAACGGACTTTCCTGGACTCCCGATGGCCGGCAGATCGTCTTCAGCGGCCTGCGCATTCCCGACGCCGATTATCACGTCAAGGAAAATTACATTTACGCCGTGGATACGTCCAATGGAGCGGTTCGCCAGTTGGTCGCGCGCAAGGGTGAAAATCAAAATCCGATCATTTCTCCCAACGGACGATACGTCGCCTACACCGGCTACGATTTCGTCATGCAGGCGTGGAAGGCCTCCGACCTCTATGTGATGAACATCGACGGATCGAACCAGCGCGATATTACTCCCAAGCTCGACCGCACGCCCACGGGACTGATGTGGAGCGCCAACAGCAGCGGCCTCTATTTCGGCGTCAGCGAAAGCGGCACGCGCAACCTGTATTACGCATCGCTCGATAGCGAAGTGCGAAAAGTCACCGACGGCACGCACATGCTGACGGTGACCAGCACGACGAAAAGCGGCATGGCGGCCGGCGTTCTGACCGATTCCTACAATCCCGGCGATATCGTAGCGTTTGACGTGACGAATCCACACCCCAAACAGCTCACCGCGGTCAACGCCGATCTGCTGCATGGGATCAAGCTCGGCGATGTCGAAGAGTTTAGCTACACTTCGCTCGACAACATGAAAATTCAGGGATGGATCGTGAAGCCGCCCGATTTCGATCCCTCGAAAAAATATCCGCTGATCCTGAGCATTCACGGCGGACCGGCGGGAATGTACGACGTCGGCTTCAACTTCGCCTATCAGGACCACGCGGCTAACGGTTACGTGGTGGTCTACACCAATCCGCGCGGCTCGACCGGTTATGGCACCGATTTCGGAAACGCGATTAATTACGATTATCCCGGTAAAGATTTCAACGACCTGATGAAAGGCGTCGATAGCGTCGTTTCGCGCGGCTACATCGACGAGCGTAATTTATTCGTCTACGGATGCAGCGGCGGAGGCGTGCTGACGTCGTGGACGGTCGGCCACACCGACCGTTTTGCCGCGGCCGTCGCGCAGTGCCCGGTGACGGACTGGCTGTCGTTTGCCGGAATCGTCGACGCGCAGCCGAATTATTATTCGCTGTTCTTCAAAAAACTTCCGTGGGAAGATCCCACCGAGTATTTGAAACATTCTTCGGTGATGTACGCCGGCAACGTAAAAACGCCGACGCTGCTGATGACCGGCGTTCTCGACATGCGCACGCCGATGCCGCAGAGCGAGGAGTTCTACGAAGCCTTGAAGCTGCGCGGCGTACCCACGGCGCTGATCCGCATGAACGGTGAATATCACGGCACCACTTCGATCCCGTCGAATTTTATGCGCACGCAGCTTTATCTGCGCTACTGGTTCGATAAATACAAGCGGAAGTGAAAATCACACCGCGCCGGCGTCGTGAAGGCGCACGATCTCGGCCTCGGAGTAACCCAGTTCCTTGAGGACGGCGTCGGTGTTTTCGCCTAAAGCCGGAGTCGCCGCCATCCGCGGTTCGTAAGTATCCACGCGTCCTGGCGGAAGCAAGGCGGGAATGGGTCCGGCGGGCGTCGGAATCTCGCGCCAGCGATCGCGAGCGCGCAATTGCGGGTGGTTCCAGACTTCGGGCATCTGATTCATGCGGGCATTGGCGATGTTCGCCCGCTCCAGCCGATCCACCACCTGCGCGGCAGTCAGAGTAGAAAAGGCTTCATGAATGATCGTCGTCAACACAGCGCGATTCGCCGAGCGCCGGAAGTTCGAAGAAAATCGCTCATCGTTCGCCAATTCGGGCTGTTCGAGCACGGCACGGCAGAACGCGCTCCACTCTCTTTCGTTCTGTAGCCCGAAAAACACCTCCTGGCCGTCGCCCGCCAGGAACGGACCATAGGGAAAAACGCTCGAATGAAACGCTCCGCTGCGTTCCGGCGGGGGCGCTCCTTCGAAACTGTAGTACAGCGGATAACCCATCCATTCGCAAAGCGACTCCAGCAGAGAGATATCGATGTGACAGCCTTCTCCTGTTTTTTCGCGGCGCAGCAAAGCGGCCAGAATGTTACTCAGGCTATACATGCCGGCGGAGATATCCGCGACCGGAATTCCGGCCTTCACGCGTTCGGTCTCGGTTCCCGTTACCGAAAGGAATCCGGCTTCGGCTTGAATTAACAGGTCATAGGCTTTCTTTGGACCATAAGGTCCGGTGGCGCCGTATCCGGAGATGTCGCAAACGATCAAGCGTGGAAAGCGGGGACGCAAGACCTCCGCCGAAAGACCCAGGCGCGCCGCCGCTCCGGGAGCGAGATTCTCGACGAAAACATCCGCTTTTTCCATCAGCCTCAAGAGAATTTCCTTTGCCTCGGGATGTTTCAGGTTCAGCGTGACACTTTCCTTGGATCGGTTGGTCCAGACAAAGTGCGAGGAAAGCCCGCGCGTTCGCTGATCGTAACCGCGGGCGAAATCGCCCTCGCCGGGCCGCTCAATCTTGATGACTCGCGCGCCGAGGTCCGCCAGATGCCGCGTGGCCAGGGGCGCGGCGATGGCCTGTTCCAGGCTGACCACGAAAATTCCCTCGAGCGGCAGAGTGGGAAACGTTGCCATGCGTATCTAATTTTCGCACCTGCCCGCAAAATTGACCGCGTTTTGGCCTTTTGATAAACTCGGACGCGGAATCACGAGTAAAGATAATGAAGCAAACCAGGCGAGATTTTGCGAAATTTCTGCTGGCGGGCGTTCCCGCTTCGATCGCCCTGGCCGCCAGGATCAATTCGACCGTCGCGGGCGTTCGGCTCGGAACGATCACCTACAGCTTCCGCGATTTTCCGCGCACTCCCGGCCAGGACAACGTGGACGCCATCATTCGCGCGCTGATCGAATGCGAAATCGGAGAGATCGAACTTTTTTCGCCGAACGTTGAGCCGGCGCCGGCGGGCCCGGCCGGACGCGGAACCGCGCAAGCGCGAAAAAATCGCGAGGATCTGAGGCGCTGGCGTCTCGAAACTCCCACGGAACATTTCCGCGCGGTCCGCAAGAAATTCGATAACGCAGGAATCAATGTTTACGCTTATACGATGAACTATCACGGCGATTTCACCGATGAAGAAATCGACAAGACCTTCGAGCAGGCCAAAGGACTGGGCGTTTCGATCCTGGCCACTTCCACCACCGTCGATTTTGCGCCACGGCTGGTCCCGTTCGCCGAGAAACACAAAATCACGGTCGCGTTCCATGGCCATTCGATGATCCACAATCCTAACGAATTTTCGACGCCGGAGACTTTTCAGAAAGCGCTCGATCTGTCGCCGCTGTTCAAGGTCAATCTCGATATCGGTCACTTTACCGCCGCGGGGTACGACGCGGTGGCGTATATCCAGCAGCATCATGCGCGCATCACTCACCTGCACATGAAGGATCGCAAAAAGAATGACGGTCCGAACATGCCGTGGGGCCAGGGGGATACGCCGATCAAGCCGGTGCTGCTGTTGCTCAAAACGAAGAAGTATCCGATTCCGGCGTTTATCGAATACGAGTACAAAGGCCAGGAAGGCTCCGTCGCGGAAGTGAAGAAATGCATGGCGTACATGAGAGCAGCTCTTTCCTGAGGCCGTTTCTCGCCGGTCTGTTGAACCTATGCTGTTAGCGGCCCGGCTGGTGCTGGCGATCGTCTTTCTTCTGGCTGGAATCGCCAAGGCGTCGGACCGGGGCGGGTCGCGGACGGCGATCGAAAACTTCGGTCTATCGCCGGCCTTAGCGCGGCCGTTGAGTCTGGTGCTTCCGCTGCTGGAGATTTCGCTGGCGCTGACGCTGATTGCGGTCGGCTCAGCGTGGTACGGGGCATGCGCGGCGCTGGCCCTGCTTACGATTTTTGCCGCCGCCATCGCCGTGAATCTATCGCGCGAGCGGCGCGTGAACTGCCACTGCTTCGGCGAATTGAGTTCGGCGCCGATCGGCGTGTCCACGCTGGTGCGAACCGGCGCGCTGGCGTTGTTGGCGGGCTGGCTGGCTGCACGAGGATCCGAGCGAATGGGTCCTTCCCTGTGGACCAGTTTTCTCGCCGCCGACAACACCGTGCGCAGGTGGTACATTATCGGGGCGGGCGCTGCGTTTTTCCTGCTGTTGCGCGCGTTCCGGCGCCCGGAGTCCAAAGAGCCCGCGGAGCCCGAAGAGTCCGAAGACGCCGGCGCGCCTGAACCGCACGTAAAACCGGTGCCGCAGGCGCCAGCCGATCCGCGTCCGGAAAAAAGTTTCCCCACTGGAATCGGTCTGCCGGTGGGAACGCCGGCGCCCGAATTCGCGCTCGCGAGCGTGACCGGCGAGCAACGCTCCTTGCAGTCGCTGCGCGAAGAAGGCAAACCGATTTTTCTGATTTTCTCGAGTCCCCACTGCGAAGCGTGCCAGAGGCTTTGGCCGAACCTCGGCGACCTTCTGCGGGAACACCCCGGGCGGTTCAATCTGGTTCTGATCAATCGCGGCAGCGCGGCGGAAAATCTGAAAAGCTTGCACAATGCGCCGCTCGATTTTTCGCGAGTTTTGCTTCAGCCGGAGTTTGAAGTCGCTGAAGCGTATGACTGCGCCATGACTCCCTCCGCGGTTTTGATCGGCGTCGACGGGCGGATCCAGTGCGAACTGGCGGTGGGAGGTTTGGCGATTCGGCAACTGATGCTGCAAGCTGCATCGCCTGGCGATGCGATCGATGCAAAATGACCGCCTTTGTTCCGATGGCGAGAAATCAAGATTCTTCAAGCACGCACCGCGAATCAACGCGGGCGCGGCAGCGCGGTCGACGGCGGGCCGCGCAAGCGGGTATGATAATTACTGGTCGATTCGCGAAAAGCCCATGTCCCGATCCTCTTGGCTCCTCAGTGGTTTCCTGATTCTTGGGGTCGTTTCCATGGAGGCGCAGACTCCGGCTTCCGCCGACTTTGAAAAATCCGTGCTCCCGGTGCTTTCCGCGCACTGTTTCCAGTGCCACAGTGATCGGCTGAAGACGGGGGGGCTGAGTCTACAGGCGTTCCGCGATTCGGCCTCCGCCGCGGCGAAACCAGACGTTTGGAAACAGGTGCAGGAGAAGCTGAACGCGCATCTGATGCCGCCTCCGCCGATGCCCGGGCTCAGCGCCGCCGATCTTGCGGCCGTCAATGCGTGGATCAATAAATTGACCGGCGCGAAGCCGTCGGATGATTCGGGTCCCGGCAGCGTGACGGCGCGGCGATTGAATCGGATCGAATACGACAACACCATCCGCGACCTGTTGGGCGTCAGGATTCATCCGGCCGAGGAGTTTCCGCTCGACGACTCGGGTTATGGCTTCGACGATATCGGCGATGTGCTGTCGCTTTCGCCGCTTCTGATGGAAAAATTGTCGAACTCCGCGCGGCAAGTGGCGAAAGCCGCGGTTTTCGGCGAGAGCTACGACCAGGAAGGCGCGCTGATCGAAAAAATTCTGCCGAAGCGCATCCAGGACGACAGTTTCGCCAATGGCGACGTGTTTCCGTTTTCCCTGCGCGGGTCGTTGATCGGAACGTTCCACGCCAAGATGGAAGGCGATTACGAGTTCCAGTTGCAGATCGCCAACCGGCGCACTCCGGATCATAACCCGGCCGGCCCGCCGTCGCTGGATGCGCCGCCATCGACGGAAAGCGCGGACGCGGCGACACCGGAAACACCCGCGCCAGGGCGCGGCAGAGGGGGCCATCGGCCCAGGGGACCGCTTACGCAGGAGCAGATTAAAGCGCGTGAAGAACAGGCGTGCGAGGCCGTTCCGCCGGTGGAGTTCCTGTTCACCGTGGACGGCAAAACGGCGTTGGCCCAAACCTTCCGCGGAAATAACGCCTGTGATTACGCGCGTCCGCCCTCAAAGGTGCGCGTCCATTTAACGGCCGGCGATCACCAGCTGCGCGGCTATTTTCCGGCGCTCGACGATATCGATCCCGTCCGGAACATGGGTGAGAACGGCCGGCGGCGGCTGGATGTCGAGTACCTGGATATTTTCGGCCCGTGGAATTCTTCCCACGCGCATCCGGCGTCGTTTGAGAAGATTTTCATCTGCGGAACCAATGGGAATTACACACCACCATGCCAGCGCCAGATTATCGAGAACCTGGCCCGTCGCGCGTACCGGCGTCCGCCGGCCGATCGCGAAGTGGCGCAGTTGATGAAGCTGGTAAAGCTGGTCGAAGATCATGGCGACGGCTTTGAAACCGGCGTTCAAACGGCGTTGCAGGCGATCCTGATGTCGCCAAGCTTCCTTTTCCGTTTCGAGCACCAGCCCAAACCCGGCGAGATTTACCGGTTGAACGATTACGAACTGGCGTCGCGGCTCTCCTATTTCCTGTGGAGCAGCATGCCGGATGACGAGCTGATGCGTCTGGCGGATCAGAGACGGCTGCACGATCCGGCAGTGCTCGACGCGCAGGTCAAGCGCATGATGCAGGATCCCAAGGCGGATAATCTGGTGACCAATTTCGCCGCGCAATGGCTGAACCTGCGCGCGCTGGATCATAAAAAACCCGATCCGCAGAAGTTCCCCGCGGTCGATGATGAACTGCTCGGCGACATGAAAACCGAGACGCTGATGTTCATGCGGGAAATCATCCGCGACGATCATAGCGTGCTCGACGCGATCGATGCGCCGTTCACCTACGTCAACGGGCCGCTGGCGCGATTTTACGGAATCCCCGGAATCACCGGCCTCGATTTTCATCGCGTGGCGCTCGACGGGAAAGAGCGCGGCGGGGTGTTGACGCAAGGCTCGATTCTGATCTCGACGTCTTACTCGACCCGCACTTCCCCGGTGCTTCGCGGCAAGTGGGTGCTGGGAACGCTGCTCGGCCAGGAACCGCCTCCGCCGCCGCCGGGTGTCCCCGCGTTTCCCGAAGCGAAAGTGGGACTCAACCTGACGCTGCGCCAGATTTTGGCCGAGCATCGCACCAATCCAAGCTGCGGCGTGTGCCACAACCAGATGGATCCGATCGGATTGGCGCTCGAAAATTACGACGCTGCCGGCGGCTGGCGCACCAGGGATGGCAACGCCGCGATCGATAATTCGGGGACGCTGCCGGATGGAACCGCCATCGCCGGAGCAGCCAGTTTGAAGAAAGTTCTGCGCGCGCGCGGAGATCTGTTCGCGCGCAACGTCGCGCAGCAATTGCTCACCTTTGCCATTGGCCGCGGAATGGAATCTTCCGATCGCGCGGTCGTGGACCGGATCACCGCCGAGGCAGCCGCAAAAAACTATCGTTTTTCCGCGCTGGTGCTGGCGATTGTTCACAGCAGCCCCTTCCAGATGAGGGAGGGCGAAAGAATGGTTGTCGCACGCAGATGAACTTATCTAATCGAATTTCCCGACGCACTCTTCTTCGCGGTTCCGGTGTTGCCGTAGGGCTTCCGCTTCTCGAAGCCATGATTCCTCCGTTCGCCAAGGGCGCGACCTCCAAGCTTTCGCCCACGCGCTGCGCATTTCTCTATGTCCCCAACGGCATGATCATAGATCAATGGGAACCGAAGACGGACCTGATCGGCGAAGAATCGATTCCGGCCGATCTGCCGCGCATCAGCCAGACGTTCCTGCGGCATCGCGACGAGATTACGATCCTCAGCAATCTGGCGTGCCCCAACGCCAATGCTTTGGGCGATGGCGGCGGGGATCACGGCCGCGCGGGCGCGAATTATCTTACCGGTGCTCACCCCAAGAAAACCGACGGCAAGGATATTCACGTCGGAATTTCGGTGGACCAAATCGCCGCCCAGCAAATGGCCGGCGTGACCCGCTTCGGATCGCTCGAAATGGGTTGCGAGGAGGGTTTGCAGGGCGGCGGCTGCGATACCGGGTACAGTTGCGCATACACCAATAACCTGGCGTGGCGCACGCCGACCGCGCCGCTGCCTCCGGAAATTCGGCCGCGGGCGATGTTTGAGCGCCTGTTCGGCAGCACCGACTTTTCCCAGGATCCGGCAACGCGCAAACGCCAGGAGCTGTATCAGGACAGCATTCTGGACGTGGTTTTAGACGACGCCAACCGGATGCGCGCGTCTCTGGGGAGCGCGGACCAGCACAAGCTGGACGAATATTTGTTTGACATTCGCGATCTTGAAGCGCGCATTCAGAAAATCGAAAAAAGCAATCTTCTCGCGCCGCGCGATTTTCCGGTGCCTTCGGCCAGCGTGCCCAGCGACTTCGCCGAGCACATGAAATTGATGACCGACCTGATGCTGCTCGCGTTCCGCATGGACATGACCCGCATGGTCACCATGCTGCTGAGTGTGGAAGTGAGCTCTCGCGCCTACGGCGAGGAGATCGGCATCACCGAAGCGCACCACGGGCTCACGCACCACGCCGGAAACAAGGAAAAGATCGAGAAAGTCACGCGGATTAACATTTATCACGCGCAGCAGTTCGCGAAATTGATCGACCGGATGAAGGCGATTCCGGAAGGTGATGGCACGCTGCTCGATCATTCCATGATTTCCTACGGCAGCGCGATGGGCGATGGAAACCGGCACGATCACGATCACATTCCGCTGGTGCTGGCGGGCCGGGCCAATGGCAAGCTGAAACCGGGACGCCACATTCGATACAAGGAAGAGACTCCTCTTTCGAATCTTCATCTGGCGATGTTGGACAAAATGGGATTGCAGCCGCCGGCGTCGATCGGCGACAGCACGGGCTTGCTCGAAGGAGTCTGAGCCGGGGACGCGGCATTGGACCAGGACACTTTCGAGAAGGGTCTCAAAATTCGGCGCGAGGTTTTGGGCGCGGATTACGTCGACCAGGCGATGGCGAACGCCACGTCGTTCACCAAGCCGCTTCAGGAGTTGGTCACCACTTATTGTTGGGGTGAAATCTGGAGCCGGCCCGGTCTCGATCGCCGCACGCGTTCCATGATCAACCTGGCCATGATCACGGCGCTGAATCGCCCGCACGAGCTGAAACTGCACGTCAACGCCGCGCTGAATAACGGGCTCAGCAAGGAAGAGATCTGCGAGGTTTTGTTGCAGACCGCGATTTATTGCGGCCTTCCCGCGGCCGTCGACGCGTTTCGCACCGCTTCCCAGGTGTTCGAGGAGCGCGGAATTTAAGGCCTCGGGCCGGACCGCACCTTATCGAGCGTCTCGTCGAGCGCGCGGCCCAGCCGATCGAACAGCAGATCGATCTCTTCTTCTTTGATGATCAGAGGCGGGCAGATGCCGATCACGTCGCCCATGGCCCTCACGATCAGCCCGTGCGCCTGCGCTCGCTTCGCCACATACGCACCCACGGCGGCTTTCGCCTCGAACGGCGCTTTCGTCTCCTTATCGGCCACCAACTCGATCGCGCCGATCAGCCCGATACCGCGCGCCTCGCCGACCAAAGGATGGCCGCCCAGCCCGCGCAGCCGCTCCTGCATCCGCGGCGCGATCGCGCGCACATGGGAAAGAATATCGGTCTCTTCATAAATCTTCAGCGTCTCCAGCGCGACCGCCGACGGCACCGGATGGCCGCTGTAAGTGAATCCGTGGGCGAACACGCCGATTTTTTCCGATTCGCGAACCATCGCGCCATAGATTTCTTCGGAAAGCAGAATCGCCGACAGCGGCATGTATCCCGACGTCAGCGCTTTGGCGCAAACCAGTATGTCGGGATGGAGGCCGTAGGTCTCGGAGCCCCACATGTTTGCGGTGCGGCCGAAACCGCAGATCACTTCGTCGGCGATCAGCAGCACGTCATATTTTTTCAGCACACGCTGGATTTTTTCCCAATATGTCGCCGGCGGAAAAATGACGCCGCCCGCGCCCATCACCGGCTCGCCGATCAGGGCGGCGATGGTTTCCGGCCCCTCGGCGAGAATGCGCTGCTCCAGCGATTCTGCCAGCCGCGTGGCAAACGCTTCCTCCGATTCGCCGGCCTGCGCGAAGCGATACCAGTGCGGACAATCGACGTGCAGAATGTTGGGTATGGGCAAATCGAAATCGCGATGATTGTTGGGCAGGCCGGTGAGGCTCGCGCTGGCCACGGTGACGCCGTGATAACCCTTCATGCGGCTGACGATTTTTTTCTTTCGCGGCCGGCCCAGCGCGTTGTTGTAATACCACACCAGCTTGATGACGGTATCGTTCGCTTCCGATCCGGAATTGGCGAAAAAAACTTTGCTCAGCCCGCGCGGCGCGAGGCTCAGCAATTTTTCCGCAAGCGCGATGCCGACGTCGGTCGCCTTGGACGCGAAGGTGTGATAATACGGCAGCGTCAGCATCTGCCGGTAGGCGGCTTCCGCCAGGCGCCGCTCGGAAAATCCGAGACTACAGCACCACAACCCGGCCAACCCTTCGAGGTACCGTTTGCCGTCCTCATCGATCACGTACACGCCGTCGCCCTGCGTGATCACCAGCGGGCCTTCACTCTGGTGCAACTTTAGATTCGTGTAGGGATGAATGGATGTGGCGATATCGAGGCTCGCGGATTTCTTCGAGGCCGCGGCCGGAGTCGTTTCCGTCATATCCGTACGCTACTACCTTGCGCGCGCGGCTGTCAAAATAGAACATTCGCAATGATTCATGCCGCGAACGCTGCCCTGGTGTTGCTTCTGCTTGTCAATCTGACGGGCGTGACGCTGGTTGCCGGGCGCTTTACGGAATCGTGGTGGCTGGCGCGATCGGCCGCGCCGCTGGTCGTAGTTGCGCCGTTCTTTCTGGAACATTTCGCTGGTTTCGGATCGCTCCACTGGCTGTGGCCGCTGACCACGGCCCTTTCGCTGTGGCTGATCTGGTTCGGCCGGCGCGAGCTGGCCGCGCACTGGCGCATTGAATGCGTGTACCTGGCGGCGTTCAGTTACGCGCTCGCCTGGCGCTACGCGTTTCCCGATATCGGCGCGTCTTCGGAGAAGCTCACCGATCTCACCTTCATCGCGAATTATTCGAGTGGAACGCGACTTCCGCCGGTGGATCGCTGGCTGCCGCCGCATCGCTTCGAGATGTATTACGCCCTACAACATTATGGTGCGGCCTTGATGGCGCGGATTTTCGCGATGCCGGTCGGCACGGCCTACAATCTGTCGATCTGCGTTCTGGCCGGTTCAGTCGCGACCGCCGCGGCGGGAACGGCGTGGCTGCTCACACGGCGCCGCGGCGCAACCATTCTGCTCACAGCCGCGCTGCTCGCCGGTGGGACCGGCGTCGCGCCATTCATCCGCTTGATTACGCCGGCGCCGCAGCTCTGGTCGAGCATTCGTTTCATGGGCGGCGCCTTAACGCCGGAAGAGGCAACGCGGCCGCTCGGCCAGGCGCTGGTGCGCGCAAGCCATGCCACAAAAGATTCTCTCGATCTGCCGGTCGAGTTGTTTTCTTATTTGATCGGACTCGGCGACGATCATCCGCCGTTAAGCGGATATCTGCTGCTGACGCTGGCGCTGCTGGCAATCGCGCTGATCGAATCGGGCCGCGCGCTCCGCGCGTCCTACGCGATTCTCGCCGCGACCGTTCCCTTGACCATCGCTGCCAACGCGTGGGATCTGCCGCTCGAATTGTTTCTCGCCGCCGGCTGGATCGCCTACCGGATCGCGATCCGCAAACGGATCGAATGGAAACCGCTGACGCTCGGTTTCGGGTCAATGCTTCTTCTGCTCGCGCCGTTTCTGGTGCATTTCGCACCGCACGCGCTGGCCTTGCACAATACCATCCGACTGGTGCCGCGCGGCCTGCACACGCCGCTGATTCCCGGGCTGCTGATCTTTTACCCCGCCATCGCCGTCGTGGCGCTGCACCTGATTTGCGGCGAACGGTCGCGCCAATCGCTGGCGTTTTGCGCGATTTTTGTAGCGCTGGCCGTGGCGTCGGAAATTTTTTTCGTCGACGATGTTTATTCCGGAAAATACGAGCGATTTAATACCGTACTCAAATGGTGGTCCTGGATTTATTCCGCGATTTTACTGGTAATCGGTGCGCTGAATCTGCGCTCGCCCTCGCGCGTCTGCCGCTTCGCAACCATCGCCGTGCTGGTTCTGATCTGCGGCTACGCGCGGGAGCTGGGCGCGGCGTGGTTCGGTCCGCCGAAGCCGCACGCCAGTCAGCTCGATGGCGCGGCGTGGCTGCGCGACGATCCGGAACAGCGCGCTATGCTCGAGTTTCTTTCGTCGCGCCCACCGGCGATCGTGCTTCAGCGAATTTCCGATCGCGGTTACGTGCCACAGCCGGCGCTGGCGATTTTCGCCGGCGACCTCGCCTTTCTGGGCTGGCCGAATCACGAAGATATCTGGCGTGGATATTTGCCCGAAATCGATCAGCGCTTCGACGCGGTGAAAAAGTTTTATAACGGCGAAGTCCCGGATGCCGCGCGGTGGCTGTCCGGAAATCGTATCGCTTATGTGGTGTGGTCGCATGACGATAATCAGTTGAACAGCTTCGCGCGTGTCAATGACGAGATCCACGGCACGTATCGGTGGCGTGAATTTTCTTCGACGCCAGACCTCCACGCCGGAATATGGTGCCACATTGGGCCCTAGCGAGCCCGCCCGACAATGCTAGCCTCAAAATATCGGATGTTTCCGCGGCTCGCCATCGTTGTCCTTCTTCCCTGCGCCTACGCCGGGCCGACTTTTTACAAAGACATCCAGCCGATCACCAATCACTACTGCGCGCCCTGCCATCGCCCCGGCGAAGCTGGACCGTTCCCGCTGCTCACCTATCACGACGTCCAAAAGCGCGCCGCGCAGATCGCCGCCGTCACCAGCAAGCGATTCATGCCGCCGTGGCTACCCGAACCGGGCTACGGCAGTTTCGTCGATGAGCTGCGTCTGTCCGAAGCGCAAGTCCGCACCATCGCCGAATGGGCCGCCGCTGGAGCGCCGGAAGGCAATCCCTCCGACCCGCCGCCAGCGCCCAAATTCACCGAAGGCTGGCAACTCGGACCGCCCGATTTGATTCTCACCGCCCAGCACGCCGTCACCGTTCCCGCCTCCGGCCCCGACGTCTACTGGAATTTCATTTTCACCGCGACCAACAAAAAACCGCGCTGGGTGCGCGCCATCGAAATTCGTCCCGGAAAAAAGAACGTGGTGCATCACGCCAATCTGTATATCGATCGCGCCCATTCGGCGCGCGCGCAGGAGATCGCGCCCGGCCAAGGTTTCCCCGGTATGGACCCGGTAATCGAGCGCACCATCTACGAACCCGACGACGGTCATTTCCTTTACTGGAAACCCGGCGGCATTCCTTATTCCGAGCCCGACGGATTCGCCTGGCGCCTCGATCCTGGCAATGATCTGGTGCTCAACGCCCACCTGCTGCCGAGCGGCAAGCCCGAACAAATTGAGCCGTCGATCGGTCTCTATTTCACCGATAAACCGCAGACGCACTTTCCGATGCTGATCGAGCTCGAACACGACGGTGCTCTGAACATTCCACCCGGCGATAAAGACTTCGTCGTCTCCGACGATTTCAAACTTCCCATGGACGTCGATGTGCTGGCGATCTATCCGCATGCGCACATGCTCGGCCACGTGCTCGAAGGCTACGCGACGCTGCCCGACGGAACGAAAAAATGGCTGATCCGCATTTCCGACTGGGACCGCAACTGGGAAGCGGTCTATCGCTACCGCCAACCCGTTTTTCTGCCACGCGGAACGGTCGTTTCGATGCGCTTTCATTACGACAATTCGACTGCGAATCCGCGCAATCCGAATAATCCGCCGAAGCGCGTGAAGGCCGGCAATCGGGTGACCGATGAAATGGGCCATCTGTGGCTGCAAGTTCTGCCGCGCGGCGGGCGCGACCTGCGCGTCGATCTGGAAGAAGCCGAGGTGCGCCACTGGCTCGACAAATATCCCGGCGATTTTCTCGGTCATCTGCATCTGGGCGGAATCGATCTGGCGCATCTGAACCCGCAAGCCGCGGTGAGCCAATTCGAGCGCGCGGTCGAAATCGAGCCGAAAAATGCGGAGGGACGAAACATGCTCGGTTCGGCGTACCTGGCGCTGGGGCGCACCAGCGATGCGATTGAACAGTTCCGTCTGGCGGTGAACGCGCGGCCGGGTTATCAGAACGCGCGCTACAATCTGGCGCGCGCGCTGATCCGCGCCGGACGCTGGGACGAAGCGCTGGATCTGTTCAAGCAGGTGGTCGCGGCGTATCCCGACGATGCGCAGGCGCGCAACGGGCTGGGCGAATTGCTGTTTCATCAGGGCCAATATGCTGCGGCGGTCGCGGAGTTTCAAAAGGCCATCGCGCTCGATCCGTCGAATAAAATCGCCCAACAGAATCTGGCGATCGCGCAGCAAAAAGCGAATCAGCACTGATGTTTCCTGTCCGCAATACCTGGTGGGGGAGGCTCCCAGCCTGGTCCGCTAAACGACAGGCGGGCGCGCGATTCGCCGCAGGCCGAGGGCCTGCCCACAAACCGCGGGAATCATCGCGGATCCGATCCGGCTTCGAGCACAATCTGCGTGAATGGTAGCTTGAAGTATTGACCCCATGACCGCTTCCCTTCTGACCCCTTTGACCGTTCGCGGTGTCACGTTGAAAAACCGCATCGTCGTTTCGCCGATGTGCCAGTATTCTTCCATCGACGGATCGGCCACCGATTGGCACCTGGTGCACCTCGGCAGCCGCGCCGCCGGCGGAGCCGCGCTCGTTTTCGTCGAAGCGACCGCGGTCACCGCGCAAGGCCGCATCAGCCCGCGCGACATGGGTATCTGGGACGATCGCCACATTGAGCCGCTGGCCCGCATCGCAAAATTCGTCACCAGCATGGGCGCGGTTCCCGGAATTCAGCTGGCGCATGCCGGACGAAAAGCGAGCTGCGCCATTCCCTCGGAAGGCGGCAAACAGCTCACGCCCGAACAAGGCGGATGGCCGACCGTCGCGCCCAGTCCGATTCCGTTTTTGCCGAGTGACATCCCCCCGCACGAGCTTGCGCAAGCCGAAATCGCCGCGATCGTCCAAGCCTTCGCCGCCGCCGCGCGCCGCGCCATCGCCGCCGGATTCCGCATTATCGAGCTGCATAGCGCGCACGGCTACCTGCTGCACGAATTTTTGTCGCCCTTATCGAACCGTCGGACCGATCATTACGGCGGATCGCTGAAGAATCGCATGCGCGCCGATCTTGAAGTGGTCGAAGCGCTGCGCGGCGCGATGCCCGCCGAGATGCCGCTGTTCGTCAGAATTTCTTGTACCGATTGGGTCGATAGCGGCTGGGAATTGCAGCAGTCCATCGAACTGGCGCGCGCGCTGAAACCGCTGGGCGTCGATATGATCGATTGCTCCAGCGGCGCGCTGATTCCCGGCGTCGCCATTCCAGCCGAACCGGGCTATCAGGTCCCATTCGCCGCGGCGATTCGCGAGCGCGCCCAAATCATGACCGCGGCCGTGGGCTTGATCACCGATCCGCTCCAGGCGGAAGAGATCGTCGCCAGCGGCAAAGCCGATCTGACGCTGCTCGCGCGTGAGATGCTGCGCGAGCCGTATTGGGCGTTAAGGGCGGAAACCGCGCTCGGCGCAAAAGCGGAGTGGCCGATCCAATATCTGCGCGCTGCGAAATAATTATTGAATCGACGGCGCGTAATAACCGCGCCGCGCGCGCACGATCAGGTCCTTGCGGCCTCGGACTTTCACTTCCACCGGATGGTATTGCCCATCCGTTTTGAGCGGATCCGGCCGGTACAGCACATTATATTGGTGCCGCAGTTCATTGGCGATATTTTCAAACGACTGCGCCAGATCCTCCGCCTGGAACGGGAAAAACGCCTGCCCGCCGGTCTGATCGGCGAAATATTTCAGCACCTTGTCGCCCTCCATTTCCATGCCGCTGCGATTCGTGGAGATGCAATAAATCACCGTGTCCGACTTGTGCGCCATTTCGAGAGCCTGGTCGCGCGTGTACTGGCTGTTGTTGTCGTCGCCGTCGCTTAAAATCACCATCGCGTGGCGATAGCGGTAGTGCGGCTGGTCCTTCATCAGCTTGTCGCGGCAAGAATAAAAAATCGCGTCGTAGAGCGCCGTACCGCCGCCCGGGCGCAGGTTCTGAATCGCCTTATTCAAGGCCTCGGTGCTGTCGGTCAGATCGGCAACCAACTCCGCCGCCGTGTCGAAACTCACGATGATCGCTTTATCCGTATGCGGGCGCAGCACGGTGTTGACGAAATCGGTGGCGGCTTCCTGCTGGAAGCGGAAGCGCTCGCGGATGCTGTTGCTGGTGTCGATCAGAATGGCCAGGCGTAGCGGCAGATCGCTTTCCGCGCTGAAGTCGGTGATGGCTTGCAGCTTCTTCGCTTCGAAAATCTGAAAATCATTCTTGGTGAGATCGGTGACGAAGCGGCCTTTTTTATCCGTGACCGTGAACAGCAGTTGGACGCGCGTCACTTCGACAGAGATGCGCGGCTCCTCCCCCTCGGAGTTGGGCCGGGCAGTTTGCTGCGCGAAAACAGGAAGAGCGGCGAGCGCTATCGTTACGGCATATTTCATGGTGAAACTAACCTAAATTATACGGGACGCGAGCCGGTAACGTAAGCAGGTAGTGTCTGAAATCTGCGTTGACCGCTAAAAATGGGAGTGCCCCCGCCATTACTGGCGGGGCTGTAACGCGCGCTATAGCCCCGCCAGTCATGGCGGGGGGCGCGTTGCAGATCAACGCAGATTTCAGACACTACCCGTAAGCAAGTCAGGCTTGCGACCCTGACGGCCCGCATTTCGAGCCGCGAGCATCACCAGCCTGACGGCTTACGCGACGCACTCGTCCAGCCAGCGCTGCAACTCCTCCGGCAGCGGCGCCTCGATGGTGACGCGCTCGCCGCTCGCGGGCGTCGTGAACGAAATTCGCCAGGCGTGCAGAAAAATCCGCGCCGCCGCGCGCGCGCCGTATAGCCGGTCGCCCGCCAGCGGGTGCCCGATCGCCGCGAAATGCGCCCGAATCTGGTGCGTGCGTCCGGTGCCGATGCGCACCTGCACGTACGTGAAATCGCGAAACCGCCGCAGTACGCGATAGTCGGTGAGCGCGGATCGCCCATGCTCCAGCCGCGCCGTCATCCGCGTGCGCCGCACCGGATCGCGCGTAATCGGTTTTGTAATCCGTCCCGAATCAGCTGGAATTTTTCCCTCGACCAGCGCGAGATACGTTTTTTCAACCGACCGTTCCGCGAACTGCGAAGCGAGCGCCCGGTGCGCCGCGTCGGTCCGCGCCACCAGCAGCACGCCGCTGGTTCCGCGATCGATCCGATGCACAATTCCCGGCCGCAACCCGCCGCCGACCTGCGACAGCGACCCGAAATGATGTACCAGTCGATTCACCAGCGTCCCCGAATGCGTCCCCGCGCCGGCGTGAACGGTCAATCCGGCGGGTTTATTCACGGCGATCACCGCCGCGTCTTCATAAAGAATTTCGACCGGCAGATTTTCGGGAGCAGCCCTGAGCGGCGGAAGCTCGCTCGGCGAAACCTCGATTTTTTCGCCGCCGCGCAGCAGGAGCGAAGCTTTCGCAGCCGCGCCATTCACCAGCACGCGGCCTTCTTTGATCCAGCTTTGGATCCTCGACCGGCTGTACTCAGGCAGACGGTCTTGCAGAAAATGGTCGAGGCGTTGGGCGGCGTCAGCGGTGAAGAAGGCCATCAATTCATGAGGCGAACGGGTTCACCACGCGCACACCGCCATAGCGCTGTCCATCATTCAGATCCTCGGAGTAGACGGTGTGCGCCCCCAGCGCGACGGCCGCGGCGAGGATTGACGCATCCCAATAGGAAATCGCATACCGTTCCGATTGTTCCATGGCGATCCGCACCAGCTGATGGTCAATGGCCTGGCAAGGGAAAGCGGTCCATTGCTCGATCCACTCCAACGCTTCTAAAGCCGAGAGCCGGCGCGATGCCTTTCTGACCACGGTCACGAAGAACTCTTGCAGAACTTGAGCGGAGGTGCCGAAATCCTCCGATTCCACCAGCTCCAGAGCGCGCCTTCGCTTAGGCTCGTCCTTCCCCGATCCGATCGCCGCATACACCAGAACATTGGTGTCCAGGAACACGCTAGCGTTCATGCAGCTCTTCCCGGGACCAGGTCTTGCGGCCCAGCCGTCCCTTGGAGCGCTTGCTTAGCTGCCGTAATCGCGCTCGCGCGCGCCTGGCGCGGTCCTCCTGTCCGGCGAGATTGGTCAGGTACTCGCGGACCAGCGCGTTGACCGTCGAGTTGTGTTCGGCGGCATGACGCCGGACGGCGGCCAGTACCTCTTCATCAACGCTCAACGTAATATTTCTCATCTACACAGTATATGTGTAACTGTGTACCCTACGCGGCCGCCGTCCGGTGCCTGCCATACAGAAAATAAATCACCAGCCCGATCAGCAGCCACAAAAAGAACCGGATCCAGGTCAGCAGCGGCAATCCCGCCATCAGCACCAGACAGCACACGATCGACAGCGCCGGAATCAACGGCACCAGCGGCACCCGGAACGGACGATGCCGGTCCGGCTGCGTTTTGCGTAACACGATTACGCTCGCCGCGACGACGATAAACGCGAAGAGTGTCCCGATGTTGGTCAGTTCCGCAAACGTGTCGATATCCCACAAACCCGATGGCAGCCCCACCAGGAATCCCGCGATCCAGGTGCCGATATACGGCGTCTGAAACCGAGGATGCACGCGCCCGAACATATTCGGCAGCAGCCGGTCCCGCGACATCGCAAACCAGATCCGCGCCTGCCCGAATTGGCCGACGAGAAGCGAAGAAATCATGCCCGTCAACGCGCCCGCGCTGACGATCAATCGCAGCCGGTTGTATCCGATATTTTTCAGCGCCACGGCAACCGAAGAATCCGGGTCGAGCGTTTTCCAGTTCGCAATCCCCGTCAGCACCACCGTCACCGAGCCATACAGCAGCGTGCAGATAATCAGCGTGGCGATGATCCCGAACGGCAGATCGCGCTGCGGACGGTTGCATTCTTCCGCCGCGGTCGAAACCGCATCGAACCCGATGTAGGTGAAGAACACAATGCTCGCACCGCTGACGATTCCCGCCCATCCGTGCGGCGCGAACGGGTGCCAGTTCGCCGTATTCACCGCGCGCATGGCGCCGAAAACGAAAATCAAAATCGCGCCGATCTTGATGATCACCATGGTGGTGTTGGTTTCGGCGCTTTCCTTCACCCCGCGGACCAGAATCCAGGTGACCGCCATCGTGATCAGCAACGCGGGAAGATTATAAATTCCCGAGGGCGATCCCGGAGCCGCGAACATTGGATACGCGATCGCGGCGGGCAAGTGGATTCCAAATATGTTGTCGCCGAGGTCTTGCAAATACGCCGAAAATCCCACGGCGACCGACATATTCGCCACGGCGTACTCGAGAATCAGATCCCAGCCGATGACCCACGCGAAAATCTCGCCGAGAATCGCGTAGGCGTAAGTGTAAGTGCTGCCCGCGATCGGAATCATCGAGGCCAGTTCGGCAAAACACAAGCCCGCGAACAAACACGCGACCAGCACCAATAAAAAGGATATAAGCAGCGCCGGCCCCGCGCCCGGGCGCCCGAGCGATTCCGCCGCGTGGCGTCCGTGCATCACGATATCGAGCACGGTCGCCTGCATCAATCCGGGACTTTTCAGTTTTCCCGTCGCGGCAGTTCCCGTGACCGTGAAAATCCCCGACCCGATCACGATCCCGACGCCCAGAAACGCGAGCGACCACGGCCCCAGCGTTTTTTTCAGTCGATGCGACGGCTCTTCCGAAGTTTTTATGAGGTCGTCTATCGATTTGGTCTGGAAAAGAGACATCTGGGAAGTGGGTAGTAGGAAGTGGGTAGTGGAGAATCGGTACGCCCGACCCACTTCCCACTACCCGCTGCCCACTTCCGAGCTAGCGTTTCCGCTGGCCCTTGGCCATCTTCTTCACCTTGCGCTTCTGCGATCCTCGCGCGACATCAGCCGCGCGCGGCGCAATCGCCGGCGCCTTCTTACGCGCGGCGCGCTTAAGCCCTTTTCTCTCTGCCCGATCCTTGACGTGTTTTGTGTTCATTCCACCTTGATCCCTGCGTATTTCGCAATCAGTTTTTTCAGCCCGTATCCCGGAAAACTCACCGTGACTTTCGCGTCCTCGCCCGATCCTTCCAGGCGCAGCACCGTACCGCGGCCGTACTTGGCATGCTCCACCGTCGACCCCGGACCGAATTTCTTCGCTTTCTTCACCGGAGCCGAGGCCGCCGGTTTTGGCGCAGCAGCCGGAGCAGGCGTGCTCAAACCCGAAGGCGGCGGCATGCCCCGCTCGGCGAAAAATTGTTTAATATTCTCCACCGAGTTGTAAGTCTTCCCAGTATAAAGGTTTCGCCGCGCGGCGTCGCGGACCTCGTAACGCTCCGCCATCAGATCGATGTGCCCCTGATCGCCGCGCACGCGATCCAGCAGATTCACCGGAACCTCGCGCAGGAATCGTGACGGAATCGACTGCTCCGGCTGACCACCCCCGAATCGCCGCCGGAATCGCGCCCACGATAAATACAGTTTCTTCTCCGCGCGCGTCATGCCGACGTAGCACAGCCGCCGTTCTTCCTCCATCGCCGACCCGGAATCGAGCGACCGGCTATGCGGAAACAATCCTTCTTCCAGTCCCGCGATGAACACGATCGGAAATTCCAGTCCCTTGGCGTTATGCATCGTCAGCAGCGAAATGGTGGCGCGCTCGTCGGCCTGATCGGCGTCTGAAACCAGCGCGGCGTGATCCAGAAAATCGCGCAGATTTTCACCGCGTTCGCTCGCGTCGGCCGCGGCGTTGAGCAGTTCCTCCAAATTTGCCAATCGCCCGCGCGATTCGTCGGTATTTTCCTGCTCCAGCATTTTGCGATACCCGCTCCGCTCGAGCACCGCTTCCAGCGTCCCGGTCAACTTCTTCGTTTCAATGCTGGCGGCCAGTTCTTCAATCATCTGACGAAAAACCTGAAGCGCCGCCTCCGCGCGAGCCGGAAACGCGTGCTGCTCCAGCATTTCCTTCAATGCGAACCACAGTGACAGCTCATGTTCCAGCGCGTAATGCTCGATCTGCTCGACCGTAGTCCGCCCGATCCCGCGCGCCGGAACGTTGATGATGCGCAGTAAACTCACCGAATCCTGCGGGCTGACCAGAACCTTCAGATACGCGAGAACATCTTTGATCTCCGCGCGCTGATAAAAGCTGAATCCGCCCACCACCACGTATTTCCGCCCATATCGCCGCAGCGCTTCCTCGATCTGCCGCGATTGCGCGTTGGTGCGATATAAAACCGCCACGCGATCCTTGGGATTTTGCGCCAAACGGTTCTCGATCGTGTCCGCGATGAACAGCGCCTCGTTCTCCGAATCCGGCGCTTCATAGAGCATGATCTTTTCGCCGCCGCCCGCTTCGGTCCACAGCGTTTTCCCGATCCGCTCGGTATTGTGCACCACCACGCCGTTGGCCGCTTCCAGAATATTTTTGGTCGAGCGATAATTCTGTTCCAGGCGCACGATCGTCGCGCCGGGAAAATCGCGTTCGAAATCGAGAATATTTCGAATATTCGCCCCGCGCCAGCCGTAAATCGACTGATCTTCGTCGCCCACCACGCAGATATTCTGCCGTTGTTCCGTTAACAGGCGCATCAATTCGTACTGGCTGCGATTGGTGTCCTGATATTCGTCGACCATCACGAATTCATAGCGCCGGTTCAGTTTTTCCCGCGTTGGAGCATCGTGCTGAATGAGGCGCACCGCCTCGAGCAGCAGATCGTCGAAATCGAGCGCGTTCGATTCGCGCAACTTCGCCTCATATTTTTCATAAACCACCGCCAGGCGCTCGGTGACGGGATCACTCGCGGCTCGCGCCATTTCATCGGGCGATTGTTTGTGGCTTTTGGCATGGCTGATCCTCGACAGCGCCCCTCGATACTGCATGAATTTTTCATCCAGACCGAGTTGCCGGTAAATCTGCTTCAGAATCGAGACCTGATCGTCATCGTCGTATATCGTGAAACGCGTCGTGAATCCGGGCCGGATCGAGGCGAGCGGCGCACCCTCGCGCCGCAGCAGCCGGACGCAGAAGGAGTGAAACGTTGCCACCGTGGGACCACTGTTTGAAACTTCGGCGCCCGGGATGTCGCCGGTCAGCGCGCGAACGCGGTCCCGCATTTCGCCCGCGGCTTTGTTGGTAAACGTGACCGCCAGAATGGCCCATCCCGGGACGCGATGGACGCTCATCAAATGTGCGATCCGGTGCGTGATGACGCGCGTTTTCCCGCTTCCGGCTCCGGCCAGGACCAGCAAGGGGCCCTCCCCATGCTGAACTGCTTCGCGCTGGCGCGGGTTCAGCCCCTCCAGAAAATCCATGAAAAGCCAATTTTATCATGTATGCGATCACCCCCTTTTGCGGGTATTACCTTACCCCTGAAGGGGTATTGTCTAGGAATTATCGGTACAGTAGAACTAGACATGATCGAGAAGCACTCCCTCCACTCTCTTGGTGCGATTCAGGCTCGCCTGAAGTATCTGAAAGAGAAGAAAGCAGTTCTGGACGAACTGATCAACTCTCTGGAGCGTTATTCGGCGTACCGGAACCTGGAACGGGTTCCATCAAATCGCGCCGGCACTCGCCGTCGGCTGGCCGGAGTGGCTTAACTTTCGAAAACCGGGACTCGCCAGGAAACGGATCCCGGTTTAACACCGACAAGCGCGATGCTCGTCTGTAGTGTTGTAACCTGTCAGAGAAGTGCAGCGCCTTCATTATTGGATAAATTGGGTTTGGAAAGCCCGTGGCCGCTCCAGTGAAAGGGCGGGCCATGCTGGTTGAGTTCGAACTCATTGAGCGGGCTCGAAGCGGCGATGATGGCGCGTTCAACCAAGTTGTTCAGGCGTACCGGAAGCGGATTTTAGGGACCATCGCGCGGCTGATCGGCCGGCCGGAAGACGTGGAAGATGTTGGGCAGGAAGTATTTGTCCGGTTGTATTATTCGCTCGACCAGTTGCGGACGCCGGAAGTTTTTGAGCCTTGGCTGTACCGGTTGACGGTGAACGCGGCGTATGATTATTTACGCCGGCAGCGCCGCCGGCAGGAGAGCCGGATGTCGGATTTGAGTGAGCAGCAGGTTCTGCTTGCCGACGCTCTCGCGGGAGGCAAGCAGCGGCAGGAGGAAGAGCGGCGGACGAAGATTCGTGAGATGGTTGATTCGTTGCTCGGAAAGGTCAGTGAGGAGGACCGGATTCTGTTAACCCTGAAGGAAGTCGAAGGGCTTTCTTTAAAGGAACTTGAAAAGATTTACGGGGTTAATGAGAATGCTCTTAAGGTAAGATTATTTCGAGCCAGGCAGAGAGTTCTGAAAGCCTACGAAGCGCAGGAATGAGGGACCGGGAAGCAGCGAGAGGGGTTCACATGGATCGCACAGAATACAATGACGATAAGCTGGACGCGTTGTGGGCGGCGTATCGGGACGCGTGCCCCGATCCGGAGCCGAGTGCCGGCTTTACGCCGGGCTTATGGAAGCGCATCGAAGCGCGGCGCTCCACCAACCTGATGGTATTCCGCAGGTTGGCGCAGCTCTGCGCCGGCGCCACGCTGGCGTTGACGGTGCTGATGGGATTGGTGTTGATCCCTCATCTGGAGCAGACACCGGCGGTTTCTACCACCTATGCTGACGCTTTGGCCGCGGAGCATCCCAACACCTACGTTGATATTTTCGCAGGCGAGATCAAATGAAGCTGTCGCGGGCGGCCATCGCCTTTTACATCGCGCTGGTTTTTGTGAGTGGAGTAGTGCTCGGCGCAGTCGGACACAGCTTTTATGTGGTTTCGACGGCTCCGAAAAGGCCGCCCAGCCCGGAAGAAGTTCGCAAACGAGTCACCGCGGAATACCAGCGGCGTTTGAATCTGACCGATGACCAGCTCGCCAAGCTCAACTTGATCATGGACGAGACGCGCGCGCGGATCGAAGAAACGCGGCGGGAACTGCACCCCGCTTATCAGAAAATCCGCGAAGAGCAGCAAAAGAAATTTCGCGATCTGCTGACGCCGGAGCAGCAGGTGGAATACGACAAAATCCGCAAAGAGCGCGACCAGCGGCAGAAGCAGGGCGGCCGCGGTCCGGGGGGACCAGGAATTTAAATTTGGTGGCGCAGGTCTGCGACCCGACTTCGGCCTAACCTACAGGCTGCTTCTTTTTCGCCGCGGCGGCTGCCGCTGCCGCGTCCCGAACCTTCTGATACTTCTTCTGGAAGCGATCCACGCGTCCTTCGGTATCGATCAGCTTTTGCCGTCCGGTGAAAAACGGGTGGCAGCTCGAGCAGATTTCCACGCGGATGTCGCCCTTGTGCGCGGAACGGGTGCGGAAGGTGTGCCCGCAGGCGCAGATCACGTTCACTTCTTCATAGGCGGGATGAATGCCGGCTTTCATAGGGGAAACCTCAGTTTAACACATTGGATGACGAAAAACCCCGCGCGGTCGCAGGCACCGGGCGGGGTTCTCGGTTTCTAACTAAAGAACGGACTCAGTTCGCGTGAGTGGGCCGATGAGCATGAGCTGCGGCCTCGTCACTGAACGAAACCTGTACGTTAGGAGCAGTCGACTTTAAGAGTCGGCCACCTCACGCGTATTTTGAGTGCAGTCTTTACTACCAGGTATCATTCGACTGGACCACCTCCTTTCTCAGTGATGACCCCATGATAAAACGCGATGGCGGATGTGTCAAACGATTATTGTGACAACGTGAAGTTGACGTCGATTTCGGTGACCACCTCGATCGGCTGGCCGTTGAGCAGCGTCGGCTTGTATTGCCATTGCTTGACCGCCTGATAGGCGGCCTGGACTAGCAGCGGATGGCCGGAGATGAGGTCAAGGCCGAGAACGCTGCCATCTTTGCCGATGGTCGCCGTGAACCTGACGATGCCCTGAATGCGCGCTGCCTTCGCGTCCGGCGGATAAGCAGGCACCACTTTCTGCACCAGGTTCTCCGCCTGAACATTGCCGCCGACCCGGATGCGCTGCGGCGGTTGCGCCGTGGCCGGCAGACGCTGGCCCGCGAATGGCGGCCCCAGCATCAGCGTCAGCGTCGCCTGATGGTTCGGACCGAAGTTCATTCGCGCTTCAAAATGTTCGTCGATTTCGCGTGCCGCCGCGAGAATCTGGGCGCGCGACGTTGACGTCACCTCGTCGCCTTCGTGAACCGGCAGTGCGTCGAGCACTCTTTGCTGAACGTCCGGGCTGACGCCTACGAACTCGATCGCTTTAAGCGTCGCGAGCGTCTCGATCGGAGGGGGCGGCCACGGCTGCACCATAGGGTCGCGTATCGGGCCTCGCGGCGGCGCCGGATCGAATCGTATGCTGATGCGGATCGGCGAGTGAAGCGCAGTGGCGGTCGAATAGTGCCATTGCAGAACGCTTTGGAGCACGGGTTTGCGCAGTTCATCGGGACCGCTCACCACGCGCGCGTCGCTCACTTCGCCTTTCGAGTTGACGGTCGCGTCGACGGCCACGGTTCCGGTTTCGGTCGAGCCGCCGCGGAACACCGGCGCGCGATGCATCAGCGGCGCGCCGGCATCGACGCTGATCCCCGGGCCATCGCCGGCGAGCGCATTCGCCGCGTCCGCCGTCTGCGCCGGAGCTTGCATCGGGAAAAACCACATCGCCAAACGCGCGGCCATCAGCGCGGCGGAAAGTACAGTCGCAAAACGGGCGACCAAGCGGGCTTTCGACATGGGCGTCTCCTTCAAAACGGCCGCCACTCGCAGCGCGAGCTGGCGTCTTCTCAAAAACAACGGAGCGGGCGAAAATCTCTGCTCGGCCACGGCCAGCAGAGCATGCAAATACGTCTCGCGATCGCTCGTGCGGCGCACCACTTCGGCGTCGACAGTCTGCTCGCGCGCAAGCTGGATCTGGCTGAGCACGAACCAAATCGCGGGATGAAACCACAGTGCCGCGCGAATCCCTTCTTCGCCGACGACGAACAGCCAGTCGCGCCGTTCGACGTGAATCAGTTCGTGGCACACAATCGATTCGCGCAATCTTTCGTCCAGTTGGTTTACGCTCGACGGCAGCAGAATCGACGGACGCAGCCAACCGAAGGTCACCGGTCCGGAAACCGTATCGGAAATATACCAACCAACGCGCGGCGCCTGGAATGGAGGGTCATCGAGAACGCGCGCGGCCAGCCGATGACGGCGCAATCGCCAGAAACCGATCGCGATCCAGATCAGACGCAGCGCGATTCCGAGCCCGATCACGAACAGCACATCCTCGCGGCGGAAGACGAACGTCGAGCGCGTCGAATCGCCGGCGACGAACGCCGGTCCGGTGGTGATCGCCACTTCGCCCGCACTGCGCGGCGCGAGCTTCGGCTGCATCAAAGGGAGCAGGAGCGCCAGCGCGAGAATCGCCTGCCAGAACCACAATCGCGCGCGCGGATTGTTAAGCGCCAGCGCCGCGCCGGCCGCAACGGCGGTCAGCACGCAAACCTGCGCGGACCATGCCATCAGATTTTCCAGAAACCCGGTCATTTGGACTTCCCGCCCGATTTCAAATCGTTCCGGATCATGCGGCGAATCTCTTCCAGATCCTTCTCGCTTAGACGCCGGTCTTCCACCAAATGTGCCAGCAGCGGCTCGGCCGAGCCGTTGAAAACGCGATCCACAAATTCGCGCACCATCGAGCGGATCACCTGTTTCTGCGGCTGCGCGGGTTGATAAACAAACGCCCGATCGGGCTTTTTATCGCCGAGCCGTTTGTTCAAATAGCCTTTCTGCTCGAGGATATTCATCATGGTCATCACCGTGGTGTAGGCGATGCGGCGATGCTCCAGCAGCGTTTCATAAACCTGGCGCACGGTCGCCTTTTCGAGCTTCCAGACGACCTTCATGATTTCCAGCTCCTGCGCGGTCAGGGTGGTTTTTGCCGGTCTCATACTAACAAATTAGTACGATTCGTTTAGCGTGTCAAGCCATTGTGAAGCAGGCGCGCCCCGTTACAGCCCCGCCTGTGAGGGCGGGGGCCTATCGCCAATGGCCGCACGATCGAGCCACTCTTCGATTCGATCACGGATCCGGCCGTTTTCCGGGAAAAGATCGCCGATCACGGCGACGGAATCGGCCCCGGCGTCGATCACCGCGCGCGCGTTTTCACGAGTGATGCCGCCGATGGCGACCAGGGGCCGCTCAGTCAGCTGGCGCAGACGGCGCAGCTCTTCGATTCCCACCACCGGATCGGGATTGAGTTTCGTCGCGGTTCCGAAAATGGGTCCGAGCGCGAGATAATCGACCGGCTCGGACGCGGCGGCGCGCAGCTGCGCTTCATTATGTGTCGAATAACCGAGAATCGCTTCGCGCCCGAGGACCCGCCGCGCCTCGGACGGTGGCAAATCTTCCTGGCCCAGATGCAGCGCCCCGCCCAGCATTCGGGCGAGATCGGCGCGATCATTCATCACGAAAATCGCTCCGGCTCGCGCGCAGGCGTTGGCGATCTTTTCGGCATCGGCGAAAACGCCGCGCGAAAAAAATCCTTTAAAACGGAATTGCAGGATGCGGGCGCCGGCGTCGAGGATCTGGGCGGCCGCGGCCGCCGGCTCGAGTCCACGCCGCCGCGCGGTTGCAACGTCGAGAATCGGATAAAAACGTGGAAAGTGCATGCGGCGCGTTTTTAGTAGATTTTGGCCCGACGGGCCGGCTGAAAATTGCCGCTACCGCGTTGCGAGCGCGCTCTGGATTCGTTCGCTCAACTGATCGACGAACTCACCTGGCAGAAAGCCGTTCATGCGGCTCGCGACGTGGCCCTGTTTGTCGAACAGAACCGTAGTCGGAATCGAAGTGACTTGCAACAGGCGCTGCAAGCCATCTTCGAAATAAATCGTTTTCGACCATTTTTGCTGGTCGAGAAACGGCGCCACCTTGGAATGGTCCTCGTCCGTATCGATCGAAAGAAACACCACGTCGTGCCGATTCCTGAACCGTTCCTTCACTTTTTCATACAGCGGATGCTGAATGCGGCAGGGCTGGCACCAGGTGGCCCAAAAATCGAGAATCACCACGTCGCCCTTCAGATCGGCGAGCGTCAGCGTTTTTCCGTCGAGGCTGGTGAGCCGGAATTGCAGCGGATCGGTGGCGGCCAGGTTCGGCTCCAGCGCGATCAGGCGTTTTTCGCGATCCTTCACCATGGTCGAGGTTTGATCGTACGCGGCCAGAATAATATCGCCCAGGCCTTTCTCGTGGTGATGTTTTTTGCGGTAAAGCTCGCCCAGTTTTTGCCGATCGGCGGCGCGGTCCATCTCCGAAGCGTGCGCGTCGGGGACGGCGAAGGCGTCGGCCAGGCGCAGAATGGCGTCTTTATCGCGGCCCTCGGTTTCGAGCGCTTCCGACCACGCGCGCGCCGCTTCTTCAGAGGGACAAATCTGGAACGCCTGAGCGGCCAGCCGCTCGGCTTCGGAGTAGTTTTCGAGGATCGTTTCGGCGCGCGATTGATAGAGCAGCGCGCGCGCCAGGCCGCGGTCACGATCGTCCTGCAAGCGTCCGGCGTCGGCGCCGGCGGGCGGCGCGGCGGCGCGAACATCCTGGGCGAAGGCGCGGGAAAAATTGAGCGACGTCCCCGCGTTGTCTTTTCCGCCGAGCGCCAGCAGCGAGCGCGCGACGCGGTCGAGGATCAGCATATCGCCGGGCGATTCGGCCAGCGCCTGTTCGCCATATTTGACGATGCGCTGGTCGTCTTTGAGATCGATCGCCGCGTGGGCCAGCATGCGCACCAGTTGGCCGCGCTGCGGGCTTCGCGGATACTTGGCGAGAAAGGCCTCGATGCTGCGCGTCAGATCAACCGGACTGTTGCCGCCTTCCTGAAGCGCCTTGACCAGCGCCTTGTTTTCGGCATCGGAGGGATTCGGCGGCTTGGGCGCCTGCTGCGCGCTGAGGGACAAAATCGCAAACAGAGCAAGCGGCACAAGCCGCCAGGATTGTGTTTTTGAAAGCCGCTTTTCCCGCCGCGCGCAGCACAAGCCTGGCGGCTTCGGCCGCTTCATGCCTTGCCCCGCACGGCGCGAATCTGGTCCGCGAGTTCGGCTGCGCGCTCCCGGTCCATGTGCATAAACACGTCGCTTTTGGCGACCTGGTCGAGCAGCGGCAGAAATTGTTCCGGCGCGGCCAGACGCTTGCGATCCCATTCGGCCCAGATGTTCAGCAGGGCGCTGTCGACGCCCAGCCGGTCGTGACGAATGGCCCGGCGAAAATCGGCGAGCAGGCGCTCGCTTTCGGTGATGCGCTCAAACCAGTCGTGCAGCGCTTTGGCGTTTTCATCTAGCGAAAAGTTGAATTTCTGTTCGTTCTTTTGATCGCCGTCTTCCCAGCGAAACGTTTTCACGCCCATGTTGGCGACCTTCAAGCCCGATTCGAGCGGATGGGAAAAATGGTCGAGCTTCTCCGCCAGATCGAAAATTTGCGCGGTGGATGCGGCGTCGAGCTGGCATTTTTCGGGATCGTCATCGTCGGGCGATTCGCGGTACGTCACCGCGCCCGACTTATCCACGGTGATCTCGACCCAGGCCGGATCGGAGCCGGGGAACGATTTGTTATAGACGATGCGCGGGCCGGCGGCGAAGGCCGCTGTCGCCATCAAAAATATCGCGATCAAAAATTGGGCGGCCCGGCTCATGCCACTCCTTTACACAACCCCCGCTTGGGCGTGCGTGGCGTGACAGATCGCCACGGCGATGGCGTCGGCCGCGTCTTCCGAATCGATGCCGATTCCGGTGAGCGTCTGAACCATTAACTGCACCTGATGTTTTTCCGCGCGACCGTAGCCGACCACGCTCATTTTCACCTCGAGCGGCGAATATTCGCCCAGCGCGACGCCCGCTTCGGCGATCGCCAGTAGCACCACTCCGCGGACGTGCGCCAGCTTCAGCGCGGTCTTGACGTTTTGCGAATAAAAAACTTCCTCGACCGCGGCCGCTTCCGGAGCATTTCCCGCGATGACTTCGCGCAGATCGCCGGCGATGCGGCACAGCCGCATTTCCAAGGGATCGCGCGGGGTGGTGGAGATGACGCCGTGACTGAGCACCTGGTGACGCCGGCCATCGCTCTCGATCACGCCCCAGCCGGTGCGTTCCGAACCGCAGTCGATGCCCAGTACGCGCATTTGCGAATTATTCCGCCAGCGCTTCCATTTCTTTTTCGTCGATATCGTAATTGGAGTACACGTTCTGCACGTCGTCGTGTTCCTCCAGGACTTCGTTCAGCCTCAGCATTCCGCTGGCGTTCTTGCCTTCCAGATGAATCAGGTTCTTGGGCACCATGGCGATCTCGGCTTCTTCGGTCGGGATACCGGCTTTCTGGATCGCTTCGAGCACGGCCTCGTGCGCTTCCGGCGGAGAAATCACCACCCAGTTGCCGCCGTCGTTGCGCAGATCCTCGCCGCCGGCGTCGAGAATGACGTTCATCAACTGGTCTTCGTTCGCTTTTTCGCCGTCGATGACGATCTGACCTTTGCGCTCGAACATCCAGGAAACGCTGCCCTGCTCGCCCAGGTTTCCGCCGTTTTTCGAGAAAAGATGGCGGATTTCGCTGACCGTCCGGTTGCGGTTGTCGGTGGCGACGTTGACCAGAATTGCGGCGCCGCCGGGGCCGTAGCCTTCAAACATGACTTCTTCGATCTGACCACCTTCCAGTTCGCCGGTGCCGCGCATGACGGCGCGCTTGATATTATCGGCGGGCATGCTGACCGCTTTGGCCGCGACGATGGCGGTGCGCAGGCGCGGGTTCGAGTCGGGATCGCCGCCGCTGCGCGCGGCAATGGTAATTTCCTTGATGATGCGCGTGAACACTTTGCCGCGCTTGGCGTCGAGAGCGCCTTTTTTATGCTTGATGGTCGCCCATTTGGAATGACCGGACATGCGGACCTCTGGCGTGCTTGAGATTTCAGGGGTACAGATAGACCCAACAGTTCAGAATAACAGAACCCGCGAGCGGCGGCGCGCCCGGTAGCCGCCGGGCGGGCGGCAGCTTTCGCCCGAGCCGCCGCGGTTTAAAATCGATAGAAGCGCATGCCGCGCGACTTTCATTCACGGATCGTGATGTATCGGCGAATTTTACCGGATTTCTGGATCGAGAGGAAATAAATGAGCACTGCTACTACGGCTATTGAAAGAAAGGTCCCGCTGTTAGATCTTCGCGCGCTGCATGCGCCGGTTCGCGAAGAAATCCTCGCCGAGATGACGCGTGTGGTTGATTCGCAGGCGTTCATTCTGGGCGAAGACGTAAAGGCCCTGGAGAAATCAATCGCCGAGTATTGCCGCGTTTCGCATGCCGTCGGCTGCGCCTCGGGCTCGGATGCGCTGCTGCTCGCGCTGCTGGCGGCCGGAGTGAAACCGGGCGATTGCGTCGCGACCACTCCCTTTACGTTTTTCGCCACGGCGGGCGCCATTGTACACGCCGGCGCGACTCCGGTCTTTGTCGACATTCAGCCGGACACCTTCAACATCGATCCGAATCAGATCGAAGCCGCGCTGCGCACCAACCGAAGAATCAAGGCGGTGATTCCGGTTCACCTGTTCGGAGGCTGCGCGGACATGGACCCGATCGTTTCGCTCGCCCGCGAGCGTGGTTGCGCGGTGATCGAGGATGCGGCGCAGTCGATTGGCGCGGAGTATAAGGGACAGCGCGCGCTGTTTGGCGACGCCGGCTGCATCAGCTTTTTCCCGAGCAAGAATCTGGGCGCGTTTGGCGATGGCGGCATGGTCGTGGCCAACGAGGGGGCCCTTGCCGGGAAACTCGCCGCGCTGCGCGTGCATGGAGCGCTGCGCAAGTATTTCTACGATTACGTCGGCATCAACTCCCGCCTGGACACGCTGCAAGCGGCGATTTTGAGGGTTAAGCTGAAATTTTTGGATGCGGAAACGGCAGGACGCCAAAAAAATTCGGAGCTGTACCGCAGTCTGCTGCACGATCTGCCGATTACGCTACCCCGTCCGGCCGATTACCAGACGCGCCACGTCTATAACCAGTTCGTGATCCGCGCGCCGCGGCGCGATGAGCTGAAAAGCCATCTCCAGGAGAACGGAATCGGCAGCGAGATTTATTACCCCCTTTCGCTGCACCAGCAGGTCTGTTTCAAAGACCTGGGCTATGGCGAAGGAGATTTCCCGGAGAGCGAGAAAGCGGCTCGCGAGGTGCTCGCGCTTCCGATTCATTCGGCGCTGTCGAACGCGGATATCGAGTACGTCTCCCGCAAGATCGCCGCGTTTTACAGGTTAGCCTGAGCGGACCACCGGAAAATAAAATCGCTTCAAGCTTTTTCTGGCCGTGCCGAAATGAGGAATGAAGCGAGACGGCAATTGACATCCGCACCGGAACGGTTACTCGTCGTCGACGACGACCCCAACAATCGAACAACGCTCTCGCGCCGCCTGGCGCAGCGAGGGTTCGCCGTGGATGTCGCCGAGGACCCGGCGCGCGTGCTCGAAAAGATCGCGCGCGCGCAGTATGATCTGGTCCTGCTCGATCCCATGATGCCGGGGATGAACGCCCTGGACCTGTTGCACCTTCTGCGCGCGACCTACGCGCCGGGCGATCTTCCGGTGATCATGGTCGCGGCGCTCGATCACAGCCAGACCGTGCTCAACGCGCTTCAGCGCCGAAATGGTGACGCCTCACATCCGGCGCTTTCGGCTCCAGCAGAGTCGTTCGTTTCCCTCGATCCGTTGACGGGCCTGGGCGATCGTCTGATGCTGCTCGATCGTCTGGCCGTGATGAGCGCTTCCGAACCATTTGTCGACCGGCCGGCGCGCGGAGCCGTGCTGCTGCTCGATCTGGACGGGTTCAAAGTCGTCAACGACAGTCTTGGGAACGCAGTGGGCGACCGGATTCTGCGCGAAGTCGCCACCCGGCTAACCGGGCTTGGCCAACAGAATGCGCTGCCGGCTTCGGTGGCGAGAATCGGCGGGGGCGTGTTCGGAATGGTTCTGGAAGGTGCGGCGGAAGCCGAGGCGGCAGATTTCGCTGAGGCGGTGCTCGATCGGATGCGCCAGCCGTTCCCGGCCGGCGGACGCGAGATCACCATTAACGCGAGCCTCGGCGTGACCGTCGCCGATGGAACGCGGCCGGCGCCCGAGGATCTGCTGCGAGACGCCGATCTGGCCATGTTTCGCGCCAAGGAGCTGGGAAAAGATCGCTGGCACCTGTTCCGGCCGGAGCTGCGCGAGCGCGCGCTGACGAAAATGACGATTGTTCAGGATCTGCGCCACGCCATCGAACGCGGGCAGCTTTTTGCGGCCTATCAAGCCAAAGTCGACCTGCGCACGCGATCGATTCTCGGTTTCGAGGCGCTGGCGCGCTGGCAGCATCCCGAACGCGGGCTGCTCATGCCGGCGACGTTCATTCCGCTGGCCGAAGAAACCGGATTGATCCTTCCCCTCGGCGAATGGATTCTGGGCGAGGCGTGCGCGCAATTGAAACGATGGCAGACGCGTTTTCCGATGACGCCGCCGCTCACCATGAGTGTCAATCTGAGCGTGAAACAGCTCGCCGATCCGAGCCTGGTCGATCGGGTGCGGGACAGCCTGGCGCGCACCGGCATTCCTCCCGAATCGTTGCGGCTGGAACTGACCGAGAGCGCGCTGATGACCGACCTCGACTCGTCGCGCGCCGCGCTGAGCCAGATGCAGGAGTTGGGCATAGGCTTGAAGCTGGACGATTTCGGCACGGGTTATTCTTCCTTCAGTTATCTCCGCTCGCTGCGGTTCAATTCCCTGAAAATCGATCAGTCGTTTGTGGCGCGAATGAATTTGGATAACGAAAGCGAAGCTATTGTCGATTCGATTATCCGGCTGGCGCATGCGCTGGACATGACCGTGGTCGCCGAAGGGATCGAGCAGCCGGAGCAGGCCGAAGTTCTGGCGCGGCTGGGCTGCGATGCGGGCCAGGGATTTTACTTTTCGCGTCCGGTGGAAGCGTCTCGCGCCGAGCAACAGCTCTTCGCGCTGTACGGCGGCCGGCAAGAAGTAACGTAAGCCGTCCGGCTTCCTGGGATCAGCGTCAATCGGTGCTGATCCAGCCGTCGACGATTTTGATGATGCGATGGCCGTAGGTGGCGTTGGTTTCCGAATGCGTCACCTGAATAATGGTCGTGCCGGCTTCGTTTAAACGTTTAAACACTTCCATGATTTCGCGGGCCTGGCTGGAATGGAGATTGCCGGTCGGTTCGTCGGCGAGAATGACCTTGGGGCTGGCGATGATGGCTCGGGCGATGGCGACGAGCTGCTGCTGGCCGCCGGAGAGCTGGTTCGGGAATAAATCTTTTTTGCCGACCATCTGAAAACGGTCGAGCATGTCGCAGACGATGCTGTCGCGCTCGGATTTTTTGAAGTTGCGGTAGGAGAGCGGGATGTCGAGATTTTCGTAAACGGTCAGCGAATCGAGCAGGTGATAGCTCTGGAAGACGAAGCCGAAATATTTTTTGTAGATTTCGTCGCGGTCCTTCTTTTTCAGCTTGTGAATGGGGTGGTCCAGGAAATGGTATTCGCCGGTCCAGGCGCTGTCGTGCATGCCGATGAGGTGCAGCAGGGTGGATTTGCCGGCGCCGGAGGGTCCCATGATGGAGACGAATTCGCCTTCTTTGATCTCGATGTTGATGCGGCGCAGGACGAAGGTTTTGGTGGGGCCGTGCTCGAAATATTTTTCGATGTTGCGAAGCTCGATCATGGCGAACTCTCAGAATAACATCCGTGTACAATTCTTAGGATGAAATACACGCTTGCGCTGTTTTTGTTACCCGCCGCGGTTTGGGCGCAGATTCCGCCGGTAAAGGGCGAGGTGATCACGCAGTATTCGATGAAGTACATCGACGTGGCGGCGGGGACCGGGAAATTGGCCGAGCCGGGGAAGGTCTATGTGGTGCAATACACCGGTTGGCTGACGGATGGGACGAAATTCGACTCGTCCTACGATCGCGGCGAGCCGATCAGCTTCGAGCAGGGGAAACGCAAGGTGATTCCGGGGTGGGACGCGGGGTTTGAAGGCATGCGGGTCGGCGGGAAACGGCGGTTGCTGATTCCGTATCAGTTGGCGTATGGGGAAAAGGGTCGCGGGAAGATTCCGCCGAAGGCGGAGTTGATTTTCGACGTCGAGTTAATCGATGTGAAGGATGCGCCGGCGGAGGCGGGGAAGTGAATCGTTTGAACTCGATATTCGTCTAACAGTTAGACGGGTCAGGCCGATAAACGACTTGACGGAAGTGGTATATTCGAGTCAGGAGTTAGCGTTATGAAGACCATCCTACGCCCCAGTTACCCAAATCCACGCTATCCTAATCCGCGCTATCCTAATCCGCGTTAGGAGAGCCGCTGGAGCATTTCATTGGCCTTCGCCACGTTCTTGGTGAAGGACTCGACCGGCACTCCCAACTGATAGGCCCGCTGGGCAATGGCGATTCCGGCGCGTACTTCTTCGCGCGTCGAAGCAAACGAGATCTTGACATAAGCTTCCGTATCGATTGGTTCGGACCGCTCCGGGACCGCAGCACGGGCAGCGGCGACGTACTCGCGAGCTTTCTGTTCATGAATGTGATCTCCGGTCTCGGCGTAATAATAGGCGAGGCTATTCTGCAATTTCCAGAGAGCGTCGCCGTCCTTCGCCGTGCATGCGGAGAGCGCGGCCTCGGCAATCCTGATGGCCTCGCCGATCTGCCCGGCTCGCCAGTAAAGAAAAGCGAGGGACAAACCGTCCTGGGGAGGCCGGCGCCCTGCTTTGGCCCACAAATCTGCAGCGCGCTTCCAGTCTTCCGGTTTGGTGGACTGGAGAAGGATGGCGATTTCATCGGCCGGGCGGGCCTCGACTTTGGCGGCGGCCTCCTTGATTTTGCCTTCACGGGCGAGTTGGCGGGCTTCCTCGTCCTGAACGAAATTGAGCTGGCGGGCGATCACTTCGGTGATGCCCTGCCAACTCTTCGGAAATTTTCCCACCTCTTCCTTGACGTCGCGGGCTAGAGTCGCCAAGCCTTCGCGGATCGCGGGAGCCAAGTGAGCCTTGGTGGCCTCCTCGACGATCCAGAGAAGTACCGCGCCGACGACGACGGCGGTGACGACGACCAGGAGATGCCCGACCGCTTCTTTGATAAATCCCTTGTTCGGATAGTCGCGGTTGATTCCATCCATACCGACGAGCACGAAGAGGAAAACCGAAAAAATCGCAAAGATGCGAAGAGACGGAGGCAATTTAGCCATTCTGCCAGAATACAAGATTAAAGGCGGCTTCTGAGCAGTCGATTCACCGCGGCGGGGTCGGCCTGGCCGCGGCTGGCTTTCATCACCTGGCCGACTAAGAATCCTAAAACCGCGGTTTTGCCGGACTTGTACTGCTCGACTTGCTTGGGGTTGGCGGCGATCACTTCATCGATGATTTTCGCCAGGGCCGATTCGTCGCTGATTTGTTTTAAACCTTCCCGATCCATAATGGTTTCGGCCGATTCGCCGGTCGCGAACATTTTCGGGAAAATTTCCTTGGCTAATTTGCCGGTCAGCTGGCCCTGGTGAATCAGCGCCACCAGCGCACCGAGATTTTCGGCGCTCACCGGGGATTCGCCAATTTCTTTGCCTTCCTGTTTCAATAAACCGGTCAGGTCGCCCATCACCCAGTTGGCGGCCGAGCGCGGGTCTTGCGAAATGGCCGCGACTTTTTCGAAATAATCGCCGATTTCGCGTGTAGAAGTTAACACGTGGGCATCGTAATCGCGCAGTCCATACGATTCGATAAAACGATGGCGGCGCGCGGCGGGCAGTTCGGGGACTTGCTCGCGCACTTTGGCGAGCCATTCTTCGCTGATCTGCAAGGGAACTAAATCCGGCTCGGGAAAATAACGGTAATCGTGGGCGTGTTCCTTGCTGCGCATGCCGACGGTTTCGCCGGTTTCGACGTTGAACAGGCGGGTTTCCTGCATCACGCGGCCGCCGCTTTCGACGATGGCGACCTGGCGCTCGATTTCGTGGTCCAGGGCCATTTTTAAAAAGCGGAAGGAATTGAGATTTTTCACTTCAGCCTTGGTGCCGAATTTTTCGGCTCCGCGCGGGCGGACGCTCACGTTCGCGTCGCAGCGGAGATGGCCTTTTTCCATGTCGCAGGTGGAGACCGAGACGTATTGCAACACCTGCTTGAGCTCGGTGAGGAAGGCGTGGGCTTCGTCGGAGCTGCGCATGTCCGGGTCGGTTACGATTTCGATGAGCGGCGTGCCGCAGCGGTTCAGATCGACGTAGGTGTAACGATCGGAGTCTTTGAAGCCGTCGTGAATGCTTTTTCCGGCGTCGTCTTCCATGTGGACGCGGGTGATTCCGATGCGCTTGCCGCCGATGTCGAGATGGCCGTGCTCGGCGAGAGGCTGGTCATATTGAGAAATCTGGTAGCCTTTGGGCAAATCCGGGTAGAAGTAATTTTTGCGCGCGAAAATGGAGCGCGGATTGATCCTGCAATTCAGGGCCAGCGCGGCTTCGATCGCCATTTCGACGGCGCGGCGATTCAGAACGGGCAGCGCGCCGGGAAGGCCCAGACAGACCGGGCAGACATTGGAATTGGGCTCGGCTCCGAAGCTGGTGGGGCATCCGCAGAAGATTTTGGTTCGCGTGGCGAGCTGGACGTGAACTTCCAGGCCGATGACGGGTTCATACCTGGTGATGGCGTCCGCAAGCAGAGTGCTGGCTGACATCGATTTATTATACGGCGAGGTCGTCGTAGTACCTCGACGGTCGCTGTCTTAGGGGTTCTGCAAGGATACGATTAAGACGAAACCCTAGGCTCTAACGCGGGCTACCTTATGAGACGATCATCTCAGCAGGAACGAAAACGTTTGTAAAAGGAGAGCCTTGTTCATGCAATACAGAGAATCCTTCGCCCGGCTTGCGACCATTCTGCTGGTATGCGTGCCTTTGCTTTTATCGACACCCGTCAAAGCGTACGGATATGCGGACCCGGGGTCAGGAGCTTTTCTGTATCAAGCCTGCTACGCGGCGTTTCTCGGCGGGACTTATTATCTGCGCAAACTGCTCGACCGGTTTTGGCGGAAACGGCGCTAGTGTGCTGGCCGACGTGATATTTAAGATGGGAGCGAACGGGGCCGAGGGTCCCGCGCAGGTCACGGATTTGCCCCACAATGCTGCGGACGAGTGAAGCGTCGCTCTCTGACTCGGCTGCCTTGCGATCGTTCCGCGATCCGGCGGGAACGCTGTTCCGGGATGGGCAACGAATCTTACGGCAGGTGAACGGCGAGGCGGTTGCCGCGCTGGAATCGTTTCTGCGGACGCGAACGGCGCAGGACGCGGTGGAACGCGGGACGCTGGTTCGATCCAAACGTTTGAGCGCCGATCTGTTCGAGCACGAGCGCATTCCTTTCCCGAGTTATCCCTACGAATGGCCGGCGGAGATGCTGTATGCGGCCGGAAAACTGACCATGGAGCTGGCGCGAGGCGCGCTGGAAGAAGGGTTCGGCATCAAGGATGCGACGCCGTACAACGTTCTGTTTCACGGAAGCCGCGCGGTGTTCGTGGACGTGCTGTCGTTTGAGCCCCGCGACGGGCGCGATGCGGCGTGGCTGGCTTACGGGCAGTTCGTGCGGACTTTTCTGCTGCCGCTGCTCGCCAATCAACGGTTAGGAATGCCGCTGGCGCCGATTTTCTCGGGCGCGCGGGACGGGCTGGAGCCGGAAACGGTGTATCGCTGGAGCGGGACGTTGCAACGATTTTTTCCGCCGTTTCTGACGCTGGTTTCGATTCCGAAATGGCTGAGCGGGCGCGAAAAGGAAACGACGTACCGTCCGCGCAGAGCGCCGTCGGAGGAGCAGGCGCTGTTCATTTTGGAGCGAGTGCTGCGCAGTTGCGAGCGGCAACTGGATTCGCTGAAGCCGCGGGCCTGTGATTCCGCGTGGTCCGGATACCTGGAGCACAAATCGATTTACACGGCGGCGCAGCGGGCGCAAAAAGAAGCGCTGGTGCGCGAAGCGCTGGCGATCGCCCTGCCGGGTGAGGTTCTGGATATCGGGGCGAACGAGGGGTATTTCAGTTTTCTGGCGGCGCGCGAGCGGGCGAGCGTGGTGGCGATCGATTCGGACGCGGCTTGCGTGGGCTCGATCTGGCGGGGGGCTTCGCAGGAGGGTTTAAATGTGCTGCCGCTGGTGGTCGATTGGGCGCGGCCGACGCCGGCGATGGGATGGCGAAACCGGGAATGCGCGTCGTTTCTCGACCGGGCGCGCGGCGGCTTCGACCTGGTGATGATGCTGGCGGTGGTACACCACCTCGCGGTGAGTGAACGGATTCCGCTCGAAGAAATCTTCGCTCTGGCAGCGGAAACGACTCGGGAATATCTGCTAATCGAATTCGTGGGTTCCGACGATCCCTGTTTCAGGCGGATTGTTCGCGGGCGGGACCAGCTGTACTCGCACCTGACCCGGGAAAGCTTCGAGGCCGCGGCGCGGGAGCGCTTCGATTTGCTCAAATCAGCCCGAATCGACGGAATGGAACGATGGATATATCTGCTGCGAAAACGTCGCTAGCGCGATTGGGATCCCCGCCGGTACGCCATCACCTGATCAACCTGCTGATCTGCCTTTCGGTGGGAAATTTGTGTTTTCTGCGGCGCTGGTACGATCTGGAACACTTGCAGGATCGGGCCATGGATTATTATCGGACGGGTCCGGAAGATCCGGCGCTGCTGATCGCCACGGTGGCTTCGGCGTTCGTGTTGAGCCTGGTGTTTTACGTACTGTTGCTGCTGGTGCAGCGGCGGCCTTCGCGGGTGAACGTCCGGCTGGCGCAGTGCGGATTTTTGCTGGTGCTGATGTACCCGCTCGAATCGGTGCGGCAATACTGGAACACGGAAGGCGGCAGCTACGATCTGCCGTCGAACATCGTCATCCTGTGCATTGAAGCGACGCTGGCGGTGGGAGCGCTGCTGGCGTTGCGGGGAAATCCGCGGGTGGTGGGCGCGGCGCGGCGCATCGCGCTGCTGCTGACGCTGCTGTTTCCCTCACTGTTCCTGGATTTCACCTGGGGCCGGTCGGCGGCTGAACCGGCCTCGGCGTATCAGCCAAGACCATCGGCGGCGATGCTTGCGCACGCGGCGCGGGGACGCGTGGTGTGGGTGCTGTTCGACGAGCTGGACCAGCGGCTGGCGTTTGACTTGAGGCAGCCGAAGGTCGAATTGCCGGAGCTGGACCGGCTGCGCGCGGAATCCTTCACGGCGTCGGCGGCGGAGCAGACGGCGGGATGGACCACGCTGGCCGTACCGGCGCTTCTTTCCGGAACAATTTTCGAGCGCGCCGAACTGGTGGACGCGACCACGCTGCGCGTTTATCCGCAGGGATCAAAGAAAGGGGCGAGCTGGCGGGAGGAGCCGAACGTGTTCAAACGCGCGCGCGCGGCGGGGTTCGACGCGGCGCTGATCGGCTGGCACCATCCCTATTGCCGCATTCTGGGAGACGAGCTGGTGAAGTGCGTGGCGGTGCCCAGCGGCGATTCCACGGCGGCGCTGCTGCGCGAGACCCAGGCGGGCGAGATCGGCGCGCTGCGCTCGATTCCGTTGCTGTTTGATCTCCAATGGTCGAACCTGAGGGATGTGTTCCGGACGGGAGTGTCGGAGTCGGAATCGGCGGGAGAGCGCGACGAGTACGCGCAGCAGCGGCAGCAGCGGCAATATTTTCAGATCCGCGATCTGGCTTACACGGCCGCCGCGGATGGCAAGCTCGATCTGTTATTCCTGCATTTCCCGTTGCCGCATCCGTTCCCGATCTATAACGCGGAGCGCCGCGATTTTACCTTGAGCCGGGACCTGAGCTACGCAGATAATCTGGCGCTGGTGGATCGCACGGTGGGGGAATTGCGGCGCGCGATCGAACAGGCGGGTTTGTGGGACTCGACGACGCTGGTGATCACCGCCGACCACGGGCTGCGTCCCAATTTGTGGCGCGGTCGAATCGGCTGGACGCCGGAGCTGGAACGGCTGACCGGAGGCAAACAGACTCCGTTGGTGCCGCTGATCATCAAAGTGGCTGGATCGAAGGAAGGCGCTGCCTACGATCGGCCGTTTTCGAGCGTGGTCGAAAGCGATCTGGTGATGGCGGCGCTGCGCGGGGAATTGAAGTCTGCGGCGGACGTGGCGGCGTGGATTGATCAGCGTGGGGAAACGGCGGCAATGCGGCGGCGGTAGGTTCTTCTGGTTTCTTCGAGAAGCTCCTCGATCTGGGGTAGTGTCGCGGAAAGTTGCGGAGCCGCACTGGACGGCAAAAATGAGCCGCGAGCCCGCACTTTCTGGAACACAACTTATGCGCCGAGGTAGCGGGCGTACAGGCTGCGGGCGACGGCGACGTCGGTGGTGCCTTTGATGATCGCGCGGCCATCGGGGAAAACGGTCAGCTCGTAAGCGTCGAGCGTGACGCGCAGGGCAAATTCATTGGCGCGAACCGGGGCGATCGTGGCAAGCCGGGAGGCGAGCTGCTCCAGGTCGAGGGGGCGAGCGCGTTCATGGATCTGCACCGCGTTGCGCCCGCACAGGCTGATGGGCGCGCGGCGCGATCCGTCGAGATGAATGAATTCGCGGCGGACGCAGCAGGGGCAATCGGGATCGCGCGCGGGCGCATCGAGCTGGCGAATTTCTCCGGACCAGACGTCGATGGTCGTTAGCCGGGCAATGAGCGGCGCGCCGGCGAGAATTTTCAGCGCGTCGGCGGCTTGCAGGGAAGCGATCGCGGCGGTGACGGGCGAAAGGACGCCGGCGGTTTCGCAAGTCGGCTGCGCGCCTGGCGGCGGATCGGGATAAACGCAGCGGAAGCACGCGGTGCAGCCGGGAATTACGGCGAGTTTCAATCCGTAGCTGCCGACGGCGGCGCCGTAGATCCAGGGCATGCCGGATTGGACCGCGGCGTCGTTGATCAGATAGCGGGTTTCGAAGTTGTCGGTGCCGTCCAGAATCAGGTTGATGTTTTCAAAAAGCTCGCCGGCGTTGGACGGCGTGAGGTCGGCGACCACCGGTTCGAGCGCGACTTCGCTATTGATCTCGCGCAGGCGGCGCGCGGCGGCGGCGGCCTTGGGCACAGCGTCTCGCGCGTCGGATTCGGCGTAAAGGAACTGGCGTTGCAGGTTGCTCTCTTCGACGAAATCGCGGTCGATCAGGCGTAGCGATCCGACGCCGGCGCGGGCCAGCAGTTCGGCCTGCACGCTGCCGAGGGCTCCGCAGCCGACGACGGCCACGCGCGCGGCGCGAATTTTGCGCTGGCCTTCCTCGCCGAACGGCGCGAAACGGACCTGGCGGGAGTAGCGCGATTCCATTTTCAACCATGATGGTAACAGTAACAACGTGGGTTATCATTGGGAAACGTGCGTTTGCCGGTGCTCGTGGTTGTGCTGCTCGCCTCCGCCGGAGTCGCGCCGGCGCAGACGTCGGGCGCCGAGCTCCAGGGTCGAACCATCTCGCGCATCGATTTCGATCCGGCGCGGCAGCCTTATCCCGCCGCGACGCTGCAAAAAATTCTGCCGATTCACCCCGGAGATAAGCTGGACCTGGACTCGCTGCATACAACGATTCAAAAATTGTATGAAACAGGACGCTATTCCGATGTTTCAATCGACGGAAGGCCGGATAGCAAAGGCGGCGTGATTCTGACGATTTCGACCGAAACCAATTATTTCGTGAGCGGGGTGAGCGTGGAAGGCGCTGCCGAGCCGCCGACGCGCGGGCAACTGGAAACAGCCACCAAGATGGAGCTGGGCACGCCGTTCGCCGAGGGACAACTGGAACAAGCCACGGCAAATATCGAGGAGCGGCTGCGCGCCAATGGACTTTACCAGGCGCAGGTGACTTCGCACACCGACAAATATCCGCAGACGCAGGAGGTTTTTGTTCATTTCAACATCGATTCGGGCCATCGCGCGCGGTTCGACGGCGTGAACCTCACCGGCAGTTTCAAGCAGCCCGAGCGCAACATCATTAATGACACGCACTGGCGGCGGGGCATCTGGCTGATCCATTTTCCGGGATGGCGCGAAGAGACGCAGGCGCTGACGCAGCGCGGCGTGAATCGGGTGCTTGAAAAGTTTCAGAAAGGCGATCATCTTCAGGCGACGGTGACGCTCGAAAGCCTGGAATATCACGAGGACCCCAACACGGTGACGCCGACGCTGGCGCTTGAAAGCGGGCCGATCCTCGAAATTCGCAGCAGCGGGATGAAGGTGTCGCAGGGCAAGCTGCGGCAGTTGATTCCGGTGTACGAAGAGCGCACGGTGGATCGCAGCCTGCTGGTGGAAGGGCGGCGCAATCTGATCGAATATCTGCAATCACAGGGATATTTTGACGCTAAGGTGGAATTTGAGGACACCACGCCGGAGCCGGGAAAACAGGTGATCGATTACAGCATTACGCCGAATCTGCGGCATAAACTCGAACACATCGGGATCGCGGGAAATCATTATTTCGACGCGCAGACGATTCGAGAACGGCTCTCCATTACGACCGCGCGTTTTATTACCCCGCGGTGGGGACGATTTTCGCAGAAGATGCTCGCCAACGATCTGGACGCGATTCGCTATCTGTACCGGTCCAACGGGTTTCGCGACGTCGAAGTGAGCGCCAAAACGGCCGACGATTACAAGGGCGTGCACGGTCATCTTTCGGTGCAGATTACGGTGCGGGAGGGGCCGCAGTGGTTCGTGAATCAGCTCGATTTAGTGGGATTTCCCGAAGGCGATTTGCCGTACATCCGCGCGGTTCTGCAATCGACCGAAGGCGAGCCGTTCAGCGAAGCCAACGTGGCCGCGGATCGCGACACGATTCTGAGCTATTACTACAACAACGGCTATCCCGACGCGATGTTCGACTGGAGCGAATCGCCGGGGCCGTCGGAGTATCGGGTGAACGTCAGCTACACGATGCAGACGGGGCGGCGCCAATACGTGCGCGCGATTCTGGTGCGCGGGCTGCGAACGACACGGAGTTCGGTGGTCGATTCCCGGCTGCTGCTCAAGCCGGGCGATCCTTTATCGCAGCGCAAGATCGCAGATACGCAGCAAAAATTGTACGACCTGGGAATTTTTTCGAAGGTGCAGACGGCGGTTCAGGATCCGGACGGCGACGAAGACAACAAGTACGTGCTGTTCGATATCGACGAAGCGAACCGCTATTCGTTCAATGCCGGCATCGGCGCGCAGCTGGGGCGCATCGGCGGCGGCGTGACCACGTTCGACGAGCCCGCCGGCACCACCGGGTTCAGCCCGCGCGTTTCCTTCGGCATCAGCCGGCTGAATCTGTTCGGCGAAGGCCGCACGCTCAGCCTGCAAACGCGAGTCTCGACGGTGGAGCAGCGTGCGCTGTTGAGTTACAGCGCGCCGCAGTTTCTCGACAATGAAGATTTGACGCTGACCGTTTCCGGGCTGTTCGATAATTCGCACGACATTCGCACGTTCGCCGCGCAGCGCGCGGAAGGGTCGATTCAGCTCGCACAGCGGCTGACCCGCGCCAACAGCCTGCAATACCGCTTTACCTATCGTCACGTGGTGATCGGCGACGTGCTGATTTCGCCGGAGCTGATTCCGCTGTTTTCGCAGCCGGAGCGCACCGGCATCGTTTCCATGACCTTCATTCAGGACCGGCGCGACGATCCCATCAACACGCATCGCGGCGTCTACAATACGATTGACGTCGGGATTGCGACGCGCGGCCTGGGATCGATTTCGGAATTTTCGCGGCTGCTGATGAGGAACTCGAACTATTATCCGCTGGGGCATGGAATCGTGCTGGCGCGCTCGCTGCAATTCGGGTGGATCCAGCGGCTGGCGGGTCCGCCGGATATTCCGCTGGCGGAACGATTTTTTTCCGGCGGCGCGACGTCGGACCGCGCGTTTCCCGATAACCAGGCCGGTCCGCGCGATCTCGAAACCGGGTTCCCGCTGGGCGGCGACGCGATGCTGATGCATTCGACCGAACTGCGCTTTCCGCTGGTCGGCGACAACCTGGGCGGGGTGCTGTTCTGGGACGTGGGCAACGTGTTCGCGGATCTGCGCGACATCGATTTTCGTTTTGACCAGCGGAATAATCAGGATTTCGATTACATGGTGCAGGGCTTCGGATTCGGGCTGCGCTATCACACGCCGATCGGTCCGATTCGCGTCGATTTCAGTTTGAGTCCGAATCCGCCGCGATTTTTCGGTTTTCAGGGGACCTTCGACCAGTTGCTGGCGAACCAGGGTGTGCTGACCAATCAGCGCATCAACGCGTTTCAATTCCATTTTTCGCTGGGGCAGACGTTCTGATGAAAACACGCATCGCATTTTTTGTGTTGGCCGTTTTCGCCGCGCGGGCGGAGGTGCTGGACCGGATCGCGGTCAGCGTCGGCAAGCAGGTGATCACCGAGCGCGATGTGCTGCGCGAGGTGCGCATCGATGCATTTCTCGACCGAAGGCCGGTGGAAATTACGCCGGAACAGAAACGCGCCGCCGCGGATCGCCTGGTGGATCAGCTTTTAATTCTCGAAGAAGCGGCGCTGACCAAAGTGAATTTGTCGACGGACGAAGATGCGCGAAAGCTGCTCGACGAAGTGAAGGCGCCGTACGGAGCCGATTATCAGGCGGCGCTGGAGCGATACCAGATCACCGAACCGGATCTGGTGAAGCATCTGGTCATGGGTTTGCGTGCGATGCGTTTCACCGATCTGCGTTTCCGTCCGGAGGTGCAGATTTCGGAGGAAGACCTGCGCGACGCCTACCATTCGCTGATCGCGGGCGCGCCGCCAAACGGCAAGCCGGCGCCGTCGTTTGAGGCGAGCCGGGAGCAGTTGGAAAAATTGCTGACGGATCAGCGCACCGCGCAAACACTTGACCAGTGGCTAGAAACGCGGCGCAGTGCCACTCAGATTTTGTATCACCAGCAGGTGTTTCAATGAGACGATTCGGGCGGATCTTGTTGTGGGTCGCGGTTGCCGGCGCGGTGCTGGTGATGGCGGCGCTGATCGCCGGCGTCGTGGTGGCGCGCAGCGGGTGGTTCCGGGAAAAAGTCCGCGAGCGCATCATCTCCGAAATCGAAAAAGCCACCGGCGGGCGCGCCGAGATCGCGAGTTTCCACTTCGATTCGGAACATCTGACGGCGACGATCGACGGGCTGGTGCTGCATGGAAAAGAGCCGGCGGGCGATCCGCCTCTGGTGGCCGTGAAATCGGTGACGGTGGGGTTGCGCGTGATCTCTCTGGTGGAACGCAAATTTGATTTGTCGTCTCTGCGTGTGGAGCAGCCGCGGGTGCACATCGAATTCTATCCGGATGGGTCGAACAATCTGCTGATCAGGCATGGCAACTGGGCCCAGGATCTTCTGAAGGTCGCGATCCGGCGTTACGATGTCGACGACGGGCTGCTCGATTACGATCAACGGCGCATTCCGCTGAATGTTCATGGCGAGAATCTGCGCGCGCAAATGAGTTATGAAAAAAACGGTCCGCGATACCGCGGGGAATTGGAATCGCGCGCGGTGCGGGTGATGGCGAAAAGCGCGCCGCCGATCGGGTTGAACGTTTCCGCGGCCTTCGCCATCGATAGCGCGGGGATCGATATCGCATCGCTGCGGCTGTCCTCGGGCGATTCGCGGGCGGAACTGAGCGGGCGGCTGGACGATCCGCGCTCGCCTCACGGCACGCTGGCTTTGAAGGCGTCGGTTTCGGTTCGTGAAGCGGCGGAGCTTTTCGCGCTGCCGGTAGCGCGAACGGGAAGCGCGGGGTTCGATGGACAGGTTGTGTTTTCGTTTGAGGATGTTTCGATCGCGGGACGAATCAACGCGCGCGGGCTCGGCTACACGCGCGACCGGTTGAAAATCGAGGGTGCGGATTTCGCGGCGGGCGTCCGTCTGACGCGCGATCGCCTGGTGCTGAATGGAATCGTCGCGCACGCTTTGGGTGGGACGGCTGAGGGCACGGCGCAGTTGAATGACTGGCGCCGGCTGCATCTTGAAGGCAATCTCGCCGGGCTGACGGTGCGGCAGGCCGCGGCGATGGTGACGCAGCGGACGATTCCGTGGGACGGCGCGCTGGCGGCGGGCTTTTCGCTGGATGCGACGCTGGGGCGCGCCGATGCGAGTGTTAAAACTTCCATCACGGTTACGCGATTGACGGCTGCAACGCCGATTGACGGCCGCGTGGATGCGGCCTACGATCAGGCGTCGAATCAGATTACGCTCGAAAATTCATGGGTCGAGACGCACGCGACGCGAGTGGAGGCTTCGGGCACGCTGGGCGGAACGCTGGCGGTCGAGGCGCAATCGAGGGATCTCGACGATGTGCTGCCGGCGCTGGCGATCGCGGAAGAGAACGCGCCGAAGGAACTCCCGATGAAACTGGTGAACGGGCGCGCGACGTTTCAGGGGAGTGTTTCCGGGCCGCTCGACGATTTGCGCGCGGCGGGTCAGGTGACGGTCGCGAACGGCAGCTTCGACGGCCACGCATTCGACCGGTTTTCAGGTGCGGTGAACGCGGCGAGGGACGTCGTGCAAGTGAATCGCGCGACGTTGGTTCGCGGCGCAACGGAAGTGGACGGATCGGCCAGTGTAACGAAGAGCGCGATTGCGGCGCAGTTCAATTTTCGCAATGCGGCGATCGGCGAGCTGGCGAAAGAAGCTGGCGTGAATCTGCAAATCAAGGGAACGGCATCGGGATCGGCGCGCGTTTCGGGATCAGCGCAGAATCCGGATGCCGAGGCTCAAGTTGCGATCGAGAAGCCGGCGGGCTTCGGCGAACAGCTCGACCATTTGCGCGCCAACGTTCGATATTCGGCGGGCGAGATTACGGTAAGCGACGGCAATGCGACGCTCGGTTTGGGCGCGGTCGCGTTTCAGGGCGATTATCGTCATCGTGCGGGCGATTGGCAAAGCGGCGATGTGAGGGTCGCGTTTACGGCGCAGCAGGTGGCGTTGTCGTCGATCAAGGCGTTCGCAAATCTCCAGAGCGGCGTGGAGGCGAAAGTCGGCGGGAAGGGCAGTGCGGCGGCGCGCGTTATGAATGGCGAGATCGAGCTTCAGTCGGTCAACGGCGACGCGATGGTCCAGGATGTACGCTGGAACCGGCAATCGTTCGGCGACGTGACGCTGTCGGCGCAGACGCAAGGATCGGAGCTGTCGCTGCGCGCCGCGGCGAAAGTGCAGAGTGTTCCGATTCAGGCGCAGGGGTCGTGGAAGCTGACGGGCGATATGCCGGGAACGGCGTCGATCGAGATTCCGCGGACGAATCTGGCGACGGTGCACAGCGTTTTGATGAGCGGCGGTCCGCTCGAAAATACGGTGCTGCCGTTTGAAGGATCGGTCGACGGCGCGCGCGTGGCGATTTCGGTCGCGCTGCGCAAGCCGCTCGATTTTCACGCGGAATTGACCACGGGAGCGATCGAAATTCATCCCAAGCCGACGCAGACGCTTCGCCTCGGCGTGCAGGCGCAGGACGTGGTGTTGCGCAGCGCGAAACCAGTGACGGTGGAAATTTCGGCGAAGGAAGCGCGCATCGATTCGGCGCAATTCGCGGCGCGCGATACCAGCATTCAAGCGACGGGGGCGGTTTCGTTCAACGCGAAAAACAGCTCCGACCTGAACGTGCGCGGCGCGGTGAACCTGATTATTCTGCAACTGCTGAATCCCGATCTGGTGGCGCGCGGCAGCGCGACGGTTCAGGCCACGATTCGCGGGTCGCTGCGCGATCCGCAGGTGAACGGGCGCATGGAATTGAAAAATGCGTCGCTTTATCTGGGCGATCTGCCGAACGGCGTCGACAACGCCAACGGCGCGGTGATTTTCGATCGCAATCGCGCCACCATCGAAAAGCTGACTGCGGAGACCGGGGGCGGCACCGTGAATTTCGGCGGATTTATCGGTTTCGGATCGCCCCTGGTGTATCGCATGCAGGCGACCGTTCAGAAAGTTCGCGTGCGTTATCCGGAAGACGTCAGCGTGACGTTCGACGCTACCCTCGCGTTAAACGGGACCTCCGACTCGAGCACGGTTTCCGGTCTGGTCACGCCGACGCGGGCGTCCTTCACGCCGCGCGCCGATCTGGCGCGGGTGCTGGCGCAAAGCGCGGCGCCGCTGCCTGCGCCGGCCGCGTCGAGCGAATATCTGCGCGGCATGCAACTCGACGTGCGCATCCAAAGCGGACCGGGATTTGAGCTGGAGACTTCGCTGACGCGCAACCTGGAAGCCGAGGTTGATTTGCGGCTTCGCGGCACACCGCTGCGGCCGGCGCTGCTCGGCACGGCCAGCGTGAATGAAGGCGAGGTGCAGATGTTCGGCAACCGCTATACGGTGAATCGCGGCGATATTCGTTTTGTGAATCCGGTGAAGGTCGATCCGATTTTCGATATGGACCTGGAAACCAAGGCGCGCGGCGTGACGGTGAACATTACAATTTCGGGCACGTTCGAAAAATTAAATGTGAATTACAGCTCCGATCCGCCGATGCAGCCGCGCGAAATTATCGCACTGCTGGCCATGGGCCGATCGCCGGAAGATGTCGCCGGATTGGGTTCGCAGCAGTACGGGACCTCATCCAGCAGCCTTTCCGAAGCCGGCGGAGGCTTGATTTCCGAGGCGATCACCGCGCAGCTCTCCAGCCGCTTGCAGCGCTTTTTCGGATCGAGCCGCGTGAAAATTGATCCCACGCTGACGGGCGCCGAATATCTGCCGCAGGCGCGTCTTATTTTTGAACAGCAGGTCTCGACCGATATCACGCTCACCTACATCACCAACCTCAACCGAACAGAAGAACAGATCGTGCAGATCGAATACGATTTCGCGCAGCGGTGGTCGGCAATTGCGACGCGCGAGGCCAACGGGCTGTTCGGAATCGATTTTGAATATAAGAGAAGGTTCAAGTGACCAATCTGGCGGCGGCGGAGATGGTGGAAATGCAACTGCTGCGGCGCGGCATCCGCGACGCGCGCGTGCTGGAGGCGATGCGCGGCATTCCGCGCGAGGAGTTCGTAGCGGAAAGGTTTCGCGAAGAAACCTACGCCGACGCGCCGCTGCCCATCGGCTACGGGCAGACCATCAGCCAGCCGTACATGACCGCGCTGATGGCGGAGTTGCTGGAACTGACAGGCCCGGAAAAAGTGCTGGACGTGGGAACGGGGTCGGGGTATCACGCGGCGGTGCTGGCCGCACTGGCGTGGCGCGTGGTTACGGTGGAGCGCATTCCGGAATTGTGCGTGATGGCTCGCGCGAATCTCGAAAGCGCTGGAGTGCACGGAAATATCACGGTGGTGTGCGGCGACGGGTCGCTGGGCGTGCCGGAAGAAAGTCCGTTTGCGCGAATTTCGGTGGCCGCGGCGTCGCCGTCGGTGCCGCGCGCGCTGCTCGATCAACTGGATGATCCCGGCATTCTGGTGATCCCGGTGGGCGGGCGCAGCGAACAGGATCTGCGGGTGATTCGCAAGGAGAACGGAAATATTTCGACGCGAATCGCTTCCGGTTGCCGGTTCGTGCCGCTGATCGGCCGGGAAGGCTGGCAGGAAAACTGATGAAGGAGAAACTGGAAATTCCGCCCGCGGAAATGCGGGCGCTAGGCTATCGTGTGGTCGATCTGATTGTCGATCACTACGCGTCGCTGAACGAAAACATTGTCGGCGCGAAGGGCGATCCGGCGGTGCTGCGGCCGCTGTTTCGCCAGGCGCCGCCGCGCGATCCGGCGCCGGCTGACGAAATATTCGCGCGCGTCGAGCGCGACGTTCTGCCGTACATCATGAATATCTGCCATCCGCGATTTTTCGCGTTCGTGCCGGGGCCGTCGAATTTCGTGAGCGTGATGGCCGATGCATTGGCAGCGGGTTTCAACGTGTTCAACGGATCGTGGCTGGGAGGGTCCGGTCCGGCGGCGCTGGAACTGGCGGTGATCGAGTGGTTCCGCGAATGGTGTGGATTTCCCGAAGAAGCCGGTGGTTTGTTCGTCAGCGGCGGGTCGATGGCGAATTTGACGGCGCTCGCGACGGCGCGGCATGCGAAGCTGAACGACCGATGCGAGCGCGCGGTGCTTTATTATTCCGATCAGACCCATTCCTCCGTCGACCGCGCGCTGGGCGTGATCGGATTTTTGCCGGAGCAGATCCGCCGTCTGCCCGCGGACGCGTCGTTCCGATTGTCGATGGACGCGCTGGCGCGCGCGGTCGCCAACGATCGCGCGGCCGGCTTGCAGCCGTTCGCGGTGATCGCCAACGCGGGCACGACGAATACCGGCGCGATCGATCCTTTGCGCGAAATCGCCGCGTTCTGCCGCGCGGAAAATTTATGGATGCACGTCGACGGAGCGTATGGCGCCGCGGCGGTGATCTGCCAGCGCGGGCGCGAACTGCTGGACGGGATCGCGCTGGCCGATTCGTTGTCGTTCGATCCGCACAAATGGCTGTTTCAGACCGTCGAGTGCGGCTGCGTTCTGCTGCGCGACGCGGCGCGGATGAAAGCGACCTATCGCATCATGCCGGAGTATCTGGCGGATGTGCACCGCAATGTGACGGAAGTGAATCCGTGCGACTACGGGATTCAATTGACGCGCGGATTTCGCGCGCTGAAGGTGTGGATGTCGATGCAATTTTTCGGATTGGACGCGTTTCGCGCCGCGGTGGAGCGCGGATTCGTGCTGGCCGAATACGCGGAAGCGAAGCTGCGAACCATGCCGTGCTGGGAGATCGTGACGCCCGCGCAGATGGGAATCGTGACCTTCGCGCGGCGCGGCGGGGACGATGCGTTTTATGCGCGGATGCACGAGGCCATGCTGCGCGACGGTTATGCGCTGGCGACGTCGACGGTGCTGAACGGCCGGACGGTGCTGCGATTGTGCACCATCAATCCGCGGACGAGCGAAGAGGATCTGCGAAGGACGATCGAGTGGCTGGACGCGCTGGCGGAATCGGGCTAACATAGGTGGTGTAGATGAAGAACTCAGAGCAGTTAGATAAAGCGGCAAACGAGCTTCTCGGGATGGTGGAACGAGACCTCGCGAAGCTCTCGCCGGTCGAGCGGGCCGCGCGACGAAAGGCCTTCCACGAGGTGGTTGCTAGGGTCGAAAAGCGCGCCAAATGCGAAGGGCGTTCAACATCTGCGGAGAATCTTCCGCGTATCCGTAAGCGCGCATAGCTTCTTTAAACTCCTCCTCGGTTCCAAGCTCCAGCAGCTTACGCATTCCTCTCAAGTCCTCCTCGTGCTCCCGTTGCGCTTGCGTATCGATAGGACGCCGGCCACGGCTCTTTTCCTCACGCATCACGTCGTTGAGATCGTGTCTTTTCTCTTTGTCCATCTTGGTTCTAAATAAAATGTCTCCGCGCTCGTGGCAAAGTTGCCTCGAGCAACTTCTGTTTAGGGTCCCACGTGGCAGGCAACATAGTTCGACGGGTCGCTGTCCATCCGATGTGTCCGATGAAGGATTTCGCTCTGATGCTCGCGGAGTGCCCTTTCGGATGCATCGAAACGGCAAAGCCATTTGGGGCCCCTCGCGCCACGGCTCGGATTCCGATCCTAAGTCTTTCCCTGTCCCACAACAGCAAAACGGTCTTGATTCCGACCTCCGAAAATATTCTCGCTGCGGCTGAGTTCAGAATGATTCGACCGTCCGGCGCAATCGACATCGCTGGAGTGTCGACCCTGGTCGTTATCCTGTTGAATACTTCGTAAGGCATTTGTCCGAGCCCTTCAAGCGCGAGCATACCAGCCCTTGGCCGTTTGTGCAAGCACCTAATTGGACAAGTACAAAGCCTATACAGCTTAATAGGACGTTATTGCCGCTTTGTAGGCCAAATGCAGCGCCACTGCGCCGCCCGTCATTCTTTCAAAATCCACTCGCGCGAATCCCGCGCGGCGCATTTCTTCGGCTAATTGCTCCGCGCCGGGAAATTTGCGGATCGATTCCGGTAAGTAAGAATAGGCTTCGCGCGATCCGCTGATCATTCCGCCGATCCAGGGCAGGACGCGGGTCGAAAAAACTCCGTAGAGCGCGGCGAAAGCGCGATTGGTCGGCTGCGAAAATTCAAGAATCGCCACCACGCCGCCGGGTTTTAAAACGCGACGCAATTCTTCCAGGCCGCGGCGGTAATTTGCCAGGTTGCGGAAACCGAAGGCGATGGTGATCAAATCGAAGGAGGCGTCGCGCAGGGGCAATTGCAGCGCGTCGGCTTCAAACAACGGCGCGGCAACTTTGCGCCGCGCGGCCACCAGCATCGGATGACAAAAATCGCTGCCGAAAACGCTGGAGCGGCGGTGCTTTTCGATGTCGACCAGCACATCGCCGGTGCCGCAACACAAATCGAGCACGCGTGCCTCCGGACGATTCAGCACCTCCGCGATTCGCTTCACCGTGCGCGCGCGCCAGCGGCGATCCAGGTTGAAGGACAGGAGATGATTCAACAGGTCGTAATGTCCGGCAATGCGGCCGAACATGCCGCGTACCCAGTTTGCCGCGGCTTGTTCTCCGGCTGCGCCCGGCGGAGTGGTCCCCGTCATGCCAGCGCCGCTTGAATCGCTTCGAGAATTGCTTCGAGCACGACGCGATCGTCGATTCCGGAGACGATTTTTACTTCGCCGATCCGCGGCGGCAAAACAAAATGCACCTTGCCCTGCACCGTTTTTTTGTCCGCTTTGAGCCGTGCGGCGAGACTGGCGGCGGAAATTCCTTCAAGCCTTGGAAGCGGACCGTAGCGATTCACCACGCGCTCGATCGAAGCGCGATCTTCGGCGGGTAAGCCGGCGGTTTTTTCCGCCAGGCGCGCGGCGGCGCGCATTCCGAAAGCGACGGCCTCGCCATGTAGAAATTTTTCGTACTTTGTTTCCGTTTCAAGCGCGTGGCCCACGGTGTGGCCGAAATTCAGAATGCGCCGCAGATCGCCTTCGCGCTCATCTACGGAAACCACTTCGGCCTTGATTCGAACCGCGTCGGCGATGATGCGATCGACCAGCGACGGCTGCTGCGCGAGCACGGCGGGCGCGCATTCGTCGAGCACCCGAAACAACTCCGCGTCGCGAATGATGCCGCACTTGATGATTTCGTACAGGCCGGCGCGATATTCGCGCTCCGGCAAAGTGGCCAGAACTTCGGGATCGATCAACACGGCGAGCGGCTGATGAAAACTGCCGGCCAGATTTTTTCCGGAAACCAGATTCACTCCGGTTTTTCCGCCGACAGCCGCGTCCACCTGCGCGAGCAGCGTGGTCGGGACCTGGATCACCGGCACGCCGCGCATGAAAATCGCGGCTAGAAATCCAGCGACGTCGTTGACGATACCGCCGCCGAAGGCGACGATCAGGCTCGAACGGTCTCCACCCGCAGCGACCATTTTATCGGCGAGCGCTTCCACTTCCGACAATCGCTTGCGCGCTTCGCCACCGGGGAAAAACAGCACTTCATCGGCGCGAATCGCGCTGCCATGCAAGCGCCAGATGGTTTCCTCCGTCACCACGAAAACCTTGCCGGATCGCGGCGGCACAAATTCGCCCAGACGGTGAAGTGACCCGCGCTCGACGATGGCCTGGTAGCTTCCCGAAGGAGTGGCTACGCGAAAGCTGGGCATACGTTCGTTGTACCATGGGCTGTTGCAATCCCGTATTTTTTTTCCCTCGCTGATTCTATTTTTGTTTGTCGCGGGCCCGATCCCGCAGACCAGTCCGGCGACGCTAGTGTGGACCGCCCCGGCGATCCTTATTTCTTCGATGATGATCGCGTGGGCGGCCGAATCGGCGCAGTATTTCATCGCGCAGGGTTTCGCGCTGGCGATTCTCGCCTGGATGCAGACGCTGCCGGAATTCGCGGTGGAAGCGGTAATCGCGTGGAGACAGCAGACGCCGCTGCTGCTGGCGAACCTGACCGGCGCGTTGCGGCTGCTGACCGGCCTGGGCTGGCCGGTGATTTATCTGACCGCGGCGATTTTTCACCGGCGGCGGAGCCCCACGCCGCTCAAAGCAATCAAGCTCGACGAGCATCATTCGGTGGAAGTGATGGGGCTGCTGGTGCCGCTGATTTATATCGCGATCATCTGCGCCAAACGGACGCTGAATCTTTTCGACGCGGTGGTGCTGATCGCGATTTATGCGGCGTACCTGGCGATTCTCAGCAAGCTGCCGCCGGAGGCGCCGGAATCGATTGAGGAGCTGGAAGTGATTCCGCGAAGCATTGTGACCGCGCCGCGGATGGCTCGGCTCAGCGTGATTACGGTGCTGTTTCTCGGCGGCGCGCTGATGATCCGCTACTCGGCCGAACCGTTTGTCGGCAGCCTGCTGGCGATTGCGGCCGTCATTGGCGTGCCGAGCTTCGTCGCGGTGCAATGGCTGGCTCCGATCGTTTCCGAATTTCCGGAGATGGCGTCCACGGTGTATTTCGCGCGCACCGTGGATCGCGCGCCGATGGCGCTGATGAACATGGTTTCAAGCAACATCAATCAATGGACGCTGCTGATCGCCATGCTGCCGATCGTCTTTTCGGTCAGCGTGGGGCACGTGGCGGCAATTCCGCTCGATGCCCAACAGCAGTTGCAGTTGTTGATGACGCTGGGGCAGGCGCTGGTGGCGATGATGTTCCTGATCAACATGGAACTGGTGTGGTGGGAGGCGATCGCGCTGCTGGTGTTGTTCGTCGTGCCATTCATCAATCCAGTGACTGAAAAACCGGTGACCGCGGCGTATTTTCTGTGGGCCGGCTACGAGACTTGGCGATTAGCGTCGGGGCAGCGCCAGCCGGTGGCGCTCCTGCGGTTTGTCGAAATTTGGAACAAGCACGTGCGGCGCTGAGCGGCGTTCAAGGCATCTTCAGAGGTTTTGCGAGACGGTCACCCACGCGCCTGACGGCTTGAAGGCGCGGCCGGTCAAGAAAGCGCGTACTTGACCTGTCAGGTCTATTTCGAGCCGAGAATCTGGTTCAACTCCGCCATGCGCCCGTCGAGTTCCTTACGCAGCACCTCATACCGCTCGATCGCATCGCGCCCGATTTTCTGATCGGTCGCGGTCGTCTCGCTGTACAGATACGTAATCTGCGTCTGCAATTCCGGTTGGCTGTAGCGAATCGACGGCGTGATCATGCGCGAGGCCAGTTCGTTCAGTTTCTCCCGCTGTTCTCCCGTCGCCGACCTTTGCGCCCCGCGCAGCCGCGCGACCATTTTATTTACATCGCTCACCAGCTCGCGCACGCGCATGTTGTGCTCGAACTGCTGGCGCAAATCCGCTTCGGTCAATCCCGTTTTCGTGATGCGTGGATCTTCGATCACCGTCAGCGGCTGCGTCGAGGTCCACGATCCCACCGTCAGCCTTACGGAATATTTCCCAGGCACCGCCGCGGGACCATTTGGGCCTTCCGGCTGTCCCTGCCGCATCCACGGACCGGGATAGCGCAGGTCCCAGACGAACCGATGCATGCCCGGGGACTTGTCCACATGCGCGGGCCGGAAGCGCATTCCGTACCCACCCCCGCCTTCCTCGCCGCCCCCGCCCGCTTCCTCAGCCGGACCCTCCTCGGCGCGACCCTCCTGGCTCGCGAAGCCTCTAACCAATTTTCCCGAACTATCCAAAATGTCGAGTTCTACTTTGACATCACCCGAGCTGCTGGGTGGCAGATAATAATCGATCATCGCGCCCGGCTGCGGATAATGGACCGGCGACGCATTCAATCCTCCTCCACCACCCCCGCGCGGCGTCCGCACCGCTTCCCGCGGCGCAAACAAATACGTCGACATCTCCGGCTTCATCTGATGCAGCGGCGTCAGATCGTCCAGAATCCAGAACGACCGTCCCTGCGTCGAAATCACCAGATCCTTGTGCGCGACTTTAATATCGGTCACCGGCGTCACCGGCAGGTTCATCTGGAACGACTGCCAGTGCTCGCCGTTATCGAACGAAACATAAATGCCGAATTCTGTTCCGGCGTACAACAGCCCCGCGCGATCCGGATCTTCGCGCACCACCCGGGTGGGCTCATCCGCCGCAATCCCGTTGTGGCCATCCGTCAGCCGCTTCCAACTCTTGCCGTAATCATCAGTGCGATAAATATACGGCGCAAAATCGCCCAATAAATAGCGATAGATCGCCACATAGGCCGTCCCCGCGCGATGCGGACTCGGCTCGATATTCTGCACACGACCGCCCGGCGCCAGATCCTTCGGCGTCACGTTTTGCCACGTCTCGCCGTCATTCCGCGTCACCGAAACCACCCCGTCATTCGATCCCGCCCAGATCACCCCGCGCGTCACCGGCGATTCGCGGATCGAATACAAAGTGCTGTAAACTTCTTCGCCCGTTGCGTCGCGCGTGATCGGCTCGCCGCTCGCGCCCTGCGTCCCCGGCGGATGCGCCGTCAGATCCGGACTGATCTTGGTCCACGTCACGCCCTCATCCTTCGACCGGTGCACGAACTGCGACCCGTAATAAACTTCTTTCTGGTCGAACGGCGAAACCTCCATCGGCGAAACGCGCTGGAAGCGGTACATCAGGGTATCGCCGCCGTTACCGTACAGCGACTCCGACCCGATCCAATAGCGGTCCTCTTCCGTGGTGGTGATATTCTGCCGGCCGAACTGACCCTTGCAGGCGCCGTACACCCAATCCGGATCGTCCAGGTTCGGCATAATCGGACCGGTTTCGCATCCCGGCCCTTCGCGAAAATCCTCGCCGTTGCCCAGCGGCAGACTGGGCACGATCACCGTCGTATTATCCTGCTGCGCGCCGTAAACGCGGTACGGATACTGATTATCCACGGCGACGCCGTAAATCTCCGCGGTCGGCTGATTGGCCTGCGTGCTCCAGGTGCGGCCGCCGTCGATCGAAACATTGGCCCCGCCGTCATTCGACTGGATCATGAAATTCGAATTTCGCGGATTGATCCACACGTCGTGATTATCGCCATGCGGAACAGGCGACCGGCGAAATGTTCTCCCGCCGTCGGTCGATTTAAACCAGTTTTCATCACCCACCCAAACTACGTCCGCATTATTCGGATCCACGCCCAGTGTGTCGTAATAAAAAGGCCGGGTGATGATCGCGCCGGACCCGTTCACCTGCGTCCAGTTCGCGCCATCATCTTCCGAGCGCCACAACCCCGACCCCGGCTTCGCCTCGATCAGCGCATAAATCCGATCCGGCTTCGCCGCCGAAATCGCGACATTGGCGCGTCCGAACAGGTCGTGCGGCAGTCCGCCGGCGAGCTTGGTCCAATGTTCGCCCGCATCGGTGGATTTATAAATTCCGCCGTCGTGGCCGCCGCTGATAATCGTCCACGGTTTCCGCTGCCCGCGCCACATGCAGGCAAACAGCACACTGGGATTTCCCGGCTGAATCTCCAGGTCGGCCGCGCCGAGGTCGTTCGAAAGAAACAAAACTTTGTTCCACGTTTTTCCGCCGTCAGTCGACTTAAAAACGCCGCGTTCCGGATTCGGCACGAACGGATCGCCCAACGCCGCGACGTAGACCACGTCCGCATTCCGCGGATCCACGCGAATCGTCGCAATCTGACCCGCATCGCGCAGCCCGATGAAGGACCACGTCTTTCCCGCATCGGTCGACTTATAAATCCCGCGCCCGATCGAAACATTACTGCGAATCTTCGAAGATCCCGTTCCCGCGTAAACCACGTCGGGGTTGGACAACGAAACTTCAATCGCGCCCATCGACGCCACTTTGAAAAACCCGTCCGACACGTTGACCCAGGTGTGCCCCGCGTCGGTCGTCTTCCAAACGCCGCCGCCCGTCGATCCCATATAAAAGGTCAGCGGCTCGGAAGGCACGCCGGTCACCGCCGTCACGCGTCCGCCGCGATACGGCCCGATCTGCCGGTACCGCATCCCGCTCCACATCGCCGGATTATAAGTCTGCGCGGCGGCGAGCGCCGACACCAGGATCGCCATCGAAAAAAGATTTCTCAATCGCATAAAACTTGTTCCCAATAATATCGCAGCAACCGTGGCATAAGCCGCCAGGCTTGTGCGGTTCAGCGGCTCAATACACCATCAACTGTCCGGAGAATCCCCAGCAGATTCTCATCCCACAACTCCGCCGGCAGCAACTCCCGCGGAGCATCCTGATAACACACCGGCCGTGCGAATCTCTGAATCGCCGCCGTACCCACCGAAGTAAATCGTGAGTCCGTGGTCGCCGGATACGGCCCGCCATGCTGCATGGACGCGCAAACTTCCACGCCAGTCGGATACCCGTTAAAAATGATCCGCCCCGCGCGCTCTTCGAGAATCGTAACCAGCCCGCGATGTTTCACCAAATCCTCGCGCGTCCCGTGCAGCGTCGCCGTCAAACTCCCCGGCATCCGCCGCGCGATCTCTTCCAGCTCCTTCGCCGATTCGCAGCGAATCAAAACCGTGGATGGTCCGAAGACTTCCTCGAAAATTTCCTCGTGCCCCAAAGCCACGGCGGCGCGAGTCTCAAACAGCGCCGGCTGCGCCGCCGATTTCGTTATCGCCACGCCCGAAAGCGCCGCCATTCTCTCCACCGACGCGTCGTACGATTTCTGAATCCCCGGATACAGCATCGTGGCGCCGGGCGCCGCCGCGAACAATCCGCGCAATCGCGTCGTGAAATCCTCAAACGCCCCGCCCTCGATGCCCATCACCAATCCCGGGCACGTACACATCTGCCCCACGGCCAGATTCACCGACGCCGTCAACCCCGCCGCAATCGCCGCCGTCCGCTCGCTCATCGCGCCCGGCAAAATGAATACCGGATTCACGCTGCCCATTTCGGCAAAAAACGGAATCGGCTCCTCACGTTTCGAGGCCGCGTCGAACAGCGCCCGCCCAGCGCGCAGCGATCCCGTAAACGCGCCCGCCTTGAGCAGCGGATGCCGCACCAGCGCGAGGCTCGTCTCCGGACTGGCGCCCTGCACTATGGAAAAAACGCCTGGGTGCAATCCGCACGACCGAATCGCTCGCGCGACCGCGCCCGCCGTCATCTCCGAAGTTTCCGGATGCGCCGGATGCGCCTTCAACACCACCGGATTCCCCGCCGCCAGCGCCGACGCCGTATCTCCGCCCGCCACCGAAAACGCCAGCGGAAAATTGCTCGCCGCCCACACGCCCACCGGCCCGACAGGAATCAAAATCCGCCGCAGATCGGGCTTCGGCGCCGGCTTGCGGTCGGGCAGAGCATGATCGATCCGCGCATCGCGCCACGATCCTTCGCGCACCACTTCGGCGAACAGGCGCAGTTGATTGGTCGTGCGCGCGCGCTCACCGGTCAGCCGAGCCGCGGGCAAAGCCGTTTCGCGATTCGCGGTCTGGAGCAGCGCATCACCTAAATTTTCGATCTCGGCCGCGATCGCATCCAGAAATTTTGCGCGTTCCGCGTTCGGCAATTCGCGATAACCCGCAAACGCCGCATCCGCCGAGTGCACCGCCTCATCGATTCGATCAATTGTCGCTTCCGCTACCGTCATAGCTACTCCACCGTATTCTCCAGCGTCCCGATTCCCGCCATCGAAACCCGAATCTCATCGCCATGCGCCAGCGTGAAGGAATCCGGCGGCACGATTCCGGTTCCCGTCATCAAAAAACATCCATGGGGAAAACTGTTTTCGCGAAAAAGATATTCCACCAGCACCTTCGGATCGCGCTTCATCGACGCCAGCGTCGTGGTTCCGCTGAAAGCCTGGACCCCGCCGCGCCGGATCTCGATCGCGATCTCCGTCGACGCGTCCAGCGGCTCGGACAATACCAGAATGCCCGGACCCAGCGCGCAGCTTCCGTCATAAACCTTGGCCTGCGGCAGATACAGCGGATTCTCACCCTCAATATCGCGCGAGCTCATATCGTTCCCGATCGTATACCCCAGAACCTTCCCGCGCGGCGAAATCAGCAGCGTCAATTCCGGTTCCGGGACATTCCACTTCGAGTCGTGCCGGATCCTCACCTTCGCGCCCGACCCCACCACGCGATGCGCCGTCGCCTTAAAAAACAATTCCGGCCGTTCCGCGCTGTATACGCGATCGTAAAAATCCCCGCCGCCCGCGCTCTTCGATTCCTCCATCCGCGCGGTGCGGCTGCGGAAATAAGTCACGCCCGCGGCCCAAACTTCCTGCTGCTCGATCGGCGGCAACACGGCCCCGGGCGCCGGTATCTCATTTCCCGAGATCCCCTGCAAATACTCCCGCAAATCTTCCCGAGCCGTCAGATTCGCCGACTTCTCCGGCGGCAACGCAAAATATCGCGAATCCGATTCCAACACCCAACCGCCGCTGGTCCTATAAATTTTCAATTGACCCGATTTCCCGCGATATACACCGCGTTGATTGCTTCGGTATTGCCGATATTCTCCACGGGATTTCGATTGAGGATCAGCAGATCCGCCCACTTGCCCTGCGCGATCGTACCCAGATCCTTCGCGCCCAGAAATTCCGCGCCGCTCCTGGTCGCCGCGACGATCACCTGCATCGGCGTCAGCCCGGCATCGACCATAAGCTGCAACTCCCGCTGCTCGGAATAACCCGGGAAACGTCCCGGCGGACCGGCATCGGTGCCCGTGCCGTAGGGAATTCCCGCATCGGCGAGCGTTTTCAGATTTCGTTTCGCCATCTCGAAAAATCCGGGATAGCGGTCGTACTCGGGATCGTCGCGGACGCTCTTTTGATACGCCGCGCTCCTCAGCGTTTTGATCACGTTTTCCGATACGCCCCGCGTGAAAAACGGAGAATACAAAAACTTCGGATTGTGCCCGTAAATGAACAGCGATTCTTCGCGGTACAGCGTCGACGCCTGCTGCCAGGTGCCGTGCTTTTTCATGCTGTCGATCAATTCCTGGTCCACCGGTTGGTCGCGCACTTCGTGCGCCAGCGCGTCGACGCCATCGTTCACCACCGCTTTGGCGTCAGCGAGATAAAAAACGTGCGCGGTGACCCGCAGATGATGACGGTGCGCGCTGTCGATAATCGCCTTGGCGATGCTGTACGGCATCTTGATCTTGAAGGTGTGGTTATGATCGTCGATCCAGAACTTGACGATGTCCACGTGGTCCGCGGCCAGCTTATTCATCTCCGCGTCCACCTCGGCCGCGTTGGACACCTGCGGAGTCACACCCGCCAATCCGCCGTACGATCCTTTATAAACGAACCCCTGTCCCGCCGTGTAAATCCGCGCGACCCTTGGCCGGCCCGCGCGCTGCTCCGCGCGCATCTGGAAAATCGAGTCCTTCTCGGTGCCCATGCTGAGCACCGTGGTGACGCCGTAGGAAGCATACGTTTTCAGATCATGCTCGACGTTTTCGCGGGTGAAAAATTTCGCGTCCTGCGTCATACCGACGACGTCGCCCAGATGGCAGTGCAGATCGATCAGCCCGGGCATGACGTATTTCCCGGCCAGGTCGACGCGCTCAGCGCCGGCGGGCATTTGCAGTTGCGCTTCCGGCCCCACCCAGCGAATCCGCCCGTTATCGACGATCATCGCCTGCCGCCCCACGGGCTGCCGTCCGGTCCCATCGATCAGCGTGAAATTCTCAAAAACCTTAACTTCGCCGAACAGCGATCCGGCGAAAAACAGTACCAGCGCGGCCGCGCCGCTTCGACGCATGTTCATTGCCCTTGATGGGAAGTATATCATTCGCTGCCGTTTGTACTCTGCGTGACCAACCACCCGACGGACGCGGCCTTGCGTTGTACGCCTAACGGGATCTTCCCAATCCGCCGATTATTCTTTGTCCCATGCGTGCGATTAGTGTCTTCGCGCTGCTCGCGTGCCAGTGTGCCTTTGCTCAGCGCTATAACTTCAAGTTCTACGGCGAGGAGGAGGGGCTTGAAAATCTGGCCGTGCAGGTGCTGTTGCAGGATCGTGCGGGATTCCTGTGGGCGGGCACGCAAAACGGTCTCTATCGCTACGACGGCGCCCATTTCGCCGCCTTCGGCAAGAGCGACGGTCTGCCCGCCGCTCGCATCGAAGCCCTGCACGAATCCGTCGACGGCACGCTGTGGGCCGGCACGCAAAACGGCATCGCCCGCCGGCGTGGCGATTCATTCGAGGCCGTCCCTTTGGGTGTCGCCCGCGGCGTCCTTGGCCGTGAAGCCATCGCCTCGGACGCGGCCGGAACCCTGTATCTCGCTACCGAACGTGGCTTGGCCATCGGCTCCATTTTCCCCGGCCATCCCTTCCGTCTGATCGCATGCCCGGACGGCGCCGCCAGCGTCTACGTCGATTCAAACGCAGCGGTCTGGTTCGGATGCGGCCGCAAACTCTGCCGCCTCGATCAGGGCCAGGCTGTCGTCCAGGATGACATCCCGCCGGAACGCTGGGACGCGATCCTCGGCGACATTGAAGGCAATCTATGGATTCGCAGCGAAAAATCCCTCTACGTCCGCGCGCCCGGCTCGAACCGTTTCCAGCCGCGCCGCGGACCGCCCGAAGCCACCAACACCTATCCGACGCTGGCGATCGATCCCGCCGGCAAACTTCTGGTTCCCACCTATCGCGGTCTCGCCCGGCAGACTGACACCGGCTGGGAGATCATCGACGCCGGCCAGGGCCTAACCACGAACGATATCGCCGCCGTCGTCGAGGATCGCGAAGGCGCGGTCTGGCTGGGCCTGCTCGGCTCCGGGCTGGCGCGATGGCTCGGCTACAACGAATGGCAAAACTGGAGCCAGCAGGATGGTTTGAGCCGTGAATCCATCTGGTCTATCGCCCGCGGCGCGTCACATCGCTTGTGGGTTGGGACGCAATTCGGTTTGAATTACGCGGAAAATCACGACGGCAGTCTGGTCTGGCGGAAGCAGCCGATCGGGTCCAGAGGGCGCCCCGTGCAAATGATCCGCGCGCTCGCGCCCGCTCCCGACGGGACCCTGTGGGTCGGCGCTTCGCCCGGCGGATTGCTGCGTCTCAATCCCCGCACCGGCGAAACGCAATCCTTCGGCGCAGCCGACGGTCTGAACAGCGACAACGTCCGTCACATTCTGCTCGACCGGCTCGGCCGATTGTGGGTTTCGACGCGCGATGGTCTGTTCCTGCGTGAGGCCGGCGCGCGCACCTTCACCACCGCTCTCGCCGGGGAAACCTTTTACATGACGCTGCTCGATCGCAGCGGCGCGCTCTGGGCCGCCGGCGCACACGGCCTCGCGCGTTTCTCCGATGGGCAATGGAAGCGCTTCACCACGGCCAACGGCCTCAAATCCGATGTCGTCGCCCATCTCGCCGAAGATCCAGATGGCTCGCTGTGGATCAGTTATTACGACGCTTTCGGCCTCACCCGGCTGCGTTTCCCGCGCGGCCGGCTGACGCTCGATCATTTCAGCGCCGCTTCCGGCCTGGGGTCCGATAAATCGCTGTTTCTTGGCTTCGACGCGCGCGGCTGGTTGTGGGCCGGCTCCGATCACGGCGCCGACGCCTTCGATCGCGTGCGCTGGCGCCACTACGGCCGCTCCGACGGGCTCATCTGGGACGATTGCAACACCAACGCCTTCATGGCCGACCCCGACGGCGGCGTGTGGATCGGCACCAGCCGTGGTCTCTCCCGGTTCCTGCCCGCCGCCAATCGCCCCGCGAGCGTCCCCCCGCCGGTCGTCTTCACCTCCGTCAAATTCGGCGATCAGAACGCCGATCCAGCCAATATCGGCGAAATTCCGTATCGTCGCAATTCGCTTGACGTGAAATTCGCCGCGCTGACCTTCGTTCAGGAGTCGCGCGTGCTGTTCCGCTACCGCCTGGGCCAAAAGTGGATCGAAACCACGCAGCGCGAACTCACCTTTCCCCAGCTTCCCTCCGGCCAATACACCCTCGAAGTGATGGCCCGCAACGCGCAGGGCGATTGGAGCGCGCAACCGGTCCGCCTCAGCTTCCAGATCCTGCCGCCGTGGTGGCTGTCCTGGTGGTTCCGCATCGGGGCCGTGCTGTTCGTCCTGGCTCTTGGACAATTGATGTGGCAGCGCCGGACACACAGGCTGCAAGTGGAAAGATTCAGGTTGGAAACCGCCGTCGCCGAGCGCACTCGCGAACTGCTTCAGGAAAAGCATCGGGTCATCGAAGAAAAGGCCCGCGCCGAGCAGCAGAAGCTCGAAATCGAGCGCCTGCTCCAGGAGGCGCAGCAGGCCAGCCGGTCGAAAAGCGAATTTCTCGCCAACATGAGCCACGAAATCCGCACCCCGATGAATGGCGTCATCGGCATGACCGATATGGTGCTGGCCTCACCGCTCACGCCGGAGCAGCGCGATTACCTCGAAACCGCGCGTCTTTCCGCCACTTCGCTGCTGACCATCCTCAACGACGTGCTCGATTTTTCGAAAATCGAAGCCGGCCGCATGGAGCTGAGTCCCATCGAATTTTCGCTGCGCCAATCGGTGCAGGAAACCTCTAAGATCTTCTCGGTCGCCATCGCGGAGAAGAATTTGCGCCTGGAGCTCAGGTTCGACGAAGCGCTGCCCGATCGTGTTGTCGGCGACCCGGACCGCCTGCGGCAGGTGCTCCTCAACCTGATCGGGAACGCCATCAAGTTCACTTTCGCCGGCGGGGTCACCGTGAACGTCGAGCGCGCCTCGCGAAGCGCCGATCAGGTTCTCGCGCGTTTCGAGGTGCGCGACAGCGGCATCGGCATCCCGCGCGACAAGCAGCAGATCATTTTTGAAGCCTTCCGTCAGGCCGACGGGTCCACCACGCGGAAATACGGCGGCACCGGCCTCGGATTGTCCATTTCCTCGCGTCTGGTGGAAATGATGGGCGGATCGCTGGCCGTTGAAAGCGAACCGGGCCGCGGCAGCACCTTTCATTTCACCATCCGGCTGGGATTGCCGGCCAAAATGCAATCGGCCGCGCCGATTGATCCCGCCAGCTTGCAAAACATGTTCACCGCGGTCAACACCGCCGCCACGCCGCCCAGCCTTTACGTGCTGCTCGCCGAGGACAATCCCGTGAACCAGCGCGTGGCCATGCGCCTGCTCGAAAAGCGCGGCCATCGCGTCGCCCTGGCCACCACCGGACAGGAGGCGCTCGAGTGGGTCGACCGCGCCCGTTTCGACTTGATTTTGATGGACGTCCAGATGCCCGACATGGACGGCATCGAAGCCACCCTCCAGATCCGCCAGCGGGAAAAACAGACGGGCGGCTACACCCCCATCCTCGCCCTTACCGCCCATACCATGCCCGGCGACCGCGACCGGTGCCTGGAAGCCGGCATGAATGGATATATTCATAAACCCATCGAAGCGGCCGAATTTCTGGAGCTCGCCGAAGCCGCCGCAGCCGGACTTGTAACGCCACATGCCTCAGATGAAGCCTCAACCGCCTTGCGCCGTCCCCCGATTCATGGCAAACTGTTGGCGTAGTTTTGCTGATTAAAGGCAGCATCTGCTGCATTGTCGCGTATCACGCCATTGGTTGTCGTAGACGTGTCCGGACCTGCCCCGATTCACCGTTTCAAAAAACTCCAGAAGGACTGTAAATGAAGAATATTTTCGTAGGGAATTTGAGCTTCGGCGCGACCGAAGACTCGGTTAGGGCTCTGTTTGAGCCGTACGGAACGATTGAGCGCGTTAACATTATCACAGATCGCGACACCGGCCAATCCCGGGGTTTCGGTTTCGTGGAAATGAGTGGGAATGCCGAGGCGCAGCGCGCTATTCAAGAGCTCGATGGGCGGGAGTTTGATGGACGGCCCTTGAAAGTGAACGAAGCTCGTCCGAAAGAAAACCGCGGATTCGGCGGTGGTGGCGGAGGTGGAAATCGCGGCGGCCGCGGCAAACGCTGGTAGAATCCGGCTCCGCCCCGGGCAGCGGCTCCAAGCCCCTGCCCACGGGGGCGGAGCAAATCCCTCCCAAAGCAATTCTTCTTCCCCTCCCATTCAGCCGTACAAAATACTTGTAAATAATACGGCCCTCCAAGACTTACCACCGCCCCAATCAGCTTTTGTCAATGATTTTCAATCAATTGAACGAAGGCCGCGGACTTGCATAATCGCGGGTGAGGACCATGACCACACAGAGCTTCGAGAATCTCGATTTCAGCATCCTGATCGAGGTAGAAAACCGGCTTGCCTATCTTCAACAATGGGACGACGGCGTCTGGAGTGAACCGCACCGTTTCCATTTGCCGGTTTGCCCCGAATCGCTGCAACAAGTTCCGGTGCTCTCGCAGGCGCTAAGAAGTTTCCGCCACGACCCGCAGATCGCCCAGCTTCGCGATGCCATCACCCACGGCCGCTGGACCCAGTCGGCCGCGGAAAAGGCGGGCCGTCTGGCCCGGTTTTGGGCCGCCATCCAGGCTTCGTTCCGCCAGTGGGCGCGCCAGATCGGCTAAAAGTTGTTTTCCTTGCCCGCCCAGTGATATGCTTCTTCTCGTCCGTCCGTGTCGACAAGGAGCAATGCGATGAAACTGGCACTGTGCACGCTCGCGCTGATCGGCGCAACCGCTTACGCGCAATCCAAGGAACCGCTGGTCGAGTTCGATATGATGACCGCGCAGGAGGTCAAAGCCGCGATCGAGTCCGGCAAGACCACCGCGATCATCTACAACGGCGGGACCGAGTTTCGCGGACCGCAGAACGTCAATGGAGGCCACACATTAATCGCTCGCGAGGTCTCCAGGCGCATTGCGCTTAAACTGGGCAACGCGATCGTGGCGCCGGTGCTTCCTTATTCGATCAATCGCGCCGATCCGGCGCTGCCGGGCACCATCGGCATCACCGGCGAATTGTTTGCCGCCATGAACGAACAGATTGCCGAACAGATGATTATCAATGGCTTCAAGAACATCGTGCTGATGGGCGACCACGGCGGCGGCCAGAAGGAGCTGGCCGAAGTCGCCACCAAACTGGACCAGAAATATCACGATAAGGGAATCCGCGTGATTTTCTGCGGCGCGGCCTACGCCGGCACCAAAGACCATCCGGGCGCGCAGCCGACGTTTGAGAAATGGCTCGCCGACAATGGCTATCCTTCCGGCGGCCACGGCGGCGTCTCCGACACCTCGGAAATGATTTATCTCGGCGAGGATAAAGGATGGGTGCGGATGGACCAGCTCCCCACGGCCGTCGGCGATCCGGTGGGTAAACGCGATCCGAATGTTCCCCGCATCCACAATGGCATCACCGGCGACGCCCGCCGCTCCAGCGCCGAGTTGGGCAAGAAGTTTATCGACATGAAGGTTGATTACGCCGTACGCGAGATCAACGAGCTGCTCGGATCGAAGCCGGCCGCATCCGCGCACTAGCCGGGAACATCGCCGGATTTGACGAAACGCTCACCCGAGTGGTATCGTCGGCAGTTCGTAAATGCAACCCGCCACGTCTGCCGCCAATAACGCCAACGCCCGTAACGCCGTCGCCGCCGGATTTCTCGGCTGGACCATCGACGCCTTCGATTTCTTCGTCCTCGTCTTCACCGTTTCAGCGATCGCCAAGGATTTCAACCGCTCCATCCCCGCCGTCGCCCTGACCATCACCGCCAGCCTGGCCACGCGGCCCGTCGGCGCCTTCGTTTTTGGACTCCTCGCCGATCGTCTGGGCCGCCGCGTCATCCTGATCGCCAATATTCTTTTTTATTCGGTGATGGAAATTCTCTCCGGCCTCGCGCCGAGCTACGCGGTTTTCTTCGCGCTGCGCCTGCTCTACGGGATCGGCATGGGCGGCAACTGGGGCGTCGGCGCGTCGCTCGCCATGGAATCGGCGCCGCCGAAATGGCGCGGCGTTTTATCAGGATTGCTTCAGGAAGGCTACGCCGTGGGCAATATTCTCGCCGCGGCCGCCTATTTCCTGGTGTTCCCGCACTGGGGCTGGCGCGCCATGTTCTTCGTGGGCGCCGCGCCGGCGCTGCTCACCATTCTTCTCTGCCTGAAAGTGGAAGAACCGCAGGCCTGGCATGAATCGCGCACCGACTGGACCACGTACCGCAATGCCGTCTTCGGAAACCTGCCGCTGTTTCTCTACCTGATCGCGCTGATGACCATGATGAATTTCATCTCCCACGGCACCCAGGATCTTTACCCGACCTTCCTCCAGCGCGCCCGCGGCTTCAACGTCAGCACCACGTCCATCATCAGCATCATTTCGATGACCGGCGCGCTCGCCGGCGGTTTGGTCTTCGGTCACATGTCCGACCGGCGCGGCCGGCGCAAATCGATGGTGACCGCGGCGCTGCTCGGCGTGCTCACGATTCCGCTGTGGGTGCTCGCGCCGAATGAACCGCTGATCGTGGTGGGAGCCTTCGCCATGCAGTTCATGGTGCAGGGCGCCTGGGGCATCATTCCCGCGCACATCAACGAACTTTCGCCGCCCCAGCTCCGCGGATTTTTTCCCGGCCTGGCCTATCAGTGCGGCGTGCTGATCGCGTCCACCAGCGCCTACATCGAAGCCCGCTTCGCCGAGCATTTCAGCTATGCCACGGCGATGGGCGCAATGGCCGCCGCGGTGCTGCTGATCGGCGCGGTGGTGATCTGGGCGGGTCCGGAAGCCAAGGGAGTCTCTTTCGTAGGCCGGAAACCGGCCGCCGGTGACTGACCCTTCGATCGTTATCCAAAAAAAACAAGGGCGCCGGACTAACCCGGCGCCCGACGCTCTCAAAACGCCCTTAGTGAATCGCCGCCGGATCCGCCTCGACGCCCCAGTTTTCCCAGGCCGGCGCGCCATACAGATCGCGCAGCTCGATCACGTCCACGCCGTCGCTCACTTCGCGCGCCAGAATCACGTCGGCAGTGCCCGACTTCACCCGCGATCCGGTCACGTCGATCTCATCGCCCGCTGCGAAATTCGTTTTCAGAAAATTCATAAAATCTTTCGGCGCGAGATAAACGTCGACGGTATTCGCCTTGGTCTTCAGCATCACGTGTACTCCCGCAAGCGGCTGGCCCACCGGAACCACACGCACCGCCGTCACCGTGCCCGACGCCGCCACGGCGGTCGCCGGATTGTACGCCGGACCATTGGCCGCTTTCGCCGGAATCATCATCAGCGCGAGCGCAGACACACTAAGCATCACCTTCGTGAATTTCATTTTTCTTGTCTCCAGTTGTGAAATCTTGGCGGCTGCCGCCGCTGCCTGTACTGCTTATCCTGTCGATGGAAAAGATGATTTTCGCCGCGGCAAGGTTACTTCGCTAAGTCAAACAATTTTCTCGAATTTGTTCGAAATTCCTCTGTAACCAAACGCCGTGCCGCACCGTCACCCGCCGTGCCATGATGAAGAAGTATTCGAAAGGAGCCGCAGCGTGAGCACTACTTTGCCTTCCACCAAGAACGCCCTTCAGGAACTCGCCGATTACGGCCAATCCGTATGGCTCGACTACATCCGCCGCAGTCTCATGTCGAGCGGCGAACTGGCGCGTCTGATCGCGCAGGACGGCCTCGCCGGCATGACCTCCAATCCGGCCATTTTCGAAAAAGCGATCACCGGCAGCACCGATTATTCCGACTCTCTCGCCGCGCTTGAAAACGCGAACCTGGACGCGATGTCTCTTTATGAACGCCTCGCGATTCCCGATATTCAGAGCGCCGCCGACGCGCTGCGTCCGGTTTATGAGCGCAGCAATTTCCGCGACGGCTACGTGAGTCTTGAGGTATCGCCGTTTCTGGCGCACGATACGCAAGCCACCATCGACGAAGCGCGCCGCTTGTGGAAAGCGGTCGGCCGCGAAAATCTGATGGTGAAAGTTCCCGGCACGCCCGAAGGCATTCCCGCCGTCGAGCAGCTGCTGAGCGAAGGCATCAACGTCAACGTCACCCTTCTGTTCTCGCAGCAGGTATACGAAAAGGTCGCGCAGGCCTACATCTCCGCGCTCGAAAAGCGCTCCGGCAATCTGCAAAAAATGGCCAGCGTCGCCAGCTTTTTCGTCAGCCGCATCGATTCGCTGATCGATCCCATCGCCAAGGCGAAGCTCAAAAGCGCAACGCCGGCCGAGCGCAGTCTCATCGAACAGGTGATGGGAAAAGTGGCCATCGCCAACGCCAAGCTGACCTACGCGCGCTATCAGGAAATTTTCAGCGGCGCGCGCTGGGAGGCGCTGAAATCGCGCGGCGCGCAAACCCAGCGCCTGCTCTGGGCCAGCACCAGCACCAAGGATCCCGCCTATCGCGACGTTCTCTACGTCGAAGAACTGGTCGGCCCCGATACGGTCGACACCATCCCTCCGGCGACCTTCGACGCTTTCCGCGATCACGGCCGCGCGCGCTCGAGCCTCGAAGAAAATCTCGGCGGAGCGCGCGCGACCATGGACGCGCTCGCGAAAATCGGCATTTCGATGGACGAAATCACCGGGCAGTTGCTGCGGCAGGGCGTAAAACTTTTCGCCGAAGCCTTCGACAAATTGCTCAACTCGGTCGATCGCAGGTGCAAGGTAAAGGCCGGCGCGGAAATCAACTCGCAGACCTTCTCGCTCTCATCCGATTTGCAAAAACTCTTGAATGCCGCCATGGAAGACTGGCAGATCGGCGGAAAAGTCCGCCGCCTGTGGGCGCGCGACGCTGCGCTCTGGACCCATTCCGACGAATCGAAATGGCTGGGCTGGCTCGACGTTATCGAAAATCAGCTCGAAAACAAAGCGCATTTCGAAAATCTCGCCGCGGAAATCAAGCAGGCCGGATTCAAGTACGCCTTGCTGCTCGGCATGGGCGGTTCCAGCCTGTGCCCCGAAGTGCTCAAAAAATCCTTCGGCAAGATCGACGGCTTCCCGGAGTTGTTCGTCCTCGATTCCACCGACCCGGCGCAGATCCGCGATTTCGAAAAGAAAATCGATCTGGCCAAAACGATTTTCATCGTGTCGAGCAAATCCGGCTCCACGCTCGAACCTAACATCTTCAAGCAATATTTCTTTGAGCGCGCAGGCAAAGACGGCAGCCGCTTTATCGCCATCACCGATCCCGGCTCGCACCTGGAAAAAGTGGCGGCCGAGGATAAATTCCGCCACATCCTGCACGGCGTCCCCTCCATCGGCGGACGCTACTCCGCGCTCTCCGATTTCGGCATGGGTCCCGCTTCCGTCATGGGTATCGATGCCGGCGATTTTCTCGATCGCGCCGAATCGATGGCGGTTTCCTGCTCGCATTGCGTGCCGATCGAAAAAAATCCCGGCGTGATGCTCGGCCTGGTGCTCGGCGTCTGCGGCACGCACGGCCGCGATAAAGTCACGCTGATCCCTTCACCCGGAATCGTGGACCTCGGCGCATGGCTGGAGCAGCTTCTCGCCGAATCGACCGGCAAGCAGGGTAAAGGACTCATCCCCGTCGACCGCGAGACGCTCGCCTCGCCCGGCGTCTACGGCAGCGACCGCGTGTTCGCCTATCTGCGTCTCACCTCCGCGCCCGACGCCGCGCAGGATGCCGCCGTGCAGAAACTCGCCGATGCGGGCCAGCCTGTCATTCGCATCGATGTCGCCGATGTAATGAATCTCGGCCAGGAATTTTTCCGCTGGGAAATTGCCACTGCCGTCGCCGGATCGATTCTCGGCATCAACGCCTTCAATCAACCCGACGTCGAAGCGAGCAAAATCGCCACGCGCAAACTCACCGACGAATACCAGCGCAGCGGCTCGCTGCCGGCTGAAAAACCGTTCTTCAGCGCCAACGGCATCAGCCTTTTTTCGAACGACGCCAACGTCAAGGCGCTGGGCCAGCAGAAAACGCTCGCCGATTTTCTGCGCGCGCACCTCAATCGCCTGCAAGCCGGCGATTATTTCGCGCTGCTCGCGTATGTCGAAATGAACGATCAGCACCAGGGGGCTCTTTCGGGCATGCGCATGAAAATCCGCGACCGCAAACGCGTCGCCACGTGTCTCGGCTTCGGCCCGCGGTTCCTGCACTCCACCGGCCAGGCCTACAAAGGCGGACCCAACACCGGTGTGTTCCTTCAGGTCACCTCGAACGACCCCGCCGACCTTGCCGTTCCAGGACAGAAATATTCTTTCGGCGTGGTCAAGGCGGCGCAGGCTCGCGGCGATTTCGAAGTTCTCGCCGAACGCAACCGCCGCGCGCTGCGTGTCCATCTCGACCATCCCGAATCCGGCCTCAAGGCGCTGGAATCAGCAATCGCTGAAGCGTTACAGTAGGAAAGCACTCAGCTTTCCGCGGTCAGCCCTCCGCTGATTGCTGATCGCTGACGGCTGACCGCTGAGGAAAAAATGACCATCGATCCAACCGACCATCACGGCCGTCCGGGCGACCCTTGCGCCATGGTGATCTTCGGCGCCTCCGGCGATCTGACCAAGCGCAAGCTGATCCCGGCGCTGTACAATCTGGCCAAGGATGGCCTGCTTGCCAAGGAGTTCGCGCTGATCGGGTTCGCCCGGAACGACATGCGCTCGGATGAATTTCGCGCCAAGCTCACCAGCGAAATTCGCGAATTTGCCACCACCACCGTCGATGAAGACCTGTGGCACTGGTTCTCCGAGCGCATCTATTACGTCGCCGGCGAATTCGGCGACCCGGCCGCGTTCCAGCGCCTGAAACAGCAGTTGGCCGTGGTGGAGCGCGAACACGGAACTAAGGGAAATTGTTTTTATTACCTGGCCACCGCGCCGGGATTTTTCGCGCCCCTGGTCCAGCAGCTCGGCTGCGCGGGCCTGATGAAGGAAGACAACGGATGGCGCCGCGTCATTATCGAAAAACCGTTCGGCCGCGATTACGATACCGCCCTGAAGCTCAACCGCGAGATCCGCGAAGTTTTAAAGGAAAAGCAGATCTACCGCATCGATCATTACCTCGGCAAGGAAACCGTGCAGAACATCATGGTGTTCCGTTTTTCCAACGGAATTTTCGAGCCGATCTGGAATCGCCGCTACATCGATCACATCCAGATTACGGTGGCCGAAACGGTCGGTGTCGAAACGCGCGGCGGCTATTACGAAACCGCCGGCACTCTGCGCGATATGGTGCCGAATCACATTTTTCAACTGATCTCGCTCACCGCGATGGAGCCGCCGATTTCCTTCGACGCCGACGTGGTCCGTGATGAGCAGGCCAAAATCCTTAAGGCGATTCCGCCGATGGCTCCGGAAGACGTCTTAACCCGCACCGTGCGCGGCCAGTATGGCGAATCCGTCAACGGAACCGAGCGCATGGCGGGCTACCGGCATGAGCAGGACGTCTCCCCCACTTCGCGCACCGAAACCTATATCGCTTTGAAGCTGTTTATCGAGAACTGGCGCTGGGCCGACGTGCCGTTTTACGTCCGCACCGGCAAGCGCTTGCCCAAACGCAGCACGGAAATCGCCATTCAGTTCAAGCGCGCGCCGTTCCTGCTGTTCCGCAAAACCGCGGTCGGCGAGTTGACGCCCAACCGCCTGGTATTGCACCTTCAGCCCGACGAAGGAATTTCGCTGAGCTTCGGCGCGAAAATTCCCGGACCCACCGTGCGCATCGGCGGCGTGCAGATGGATTTTCAATACAAGGATTATTTCGGCACCACGCCTTCCACCGGCTACGAGCGCCTGTTATACGACTGCATGCTCGGCGACGCCACTTTGTTCCAACGGTCGGACATGGTGGAAACCGCCTGGAGCGTGGTCGCCCCGATTCAGGACGTGTGGGACGCGCTGCCGCCACGCAAATTCCCGAACTATGAGGCGGGCTCGTGGGGTCCGGCGGAGGCCGATGAAATGCTCGCCCGCGACAATCGCCAGTGGAGCTCCGGCGAATGACAGCTCAAAGTGGCATAAGCCGCCAGGCTTGTGCTCTTGACGTCGCAATGCGTTCTGGGGGCGCACGCAGCGGATCACAAATCCGGCAAAGTCCCGCAGTTCTTCGGAGCGCCGCCAGATGATCCTCGCCGGCGACATCGGCGGCACCAACACCCGCCTCGCTTTCTTCGATGGGCCGCAGCCGCGCGAAATCCAGGTTTTTCCCAGCGCCCGATATCCGGCGCTCGCCGCGATCGTGACCGAATATCTCACCGCGCACCGGCAAACGGCCGAAGCCGCCTGTTTCGGCATCGCCGGACCGGTGCGGCACGGCGTCGTCGAAGCCACCAATCTTCCCTGGAAAATTCACGCGGCGCAGCTCGCCGCCGATATCGGCGTCAAGAATCTGCGCCTGCTCAATGATCTTGAAGCCAACGCCTACGGCATCGCCGCGCTCGGCGATTCCGATTTTGCTACCCTTCGCGAAGGCGAAAACGAGCCGCGCGGCAATCGCGCGCTGGTCTCCGCCGGCACTGGTCTGGGCGAAGCCGGCCTGATCGCGATCGACGGTCATCACGTCCCCTTCGCCAGCGAAGGCGGGCACGCCGATTTCGCCCCCCGCAATCCCAGCGAAGTCGCGCTTTTCGAATATCTGGCCGAGCGCTTCGGCCACGTGAGCTATGAACGGATTCTGTCCGGCCCCGGCCTGGTGAACGTCTACGATTTTTTCCGCGACACGGGCCGCGCCCAAGAACCGCCGTGGCTCGCGCAAGAACTCGCCGCGGGAGATCCCTCGGCGGCGATTACGCGCAACGCCGAAAAAAGCGAATTGTGCGCGCTCGCCCTGAACCTTTTCATCACCGTCTACGGGGCTGAAGCCGGCAACATCGCCCTGCGCCTGCTCGCCACCGGCGGAGTTTATTTAGGCGGAGGCATCGCTCCCAAAATCGCCGGAAAGCTGCGCGAACCCGAGTTCCTCAAAGCCTTCGACGATAAAGGCCGCGTCGGAAAATTGCTGGAAGCGATTCCGGTGCGCGTCATTCTGAATGATAAAACCGCGCTCCTCGGAGCCGGCCGCGTCGCGCTGGGATTGAAGGACGTATCGTGAGCCAGATGTGGCGCACCCACGCATGGTGCGTGGCGAAACCTGTTCGCCTGCGAACCGCGGCCCAAGGAAGGGGCCAGTGCCGGCCTTTTCCGCACCCTCATCTGTGTCTGGGCTTTCGCGCAACGGAAACTAAGCACGAATGAAGGAAATTGTCGTTCTCGGCGGCGGATTCGGCGGAATCTACACCGTTCGCCGGCTCGAAAAACTGCTCGGCCGCGAAGAAGCGCGCCTCCGTTTGGTCAACCAGGAAAATTATTGGGTCTATCAGCCGATGCTGCCCGAGGTCATCTCCGGCTCCATCGGCCTCACCGACGTCGTCTCGCCCATCCGCCAGCTTTGCCCGCGCACGCAACTGGTGATGCGCGAAGTCGAAGAGATCGATCTTAAGAATCGCGTCATCACCGTCAGCCCCGGTTTCCGTCCGCGCCGTCTGGAATTGCACTACGACTATCTGGTGATCGCGCTCGGCGGCGTCACCAATTTTTACGGCATGCCCGGGCTGCTCGAACATGCGCGCCCCTTCCGCACTCTGGCCGACGCGCTGGCGCTGCGCAATCACCTGCTTCGCGCTCTCGAAGAAGCCGACGTCGAAACCGATCCCGAAATGCGCCGCAAGCTGCTGACCTTCGTCGTCGCCGGCGGCGGATTTTCCGGCGTCGAGGCGATGGCCGAGATCAACGATTTCGTCCGCGCCGTCAAAAGCCATTATCTTCATCTGCGCCAGGAGCCGGTGCGCTGCTTCCTGATCCACTCCCGCGATCGCATCTTGCAGGAAATGGCCGAGCCACTCGCCCTGTTCGCGCAGAAAATCTTAACCAGACGCGGCGTCGAAATGATTTTCGAGGATCGCCTGGCCGCGGCCACTTCGGAAAAGGCGATTCTCAAATCCGGCCGCGAAATTCCGTGTAAAACGCTGGTCTCCACCGTCCCCTCGATCATCGCGCCGGTACTCGAGAAGCTCGATTGTCCCAAAGCCGCCGGCCGCTTGAAAGTCAATTCGAGTCTCGAACTTGAAGGCTATGAAGGCCAGGTCTGGGCGCTGGGCGATTGCGCGTCGATCAAGACCGCCCAAGGCAGCGCCGTTCCGCCGACGGCGCAGCACGCCACGCGCGAAGCGCAAACCGTGGCGCGGAACATTGTCGCGGCGCTGCGCGGCGGCGCGAAAACGCAGTTTGCCTTTGAAGGATTGGGCACGCTCGGTGCGCTCGGCCATTATTCCGCCGTTGCCGACATTATGGGCGTACGCGTCTCCGGCCTGCTCGCCTGGCTTCTCTGGCGCGGAATTTATCTGGCGAAAATGCCCGGGATCAATCGCAAAATGCGCATCGCGCTCGACTGGCTGATGGCCCTGCTGTTCCCGCCGGATCTGGTACAGATCAAAGTGCTGCATGAATCCGGTGTTTCGCGCCAGCACTTCGAATCGGGCGAAATCGTCTTCAACCAGGGCGACTTGGGCGATAGCGTCTATGTCATTGAAAAAGGAACCTGCCAGGTGCTGCGCGAATCACCAGGCGAAACCCAGCACCTGGCCGACCTGGGCGCCGGCGATTACTTCGGCGAAATGGCCGTGCTGGCCGACGTCAGCCGCAACGCCACCATCCGCGCCACCAGCCCTATGGACGTTTTGCTGATTAAAAAGGGTGATTTCAACGTGCTCAAGACCAGCATCCCCGCTTTCGGCGACGTTTTCCGCGAACTGGCCCGAAAACGGGAGCAGGCTCCCGAAAGTTGAAAAACAAATTCCGGCGGCGCTGTTTTATACACAGATCATCCACCGCGTATCGGCGGTAACCGTTTCATTCCAAACGAAATAATAGCTGATGAAAGCGTCAAGAAATTGTCGTTTTTCTATTGACCGTGAAAAGGTTCAGGTGCATCATGAGGATGGTTCCAAGAGGTTCGAAGGACAGTGAGCCTGGCGGGAAGTAGCGGATCCGGAACGATGATCCGTAGCGCTAACGAATAAGAGATTATTTTAAACGCTGCGGGGAGCGAAGGAAAATCGGGCAACTCGCAAAGGCAAGCTTCCGCACCTGGAATCGGATAGAGCGCTACGATCCCGAAGGATCGAGAGATCCCGGAGGGGAGCGGAAATTCGATCGACAGATGTGGAGTTTCGGAATCGAACTTGACGACGGGTGGCGCGCAACGATCACACCCTGCAAGGCGATAAAAAGCTGAACAGGGGTGGGAGCGCGATCATCGAACGGGTCAGGCGCAGATTCTGGAATTGCCTCGAAGATGCAGGCCAGGAGCGTCAACCCGGCCGCGGTGGCGGATCGAAAGATCAATCATCGTTGCCGGCGAGCGAAAGGCCGCTTCGGGAAGCAGGCTTCTACTGAAACGGAGATTACCGCGGACGCGCACCAGCGCATTGATCCGCAGCCGGAGAAACACCGGCGGCGGGGAGCAAAGGGCTCACGTTCCGACGTTTCGGATGCCGTGTTTCGACCGTGTATACCGGTCGGGGAACGAGCTGACTGACGGGTCACTTGGAACCATTTTTATTTTCAGTCTGACATCGTCGTGGCGCACGCACTCGTGCGTGCCGCGTCGATACTCATATCGACGCGGGCGTCCGTAACCAGACGTCTCCGGCAAAATCGTCCCGACTACTTGGCCTCTTCCGCCTGCTCTTTTCTCCACGACATTTTTTCCCGGCACGGACGGAAGCTCGCGAAATTGCAGCGGCACGGCGCGCAGCGATAGGGCGTTGCTCCGATGCGCATTAACAGACGCGTCCAGAACGGCGGACGGTAATACTGTTCGCTCCAGGTGCTCAAATCCTGCCGGTAGCAGCGCGGGCAGCGGGCGTATTTCCAGGCTCCGCCGGCCCACACACTAGTCTCCCAGCGGGCACGGCAGCGGCGGCAGCGCAATGGATAAATTCCAAACAGTCCCTTGCAAATTTCCGCCAGATTGCGCCGTTGCGACACACGTATGTCGCGTGTTCCGCACTGTGGGCACGAAAGCCGCATTGTAATGAATTTCTAAAAATTATAAACGATTTTTGCGTCTACCGCGTTACGTTTAATGCGGTTTTTCGATGCCGCGAAACATAGCGGGTAACATAGCCGGAAAACGCCTGTTGCAGCAGGTTTTTCAGGCGTTCGCCGCGGCGGATGGTGTAGCCATCCACCGAAATCACCGGCAGCAGCTCGCGCGTGCTGGAGCTGATAAACACTTCGTCCGCGCCCTCCAGATCGGCCGGGAAAAGCGTCTTTTCGATGATCCGCACGCCCGAAACCTGAATTTCCTCCACCAGCAGCATCCTGGTCACCCCGGGCAGACAACCCGAATCGAGCGGCGGCGTCCGCACCTCCTCGCCGAACGCCAGAAAAATATTGGCCGAGGTGCATTCCGACAATTCGCCGCGCTCGTTCAGAAGAATCACTTCATCGAGCCCCTGCTCATGCGCCCGCTCATACCAGGTCAAATTCTGCGCCCAGGATAAGTACTTCACCCCGGCAAACTCATTGGCCGCGTACCGCGCATTGGGAACGACGCCCAGCTTCACGGCGCCGCCCCAATCGGCGACGTCGGCGGTAAAGGCGATCACATCGAAATCGCGCGTCGCCGCCGGACCCTCCCACATTCCTCCGTGATTCCGCACCACCACCACGCGCAGCGTCGCCTCCTGTGCATGATTCGCTTCAATCAGCCGGTACAGCCGCTCTTCGAGCCACGACGCGTCGTTCGGAAACGGCACGCGCATCAGCTTCGCGTCGCGCTGCATCCGCGCCGAGTGGCGTTCCCAGGCGAACATCACGCCACGGTAGACCCGGATGGTCGAAAACACCCCCCACCCGTTCAGCAATCCCACCTGCCCGGGCGAAACGCACAACTCACCCGCGTCGCGGATCTCGTCGTTATGCAATAGGAAACGGTGCATGCTGGTTCCATTCTAGCGATTCGAGTTGCATCCCACAGGCCTTTTTTAGCATCATTAAAACTGACACGAAAAGAGGAAACGATAACACATGGCCGGTGATCATACTTTGAATTTTTCCGACAGCTCCTGGGATCAGGAGGTCCTCAAATCCGAGGTCCCCGTTCTGGTGGACTTCTGGGCGCCGTGGTGCGGCCCCTGCAAGGCGATGGCTCCCACGGTGGACGCGCTGGCGACGGAGTACCATGGCCGGCTGAAGGTCGGAAAATTGAACACCGACGATAATCCCGCCACCGGCATGCGTTATCAGGTTCGCGGCATTCCGACGCTGTTGTTGTTTAAGGACGGCAGAGTCGTCGATCAGCGAGTGGGAGCGATGCCGAAATCCGAAGTTCTAAAATGGCTCGCGCCGCACCTGCCGGTAGCGACGGACACAGCCGCCGGCTGATTCTACATTGCCGGCGGATTCGGCTTTTGTTCACCTCCGCTTCTAGCCAAGCTCACGTCCTTTTTCTGGCACCCTGCTGGAAGCGATCCCGTCTTTTTTGCTCATCGGCCGTATCCCTCCGGCCGCTCGGAGCATCGAAGATAGTAGACTAATTGTTGCGTTACGTCATGCGGTACGTCCTACTTGTATTTTCTGTCGGAACACTTCTCGCGGCCGGCCCGGCTCTGGACGATCGCGCACGAAAGCTTTTTGAAACAACGGATTACCAGGAATCACTGGCACTGCTTGCCTCCGTCGTGGACAAAAATGCCGCCGAGCTGGCCATCATGGGCCAGGATTATTTCATGCTCGGCGAGTACAGGAAATCCACGGAGGCCCTGGAAAAAGCCGCGGCGCTCGAACCGGATGATCCGCGGATTCTGCACTGGCTGGGACGCGCTTACGGACGCCGCGCGGAGATGGCCAACTTCTTCAGCGCGCCCGGCTATGCCAACAAGTCGCGCCTTGCGCTTGAAAAATCGGTGGAGCTTGATCCGTCCAACCGGGACGCCACCGGGGACCTGCTCGATTATTACCTGGATGCGCCGAATTTTCTCGGCGGAGGAATGCAAAAAGCCGAGGCGCTGGCTAGACTGATCGGCCGCACCGATCCGGCCGAAGGACACTATGCGCAAGCGCTGATCGAGGATAAGCGCAGGCACTATGACGCCGCCGAAGACCAATTGCGGCGGGCGGCCGAACTGGCGCCCCGGCAAGTTGGCCGGTTTGTCGCGCTGGCGAAGTATCTGGCCAAACGCGGACAATATAAAGAGAGCGACGCCATGTTCGACAAGGCCGCCAGGCTCGCCCCCAACGATCCGCAGATCATGTTTGAGCGTGCCAGTACGTATGTGAAGGACCGGCGCAATCTGGGCCAGGCGCGGCAATTGCTCGAAAAGTATTTGCACACGCCGCTGACGCCGGACGATCCCCCGCGGCAGGAAGCCGAAGCGCTGCTCAGAAGGATCGGGAACTGATGTTTCACCGCGAAGCGCTGCGCTCGAGCCTGGAGGCGCTGCGCGCTAATAAAGTCCGCGCGTTTCTGACCGCGCTCGGACTGGTGATCGGCAACGCCAGCGTGATTCTGGTGGTGACCATTTCGCTGGTCGGGAAAAATCGCATTTTAGAAGAGATCCAGCGCGTCGGCTCGAACCTGATTTACGCGCAGTACGAATCGGGAAACAACGGGGCCATCGCCACGGCTGACGCCGATTTCGTGAAAATCGCCGACGTGGAGGCGGTGCGCGAGAAATTCGGCTCGCGCATCGTTGCCGCTACCGGCGTCATGAACAGCATGGACCGGATGTGGGTGAACGGGCGGGAGCAGGACGTCGCCATCATCGGCACCGATCAATATTATCCGGTGGTGCGGAATTTACAGCTTCTGGCCGGCCGCTACCTGGACGCGAGCGACGTGAAGGAGCGTCATCACGTCGCGCTGCTGATGCAAAAACTGGCGCAGCGGCTCTTCGGCGGCGCGGAAGCCTCCATCGGCAAGACCATCAAGCTGCACGGCCTGCAATTCACCGTGATCGGCGTCTTTCGCGAACGCATCGACACCTTCAGCCTGACCGAGCTGACCGGCGAAAACGCCATGATCCCGATCACCGTGCTCAAGTATTTCGCCCAGATCGAGCGCATCGATCCCTTGTACATTCAGGCCAAGAGCATGGCCGACGTCGAGCCGCTGACCAATGCCGTGCGGGTGCTGCTTGAGGGCCGGCATCGTCCCGGGGCCCATTATTCCGTGGCGAATCTGAGCGCCATTCTGGCCGCGGCGCGGACCATCGGCGACGTGTTGACCATCGTGCTGGTGGTGGTGTCGGCCATCGCGCTGATTATTTCCGGAATCGGCATCATGAACATCATGCTGGTGACGGTGACGGAGCGCACCCGCGAAATCGGATTGCGCATGGCGGTGGGCGCGGCGCGGCGCGATATTCTGGAACAATTTCTGGCCGAAGCGGTGCTGATCAGCCTGAGCGGAGGCGTGGCCGGAACGCTGATCGGCGTGGCCATCCCGCTGAGCGTGCAATTTTTCACGGACGAAATTCAGATCCCGATTTCGCTGCTCTCGATCGCCGTTTCCTTTACGGTTTCGCTTTTTGTCGGACTGGTGTTCGGGCTGCTGCCGGCCAATCGCGCGGCGAGATTGAATCCCACCGACGCGCTGCGATACGAGTAAGCCGAAGGCCTCAGGCTGCGCCGCGGCGAGCGCCATCCTGGCGGTTTCCACTCTCTCACGTTACACTGCTACAATCAAGAGCGCGGTACGCGATGAGCAAGACGGAAAATCAACTTCGCGAAGAGATTGTGCGGGTCGGGCGGCTCGTATTTGAAAAGGGCTGGGTCGCCGCCAACGACGGCAACATCACGGTGCGGCTGAGCGACGGTCATCTGCTTTCCACTCCCACCGGGGTTTGCAAAGGAATGATGAAACCGGAGGACCTGATCGTCTGCGATCTGGACGGCGGAAAAATTCACGGCGAGCGCGAACGCACCACGGAAATGGCCATGCACCTGACCGTTTACCGCATGCGTCCGGACATCCATAGCGTGGTGCACGCGCATCCGCCGGTGGCTACCGGATTCGCCTGCGCCGGGCGCGCGCTGAACATCGGGCTTTTGCCGGAGGTGGTCATTTCGCTCGGCTCGGTGCCGCTGGCCGATTACGGATTGCCCGGCACGCCCGCATTGACCGCGGGAATGCTTCCTTATATCGCCAAGTACGATGCGCTGCTGATGGCGAATCACGGCGCGGTGTCCTACGGCGAGGATCTGTGGCAGGCTTATTTCCGCATGGAGATGGTGGAGCATTATGCGCGCATTCTGCTGGTGGCGGAACTGCTCGGCGGGGCCCGGGCGCTGCCGCGGGTGGAAGTGGAAAAACTGTTCGAGTCGCGGACGCGCTATCGCGTGAAATCGCGGAATCATTTCGAGCCGGGCGCGCCGATGACCGCCGAGGATCTGCCGGAGCCGGGCGAAAAGATCGAAATGACGCGCGAGCAGCTGGTGGCCATCATCGACGAAGCGCTGAAAGTCCGCGGCCTGGTGTAGGGCCGCACATTATGATCCTCGAGGCCAAGCCGGAAGGGCGAAGATTCGGCTTGGCAATGGCAGGGCTGAAGCCCTGCGCGGACTAAAAGTCCGCCCTCCACACGCCCTGACGGGCGAGACGACGCTAGGCGACGTTCTTACGCAGCGACTGCCCAACCCACAACACGATGCCGCAAACCAGACACGACCACGCGAACCAGTCGCCGTAGCGCGTGTACGGGGTCAGGTTCGATTCATAGCGATAGCGCACCTCCGCGGCGAGTTCCTGATAAGGCGGCATGCGGTACACGATTCTTCCCGCCGGGTCGACCGTCGCGGTGATGCCATCGTTGGTGGCGCGCAGAATCCAGCGGGCATTTTCGGCGGCGCGCATCCGCACCAGCTCCAGATGCTGCTCGCGCGCGGCGCTGTGGCCGAAGTAGCCGTCGTTTGAAATATTCACCAATACCTGCGCGCCGCCGCGGACGAATTCGCGGACGAAATCGCCGAACGCGGATTCGTAACAAATGAACACACCGATCTTGTGCCCGTTCACCGGAAATTCGACGATGCGCGTGCCCGGCGCGAAATCGCCGGCTTCTCGGGTGATGCGATTCACCCAGAAAAAAATCTTGGGCACGAATTCGCCGAAGGGAACCAGGTTGATTTTGTCGTAATGGCCCAGCATTTCTCCATTCGGGTTCAGGAGAAACGCGGAATTGAGCGGAGCGCCCGTGGCGTTGTAGCCGACGCCGCCGAACAGAAGATAGGCATGGTCGCTGCGCGCCAGCGTTTCGACGTATTCGCGAAACGCGGGATCGCTGGGATAAAAGGGCGCCGGCGCTTCGGGCCAGATGATCAACGGATCGCGCGAGGCATCCGAGAGGATCGATAAATCGCGTTCTTCGCGGAGCAGCGTGGTTTCGGTCCAGTCCATTTCGGGGTCGATGTTGGGTTGAACCAGCAGCGCGTGCTCGTCCCCAGGTTGCCGCGCGGGCGCTGCCGGTAATGCGAATAACAACGGAAGCACCAGCAGCCACGCGAATTCGACGCGGCGCCGTCGCAGGATCAGCAATGCAACCGCGCCGGCGATCATCGCGAAGACGAACGACAATCCGTAGACGCCAACGATCGGCGCCAGGCGCATCGGCAGCGGCATGTCGATTCCGGCGTTGCCCAGTTGCAGCCAGGTGAAACCGAAGATGCTGTGCGTGCGCTCCAGTCCGGTCCACAGCGCGGCGACGGAAGGGATCGCCCACCAGCGCCGCATCAGGATTCCGGCGAGCGCGGCGAAAACCGCCATATGCAGGCCCTTGAGGATCGAAAACAGCAGAAACGTCAGCCATCCGAGCCAGCGGCCCAGTCCGCCGTGCACCTCGAGAACGTATTGAATCCAGACGCAGACGCCGAACCAGAAGATGAAACCCGCGACCCATCCGTAAAGGAAGCGCCGCTTCCAGTTTGCTTCGCGCGCGCAGGCGATCAAAATCGGCGTAAGCGCGACCGGCGCGAGCCACGTCACATTGAAATTCGGAAAAATCAGGATCAGCAGGAACGCGGAAAGAATTGAGAGGAGAATCACGGAGCGGCTTGATGGTTGACGAGATCCGCCATGTACGAACTGCGCACCAGCGGACCGCTAAACACCATCTTAAAGCCTAGCGACAGGCCCAAGTCGCGATACGCGTCAAATTGCTCGGGCGAAACGTATTCTTCCACCCGCAGATTGCGGCGCGTGGGCTGCAAATATTGGCCGATGGTGGCCACGTCCACCTGCGCTTCACGCAGATCGCGCAGCAGCACTTCCACCTCTTCCGGCTTCTCGCCCAACCCGGCCATCAGCCCCGATTTGGTCAGCACCTGCGGCCGGTATTTTTTGGCGAAACGCAACACCTCGAGCGATTGCCGGTAGTTCGCCTGCGGGCGCACCCGCCGGTACAAGCGCGCGATGGTTTCCATATTGTGGTTGAACACGGCCGGAGCGGCGTCGAGCACCCGCGCGACGGCGCCGGGATCCCCGCAAAAATCGGGCGTGAGAACTTCGACGCGAGCTTCCGGCAGGGCGCGTCTTACTGCTTCCACGGTTCCGGCAAAATGCCGGGAGCCGCCGTCCGGAAGATCGTCGCGATTCACGCTGGTGATGACGACGTAGCGCAGCTTCATCTGCGCGGCCATGCGCGCGACGTTTTCCGGCTCATCCGGATCGGGCGCGCCGGGATGGCGGCTCTTTGGCACCGAACAAAATCCGCAGCCGCGGGTGCACAGATTGCCGAGAATCATGAAGGTCGCCGCGCCGCGATGGAAACATTCGTGAATATTGGGGCAGCGCGCCGATTCGCACACGGTGTGCAGATTCAGGCGGCGCAGATCGGTTTTCAAATCGTGCACCGACGCGAAGTGAGTACGATGCTTGCGCAGCCATTCCGGCAATCGCGGCTGCGCGCGATCGATCTGAATCAGCGATTCCATTAAAAAGTTCTGCGAATCGCTCGATCGCCCGGGAATCCCGCGGCATTCAGGTCCGATTTTGTTTTATTGATGCCGCCCTCCGGAATCGGGCCGACCAGCACGCGAAAAAGTCCCGGCCGGTCGGGATTTTCGATATCGAGCGCCTTGAAACCCTTCTTGCGCAGCACATCGACTTCGATATCGGCTTCATGCCTGGTGGTCGCGGCGAGCTGCAAATAAGTCTGACCGGCCGCTGGCGAATTGTCGCTAGCGGGAGCGGGCGACGGCTTGGGCGGTTCCGGTTTCGCCTCGGCTTCCCGCTGTTCGACGGGCGTGGGTTCCGGTGTTGCCGCGGGCGCGGGAGTTTCTGCGGCAGGCGTGGGGGTGGGCGCCGCCGAATCGACGACCATTGGTTTCGTGTCTTTGCGCAGGCCCTCGGCGTCGGTGATCATCGCCGGCGCGGAATTGCGCCCCACGATGTAGCCCATGGTGAAAAATACGCCGAGCAAAACCACGACGATGAAGAACACGCTCAATAACTGGCGGTTCCCCAAAATTAATTCAAACTCCCCGTCTTCGTTCTTAGGCATGCCGAGTCTCTGAAATCGCTACGCTGCGCCAGGCCCCGCGGGCGCTTCGGTGGGCGGCGCCGCGGGCGGTCCGCCATTCACCGGCGCCGGCCCTGCGAGATTCCTTAAAACGTTTCCCAATGAACTCAGTATATCCACTGGCAGCGGGAAAACGATGGTGGTGTTCTTTTCGGATCCGATCTGGAGCAGCGTTTCGAGATAGCGGAGTTGGATGGCGATGGGCTGGCGGGCCAGCGTCTGCGCGGCCTTCTCCAGATTCACCGCAGCCATCATTTCGCCTTCGGCGTTGATGATTTTTGCGCGGCGTTCGCGCTCCGCTTCGGCCTGGCGCGCGATCGCGCGAATCATCTCCTCCGGGAAGTCCACCTGCTTCACCTCCACCAGCGAGACCTTGACGCCCCACGGTCCGGTATGCTGATCGAGCGCGGTTTGCAGCTTCAGATTCAATTTTTCGCGCTGGCTGAGCAGTTCATCCAGCTCCACTTCGCCCAGCACGCTGCGCAGCGTGGTTTGGGAAAGCTGCGAGGTCGCGTACAGGTAATTGGAAACTTCGAGCACGGCCTTGCGCGGATCGACGATGCGGAAATAAATCACCGCGTTCACTTTGACGGTGACGTTGTCGCGCGTGACCACGTCCTGCGGCGGCACTTCCATCGCTTCGACGCGCAGTGACAGGCGCACCAGGCGGTCGACCGGGCGAAACACCAGAATCACGCCCGGACCTTTCGGATTCGCCAGCAGACGCCCCAGTCGAAAGATGACCCCGCGCTCATATTCGGCCAGAATTTTGATGCTGGAGAGAAGATAAATCGCGACGATGATCGCGATAATCGCGAGCGGAGAGATGTCCATGGAACTTCCTCCTGGATTAACTACTGTATCGCAACGCCGGTGTATGGGTCGTTGAGGACAGCGCCGCGGCCGCCAGGGGAGCGGTTTGTCGGGCTCACTCGCACCCTCATTGGGCCGCCGGCTCTCGCGGTTTACGCCGCACCTGTTAGAATGGTCAGCCTGATGGACGCGCCGCAACGGGAATTGACGCCCAAAGCCGTCGTGCTCGGGTTGCTTCTCGCCTTTATTTTCGGCGCGGCGAACGCATATCTGGGAATGAAAGCCGGCCAGACGGTGGCGGCGACCATCCCCGCGGCGGTGATCGCCATGGCCGTCTTCCGCGTTCCCTGGATGCGCGGCGGATTGCTCGAACAGAATATCGCGCGCACCGCCGGATCGGTGGGCGAAGCGCTGGTGAGCGGCGCGATTTTCGTGATCCCGTCGTTTCTGATGGTCGACATGAACGGGCATCCGCTGTGGGCGAATCTGCGGGCGCATTACTGGCAGGCGTCGATGCTGCTGGTTACGGGAGGAATGCTCGGCGTGATGTTCACCGTGCTGATCCGGCGTCCGCTGTTTTCCGATCGCACGCTGCCGTGGCCGGAAAGCGTGGCGAGCGTCGAAGTTTTGCGCGCCGGCGAAGCCTCGGGAAGCTCTAATGCGCCGCGCCTGATTTTCGGATCGATGGCCTTCGCCGGACTGATCCAGATTCTGCGCGACGACAAAGGCCTCCAGGTTTTTCGCGATGCATTATCGGGATTTCTGCCGTTTCCGCTCTCGCGAATCGATTCGGTGGAGCACGCCGGCGGAATCAATTGGACCACGCCCGCGCTTTCGCCCGCGCTCGTCGGCATCGGCTATATCATCGGCCCGCAGCTTGCGTCGGTGACCCTGGCCGGAGGGTTCCTCGCGTGGTGGATTCTGATTCCGCTAATCCAGTTTTTCTCCACCACGCACACCCCCGCGGGCGATGCGCTGGCGCTGTGGCGCAACATCGTGCGGCCGATCGCGGTGGGGGCGATGCTGACGGCCGCCGCGTACACATTATTTTCGATGCGCGCGTCGCTGCTCGAATCGGTGCGCGGCGCGCTGAAGAGCAGCGCTTCGGCGAAAGACGCCGCGGCAACCGACCCGCGTGAGCTCGACCTGCCGATCCGCGGCGTCATCGGCGCGATATTCGCGCTGCTGGTTCCGATCATCGCCATTTATTACGGATTCACCCACGGATGGACGGCGGCGATCGGCGCGGCGGTGGTGATGACGGTGAGCGGATTTTTTCTCACCGCGGTCGGAGGCTATCTGGTGGGCCTGGTCGGCGTGTCCAATCAGCCGCTGTCGGGACTGGTGCTCGGCGCATTGATTTTAGCCGCGCTGCTGATGGTGATCCTGCACCAAACCGGCGCGTCGGGCGTGGCCGCGGTGCTGGGAGTGGCGGCGATCGTTTCCATTGCGGCGTCGGTTTCCGGATCGCTGATTCAGGATTTGAAGGCCGGCCATCTGCTCGGCGGAACGCCTTGGAAAATGCAGTTGGTGGAGCTGCTGGCGGTGGCGCTGCTGGCGATGTTTCTGATGCTGCCGATCATCGCGCTGCACGAAGCGAACCTGGCCACGGGCGGAATCGGCGGGCGCGCGCTACCCGCGCCGCAGGCGGGATTGATGGCGCAGCTTGCCAAGGGAATCGTGGGCGGGCAGATGGCGTGGGGACTGCTAGGGATCGGCGTGGCGCTCGGTTTTGTGCTGATCCTGAGCGGGGCGCGCGCGCCCATGCTGATCGCCGTGGGGATGTATCTGCCGTTTGAGACTTCCTCGGCGATTTTTCTCGGCGGCCTGATGAAATGGACCGCGGATTCGATCATGGCGCGGCGCGGCGCCCCGGAAAAACGGCAGGCCGAAGATAGCGGCACGTTCATCGCCTCCGGGTTGATCGCGGGCGAAGCAATCGTCGGGATTCTGCTGGCGACGATGTTTCTCGCCGGCGTGCCGTCGCTGACGCGTGTGGTCGCCGGCGCGGATCAATTTTCCTGGCTCCCGTCGGCGGGAGGGTGGTTGTCGCTCGCGGCGTTTTTAAGCATCGCCTATTTGCTGATTCGCGTTCCCACAAGGAGATCATGACCGTGCAAAATCTCGTTCCTCGCTTGCATCATTTGATGATGCGGCACATGATCGAAACCGGTCACCCGCCGGAATTTCCGCGGCTCTGCGAGTTGGCCGCGCTGCCCGCCGGCGAAGTTGAACGCGGGATTCGCGAATTGGAGCGGATGCACGGCGTGATTCTGGTGCCCGGCACCCTGCGCGTCTGGAGCCTGCATCCTTTCGCGGCCATGCCCACGCGCTTTTGGGTCAGCACCGGAAAAAACGGCTGGTGGGCGAACTGCGGATGGTGCGCACTGGCCGTCGGCGCGATGCTGGAAGAGGATATCACCGTGACCACCGGCGAAGGCGGCGAGGGCCGTGCCATTGAATTTCGCGTCGCAAACGGCCAGGCGAGCGATCCGGAACTGCTGCTGCATTTTCCTTATCCGCCGGCGCGCTGGTGGGAGAATCCGCTGTGCCCCTGCGCGAACATTTTGTTCTTCCGCTCGGAATCGGCGATCGAGGAATGGTGTTTGCGGCACCATCATCCGCGCGGCTCGGCGCTGAGCATGGAGAAAGCGGTGCGGCTCGCCGGGTTGTGGTTCGGCGATTACGCCTCGCCCGACTGGCGGAGAAAAACGCCGGAACAGGCGGCCGCGATTTTCGCCGAACTCGGTCTGGACCCGGATTTCTGGACGATGCCGGCCAGCTTCCGTTGATCCGCCGACCCGATATACGATGCTCGTCCACATGAGTTGAGCATTTTTAGTGGGGCAGGCCCGTGGCCTGCGCGGGGCCCTCGGCCCCGCTGGTCGACCTGGGCAGGCGGCCTTAGCGAGGGCCGCAGACCGACCGCCCGCACGCGAATGCGCTATCGTTAGCGAAATATGGACAACGCCGCCGGACAAATTGCCGGATTCATCGCCAGGTTTGCTCCGCCGATGCAAAAGCGCATCCGCGACGCCCGCTCCGCGCTGCGCAAACGTCTTCCCACGGCGACGGAGCTGGTCTATGACAACTACAATTTTTTCGTGATGGGTTTTTCCCCCACCGACCGGCCGTCGGACGCGATCTGCTCGCTCGCCGCGAACGCGAAGGGGATCAATTTATTTTTCCTGTGGGGCGCCAGACTGCCGGACCCGCACGGAATCCTTAAAGGCAGCGGCAAGCAAGTGCGGTTCGTTCGTCTGGAAGACGCGAAGATGCTCCTGAAAGCCGAAATCGAAGCGCTTCTCCAGGCCGCGGTCGATCAATCGGAGACGAAGTTTCCGAAGTCGGGTCGAGGCAAGACGATCGTTCAGGCGATCTCCGCCAAACAGCGCCCGCGGCGTTAAGCGCCGCCGCCGAAGCGTGCCAAAAGCTACGATGAAGGGAGGTCGACCGCATGGCAAGCCTCGATTGGTCACAATGTTCCGCCGTGGAGAGCGTCCCCGGCAAGCGTAGCGGCGCATGGGTGTTCCGGGACACGCGCACTCCGGTTTCGGTAGTCTTCGACAATTTGGAAGCGGGAGCCTCGATCAGCGAGATCATGGAATGGTTTCATTTGTCGCGTGAGCAGGTGGTGGCCGTGATCGAATTTGCCGCGCGGAGCCTTGACGCGCTGCATGCTCACCCTGTTCGATAACGGCACGCCCGCGCCCCTGCGGCACGCTCTCAAGCGTCACACCGTAGTCGAAGCCATGGAGCGCGGATGGGACAGGCTGACGAACGGCGAGCTGATCGCAGCGGCCGAAGCGGCGGGCTTCGAACTCCTGCTGACGACCGACAAGAACATACTTTATCGTCCAATAAAAGGCGGGCGAGCTAACCCCAGTAAATGTTAATGTGAGTTTTCCGTGCGCGGCTCCGAGCCGAGGAAATATGAGAACTCTGATTGCAATTGGGCTAGCCATCCTGCTCATCGTGGGCGTATCGTTCCTTTTTCGCGCGAGGTCCAAGAAGCGGGCACAGGCCCGGCCTGACGTGTACGACGGGCTACGGGCTAGAATTCTACAGGGCACGAGGCCGAGCTTTAACTTAGCCCCCACAACCGCGCCTACCGTTCCATGGGGCGTAGTCATGGACTGGGGCGTTACTGAAGGCAGCGCTACGGTGGTTGCGCTATCGGACGGCCACGCGAGCATCTACCTCAGTAGCGGAGGGGGTTACCTTGGTGGAAGCCAATCGCACGAGTCAATTCGCAACGCCGCACGGGCAGCAGTTGCCGCCGCAGCAGAATTCCAGCCGCAGATGAAATTAACAAGCACGTTTCCATTACCTCGCCAAGGCGAAGTGATCTTTTATCTCCTCACAGACGAGGGCGTTTTCACCGCGAGCGGCCCCGAACAAGAAATGAGCGGCCAGCAGAACAAGCTTTCGAAGCTCGGCAACGCAATGCAGCTCATAATCACCGAGTATCAGAAGATCCAATAGCCCCTCTTTTATTAGGTGACAGCCGATGCTAGATCCACTTCCGATAATCCGGCGCTATGTCGACGAGACGACAGCCGCTATCTCACCACCCCGGCCATCGGACTACTCGCCGCCGCGTACAGCTTCTTTGGCATCCGGCCCGCCAAATACGCGTGCCGCCCCGCTTCCACCGCGAGCCTCATGGCGTTCGCCATCTCCACCGAATCCTCCGCCTCCGCGATCGCGGTGTTCATCAGCACTCCGTCATAGCCGAGCTCCATCGCCATCGCCGCGTCCGACGCCGTGCCCACCCCCGCGTCGACAATGAGCGGAACTTCGCTGATCATTTCGCGCAGAATCCGCAGATTGGTCACGTTCTGAATCCCCAGCCCGCTGCCAATCGGCGCGGCTAGCGGCATCACCGCCGCGGCGCCCGCATCGATCAGCCGCCGCGCGTTCACCAGGTCATCATTTGTATAGGGAAGGCAAACGAAGCCCTCCTTCGACAACACCCGAGTCGCTTCCAGCAATCCCTGGTTATCCGGAAACAGCGTGCGCTCATCGCCGATCACTTCGAGTTTCACCCAGTTCGACAGTCCCACTTCCCGCGCCAGACGCGCCGTGCGGATCGCTTCATCGGCCGTGAAACACGCCGCGGTATTCGGCAACAGAAAATACTTCGAACGGTCGATATAGTCGAGTAGCGATTCCTTGCTCCGGTCCGTCAGGTTCACCCGGCGCACCGCGACCGTCACCACTTCCGCGCCGGAGGCTTCGTGGCACCGCGCCATTTCCTGAAAACTCCGGTACTTTCCCGTGCCCACGAACAGCCGCGAGCCAAATTCGCGGTCCGCAATCTTAAGCTGATTCATGAATCCATTCTAAGGCCGATTCCGCGCAGGCGAGTAAGTAGTACGGCCCCCCTCAAGGAAACCTTAAGACTTGCCGATCTAACTCGGGAGGGAATCCGGTCCGTCATGAAAAAGAATAACTTGATAAAACTGCTGGGGATCGCCTTCGTCGTGGCGATTGTATCCACCGGCGTTTTTTACGGCCTGTTCGTCAACAAACTGAGCAGCAACACCGGCAGCGGAAAAATGCTGGTGGTCGCGGCCCGGACGCTGAGGCCGGGCGCCGTGCTCAAAACCGACGACGTGAAACTGGTTCCCTGGTTCGCGCCGGATCTGCCCAAGGGCGCGTTCAGCAGCGCCGACCAGGTCGCCGGCAGCACCGTCTTCGATACCATCGGCGAGGATGAGCCGCTGCTCGTTTCGCACCTGGCGAGCGGCCAGAATGGCGGATCAGGCGTGCCCAGCGGCATGCGCGCCGTTTCCATCCACGTCACCGATTCGACCGGCGTGCTTTCGCTGCTGCGGGCCGGCCAGAAAGTCGACGTGCAGGTGGTGGTGGGACGCGGCAACAGCGAGGCCGCCCTGGTCCGCACCGCGCTCGAGGATTTGCAGGTTCTCTCCATCACTCCGCAGCCCGAACAAAGCTCGCAAGGCGCGACGCTGCCGGTGGTCACGCTGTTGGCCGATCCGCGCCAAGCCGACGTTCTTGCCGCCGCCGATTCCGGCGCGCGCGTCCGGCTGACGCTGCGCAATCCTCTCGATCAGGAAAGAAGCTCTGACGCCCCGCTGTCGCTCGGCTCGATCATGCACGCCACCGGAAAAACGATTCAGTAATGCTGATCCTTTCGATCCTCGCGTTTTTCGTCGTCATTTTTTTGCTGGCGTCGATCACCGTCACCGTCGCCTGGATGGCTTTCCTCAAAACCACGGCGGAAGAAAGCGACGCCGCGCGCCGCGACCGGGAAGCGGTCGAGAATGAAGCATCCTCGCTGTTCCGTCCGGATCGTTTCAGCACTCTCAATTTCTGGGACAGCCTGCTTGAACGATTCGATTTCGTCAACATTCTGGAAGCCCGCCTCGCGCAGGCCGAGCTCGATTCGTCGGTGGGGCGGGTCACGCTGGCGATGCTGTTCGGCGGCACCATAACGATGCTGATCCTCTGGAATTTTGTGCCCGGCTGGGCCGCGATTCTCGGCGGCGTTCTGGCCGCGCTTGCGCCGTATGGCTATATCCTGCGCAAACGCGATAAGCGCTTTCAGAAATTCCGCGAAAATTTTCCGGACGTGCTCGATTCGCTGTCCCGCGCCCTGCGCGCGGGTTATCCGCTATCGGCGGCGGTGGAGATGATCTCTACGGAAACGCTGCCGCCCGTTTCCGTCGAGATGCGCAAAACCTCAGCCGAAGCGAATCTCGGCATGGGATGGCCGCGCGCGCTGGAGAATCTGGCGGCGCGAGTGCCGCTGCTCGAAGTGAATCTGTTCATCGCCGCGGTGCAGCTCCATGCCCGCACCGGCGGAAAGTTGAGTGAAGTGCTCAGCGGCCTGGCCGAGAACATGCGCGAAGCGATCGCGCTGCAAGGCGAGGTGCGCGCGCTGGCCGCGCATGGCAAGCTCACCGGCGTCATCCTGACGGCTCTGCCGATTGTGATCAGCGGCATGATGCTCTATTTCAGCCCCGGATACCTGCAAATCCTGTTCCACTATCCCTACGGAAAAACGTTGATTGCCGCCGCGGTCGCCTGCCTGGTGCTGGCTCACTTCGTGATTCGCAAAATCGTGGACATCAAAGTATGACCGGATTGCTCATCGCCTTTTTTCTGTTCATCATGGCCGCCGTCAGCGGCGCCGGATACGTTTTCGTGCTGCGCCCGTCGCGCGGCGACGGTCCGGAAATCCCCGCGCCCATTGCGCTGGACCAGCGCGATCTGTCCACGCCGCAAGCGGCCGTGGTCGGCATGTTTCGCCTGATCGGGGAAGCCATGCCCGGCAATAACGCGGCCGCCGCGAAGCTGCGCCGGGACCTGATCGCCGCCGGTTACCGCTGGCCTTCCGCCGTCGCCACGTTCATCGGGATCAAGTGCGCCACCGCGCTGATGCTGGGCGTCGCCGGAATCTGGATCGCGCTGCAATTCAATAACGGCCTGGTCTCTACGGTGCTGCCCTTCGTTTGCTGCGCCGGTTTCGGCTACATGATGCCCGATCGCGTGCTGGAACGTCTGGCTGCGTTACGCGTGGAACGGCTGCGCCGCGCGCTTCCCGCCGCGCTGGATCTGATGGTGCTGGCTATTGAAGCCGGCCAGGGGCTGGACGCCGCGATTCTCGATACCAGCCGCGGCCTGCGCGCCGCGCATCCCGATCTCGCCGCCGAATTCACCCAGCTTCAGCTCGAATTGAAGGCCAATACCACCCGCGCCGAAGCCCTGCGCAATTTCGTCGAGCGCAGCCACGATATGGAACTGCGCAAATTCGCCAACCTGCTGATCGACACCGACCGTTTCGGCACCAGCCTGGGTCCGGCGTTGCGGACGCACGCGCGTTACTTGCGCATCCGTTTCCGCCAGCTCGCGCAGGAGCGAGGCCGCAAGGTCGGCGTGAAGTTGATTTTCCCGGTCTTCTTCCTGATTTTCCCGTCGATCGTGCTGGTAACGCTCGGCCCCGCCGTGATTTTAGTGATGCAGCAGATGCGCAATCTGCTGGGCCAATGAGGTCGCGGCTGACTCACGGACGCGAAAAATAGCACGGGAGACGATCCGAGGTTGCTCGCAGTGGCGTAAGCCGCCAGGCTTGCGCTCCAGATAGGATCGAGCCGCAGTGGCGTAAGCCGCCAGGCTTGCGCTCCGCATAGGATCGAGCCGCAGTGGCGTAAGCCGCCAGGCTTGCGCTCCCGATAAGATCGAGCCGCAGTTGCGTAAGCCGCCACCCCTGCGCTCCCGATAAGAGCCGCAGTCCCGCAAGCCTGGCGCCTTACGCCACTCACGGCACCAGCATCACCGGAGCCTGCCAGAACGCCGCCTTCTGCCCCGACGGATCGAGCACCGTCACCTGGCAATTGTATTCTCCGACCGCCAGTTTCGCCAGCGAAATGCTGAAGCGCAGCGGCACCGCCTTCGATTTCGGATCCAGCCCCTCGGTCACCGGCAGCGGCGGCGTCTCAAACGCCTTGGTCTGGCCGCGATAGAAGGTCACGAACGCGTATAGCGGCTGCGTCGTCGTGGCGGCGCGTTCGTAGGCTTGCAGGTAAACGTACAGATCGCTCGATTTGCGGAACACCCGCGTCACGCTGGGGATCAATCTTTCGCCGTCCACGATCAGCGGATCTACCGCCTGCGCGTTCTGCTTGTCTTTCACGTTATAAATCGCGTCATGCATATCCACGCGCTGGCTGGCCAGCACCACGGAGCTGATGGGAATGCGCTCCACCACTTTATTCAAATTCGGAATCATGAATTTCGTCTGATACGTCCCGATGCGTCCCGTTTCCGAGTCACGCGCCAGAAATTTGATGGTGTAGGTCCCGGGCAGCAGCGTAAATCCCGTGTCGTATTCGATCGGGCGTTTGGCCAGTTCCGCCGCGGTCTTATCGCTCAGCTTGACATCGATCTTGTCGCGCACGTTGCTGATGGTGGTGCCGAATTCGTCTTTCACTTCGCCGATAAAATCGATCAGCGTCCGTTCGGCGCCGCCCTTGCGCGCCCGCGCCAGCTCGCTGCCCGGAATTTTGACGATCAGCGGAACGAAATATTCGGCGCGATTCAACTGGAAATAATCGATCTCCATGGCGATGGTCAATTCCGTGATCGGATCGGGCAGCATCAGCGCGTCTTCCAGCTGGCGTTCCTTGTCGGCTGCGGTGAATTTCGCAAATTGTTTACCCGCGAAATAACCCTGCCGGTAATCGAGATTCGCCGCCATCCCGTTATTCAGCGCGATCTTGATGCGCCGGAATTTCCCGTCCAGCGCCTCATTGGTGGTGTAATAGCCGATCAGGTAGTAACTCGAAATCGACTTCTGCGCGTTGATAATTCCTCTCGACAGATCGTTGTTATCGAGCAGCGCCTTCCCGCCGGTATCCGCCGCAATCGACCACATGTTATCCTGCGACCGCTGGAAACTCGCATTCATCTGCATCGCGCCGTTGCCCGTGTACATGCCCAGGTTGCCGGGTGAGCCGTGCGTCGCGTCTCCCATCGGCGCCATCGCCACCAGCCCGCGCGCGTCCACCGTCCAGAACGAAACTCCCGCGCGAATCGCCGCGTTCACCGTCGCGTGCAGCTGCGCCTGATTGTCGAGGCCGTTCAGTTGCAAGCCGCTCGCGAAATAAATCAGCGACTTTTTCTCATTCAAAGTCCCCAGCATTTTCGCCGCGGTTTGCAGCGCCGAAAGCTGGCGATCAGTGTTAAATATGTTGAACTCACTGTCATCCTGCCCGAACGCCGCGCCGGTGTCGGCGGCGCTCTCGTCGCTGACCGTCTCGTCCAGACCCTGATCCTCGCCGACCACCAGCGTTTCCAGCGTGCGCAGCAGCCGCTCGCGATCGCTGGTAAAATCCTCCAGCACGCGCACCGCGCCGCCCTGGTACATCATGACCGCGACCAGATCGGCCGAGGTCACCTGCGTGCGAACAAACTTTTCGGCGGCGTCAAAAGCGCGAAGCTGATCCGGAATGGGCATCGCGGTCATGTCGAAATACAGCGCCAGCAGCCGTTTATCGCTATATTTCGGGCTGCCTTCGCGCTCCGGCGAAATCTGCGCGCTCGGATATTTTTCACGCGGCGCCACCGCAGCGGTATACGCCGGCTCCGGCGCGGTCGCGTCGGGAAGTTTTTGATATTCGAAAAATTTGATGGTCTGCGGCACGCCGTCTTCGGTGACCGTAAAATCCTTCTGCGTCAGACCCTCGATGGCCTTGCCGCTCTTGTCCTTGACATTGATCGTTTCCACCACCAGCGCCGTGCTGCTCTTGAACGTCGAAGGTCCCTCGCCGGCCTGCGCGTTGCCGCCGACCTGCTGCGCGAAAGCCGGGATCGCGGCCAGGCAGAGCAACGCGCTCCATAACCGTCGCGCGTGATTTCTCGAACATCCATGGCCGTCCGCCGGGGCGCGACGGTCACCGAGCGCGTTGTCGAAGCTTTCGAACATTTTCGCCATCTTCTAAAACCTCAACCGCAGCGTCGTCGCCATGCTGCGCATAGGGTTGGCCGAGACCGGCACGCCGAATAACGAATTGTTGATCGTGGTGCCCCAGCTCGAATAATTCACATGATTCAGCGCGTTGGTCGAATCGACGCGCAAATCCAGGTTCAGACGATCGCTCACGCGAAACGTCCGCCCCAGCGACGCGTTCAGCGAAAACTGCGCCGGACCCGTAATCGAATTGCGTCCCGCATTTCCCCACTCGCCCGCCGATGGCGCGGCGTAAGCCGCCGGATTCAACGCGAGGTTGCCGGAAGTCGCATACAAATTCGCGCCGGTATACTCCGGCCGGATCGACCCCGTCACACCCGTCCCCGGCGCCGCGGCCAGATACACCGGCGTCAGCGGCAATCCCGATCCCGCGTTCACCGACGTCGAAATGGTCCATTCCTTGAGCAGCGCGCCCTTCCATCCGCTGAGCAGCGTTCCGCCGTGCATCCCCATACCGGTGGTGTATTGCAACGTGAAGTTCAGAAGATTCCGCTGATCGAAGCTCGATAAGCTCCGCTCCGCGGCAAGATTCAGCCAGTTCTGCGCGATCATCGGCGCGGCCTGCGAACTCGATCCCGAAGTCACCGTCACCGCCGCCGCCGGGCCCATTCCGCCCCCGCCCGAATTCACCGTCGCAATTCCGCTGTTCCCGCCGAGCACCGCGTCATCGTCGATCGACTTGGAATAGGTGTACTGAAGCTGCGCCGCGAATCCGCTCTGCAACCGCCGGCGCAGTTGCAGCTCGCCCGCTTCGCGCGTCGAATTGCCGTTAGAGGTGAGGTAAACGAAACCCGACGGGCACGCCGGGCACGGATTCGCCGCGCCGATCGGATAGCTGTTCGGCAGAAACTCCTGCATGCCGCGCGTTCCCTTGATTCCAAGATACGTCGCCGTCATCACCAGCGCGCCCGGCAGATCCCGCTGCACCGACGCCTGCCAGTTCTGCGAATATCCCACCCGGAAATTCGGATCGACGGCGAACAGATCCGGCGTAAACGTCGGCGACGCGTTGAAGCCGTTGGCCAGCGTCAGCGGATCGGCGGGGCTGTTGGCCACGCTCAGGCTTTTCGACAGCGGATACTGCTGCGCCATCTGCGTCGCGATCTGCGAATAGACTGAGGTATTGTAGTAAACTCCATAGCCCGCGCGAATCACCATCGACGATCCCGAAATCGGCCGCCACGCCAGAGCCACGCGCGGCTCGATGCCGGTGCGGTCCGGATTCATCAGCGACGGCGCATATTTTTCGCCGGTCAGCGGACCCACCGGATCGGTCGCAATCACCGGCGCAACCGCGGAAAATCCCGGAGCAATGTCCAGGTTCACCAGACGTCCGTATTTTTCCGTGATCGGCGAGCCATACTCCCAGCGCAAACCCCAGTTGATGGTCAATTCGGGATTCACGCGCCAGTCGTCGTTGGCGTAAGCGTCGTAGAGCGAATCGCGAAAATATTTGTCCGCGTTTCCGAACGCGATGTTGCTGGTATCCGGCACGCCCAGCAGAAAATCAGCGAAATCGTCGCCGGTGGCCGCGCCGGTGAAGGTGAACGCGCCGCGCGGATTCTGCTGGCCCAGGTCGTTCATCTGCTGCCGCTTGTAATCGACGCCGAAGGTCACGTTGTGCGGCGAGTGATACCAGAACAAAGAATAAGAAACCGCGCTGGTCTGATTGCGATTGAATACCGGCGTCGCATCGGAAAGCCCGCTGATGCCGCTTGAAAACCCGAGCGTCGGCGGACCCCAGTACATCGGGTCCTGATTATTCCCGTTGATCCCCGCCGCGCCGGAAACATTTTCGCGATTTTCGAAAAACGACTTGGTTCGCGTGGAAAAGCGGCTGTATTGAACGCCCAGCGTGCCGAACAATCGCGGCGTCAGCGTGTGCCGCCAGTTGATTCCGGTATTGATGCCCAGCGTGTCCGTGGTATCCAGAAAATCGAACACGCTCGGAGTATCGGCGCGCGTGCTCAACAGCGCGAAGTTTCCATAAAGCTGATTTTTCCGCCCGATGGTTTTATTCATGCGCGTTTGCAGCGCGTCCATGTTCGTCGGGCTCACCAGCGGGATCTGGTAGTTGTACTGCGGCCCGGTGAAATTCGGCAGCGGGTAATAATTGAGCAGAGCCTGCGCCTGCGCGCTGATGCGGCTGGCCGGAATGATATTTCCGGCAAATGGCATTCCGCTCAGCGGATCGGTAACCGGCGAAGTGAACATCCCGGCGCGTTCCGCCGCGGTCGGCATCAATCCGACCCCGTCCGAGTCCGACCGGTTGCGCGTCCACTGATAATTCACCACGAAAAACGGACCGTTATCGAACAAATGCGGAATTTTCAGCGGACCGCCGAACGACAGCAACCCGGTCAGCAGATCGTACGCCGGTCTCGCCGTATTCTGCCCGGTGATCGAAAACGGCCGCGCGTCGAGCGCCGAATTATTGAGCGTCAACCCGATGCCGCCGGTATACAGCGGCCGGAACCCGTTGCGGTTATTGCCGAACGCCTGCGCCTGCGCGAACGGCGACGCCGCGCCGTTATTGGTCGTGCCGTTGATCAGTAATCCGTCGTTGGCGCGCTGGCTCAATTCGCTTTCCGACGCGTTGCCGAAGGCCTGGTTGGGGGATGGGTTCTGCGCCGCCGGCGGCGCGGCCGCCGACGCGTTCACATCGGTCCGCTGAAACGCCGCGCTGCCTGGCTTCGCTTCCGGCGCGGCCACCGAAACCGTCGGCGCCGCCGGACCCGCGATCGCCTTGATCTGATCCACCGGCAGTAATTTCAGATCGAATTCCGTCGCCGGCGCGTCTTTTGACACCGTGATCTGTTGCTGGGCCGTCGCAAAGCACAGCATCTCGGCCTGAATGGTCCAAACGCCATCCGCCAGATCCGGAAAGGAATAATTTCCGTTCGCATCGGTAACCGCCACGAATTTTTTATTGCCCTCGGTCGCCGTTACCGTCGCGCCCGGCAGCGGCAACCCGCCATATTTCACCACGCCATGGCTTTCCGACGCCGCCAGCGTCGCCAGCGAGACCAGCGCGAGCAGGCTAATTTTGGGAAGCTTTTTCCACATGATCGATGATGAAAACTTTGAGCGGCGCCTTCTGCCTTTCGAGCTTCAATCCGAGCTGCTCCTGAACCGCTGTAAAAATCGACGGCCCTCCCGCCGTCGCAGGAGCCGCAGCGCCGTCCACCGGTTCCAGATCCGGCGTCCAGGCGAGCGTGAAATCGTAAACTCCCTTCAATCCGGTCCGGTCCAGCACCGGCCGATCCAGCATCGCGCGTCCGTTCAACCGCACGTCCGAAAGCGTCTCGGCGAGCTGCTCCATCGACGCTTTGGTCCCGGTCAGATGGCCGAAGCCGCGAATCCGCACGCCGATGGTCGACTCCCCGCTTTCCGCCTCCTTCAATTTCGTCCCATTTTTTGCGGCGGTCAAAACATATACTTGCAATTCTCTCTCTTCCTGACGAAGTTTGAGCGCGAAACGTTGAGCGAGCAGCGACTGCAACATTTCCGTCATCTCCTGATCGCTCGCGGCGCGCTCCGATTTGGCGGAAACGTCCCAGCGCGCCGAATCGAACCAGTTGGGTGCGGCCCCTGCCTGAAAATAGACCTGAAAATCGCGCATCCCGTAAGCCTCTTTGAGCAGCATGCGCAGCGAAACATTGGTGGCGATGAATCGCCCGCCGGGCAATTTGTCGAGCGCCATGCCGCGATTTTTCGGATCGGCCGGTTTCACTGACGCCACTTCGAATGAAGGCTGAGCCCAAAGACAGACAACTGTGAAAAAGAGCAACAGAGTTGGCCTCATTACTAATTATTTAGTAGCGTACTCACCAAAAGTCAACCTCGGATGACCCGCGTGCCCGCACGCTTACGCGTGGCGGCTCCCATCCCGCGCGGGAGCCGCCAGCCGTAAGGCTGCGGGCCTTCAGACTCGACATTACCGCCGGCGTCTCTTCTTGAGAACAGACGTACAAAGCAGAAAATTGTTCCGAAGACAATCCGGTTTAATTTTCCGACGGCATTTCGACGTGCTCGATCGTGAACGTCTCGACCGGCGCCTTGCGGACTTCAATCTTCAATCCGATGTGTTCGAAGACGGAAAACAGCGTCGGCCGCGTCGGATCGAGCAAGCCCTCGTCGCCGCCGCTAGGCTCGCCGACTCGTGGCGGCTGTTGCCGCATCGGCGCCCATCCCGGCGTGTCGATCTCGAACAGACCTTTTGCGCCGGTTTCATCCATCATCGGCCGCCGCGTCTCCGCGCGATGCGAGCGCAGCGCCAACGCCAGCAGCGCGGCCGCGCCCGCGAAAACCGTCGATTGCCACAAATGATTCATGGCCGTTTCTCCTTCGCCGCCGTCTTCTTCAGAATTTTTTCCGCTTCCTTGACGTCTTCGAGCGTCAGCTTGCCGGTTTCGATCAGCCGCGCCATCACCGGCTGGCTGCGCCCGCCGAAAAGGTTCAGAAACTCGTCGATCAGCCGCCGCTCGGCCGCCTCGCGCGTCACGGCGGCCTCGAAAATGTGCGCGTTGCTGATTTTTTTTACGCGCCCGACCGCGCCCTTCGCCTCCAGGCGATACACCGTGGTCTGAATGGTGGTGTAGGCCGGCCGGTCACGCGCCGGAAAGGCTTCCTGAATCTCGCGAATGGACAGCGCGCCGCGCTTCCACAGCGCATCCATGATTTGCAATTCCAGCCGGGTGAGTTTGGGTTGAGCCATGGATCTACTATCTTCGTTTGTAATCCTACTATACAGGTATTCCGCAACGCAAGGGGACTTTTTATCCAGTTGTCTTTTTTTTGCGCTAAAATTCCGGCAATATGCAGGCCGGCAAAACACACCGATCCGTCAGGGAACTGCCCTCGTTGGCTTCGGACCAGGCGGCGAAAGTCAAGCGCGCAGCGATGAATCCTTCCTCCGCGCCCGCCGAGGCCGCGCAGGAAATCTCGCCCGGCGTGGAACGCTGGCCGGTGAAAACCGGAACCGATGCCGACGCCGCAAAAGTCGGAGTCAACAAGATCAATCGCGAAGCGCTGGGCGCGGGGGTGGTCGAAACCACGGTCGCGGAGATGCGCGCGCTGAAACGGGCTCCGGACATGCCGCCGGTAAAGACAATTTTTCCGAAAAATTCGGTTTACCAGAACCACCGCGCCGCGCCCACCGAAACCACCATCTGGAAACTCACCGCGACCGTCCGCGAAGCCAAACTCGAACAGGACGGCGATTATCACCTGGTTTTACAGGACGGGAATGTGACCATGATCGGTGAAATTCCCATGCCCGATCCGAAATTTGTCGCGGCGTCCAGTCCGTTCTTCAACGACATCAAAAATGCCCGCGCGTCGATGGATGCAAAGCTGAAGCAACTCGGCAAATCACTGGAGCCGGTCGGGTTCAGCAAGGACGATATGGCGCCGCCGAGCCAGCCGCGCAGAGGACCCGAAAAAGAACCGGAAGAGGGCATGACCGCGCTCGGCGTCACCGCGGTGATCACTGGCGTCGGCTTCTTCGACAGCGACCACAATCAGGACGGCGTGGCGCCGACGGCGATTGAGATTCATCCGATTCTCGACATTCAATTCAGTTAGAACCTTCGTCGCGGGCGCCGGGCCGGGCAGTGCGCCAATCGTGGCGGGTCGAATTGTATTAACGTCAAGGAAGGTGCAATCCTTCAAGGCGGTCCCCATGTTAGTGACCGGCGCCGGGCGCGGGATTGGCAAACGGCTGGCGATTGGGTTCGCCGGCAAGGGCGCGCGCGTCGGTCTGCTGGCGCGCAGCAAAGCCGAGCTGGACCTGTGCCATCTCGAAATCGAGCACGCCGGCGGATCGGCGCTGCGCATCCGCTGCGACGTCAGCGATTATGAGCAGGTCTCCGCGGCGCTCGAACGCATGCGCGTGCATTTCAACAGCCCGGTGCAGGTGTTGATCTGCGCCGCGGCGATGCAGGGGCCCATCGGTCCGTTTGTCGAAACGTCGCCCAAAGTCTGGCCCGAAGTGATTCAATCGAACCTGGTCGGCGTGCTGAACGCGTGCCGCGCCGTGCTGCCCGGCATGATCGAGCGGCGGTCGGGAAAAATCATCGTGCTGGCCTGCGGCGGAGCTTCCAGCGGACGCCCCAATTTCGCGCTTTATGCCGCCACCAAGGCCGCCGCGGCGCGTCTGGTCGAAAGCATCGCCGCCGAGGTTTCCGAACACAACGTGCAAGTCAACTGCATTTCGCCCGGCGACACCTACACCCACATGACCGACCAGATTCTCGCCGCCGGCGAACGCGCCGGATGGCGCGAAACCGAGCACGCGGAACAGACTCGCCTCACCGGCGGCACGCCACCCGACAAGCAGCTCGAATTGGCGATGTTCCTGGCTTCGGCGGAGTCGAATCACGTCACCGGCCGCCTGATCGGCGTCATGGACGACTGGAAAAAGCTCAAAAACGGCGCCATCAGCGCGGAGCAGTTCACGCTGCGTCGTCTGCAAAAATCCTAGCAGGCTGCCGGATTACGCAGCAGAGCCGCGGTCTGTCGCTCGATAACGATCTTTGAATTGCCGCGCGACAGCGCCTGCCATTCGGGCGGCGCCGGTAACGAGTACTGAGTCGCTTGCGACCGTGGAACTGTGTGAAACTGGTCGGCGTGAAGCTTTCGATTGAACTCGATCGGGAAGAAGATGGGCGGTGGATCGCCGAGGCGCTGGAGTTGCCGGGCGTGATGTGTTACGGCGCGACGCGCGAGGAGGCGATCAGCAAGACGGAACGGCTGGCGATCGAGGTGATCGCCGATCGGATTCAGCACGGGGAACTGCCCGCGTCGGCGCTGAATGTTTCGTTCCACGTCCTGAATGGGCAACTGGCCGTCGACTAAGGCGAAGCGAGTCTTGGCGGCGCTGGAGCGAATCGGCTGGCGCGTGAAACGGCAGGTCGGCTCGCACAAGATGCTGGAGCGCGAGGCTGGCCAGATTACGAGTTCTCGTTTCACGACAGCGAGGAGATCGGGCCTTCGCGAATTCCAGAGCATGCAGCGCGCACACCCCGGTAAAATAGCTTTGACAAGGTTCTGGGTTGTCACTAACGATCAAAACCACTCGGATGCTCTGGGGCCGCGCCGCGTCCCGGTGTTCGATTCCCGAATGCCGCAGAGAGCTCGTAATAGATGCAGTGGATACCGACGACTCCTCGCTTGTGGGTGAGGCGGCTCACATCGTGTCCGGACAGCCGGATGGGCCGCGCGGCGACCCGAGCTTTCCGCTCGAAAGGCTCGACAAATACGACAATCTGATCTTGTTCTGCAACGTGCACCATAAACAGGCGGATGACCAGGTGAGTCATTTCACCGTGGATTACCTAAAACGTCTGAAGGCGGACCACGAAAAATGGGTTCGTGAAGCGCTCAGCACATTCGATCCCGTCAAGCAAGCTGACGACGAACGGTGGGCAGCCTATATCGAGGAATGGGCGCTCCGTTGCGGTCTCGATCACTGGTATGACGAAACCAACGCGCTGTTGCAGGCGACGCCATACGTCCGCAAGGAATTCTTTGATAACCTGCACGCCGTTATCGAATGGCTGCTCTCGCGGATCTGGCCCGATCGATATCCGGAACTTCGGCAGGCACTGGAATCTTTTAGGCGAGTCGCGAACGACTTCGTCATCGTTTTTGGAAAGCATTCAACCGAGAAAGAGGGAAGGGAGTTCTACTTCACGGAGAGGTTCTACAAGATCCGGGAGTGGAATCCCGAATTGTACGACCTGTTGGGGAAGCGGTTTGACTATCACGTCGACCTTGTTCAGGATCTCACCTGCGAGATGACGCGGGCGGCCAATTACGTATGTGACCTGGTGAGGTCAGCGATTGATCCGAGTTTTCGCATCGGTCAGGGAGTGCTTTTGGTTCGCCGGGGCGTTGGCACGGATCTTAAGGAACGCGTCTATCGTTTGGAATACACGCCTGAAGAACGGGCTCTCCTCCCTTATCCAGGCCTTGAGGAATTTCTTCAGGTCCGAACGTCCCGTGATGTCTCGTTCGGGGAGGGTGAGGATCCGACGACGGGCTGAGCGCGGCCGAATGACCGTCGGATCTCCGGCGCAGGGATGAACTAGATGACGGATTTGCGGGGCGCGATCTGCTTGTACCTTTCTTTCCCTGTATTGCCCAGGGAGCGGGGCGATTCGCACCCGCCGGGGGCTGGGCGGATCAGGTGGCCGCGAAGCACAATCCTGAATAGCTCGCTGGGTCTAGTCGAACAAGTACAGCGGCGTGCCTGCCGACACCGGTGCTTCTTCGCCCGGCGCGCCGACGGGTTGCTCCTGAAGCTGGCGGACGTAAATTCCGCCTTCGCCAAGATACACTTCCAGTTCGGCGGGACGCGGCAGCGTGCCTTGAATCAGCGCTTCGCTTAACGGATCCTCGATGTATTTCTGTAGCGCGCGGCGCAGCGGTCTCGCGCCGTAGCTGCGATCGCCCAGCGTTTTGTCGAGAATGTACTTCGAGGCGTCGTGATTCAGCTTGATCTTGATCTGCTTGGCGACCAGATTCTTGTTCACCTGTTCCGCCAGCAGATCCATGATCCTCAACAGATCGTCGTCGGTGAGCGAGGTGAACAGAATCGTTTCATCCAGACGGTTTAGAAATTCGGGATTGAACGCCTTTTTCACTTCGCTCATCACCTGGTCTTCCACCTTCGCGGGAACGCCGGTGCCCGGCGCGGAAAAACCCATGGGGCTGCGCTTTTCAAGGAACCGCGCGCCGAGGTTCGAAGTCATGATGATGATCGTGTTCTTGAAATCGACGGTGTTGCCGAGACCGTCGGTCAACTGGCCGTCCTCAAAAACCTGCAACAGAATATTGTAAATATCGGGGTGCGCCTTTTCGATTTCATCGAGCAGGATCACGCTGTAAGGCGCGCGCTTCACACGTTCGGTGAGCTGGCCGCCTTCTTCATAGCCCACATATCCGGGAGGCGAACCGATCAGTTTCGACACCGAGTGCTTTTCCATGAACTCGGACATATCGAAACGGATCAGCGATTTTTCGCTGCCGAACAGAAATTCGGCGAGCGCTCGTGCGACTTCGGTTTTGCCGACGCCGGTTGGGCCCAGGAACAGAAACGATCCCGCCGGCCGCTTCGGCGATTTGAGGCCGGCGCGAGACCGGCGAATCGCTCGGGCCAGCGCGGAGATGGCCTTTTCCTGGCTGATGACGCGCTTGTGCAGTTCCTCCTCGATGCGCAGGAGCTTTTGCACTTCTTCCTCTTTAATGGCGGTCATCGGGACGCCGGTCCAGCGCGCCACCACATCTTCGATGTCGTCCTTGGTCACGACGCCGGTAGAGGTGTCGTCTAAATTATATTTTTCGCGTAATTGTCTTAGATTTTCCCGCTCTTTTCTTTCTTCATCGGAATAAAAGCGCGCTTTTTCGAATTCGTGATTGGCGATCGCGTTCTCCATGCGATGCACGATGAACTTGATGCGCTTCTGAATCTCGGCGACTTCGCTCGGCAGCGTGGTCTGGCGCAGTTTCACGCGCGCGCCGGCTTCATCGATCAGGTCGATCGCCTTGTCCGGCAGAAAACGGTCGGGGATGAAGCGGGTCGAGGTGTAGACGGCGTTTTCGATCGATTCGTCGGTGTAGGCCACCGCGTGGAATTTTTCGTAGCGTTCCTTGATGCCGAACAAAATGCGGATCGCGTCGGTTTCGTTGGGCGGGGGAACTTTGACCGCCTGAAAACGGCGCTCCAGAGAGCGGTCTTTTTCGATCGATTTACGGTATTCGGAAGGCGTGGTCGCGCCGATGCACTGGATTTCGCCGCGCGAAAGAGCCGGCTTCAGAATATTGGCCGCGTCGAGCGAGCCTTCCGCGCTGCCCGCGCCGACCAGCGTGTGCAGCTCATCTATAAATATGATGGCGTTCTGATTTTCCATCAATTCCTTCATGATGGTTTTCAAACGCTCTTCGAACTGGCCGCGATACTTGGTCCCGGCGACGATCAGCGACAGATCGAGAGCCAGGATTCGTTTATCCGACAAAAACGACGGCACGTCGCCGTCCGCGATGCGCTGCGCCAGGCCTTCGACGATGGCGGTTTTGCCGACGCCGGGCTCGCCGATGAGCACGGGATTGTTCTTGGTGCGGCGGCACAGGATCTGCACCACGCGCTCCAGTTCATAATCGCGGCCGATCAGCGGATCGAGCAGGCCATCCATCGCGGCCTGGGTGAGATCGCGGCTGAACTCACTGAGCAAAGAGCTTTCTTTGGGCTTATTGGAGGCCATACGTTCTGAACTCGACCGGGCGATTTCTTCGCGGACCTGGGAAAGACGCAGGCCGCGCTCATGCAGGATATCGGCGGCGAAACATTTTTCCTCGCGCAGCAGGCCCAGCAGCAGATGCTCGGTTCCGATGTGCTTGTGGTTGAGGCGCTCGGCTTCTTCGGCGCCGTAGGCGAGCACACGCTTGCATTCGTGGCTCAGCGGGAGGTCGACCGAGGTCGACACCTTCTCGCGTAACGTGGTGTGCGCTTCCACCTGCTTGCGGATGGACTCCACCGAAGCGCTGGAGCGGAGAAAACGGTTGGCCAAGGCCTTGTCTTCGCGCAGCAGGCCCAGCAGCAGATGCTCCGTCTCGATGCAGGGGCTGCCGAACTGGCTGGCCTCGTAGCGCGCGAAGAAGATGACTCGCCGGGCTTTTTCCGTATAACGTTCAAACATAAGTGCTGCCCTGATTCGTCCTTAACCTATTATTCACACACTGCCGCCGTTTTCCAAAGAACCGGCCGTGGAGGGCGATTCGCTCAATCCGCCGTGCTCCAATTTTAAGATGCGGTCGGCCCGCCGGGCGAAGGGGAGATTATGAGTGACGTGAATCGAGGTTAAGCGCCGCGCGCGGTGCAGTTCCTCGAGCAGGTCCATGATCATTTCGCCGGTGCGAAAATCGAGGCTGCCAGTCGGCTCGTCGGCGAGCAGCACGGCCGGATTCCCAACCAGTGCGCGGGCCAGGACGACACGCTGCTGTTCTCCCCCCGACAATTCGCCCGCGCGATGCGACGCGCGGTTCCGCAAGCCCACTTCCTCCAACCTGGCCATCGATACGGTTTCGGCCTCCTCGCGGCGCTGTCCCCGTATCAGCAGCGGCATCATCACGTTCTCAAGCGCCGAAAATTCGGCGAGCAACGAGTGAATCTGCCAGACAAACCCCAGCTCACGGTTTCGGAACTCGGCGAGAGCTTCCGGCGAGAGCTGGCATATGTCATTCTGCCCGAAGTATATCGCACCTTTTGAAGGTCTGTCCAGACCGCCCAGCAGATGAAGAAGCGTGCTCTTTCCGGCGCCGGATTCCCCCACCAGCGCCAGCTTCTCGCCGCGGCTGACCTCCAGATTCAGGTCTGAAAAAATGACCAGATCCGAGTCGCCCGAACGATAACGTTTCTCAAGACACACCGCCCGGATGATCGCGTCTAACAGGCACCGTGCTCCTATTCACGATTGTATCGGAAGCGGGAATGCGTGGCTACGATCCTGAGGGTCTCGCGGGGATCGTCTCTTTTTAAATTTGACTGTCCAGTAATCACAACTAGAGGGTGGCAATTAAAGGTTCGGAACAGTCGGGCTAATTTAAAACCATTTGTTGAGTACTCATTCTTGGAGGAAGGAAATGAATCGTTTGAATCGTCAGATGATGGCGCTGTTCGCCAGTCTGGCCTGCGTGCTGATGATCGGGTTCTGGGAAAACACGCGGGCGCAGACGACGGGTGGCGCGGGCACAATCACGGTGGACCAGATGAATCTCATCTTTTCCAACGTAGCCAGCGGCGGCGCGGCGAACCAGATCATTCATGTGACCGCAAGCGGCTCGGGTATTGTGTCGTTGAATACGGCAAACACGGCTTCGTGGCTGAAACTGAATCCGTCGGGCCCTTTGAACCTGATGGCGGGATCGGCCACGCCAATTGTGGCCACGGCGAGCGCCGCGGGACTCGGTCCGGGGACGTATGAAACTTCGTTCCAGATCATTCCGCAGGGTAGCGGCGCGACGCCGGCAACGGTAATGGCCACGATGACCGTCGGCGGCGTGACGCTACTGACCGCCAATCCATCGACGCTGAATTTCACGGCCGCGACTGGATCGGCCGAGGGCAGTCCCTCGACGATGCCGGTATCGATCAGCGCCAAGGGGCAGAACCTCGACTTTAATGTCGTGGCGAGCACGCAAAGCGGCAACAACTGGCTGATTCCGTTCACCTCGAGCGGAAGCGTGTCGGCTGGCGGTACGGCGACGCTGCTGGTGGGGGTGAACCCATCGTCATTGTCGGCGGGGACGTATTTCGGCGAGATCCAGGTGATGAGCACGGGTACGCCGGATTCGATCGGCATCGCGGTGGAGCTGACGGTGGGAGCCGCGGTGAGCGGCGTGACCGTCACGCCGACAACGCTGGAGCCGTTCGTTTACCAGGTGGGGTCGAGCACGACGTCGACGAGTTTGACCCAGACGCTCACGGTGATGGGTGCGAGCGGACAGACATTTTCAACGGTGGTGAGCCCGTCGGTCTCGTGGCTGACGGTGACGCCGTCTAGCGGGACGATCGGGGCTTCAGGGACTTCGGGAGCTTCGGGAACTTCGGGGACGTCGGGAACGTCGGGCGCGAGCGGCGCTTCCGGTGTGAGCGGGGCGTCAGGCACTTCGGGCGTTTCCGGCACTTCGGGAACTTCAGGAACTTCGGGTGTCAGCGGCGCTTCGGGAACTTCCGGGATCGGTGGCGCCTCTGGAGTTTCGGGTACCAGCGGCACTTCGGGCGCTTCCGGAACCAGCGGTACGTCAGGAACCGCCGGGTCAACGATCACGGTGACGGTGAATCCGTCGACGATGACGGTGGGAACCTATTCGACCACATTATCGGTTATGGTTTCCGGCGGAAGCGTGACGGCGATTCCGGTCACTCTGGTGGTAACCACGAATCCGGTGCTGAGCGTATCGCCCACGGCGCTGAACTTCACGGGCCAGGCGGGTGGAACGACGAGCGTCACCTCGCAGGATGTCCAGGTGAGCACGGTGGGAAGCGGTAACACCGTGCCGTTTACGGTGAATACCAGCGCGGACTGGATTACGGCGACAGCTTCGGGAACCGCCTCGCCGGCGATGATCACGGTGAACGTCAGTTCGGGGAGCCTGGCTGCGGGAACCTACACCGGACTGGTGACCGTGCGGCCGAACAATGGCGACAACTATACGCTAACCGTGACGGTGACCTTCACGGTCGGCACGACGCAGACGCTGCTGACCGCGGGGCCACCGGCACTGCTGTTCAGCTATCAGACCAGTCAGGCGCCTCCGTCATCGCAACTGGTGGAAATTAATACCTCCAACATGTCGGTGAGCACGTTTACCTTCAGCACGTTCACCACGACGACGTCGAATTGTCCGTCGAACTGGCTTAGTGTGACGGCCAGCACGTCGGGCGCTTCCGGCGCTTCCGGCGCAACGGGCGTTGTTGGAGTTTCGGGCGTCAGCGGGACTTCGGGCGTTAGCGGAACTTCGGGTGTCAGCGGCGCTTCAGGCGTCAGCGGCGCTTCAGGCGTCAGCGGCGCTTCGGGAGTCAGCGGCACTTCGGGTGTCAGCGGAACTTCGGGCGTCAGCGGCGCTTCAGGCGTCAGCGGCGCTTCAGGCGTCAGCGGCGCTTCGGGAGTCAGCGGCACGTCGGGTGTCAGCGGAACTTCGGGTGCCAGCGGCACTTCGGGTGTCAGCGGCGCTTCGGGTGTCAGCGGCACTTCGGGTGTTGTCGGAACTTCGGGTGTCAGCGGCGCTTCGGGCGTCAGCGGCACTTCGGGTGTCAGCGGCACTTCGGGTGTCAGCGGAACTTCGGGCGTCAGCGGAACTTCGGGTGTCAGCGGAACGTCCGGCGCCAGTGGGGCATCGGGTGCGAGCGGCACGGCGACCACTCCTGCCGTTCTCACGGTCAGCGTAAATGCCACCGGGATGACGACCGGTGTATGCTCGGGCAGCATCATCGTGAATGTTGCGGGAGCTTCGGGAGCGAGCGGCGCCTCCGGCGTTTCCGGCGCCTCCGGAGTGAGCGGCGTGTCGGGTACCAGCGGCACGACGGGCACTTCGACCACGCTTCAGATTCCGGTGATCGTCGCGGTCAGCGCCTCGCCGGAGTTGCGGATCAGCATGCCGATTAATTTCGGTGTGGAAAGAGTCGCCGAGTGCATTCCGACGATCAGCGGCGTTTCGGGTTCCTCCGGAACCAGCGGCACATCGGGAACGGGCGGCACGTCGGGAACGAGTGGTGCTTCGGGAACGAGCGGCACGGCGGGAACGAGTGGTGCTTCGGGAACGAGCGGCGCTTCGGGGGCGAGCGGTGCTTCGGGAACGAGCGGTGCTTCGGGAACGAGCGGCGCTTCGGGAACGAGCGGCACGTCGGGAACGAGCGGCACGTCGGGAGCGTCGGGCGCGACCAGTGTGTGCACGACGATCACGCGTCAGATCTCTATCACCAGCACCGATAATTCGACGGCTCTCAGCTTCCTGGCGACCGCCATGAACGGCGGCAGCACGGGGTGGCTGTTTGTCGCACCGAATAGCGCGACCACTCCCAACACACTTACGGTGTTGATCGATTCCTCGTCGCTCGCGCCGGGAACTTACAGCGGAACCATCACCATCAGCTCGGGTGCGACCACCAGCGCCAGCGGCAGTGTGTCGAGTTCGAGCCTGCCGACGGCATTCAGCGTACCCGTGACGCTGACCGTCACATCGCCCAGTGGCGCCAGCGGAGCAAGCGGAGCGAGTGGCTCCAGCGGAACCAGCGGCGGACATTAACCTTCGATTCATGTAGCAGCAACACCGTCCAAACGATGGGGAGCGGGGAAGGGCTGATCGCCCTCTCCTGCTCCCCGCTTTTTTTGGTCTTCTTTTTCTTCTCGAAACGTTAGGCGAGCCGATTGCAGTTCCGGCATCGGTTACACTCCCGGCAAAAGGCGCAAACAGCGAGAACGACGCCGTGCGGCGAGAGCGCTTTCGAGATTGACGTGATGAGAGGAAAAGAGATGATGGACAAACGGAATCGGCGGTTCGTGCAGGCAGGGGTTTTGCTGTGCGCGGCGGTATTGGGTTCTTCCGACACAGCGCGAGCCCAAAGCGTCACAATCACAGCGGGCGGACAGGCGTTGAGCGGACCGCTGACGTTTACCGTCGCGGCGGGCGCGCTGAGCGGAGCCCAGACGCTGAACGTCAGCACCCCGCCGAATAACGGCAACACGCTGATCGTCACGGTGCCGCAGCAGTATTCGTCCTGGCTGCTGGTGACGCCGGGGGTGATCGCGTCGACGCCGGGAACGCTGGTGGTCAGCGTGAACGCGACCTCGCTCCCGACCGGGACCGTCGCGGGAAGCTTCACGGTCGCGCCGGAAAACAATGCGGCCTCGGCGCAGACGGTGGTGGTGGATGCGACCATTACCGGGACGTCAGCGCTTGCGGCGTTGCCGGTGTCGTTGAGCTTTACGGCACAGGCGGGGCAGAGCGCGGCCACCTCGACCTGCGCGGTGCAGAATTCGCCGGGAACCTGCCAGGTGACGATTCTGAGCAGCGCAGCGTCGCTCACCTACAACATCCTTCCGACGCCGGCCGATTCGTGGCTGCTGGTGGATCGCGCCAGCGGAACCACCAGCGGAAGTCCGATGAACGTCGCGGTGAACGCGACGAATCTCTCCGCGGGCACCTACACCGGCGAGATTCTGGTGCAAAGCACCACCACCAGCGATTCGGTGACCATCGCCGTGACGCTGACCGTGACCCCCAACGCGACGCTGACGGCATTGCCGGCGGTGCTGAATTTTTATTACACGGCCGGGACGGCGATTCCCGCGGCGCAGCAGGTGACGATCAGCTCGAGCGGAGGCGCGGTGCCGTTCAACGTGACGCAATCGGCCGGGTCGAGCTGGCTGCACGAGACGCCGATTACGTCGTCGGCCAGCAGCAACGCTCCGGCGACCTTGACGGTTTCGGTAACGCCGACGTCGCCGGTAATGCTGACGCCGGGACCGTACACGGCCACGCTGAACATCGGCAATACGGCGGTGACGGTGAACCTGCTGGTGAGCGACAATCCGTTCCTGACGGTGACCTCGACGCAGCTTGCCTTCAGCGCAGCCTTCGGAGGGTCGGCTCCGCCGGTGCAGGGCATCACGGTGAGCAGCACCAATTCGAACATCACGCTCAATTACATCTCGACGGCGGCATCGAGTCCGGCATGGTTGACGGTTTCACCTTCCGGCGGCGCGACGGGAACGGCGAATGATGTCGTGTCCGTGGGCGTGAGCCAGGCGGTGCTGAGTACGCTGGCCATCGGGACTTATCCGGGAACGGTGACCATCGCGCCGACCAACGGCGACCAGTATTCGATCACCATTCCGGTGACGCTGACGGTGGGCGCGGGATCGACGCTGATCGCCGCGCCCAGCCAGCTCGTTTTCAGCTACGAAACGGGACAATCGCAGCCGGCCGCGCAGACGGTGCAGGTCTTCCCCTCGGGTCAGAACGTCGGGTTCACCATTACGGCGACCGAAAGTGGCGCGTCGAATTGCGGAACGGGGAACTGGTTGAGCGCGATTGCGCAGGGTTCCACGCTCGAAACGCCCACCACCGTGATCGTCGGCGTGAACACCACCGGCATGACGCCGGGAACCTGCACGGGCACGGTGCATCTGGCTTATACCGGGTTGAACGGACCCACGGAAACCGACGTTCAGGTGACCCTGTTCGTAAGCGCCGCGAGCACGCCGCTGCTGACGATCAGTCTGCCGCAGTATTTCGGATACGACACGGTTGCGCTCGGAAATGACAACGTGATCCAGCACCAGATCGCCATGGGAAGCACGGACGGATCGGCCGTTGCCTATAGCGTGAATTACACCAGCGCGCCCTGCGGATGGCTGACGGCGGGTCCGGTAACGGGAGGGACCAGCGGCGCGTCGCCGACTTCGCTGAATGTGCAGATTGTGCCGGGATGCATTACCGCGCCGGGAGTTTATCCGGCGTCGGTGACGATTTCCTCCACCGGGTTGCCGTCATCGGTGACCTTTAATCTGACGCTGGTGGTGACCTCGAACGTGCAGGTCGCGGTGACCCCGCAGAGTTTGACGTTCAACCAGGCGCAGGGCGGTCCGGCGCCGGCGGCCCAGAAGCTGAATTTCACGGTGAGCGGAGGGAACACCACCTTCGTCGCGTCGGCTTCGTCGAATTTCAACTGGCTGACGGTCACCCCGATTTCCGGTAACACCAGCGCGGGCAGTATTTCCGTTTCGGTGAACACGAATTCGCTGCCGCAGGCGACCTATCCGGGCGTGATCAACATCACTTTCCAGAACGCGGAGACGCCGTCGGCGAGCATTCCGGTGCAGTTGGTCGTCGGTCCGGCACAGACGGTGACTGCGAGTCCGTCCTCGCTAACGTTTACCTATCAGCTCGGCGGAACGGCTCCGGTGGGGCAAACGGTTACTATCACCAGCACGGGCGGGCCGGTGAATGTCTCAATCGCCACAAGCAGCACCGGCGGATGGCTCGTCGCGAACCCGACCAGCGGCTCCACCGCGTCGTTCGGCGCGCAGGGTGTCGGGATTTCAGTGAATCCGGCCAATCTTCCAGCGGGAACGGCCGCGGGCGCCGCCCTGACCGGCTCCATCACGATCACTCCGACGAGCAGTTCGTCGTCGGCCCCGATCGCTCCGGTTACGGTCCCGGTGACGTTGAATATCACGGCAGCCGCCGCGCCCATGCCGTCGACCATTTCGACCAGCGCGGTCAGTGGCGGATATGGTCCCATCGCGCCGGGCGAATTGATCGCGATCCAGGGGACCAATCTGGGTCCGGCGACGCCGGCGACAGGGACGTCGTTCACGGTGAATGCCAACCAGACGGTCAGCTCGACGCTGGCGGGCGTGCAGGTGCTGTTCGACGGAATTGCGGGAACGCCGACTTACGTTTCGCCGACGCAGATCAACGTGGTGGTGCCGTGGGAGATCGCGGGTAGAACGTCGACCAACGTGGTGGTTTC